>JANBVK010000001.1:0-299438 GCA_024239035.1 Patescibacteria group bacterium
AGGTTTCAGCATTCTCATAAACAATGGGGGTGATGAAACATCAGTAAGGACTGTTAATCTTACCCTCTCTGCAGGAGACGACACGGAGTTTGTTGAGTTATCTGAAAACTCTCTGTTTATTGGGCCTATATCAGATGAACCAGGTAAGACGGGTTTCAGGAGAGACTTGTTCAAACCCACTATGACCTATGTCCTTACTGATGATCCCGGGGAACACACCATATACGCCAGATTCTACACATCATCCCTTGGCACACCATCAGAGACGGTATCGGACGATATTATACTCATTAAGAGAGACGACACACCTGAGAGAGACGACACGGTAACTCTACCCCCTCTCCTTACTCAAGAAATGGACTATGGAGCAGCCGGTGACGAGGTAAGCCGTCTCCAAATGTTTCTAGCTGAAGATCCTTCTCTATATCCTGAGGATCAAGTAACCGGTTTCTTTGGATCACTTACCAGAGAAGCAGTCAAAAGGTTTCAATGCAAGCATCAGATCATCTGTGAAGGAGATCCTCTCCCCGGCTACGGGAGAGTAGGACCAAGCACCCTCAAGAAGTTAAATGAGCTAATTCAAGCAAAAGCGAAAGAAGCTCCTCCCTCGTCACCTAAAGAAACAGAGATAGAACTAGAATTAGAAGAAGACATAGAAGTTCTGGAAACCCGCGTCCAGACTCTCCAGAGACAGACGCTGGAACTCCTTAACAAAATCATTGAAACCCTCCAAAGGAATATTGAGGCTCTGCAGGATAAATTTTCTAGAGCAACAAAAGAGATAAACGCTTTTGCCGGCCTCCTATTTTCTGTATTCAACTTCTAGCGCTTACTAAGCGTAAGATTGACACGTAAAAGCTAAACGTTGTAAGCTAAAAGCTACTTATTTATGTTAGCGATAAAATTCAGACGACAAGGCAAAAAACATCAGGCCTCTTACCGGGTCGTGGTTGCTGAGAAACGTTCTAAATTGCGGGGACGGTTTGTTGATGATTTAGGTTGGTTTGACCCTCACAGTAAAAAGTTTGATATAAAGAAAGAAAAAGTGGAACACTGGATAAAAGTTGGCGCTAAACCCACCGACAGCGTCCATAACCTCTTAGTAAAAGCAGAGATTATCAAAGCTCCGAAAATTTCAGTTCACAGCAGGAAACCGAAGAAATTAAAAGATAAAGCTCCGGCGCCCGAAAGCAAGATTCTTGACCAGAGCGTTGGAGAAACTGAAGTGAAAGAAGACGTGAAGCCGGAAGAAGTGGAGGAGAAGAAAAAACCCGCCTCCGCTCCGGCTACGGCGGGCAAGGAGGAAGAGAAAGTAGTTAAAGAAAAACCCGAAGCAAAAGCAGAAACGGAAGTAAAAGCGAAACAAGAAGAAAAAAAAGAAACGGCTGTGGCCAAGCCTTCAGACGATGAGAAAAAGGAGAGTAAGGAGGGTAAGGAGAGTTGACTTTTTAGGAATAGTCTGGTAAGATTGGTTAATTAGCAATAATCTAGAAAAGGTCGAAAAGTAAGATAAACAGAAAAGTTAGTAGGATAGACTATGCCTAACAACACCGTAGATCAAGAATTTCTTGAATATCTGATTAAGTCTATTGTTGATCATCCCGATGACGTGAAGGTTGATCGCAAAGTAGATGAGATGGGAGTGTTGCTTTTACTTAAAGTTAATCCCCAAGACATGGGACAGGTTGTCGGTCGTCAGGGTTCAACCGCCAATGCGATTCGCAGTCTTCTTCGTATAGTAGGTATCAAGAATAATGCGCGGGTGAATTTGAAGATTGAAGAGCCGGAAGGTTCCACTAGAGCTCCTAGAACTGAAACTAAGTAAGGCAGGTACGCTCTAATATAAAATCTTTTAGGAAAAACTGAGCCACTTATTTCGGCTCAGTTTTTCTATTAAGTGGTGACTAGCGTAAAAACCGAGGTTTTTGCTTTGTGTGAGTAAGTTGTGGTGTAATAAAATTATGATCACATTTGACGTAATAACCATTTTCCCGGAAGTGTTTGATCCTTATTTGAAAACCTCTATTTTAGGAAGAGCCCAAAAGAAAAAATTGATTAAGGTTAATTTGATAAATCTTCGCCGCTTTACGACTGATAATCACAGGACGGTTGATGATACGCCGTTCGGCGGGGGACCGGGAATGGTTTTAAAGATTGAGCCGATATACAAAGCGGTTCAATCGTTGAAAGCTAAAAGCCGCAAAATCCTGCCTGCCGGCAGGCAGGTAAAAACTAGAGTGATACTGTTCTCCCCCCGAGGTAAAAAATTTAATCAAAAGACAGCAAAGAGATTAAGTAAGTACGATCAGCTGATTCTAATCAGCGGGCGTTACGAAGGAGTGGATGAAAGAGTGGCTAAACACATTGCTGACGAAGAAATATCGATAGGCGACTATATACTCTCCGGCGGTGAACTGCCGGCGCTGGTGTTAATTGAGGCGGTGAGTCGCCATGTCTCCGGAGTGCTTGGAAAGAAAGAATCTTTAGAAGAGATAAAGGGGTCGTACCCTGTTTATACCCGGCCTGCAGAATTTACGCCAAAAGATAGTTCGACTAGCTCACCACAAGGAAAAACCCGACGCGGATTAAAAGTTCCTAAAGTTCTGTTATCAGGAAACCATAAAAAAATAGATGAATGGAGAAAAAAACATTCGTCTTAGTATAATTGTGCGGGGTTTTGACACAGTAGAAATTTTCAGTTAGCATGTAAATTCTATGGATATTACTTTAAATGAAACAGTGCTGTCAGAGATGGCGGAATTTGGGGTTATCTACGGCCACAAAAAATCAAAAACTCACCCTCTTATGAAACCGGTCATTATAGATAACAGAAACGAAATAGAATTATTGGATCCTGAAGCGGTGGTCAGCAGCTTAAGTAGGGCAATTGAATTTTTAACCTTAAAAGCAAAGCAGGGAATGTTGATGCTCTTGGTTGGTACATTACCATCGGCAAAAGAAACAGTTGAAAAGTTTGCGCTGGAGTTTAAGTTTCCTTATGTGACAAATCGCTGGCTTGGGGGAACGCTGACAAATTTTAAAGTAATTCATGAGCGGAATTTATATTACCAGGAGCTGAAAGTGAAAAAAGAGAAGGGGGAATTGGTCAAATATACCAAAAAAGAACAGCTTAAGTTCAGCCGTGAAATTGAAAAACTTAAAAGAAACTTTGAAGGACTGGTTCCTCTTAATAGATTACCGGATGTCCTTTTCATAGTTGATATAGAAAAACATGATACGGCGGTGAAAGAAGCCCGTCATCTTGGTATTCCGGTAGTCGCAATAGTTGACACTGACGATGACCCGAGATTAGTGCAGTACCCAATTTTTGCAAGTGATCACAGTAAAAAAGGTATAGAATGGGTTATGGAGAATGTAAGAAAAAACTTAAGCGGGGTTAGCAAAGAAGAAGACCCCGGTGATAGTGAGAAAACAAAGAGTGAAGACTGACGTTAAAAAATTGCGGGAGGCGACAGGGGCAGGCGTTATGGAGTGTAAGAGAGCTTTGGATAAAAGCGGGGGAGACTTTGATAAAGCTCTTCAAGTTATTCAAGAGCGGGGAGTTGTCACAGCCGGAAAGAAAAGCGAGAGAAAAACCGGTGCCGGCATTTTAGAGTCTTATGTCCATAACGGCCGAGTGGGCGTGCTTCTGGAAATTAGATCCGAGACAGACTTTGTCGCCCGATCAAAAGATTTCCGTGAATTGGCTCATAGTCTGGCAATGCAGATAGCTGCCATGGTACCGAATGACGTTGAAGAACTTCTCGGACAGTTATATATTAAAGATGAGTCCGTGAAAGTGGAGGACGTAGTGAAACAACTAATAGCGAAAGTTGGCGAGAATGTTAAAATAGAAAGGTTTTGCAGGTACGAAATCTAGTATGTTCAAATTCATCATAGAAATGTTAATAATGGTAAGCTTGGGTACTATTTTGTATTTACTTGCCAGAACGATGCCGAGGGTTGATGATAGAGAAACGGATATCCCATCCTTAAAAACTCACTGGATAATGGGCTATTTAGAGAAAGCTGACCAAAGGCTAAAATTCTATTGGGAGAAAACCTTACGCCGGTCGGGTATTGTCATATTGAAATTGGACAATGCAATAAACAAAAAATTGAGCCGTCTTAAGAAAGAAAATGCAAAGGAGAGCACCTTTTCAATAACAGAAACAGAGGGAGACAAAAAGGAGGATAAAGATGCTGTTTAATTAATGCGCAGGTGGTAGAGTGGTCAATTACACGAGTCTGTAAAACTCGCGCCTTAGGGCTACGCAGGTTCGAATCCTGCCCTGCGCACATGAAAACCCCGACCCCCGCTTAAGACACCTGTCGGGTTTCTTAGCTCCCTTCGGTCGGATCTTCCAGCAGCTGGGTTTTCATTCTGACTTCCTCTTATTAGGAAATCAGGGTGGTTTGAACGGAGAAGGTCTACCTGCGCACACTTCAACCATTTTTTTATTTGATTTACTCTTGTCCTCACTTCGTCCACATATGTGGACGAAGTGAGGACAGTGATGGTTTTGTGTTTCTCTTTGCATCTGATAATACTTATTGTTACTATATTTGTAGTAAGAAATCGGCTCTTTGCATAACTTCAAAAACAGGAGGTGACTCTTGGAAAAGGCGGGCATTGTAGCATTTGCGTTCGGAACTCCGCACACCATCAGTTCCAACCAGCGTATCGCTCGCATCGCCTCACAGATGGCGCATGCACTCGATATTCCTGTGTACACACAGTTCGATATTCACTGTGAACCAGGGGTCGAAGTGGAGTACACCAGCGAGCCAGGCGATCCGCCGCCGACTCTCCGGATAGCGAGAGGTGCCGTTCAATGGGCTAAGCAGCGAGAGTTTAGAGAACTCTGGATTGTCGCCGCTAAGCCGCATCTCTGGCGTTGTATTAGGGACCTCACCTATGCAGTACGGAAAGCCAGAGTAGAGATTAAAGTCCTCGTCTGCAAAGAAATCGAACAGTCCACTGAAAGCGACTGGTTCTGCCCGGACTCGACGCAGGCGCGCACTCGTTCCTGGGAGAATTGGTATGGCAGGGAACGAATCCTCAAGCTTATGCCGATATTTCTCTATAAGTATTTGGCGAGTTGATGCGAAGGCTGGTCGCTAATCGAACCCCTCGTGGTTTAACCACTTGGGGTTCGCCTTTTTTTATTTTGATAGAATTTGCCGCCGAGAGTAAAACCTGATAATCTTTGAACCAGTTAATTGGCAGTTTATATGATGGAATCTGTTGTTTTGATGATTTCCTACTCTCTCACTGATAATGAGGTGTTGAAATGAGGAACGCGATTATTTCGGTTTATCGCAAAGACGGTATCGTTGAATTCGCCCGGGAGCTTGTAGCGCTCGATTGGCGCATCATTTCCTCGGACGGCACTGCGAGGGTGCTCCGGGAAGCGGGGGTTGAGGTGACGGACGTCGCTGATATTTCCGGGTTTCCTCCGATGCTCGGCCACCGCGTGGTCACCCTCGTTCCGCAAATCCACGGCGGCCTGCTTGCAACGGAGGCACAGCGGGAGGAACTTGATCAACTGGGATTTCCGTGGATTGATCTTGCTTGCGTGGACCTTTACCCATTAAAAGAGGAGGTGCGGCGGCAGGGCGCGACTCGCGAGTCGGTTATTGAGAAAACTGACATCGGAGGTCTCGCTCTAATTCGTTCGGCTGCCAAGGGCCGCCGTATCGTCATAGTGGATCCTGAAGACCGCGAGATGGTGGTCCAGTGGCTCAAAGAAGGTGAATCGGACGGAGATGTTTCAAGGGATATGCTTGCTGCGAGAGCTGAAGCAATTGCAGCCGACTATTGTTTGGAGTCCGCCCGTTACCTTTCTGAGGGAGCCATCGATGGCGTAATCGGTGACGAGATACGGTTCTGCGAATATGGCGAAAATGCCTGGCAGACACCTGCTAATCTCTTCACTTGCGGCACTGGTGATTCTCTTGCACTTGACTGCTTCAAATTTGTTGAGGGCGGTGCGCCCAGTTTCAATAACTGGTGTGATGTGGATCGTCTGTTGCAAACCATCACTCACATCGCGGCTGCCTACGAGACAAACGGGATGTCGGCACCCTTCATAGCTGTGGGGGTCAAGCACGGTAATTCTTGTGGAGCGGCGACGGCGGATAACGTGATTGAGGCACTCCGCAGGATGATCATAGGCGATCCCCTAGCGCTCTTTGGGGGATTGGTCATGACGAATTTCCCCATCGGTGAGGAAGAGGCCGTCTACCTCCGTCGGTGGAATATGACCGGAGCAGGAAAAAGGCTCCTTGACGGCGTGTTTGCTCCTTCGTTTAGCGATGAGGCAAAGAAGGAACTCAAACGGAAGAGGGGCAAATGCCGCTTACTTGAAAACCCCGCGCTTGCCAGTCTCGGTTCTGATTCGCTTGATTCTGGTTTGCGTTTCCGGTACGTGCGCGGCGGGTTCTTGCGGCAACCCAACTATACCTATGTGCTTGACCTGAACGATTCGGATATTGAGTGTGTGGGTACACCTTTGTTTTCCGCTGCGTTGCAGGATATTCTTCTTGCATGGGCGGTGGGAAGCACAAGCAACTCGAACACGGTCACGCTTGCGAAAGATGGTGCCGTGATTGGGAACGGTACAGGCCGACAGGATCGAGTGGGTGCGGCGGAGCTCGCGGTAACGCTAGCTGAGCGAAGTGGGCACGACATCCATGGCGCAGTTGCTTACTCGGACAGTTTCTTCCCGTTCTCGGACGGACCCAGTGTTCTCATAAAGGCGGGGGTGAAAGCTATTCTTGCCTCAAAGGGGTCTGTGAACGACGAAGCGATCCGAGATGTGTGCCGGAAGGGTGGGGTAACTCTTTATCTTATCCCTGACCAAAAGGGCCGCGGGTTCTTTGGTCACTAGACGGACAATGTAGCACAAGTAATTCAAAGGGGTGTTGTCGGTAATGCGATGGCACCTCTTTTTCTTTTTGATTTGTAAAAGAATTTGCCGCCAAAGTTAAAATCTGATAATTTTAGAGCACGTGTGCCACCTTAGCTCAGCGGCAGAGCAACTGTTTTGTAAACAGTAGGTCCACGGTTCGAATCCGTGAGGTGGCTCCAGGTACTTGCCCGTAGCAAGTACGAAAGGGGGTCGGGGAAAAGCGGAAGGGTTTCCCCGTGTCGGAATGAGCGAGCAAAGCGAGCGGACACAAAACCGAGGGTTTTGTGGGAGCGAATGAAGATGAGCGATGCCAGGGTAGCTCAGTGGCAGAGCAACTGCATGGTAAGCAGTAGGTCGGGAGTTCGATCCTCCCCTCTGGCTCAGGGATTTTACTTGAATTAAAGAAACCCCTCGGTACACTCGGGGTGCTCATAATTCTAGATAATTTTTTGCGTTTAAGCGCAAAAAATTATAGAATTATGGCATGGCAAAGGGGAAATTTACAGAACAATTAGTGCGGCTTAGGTGTACTGCCTGCAAGAAGGTTAATTACAATAAGCGCAAGAATAAAAAGACGGTGGAGCGGAAACTTGAATTAAAGAAGTTTTGTCGTTGGTGTAGGAAGCATAAAACTCATAAGGAGAGTAAGAAGTAAGAAAAAATCTCCTTTAAAGAAATGCCCCGTGGAAACGGGGCATTTTTGTTGTCCGATCTCGTCAAAGGTCGCGCTGATGCCGAGCGATATCGGTAAGACTAGCAACTATTATAAACGTGAAACGTATTAATGGTGTAACCATTCTCGACGGCAGTGATATAAAAAACCACTGCGGCCGGCACCGACGAAAATGGAATTACTGCAAACACAAGAGACAATTTTGTAGTTGTAAAGAGTGCCAAAAAGATGCGGTGAGATTCATCGCACTCAATCAAGTAAATCAATGATCAATAATTCACAACAGAGTCGAGTACCCAGTAATTTCTTCACCGAAGCCGAGAACACCAAACCATACTTCAAAGCTGGGCTGCAAGGGTTAGCCGGCTCCGGCAAAACTTACACATCCGCTTTAATCGCCAAAGGCCTCCACGCACGGATCAAATCAGAAAAACCGGTTGTCATATTCGATACAGAGAAAGCCGCGAAATTCTTAAAGCCGATGTTCGCGGAGGCGAAGATTCCCGTCCTTGTAAGGGAATCAAAATCACTAACCGATCTCATGGAGGCGATGCGTATGATGCGAGAAGAGGGCTTATCCGATATTCTTATCATCGATTCTATCTCCCACGTCTGGGAAAACTTTCTTGGTGCATACAAGAAAAAAATCGGCCGTGCCAACTTCCAATTCCAGGACTGGGGCCTGATTAAGCCGGCCTGGAAAGAAAGTTTTTCGGATCCGTTCGTAGGTGATCCATACCACATCATTATGTGTGGCAGAGCGGGTTACGAATACGGCTATGAGATGAACGAGGACACTCATAAAAAGGAGCTCCGAAAAACCGGCATCAAGATGAAGGTGGAGGGCGAGACCGCCTACGAGCCGGATCTTCTCATTCAAATGGAGCGCTTTCAGGAAATGGAGGGTAATAGTCTGAAGCGCGTGATCCGCACCGCGACGGTTATAAAAGACCGATCGACGGTAACCGATGGCAAGGTGTTCGAGAACCCTACCTACGAACATTTCGCGCCGGCCGTCGAGGTGATGCTCTCTGATCCATTCGCTAAAGCCGGGAACTTGTTGCCTGAGGGCGACCCGGCCGCCATGATCCGCACCGAAGAAGAAAAGTGGGAGTACCGCCGAGAACTCAAAACTCTCCTCGAGGAAATTGAAGGCCTCCTAAATAGAGTCTTCCCAAGTTCAGTGGGTAAGGACCGGGCGAACAAACTAAGCTCTCTCGATATGGCTTTCGGCACCACGTCCGAAACGGCCATGAAAGAAATGAGGCCGGACGAATTGCGCGAAGGCTTCCGAAAACTAATGGACATCCTGGTCGAGGCAGGATCCGCCTATTGGTCGGAACGAGACAGTCGAAGGATTCTAAATATCGGCAAGGATCCCGCCGCCACACCGCCTAGTGAGCTGAAAGACGGAGAACCGCCCGAAAGCGTCTCAAAACCGCCGAAGAAAAAGGATAAGGCTCCTGAAGCCAAGTAGAAATTGGCTCTCGACTTTGCCCTCACGCTCTCGCGATGAGGGCAAAGATGGGGAGCTAAAAATAAACCCCCATATAGCCGGGACTGTGGATAAACAAGAAGATCAAAGAAGAATACCACCGCACGTTGAACGAGTTATTAGTAATGTGTTTCAACTTCTCGTAAAACATCCGGTGTTGTTCGGAGTAGAAAAGCGGAAAAGAGCAATTTGGAGATACTGGCAGGAGTATGACGGCGTGAAAAACAGCATTGGCTATCCTAAATTTGCGAATCTCACTCACACAGAAACTATTGCGCGCGCCATAAGATATTGGAATGAAAACGAAATAAGACGTCAAAGGGTAATGAATGAAGCAGAAAAACATCAACAAGACCAATCCTTAGCACGCTTAAAAGAGTCTGTGAGTTAATATGGAAAATAAAAAACACAAAAGTATTCTTCCAAACACAACTCAGGTCCCGCATCTTATTATTCGGACATGGATGCCACGACTTAAAGATACGGAGTTGCGCATACTTCTTGTAATTACTGATCAAACTCTCGGCTGGATTGAAGATCGGGCAACCGGCCGGCGCAAAGAACAGGATTGGATATCGCATTATCAACTCTGTAAGAAATCGGGAAGGGCAAGCAGATCAGTTTCACGAGCAGCTAAAGTGCTTATTGAAAAACATAGGATAGTCGGGGCGTACGATGAGCAAGGAAACGCCCTGGATACGGCGGGAAAGCGCCAAAAATGCGGGTATAGGATTTATTACCGCCTAGCCCTCCATTTGCCTCCTATGACCATTTTTGATACCCCTGCCAAAAGTGCTGGGGTAGCAGATAAGCACCTACCCCTGCCAAAAGTGCGTTCGCCAAAAGTGCGAACTACAAAAGTAACCGTTATTACAAAAGGGGTTTTGTCTAAAAAAGACAAAACCTTGCGAACGGCAGAGCCGATCGCCTCTAAAAGTAAAAATTTAAAAGAAAACAAGAGATCACTGCACAGTCAATTCATAGAATTTTGGCACGAGACAACTCAGCGTGCGCGCGGTATAAAGCCGGTTATCACAGGCAAGGATGCCCGGAACCTAAAGAGAGTATTGGATATGGGTATTTTGAACCAGTACCGGCTGGAGCAGCTGGCCGCCTACTTCCTGGCGCATCCGACGTTTAGGAAATTTAGTCCATCGATTGCGACGTTCCTTTCAGCTGGTATTTTGAACGGTCTAATGAATCGCATGGAGAATGATCCTAATTTTTGGAAGGAACTTGAGGTGTTTGCAATGCGGCACCTAAAACCGCCGAGCTTCGGAAAAACATTTACAGAAGAAAATCCAAGCGAAATGATCGAGCGCTTGGCACGATTAAAAGCAAAACTCTTTAAAGAGCCGTTTACTCCAGCTGAGCGCACGAAGTTTCAAGAGGAGGCCGCGGTGGAGGAAAGAGCAGCAAGAACATGAATGGCAGTAAAAGGTCGAACCATAAAAAAACAAGTAAACAGGGCCGGCAACGGTTCAGGATGATTACTGATACCCAATCAAATTAGTAATTAGAAATCTTCTTTGTCATTACATCGCCGCGTAAGCTCCAAAAATCCGAAAGAGGCCTGAAAGAATTTTACATGTATAAAGAAATCATAAAAAAATATCTGATAATCGTTATAACCATTTTCCTGTTCGGTTTCGCGGCGGGGATGTTGGTTAGCATTCCTTTCCGGCCGGATCCCGAAATCATAGTTAAGGAAAAGCCCTGCACTCTGAACCAACAGATCCTAGACGTGATCAGGACAGAGGAGACACTGAAGTCGCAGCTGTGCATCAGGAACGGTCAGCTGCCTGACAGGAGTATTTATAACGGGGAGTTCAAAGGTTGTGTTCCACCACCGGAAGGATTTTAAGTGGAGATAAAGTCAAAACATAACAAGTAATTAAAGTCGTAAATCAATAAAAAATAAAACAATGACTATAAAATTAATAAAAATTACAGAGTGCTGTGAGTCAAAAACGAACACTCGCGGCAAGGATGCGTTCCAAGGCCCGGCGTTCAACGATCTTGTGGCGAGTATCAAAGAGAAAGGGGTAATAGTGCCGGTGATTGTCCGGGAAACAAGCTCAAGTAACAGATCAGTCGCTTACGAAGTTGTCGCTGGGAGTCGCCGGCTCCAAGCGGCAGCTATTGCGGACTTACAGCAAATCCCAGCAGACGTGCGGGAGCTGTCCGACGTCGAGGCCAGGGAGATACAAATCATAGAGAACTTACAGCGCGAAGACATCCACCCCGTTGCCGAGGGGGAGGAGTATCGCAAACTTATAGAAGTGTCGGGATATGAGGTGAAGGACGTAGCCGCGAAAGTGGGCAAGTCGGAGAGCTATGTTCGGCAGCGATTACTGCTTACCAATCTCACCAAAGCTGCTTCGAAGGAGTATCGGGCCGGGAAAATAGACTACGGCCGCGCGGTTTTGGTAGCGGGGCTTAGCCCCAACGACCAGGAAACGGTTATAAAAGAAATAAAGAGCGGGTGGAATGCACCGACTGCAGTGGCTCTTAAGGAGCTTATAGAAAGAGAGATATACAAACCTCTCGCAAGTCAGCCGTGGCTCCACGATAAGAAAGTGGCCGAAGCCGTCGGACCATGCAAGGAGTGCCCGCCAAACAGGAGCGATCTCTTTGGAGAAATAAAAGACGGCCAGTGCACAGACTTAGTTTGTTGGAAGCGCAAGATGGATCTTTATGTCGATTACCGCAAAGGGGGAATTAAGGATCTTATCCTCGTTAGAAAGGACTACGGATCGGCAAGCAAAGGCGTTCTCTCCCGCAGCAACTATGAGTCCTTGGGCTCGAAGAAGAAACAACATTGCAGTTATGCTAGGCAAGCCATCGCGGTAGAGGGACCGGGAGCCGGAAGTATCTTTTGGATCTGTGCTGATGGCAGTTGTAAAAAGCATCACTACTCGTTCACGTCTTATGAGCAGACGCCGGCTGAAAAGAAAAGACGGAAGAAGCAACTCCAGCGCGTGCAGGCAGAAAAAGACAAAGAGGATAAGAGAATCTTAATAGCGCTCAAAAAAGTGAGGTGGCCGATGTCAAAGAAGGTCCTGGACGCGATACTCGAGAAGCAACTGGGACGAGGTCCGCAAATCCTCCGGCCGGTCATGAACCGCCACAAGTTGAAGATAAAATTGGTAACGCGCAAGAACTGGGAAGGCAAGATGGTCAAGGAACGCGATGTTGGGGCGACACTCCGGGACGCTGCAAAGAATATGAAGCCGCGTGAGAGGCTGCAGCTGGTGATCGAGATCATCCTGGAGGACTCCTGGGAAGAGGCGAGGGAGAAAATAATCAAGATGCTATGAGTATAGAAGAAACAATTAAAAAAGCGATAGAGGGTGGGTATGGAATGCTCGGATGGAAAAACTATCAGGAACTTATTGTTGGACAACACGATGACCCTCAAGCGAAAGATGGTTTTTGGAATGTTTATCTTCATTGGAAAGGTAACAATCAAAATATCCTTAGCAGAAAAATAATGGTTGAGAGAATTTTCCTCGACCCCAAATTCTGGCAATCACTCGGTAAGGCGTTGGGGTGGAAAAACCAATTAGGAAGTTGCCCATTGAACTGTGAATGTGAGGGTGGAATTGTTAATTGTGGGTGGAAAGGTGAATCGTGGCTCTACTATTGGCATCGCTTCACAGACCACCTCGCCGAAGAAAAACCAATAGAAGAATTTTTTAAGGAATTATGAGTAAAATCAAACTTAAAATTTCAAAAGAGATCTCTCTGCCGCTTGAAATAGTTACCCAAGTTATTGCCATTCTTGCAAAGCGCCGTGCTGGCAAGAGCTACATGATGCGCCGGCTAGTTGAGCAACTTTTCACGTCGGGACAGCAAGTCATTCTCGTGGATCCGAAAGGCGACCAGTGGGGCATACGTTCCTCGTCAGATGGCAAAAAGCCAGGTCTTCCTATTGTTATTCTCGGTGGCGAGCATGGTGATGCGCCGCTTGAAGTGAACGCTGGTGAAGTAGTGGCCAAACTCATCGTAGAAGAACAGGTTAGTGTTCTGCTTGACTTATCGCCGTTTCGCAAACATGAGGTGGCGACGTTCATGACGGCGTTATTGGAGAATATTTACCGCCTCAAAGCGCGGGAAATCTATCGTACTCCTTGCATGATAGTGATAGACGAGGCAGACGCCATAGCACCCCAAAAACCTCAGAAAGGCGAGGAGCGCATGCTTGGCGCCGCAGAGGACATCGTACGCCGCGGAGGCCAACGAGGGATAGGATGTACGTTAGTAACCCAACGTTCAGCCGTGCTTAATAAAAATGTTCTTACGCAGGCGCAGATGCTTGTAGTGTTGCGAACCATAGCGCCACAAGATCTCGCTGCTATGAAAGCGTGGATAGATGTTCATGGCTCTCCAGAACAAGGTAAGACGCTAATGGATTCCCTACCTTCCTTACCTGTTGGGGATGCGTGGTTTTGGTCTCCTGGCTGGCCCACAGATGAGGGTATTTTCAAGCGCACACATGTGCTCCCCATTAATACGTTTGACTCCGCGGCTACCCCGAAGTCGGGCGAAAGGAAAGTTGTGCCTAAAAATCTCGCCGACGTTAATCTAAATGTTTTGAAAAAACAGATGGCCGCGACGATAGAGAAAGCGAAGAACGAAAATCCGAAGGTGTTGCATAGACGCATTGCCGAGCTTGAACGGGAAATGAAAACTCATAAGTGCCCGGCCGTAAAACAGCAACCAGTAAAGATCGAACGTATCGAGATCCCCACGATTGGAAAGCGAGCTCTTGAGAAGTTTGAGAAAAGCGAAAAGGAAATCAGAGCGATGCTCAAAAAGACTAGAGAGCTTTCTATTATGGCCGATAAATCTGCAACATCGATTCTGTCAGCGATGGATATTCTCTCCAAAGAAGTTCATAAAGTTGCGCAAAAAGCGTCGGCAATGGCAATGCCGCCTGCCGGCAGGCAGGCAGGCCCTGAACGGGCGCCCGTTCAGGTAGAAAAAAAGCAGCACATCGAGGTTCCCCCGCGGGGGCCCGGGTTCGAGTCCCGGCCGGCGCTCACAGATGAAGATGAATCAGGACCGCTCAATCAAGGTGAGAGGAAAGTTTTAATTGCTATCGCCCAGCATGTAGATGGAGTTAAAACCGAACATATTGCGGTGCTAACTAGCTATAAAAAGACCTCTCGCCGTGTTTATCTCCAAAAGCTTTCACAGCGTGGATATATTACGAAGTCAGACAATAATTTCTTTGCAACCGATATCGGTATAGCAGCACTTGGCTCTGATTTTAAGTCGCTTCCGATTGGATCTGAACTGCGTGAACATTTGAAACAGACATTACCTGAAGGAGAGGCAAAGATATTTAACGTGCTCATTGAGCGTTATCCGGATGGAGTAAATCGTGAAGAACTTATGGATCTGACCGGATATAAAAAAACATCCATGAGAGTTTATTTCCAAAGACTCAGCGCGCGAAAAGTAATTGAAGTTATTGAGGGCGAGGCAAAGGTCGCAGATAAATTGTTTGAACAATAAAAATAAAATCATGGCAAAAGTAAGAGCATATATAAGAGTCGGAAAATCAAAAAGAATTGACTATAAAGTCAGTGCTTCTCCGAAGCCGAATTACGCCCCACTTGAATCGTTGAGAGGTATGAGGAAAGAATTTCAGCCAACAGTGGCATTCGCAGTGGATTTTGATATTCCGGACGAACTTTTTGAACAGGCAGAAAAGTTAATCGGGGAGGTTAAGGTTTCTGCGGATCAGGCGACGATAGCGGCAGATATTTCTAAAGACACAAAGATTGAACCAAAAACATGAAGGAATTAGAAGAATCATGAGAACAGCCATTACAAGAGCAGTGGAGGAAATTAGAACTCAATATAATTTGAGCGATGAGGTTATTGCTGATGAGTTTTCAAGGATGGTTAAAATCAATCTCCCGGCAATAAAAAAGGAAATTGCAATTAAATTTTATACTCCAAAAGCCGATATTAAAAAACAAATTCGCCAGGCATTAAAAGAAGAAAAATTAACGCAAAAATCTTTTAAACAAAATCGTCTAATTTAAACATGATTGAAATACCAAAAGGGAAATGGGACGAAAAAGGGACGTATAGGCAGGTTTTCTTAATAGACCAAGGAAACAGGCCAAGCGTTAATCTTTGTTGTCCTAGTTGTGGCGGGACGGCAGGACTGCATGATCACGAAATAGCAGACGATGGAACAGTCAATCCAAGCGTTCAATGCCCGTACGAGGGGTGTAAATTTCATGAATATATCAGGTTAAAAGATTGGAAAGGTCGATTACAAAAATAAAATCACAAACATGAATCAAAAGTTCTTTATAGCGGAGAATGGCAATCTCGTTGTTCTTTACATAAATGAAGCAGGCACGAGGCATGTTGCCGTTTGCGAGCCGATTGAGGACGTTGTTTTTCTTTCGGTAGTCAAAGAAGGCAGAAAAGTAGGGAAAGGTCAGCGGCTCTGTAAAAAATGCGGGCAGCCAGGACACACGAAACGAACTTGCCCGAAGCGAGGATAAGAAAAGCCATGAATAAAAAAGTATTAGATCAACTAACCGATGAGCTTTTTGCGTTGGTAGGCGACGAAGATCTTGACGACGAAAAGCTGCGAGAGGCGTCAGAGGGTCTTTTGCCCTCATTGTGCGATGCGTTGCATGAAGCAGGGTATGGTACGCGGTGGTTCAAAATCTGGAGCAATGAACACCGCGCCTGGTGGAAACCGGGCCGCCACGGCTACACGACAAACCGGAAAGAAGCAGGCGCGTACCCCTTTAATGAAGCGTGCGAGATATTGGAAAGCGCGAACATCGGATTGCACGATGTGCCCAATGAGGCAATGGTCGAGATAGTAGCCGACGAGCCGGCAGCAAAAAGTATAGGTTAGACATATCTGGCGCAACTCTTATCTATCACTTTTAAGAATTGCGCCAGGTAAGAAGCATCAGATGAATAAAGAAATAAATACACACAATCTTATAGTTAATTTTGGAAAACATAAGGGGCAACGTTGGACGCGGATACCAATTTCTTACTTACAATGGCTCGCGAATGAAGTAGATAGCGAGAAAGGCGAGATAGCCAAAGCTGAATTAAAGCGGCGGGGAGTTACTATGCCGACCTCACTGAGATTAAGCGGGCATTCAATAGACAGGGCTTCGCAAATAACAACAGTGTGGGCGAAAGAGGGTGTGTATAGTTGGCTGCAAAAAACAGGCGAGGAGGCCCTAAAGGAGGCGGCCGGAAAAGAAGAAGTGAGTTATAAGCATTTTAAATTTGTATTTGTTTATGGAGAGTATTACCCGACTTTAAAAACTATTATCCAAAAAAAGTAATTCCAATGATTATTAAATTCACAATTCACGGCAACCAAGAGTATTACAACGGGAATCCTGTGCCGTTCCAGCGGATGCTGAATTATGCCTGGCGGCGCGCATCGACTCGATATGTGGAATGGCAGCAGTACGTTCGCGATCAATACTTCGAAACCCGCAGAGCGCTCGGGCTGCAGGCAATAATTAGTGACAATGGTGACCCTAACGGGATTGAGATGGTGCGTACTACCGAAATTAAACCGTTCAACACAAAACGGAAAGCACAGATGGATATTGAGATTTATTGGAAAAATAACGCGCATGGCGATCCCGACAATGTGTGGAAGGGGGTGGCTGATGCGTTGTTTAAAGACGACAAGAACCTCGACGGTTCGTTCAAAAGTCAAGTGGCCAAGAATAAGAAAGGTCGTGTCGAGGTGAAAATTACCATCTAGCCATGCTAAAAAAACAACACGTGTGGGTCCATGACCGGACCAACAAAGGAACGTACAAACCGAACACTCACCCGCTTGAGAAATTTGAGTTGAATGAAGACCCAAAGCTTAAAGGAAAAGCGTGCAAGATCTGCGGACAGAAAGAAACTAATCACTACGCAGGCGGTGAGGATCACTCACACTGCATCATAGAGTGTGAGAACTGCGGCATGCCCTGGAGGTGCGATGTTGAAATACCGAAGGATCGCCTGGAGTGCAGCAATAAGCGAGTCGACATACATCCAGAATCAATACGGCCAGTAGGCCTAAAAAAGAAATGATCCAATTCCTAAAGAAAAAATCATATAAAAGGAAACTTATCGCTCAGCTTGAACAAAAGGCATACAGCAAGGGCGTAGAAGCGTGTTACCAGGAGAGCATCCTTCGTGATTTGTTAAAGCTGGTTGAGCACGAAACCAAGCGCGCAGAGGAGAAAAATACAGAGCTTAAAAAACTCGCTTTCTCTCATACTCGCGAAGATCGTGAAAAAATAAAAATTCTTGGAAAAGAGCATACCGATATCATCGAGCACATCAAGCAGTACAACCAAAACGTAGCCTTAATGCGCGAGCATATTGCCACTGAACAATCCCAAGCTGCACAATCCCGGGACAAGGCAAAGTTTATTAAGGAGAACTTATGAAGGATAAGAGTACGATATTACCAGCGAATCAAAAACCCCGCATTAAGTTCGTGAAAAAAGCCGGCCTCTGGTGCAGGACAACATGGGTCGACGATAAACAGAAACAAGAATGGTTTAAGGAGAAGCCCATCGAGAAAAAACCGGAAAGTAAAATAGAACACCATGATGAGTTTTAATGAAAATTGAACAGATAAAAATTAAGGATATCCGTTTTTCGGAATACAATCCGCGGAAGATTACTGATACGGAGCTCACGAAACTATGTGAGAGCATCCGCATGTTCGGGTTCGTTAACCCGGTAGTGGTAAATACACATACCTGCGAGAAATGCGCCGACCGGAACCTCGTGCTTATTGGTGGGCATCAGAGAGTCAAAGCGGCCGAATCTGAAGGAATGGATGAAGTGCCGACGGTAAAAGTAGATCTTCACCTCGAGCAGGAGAAGATCTTAAACCTATCACTAAACAGGATCGGCGGTGCGTGGGACGCTGACAAGCTGGCGGATCTAATTTTGGATATCAGAGGATCAAGCATACTTCCCATGTCGGGATTCAATGAAGATGAGATCAGTCGTATACTCGATAGCAGGCTTATTGATGATACCGATTATGGGAACGAGGAGACAATCCCCGAAGATCATGATTCGCAAATCGGCGAAGTGTACGATCTTGGGGTTCACCGGCTTGTGTGCGGCGACTCAACCGACCCTAAAACGTTTGATCTCCTCCTCGGTGATGAAAAGGCGGACATGGTATGGACTGATCCGCCATACAACGTTGCTTATGAGAGCCGCGGAAAAAGATTAAGAGAGGAAAACAAGTCAACCATTAAGAATAACGACCTACCACCCGAACAGTTCCAGGAGCTTATTGATAAATCGTTTTTTAACATGCTGCAGTGCGCAAAAAGCGGAGCGGTGTTTTATATCTGCTCGGGTTGGTCAAGTTATCCGGTGTTTTTCGAGCAACTCAAAAAACACGGATTCAAGTTGTCAGGTACGATCGTATGGGTTAAAAATATCGCATCGAAGGGATGGGGCGATTATGACTACAAGCATGAATGGATTGTCCGGGCCCGGAAAAAAGAAGAAAAGGAAAAAGTAAAGGGAGTAAGCATTATTTACGGTTGGAAAGAAGGGTCAGCACATAAATTCTTCGGCAGTAGGGACGAGTTTGACGTGTGGGAGATGCCGCGCAAAGCGGTGATGCAATACCTGCACCCCACCGAAAAACCCGACTGGCTGCCTATGCGGGCGATCCGCAACTCCTCAAAACGCGGGGATATTATTCTTGATCCGTACACAGGGTCGGGCAGTGTAATGCTTGCAGCGGAGAAAACCGGCCGGCGGGCGTACATGATTGAATACGATCCGCGGTTCTGCGATGTTATCCGGCGGCGGTACGAAACAATATTGAGAAAAAATCAGGAAATTAAAGGTCGACCGCAAAATAATCAGTGACAAAACCACTATGTATATTGTGATTATTAAAAAACTCGTAAAAGATAAGAGGAAGCAGGGAGGAGTCGAGGTTGAACAGACAATTGAGCAGACAATCTTTGAACAACGCATCGAGAACGAGAACTTTGACCCTAAAAAGGTGATTGCTGCAGTTAACAGTTTTGAGTACCGGGAACCTCAGAAAAACCCGAGTTCAGGAAATCAGAGCCCACCAGGTAGCTGATAAAAAGATAAAACCACCAAAAACCACAATCATTAATGCCAAGTAGACCAAAGGAAGTAGAACAAAATCTAAGGCGGGTTATTCGTGATGCAATTGTATACGATCCGCTTATTTCTGTGCGAGGTCTCCAGGACATTTTATTAAAGCAGGGTTTCAAGACGACTAGAGAGAATGTGCTTGACTGGCACTACGTTGCAAATCTCGTCCGCAAAGTGAGGAGGGAGTCTGTCGAGAAGTCTGATAAAAAAAGACTGCAAACGCGTTTCGGTGAGCTTAGTGAGAAATACCGTGTTATCTCTGAGCGGTTGATCCGGATAGCGTTTTACACCAAAGAAATGAGGCAGCTAGGTATGAAGCCGCCGAGTTATGATGAGCAGATGAAAGCCCTGGACATGATTTTCAAGCTTGACCTGGCCATTCTGCAAGCGGAGATGGATGCAGGTATCTACCAGCGAAAACTCGGATCAATGGATATAACAACCCCAATACCGCTCGACAACGCAGTAAAACTTAACATGCTGCAGGTTTTTCATCATTGGGGTCTTATTAAAGAACCACCAAAGAGAATAGATATTAATGATAGCCGAGACATTAAAACAATTTCAGAGCCAACAAAACCTAAGTCCTGAAGAATTAGGACAACTTCTTGAGCATCCGGAAGTTAGAAAAGAACTCCGAAAAACTTACAAGGGGTTTTGTTTTGTATATTCTTCGCATTATTTAAGATTACCTCCCGCTGAATTTCACCCGGAAATGATTGATCTTTTAGGCGACTGGCTGGAAGACATGCTCGCACTCGTCGCTTTTAGAGGATCAGCGAAGACAACTCTTGGAAACACATTGCTTACTTTATGGGCAGCTCTTGAAAAAGAAAGTCCATTCATACTGCCATTTAACGAAACTGGTGACGTTGCAGTTTTAAATATCGCAAACATTCGTCACGAGCTTGAGAACAACGAGCTTCTCATCCAGGACTACGGCGATATGAGCAAGGGGATTAGCAAAAACAGGAGCTGGACAAAGCTTAATCTTCTTCTCGCAAACGGCGTGCGCATTATGGGACGTTCACGGGGGCAAAAAGTCCGCGGACTTATACATCGCGGCCACCGTCCCAGCTTTGTGATTATTGATGACCCGGAGGAACTCCACAAAGTAAAAGGTGAAGCATACCGGGAGAGAACGGAACAGTGGCTGCGCTCAGACGTAATACCTGCGATTGATGAGTTTGGTTCGCGGTTAATATTACTCCTTAATCTTCTTCACCGTGATTCACTAGCAGCGCGCATTAAAAACGATCCACTCTTTACTTATAGAGAATATCCAGTCCTTGACGAGAAAGACAATATTATGTGGAAGGGAAAGTACCCGGACATGGAAGCGATAAAAAAACAGGAGCAAAAGGTTACGTCTTTAAAAAAGGGATCGCGGGGCACGTGGATGCGGGAGTACATGCTCAAAGTTATCTCGGAAGAAGAACAGGTAATTAAGGAGGAGTGGATCAGACGTTACGATAAAGTACCAACTGAAGCTATAAAGAGCGGGGTGGGGGTTGACCTTGCAATCAGCAAAAAGGATACGGCCAACAAAACGGCAATGGTATCGGGAGTGCTCGCGTTTGTTGATGGCATGCCGAAAATCTATGTTCTCCCAAATCCAGTTAACGCTAGATTCACTTTTAACGAAACTATGAGTGAGATGAGAAGCATTGCTCTAGGACTCCGGATCTACGCTCCGCCGATGTTTTTTATAGAAGATGTGGCGTTCCAAAAAGCAGCAATTCAAGAAGCAGAACGCAAGATGATCGCTGTTAAAGGGATGAAACCGGGAAGTGACAAGAGATCGCGACTTGGAACTGCATCGGTTTATGTACAAAACGGCACAGTGTTGTTTCCTAAAAAAGGTTGTGAAGATTTAATTGATCAACTCATCGGTTTTGGCGTAGAAGATGATGACGACTTGGCCGATGGATTTGTATACATGGTGCTCGGGCTGGCCGAGGAGGGCCTTGAACAAGATGGAGTAGTAATGTTATGAACGGTAAGAAACCAACAACAAGAACTATGCGCGAGGTACCGGACGAGTGGGACCGGCTGATGCGTGTCGCCGCGGCGATTAATTACGGATCCGCAAAGGTGGTATTTAAAGATGGCAAGCCGGTGCGGATTGATGCGGCCATAAAGCAAATAAAACTCGATAGCGAGGATGATTTTAATGAAGGATTGAAAACGATACCGCTTTAAAGTATTGTGGTATCATGGATGAGGAACAAAAAAGGAGAGCTCATCAAGCGCTCAAAGAGATAGAAGATATTTTAAAAGGAGTAACGGATCTATACCCCATTTACAAAGAAGCAGTCGCGGAGGGGGAGAAAGGAAGTGGCTTGAGATCTCTAAGGATATTAAAGAAAGTCAGCGGAATTATTAAAAATTACAGCATGGGGAATGCAGATCTTAAACTAGGAAGATTAATGGATTTCTTTGGTAGTATAATCACTGGTAAAGCAAGAAGCGCTGCGAGCGAAATTGATCAGCCGGACGAGGAGAAAGACGATTAATTATCTTCAAAACGTCCACATATGTGGACAAAGTGAGGACGCTTAAAGTCGCCTGTTTTTTATCCACAGACAAAACAGAGTGGATTTGTTATAATAAAAGCGTAAATTAACAATTCATTCCCAGCTCGGGGATGGGTCCGAGTGGAGCAACCATAGGACTTGTGACCTTGCCTTTCTATTTAGAGGCTCGTGTCACGAGTCCTTTTTTATTTGCGTTTCTATGGATGTTTTTATCAACAAACTTCTTGGTAAGGTAGGTCTTGTTCGTAAGTCAAGCATATCTACCTCATCTTCGTTGGGCGGCTCAGACCCTTTTGCGATTTGGCGTGGCTCAAAAAAAATCTCAGTTGAAAAAGCAATGGGGGTGTACAGCGGTTGGGTTTACACTGCTGTGCGGGCAATTGCGGAAGAAATAGGGCGCATTCCTTTCCATTTATTTCAGATAAAGAAGGATGGATCGATTGAGGAGCTGTTCGATCATGATCTTCTTAATCTCTTGTTCGCTCCGAATCCGCATCACACAGGATACGAGCTGAAGTACAACACACTCGCACACCTCGAGCTCGGTGGGAATTCATATTGGTTACTTGACGGCGTTAAAAATGATACCGACCAACCGCGCAATATTTATTGGCTGAGTCCTAAGTACATGACGGTTGAGAAGGGCGAGATTCCTGAGATTGTAAAAGGTTACACTTACCGCATCGGATCAAAAACTACAAAGTATCAGCCGCACGAAATTCTTCACATCCGTTATCCCGATCCCAACGATCCCTTTGAGGGTATCGGAACGGTGCAGTCAATCGCGCAATGGATCGATGCGGATAACTATGCTACTGAATTCAATCGCCGCTTTTTCTTAAATGGTGCTCGGATCGGCGGATTTCTTGAGTCGGAAAACGCGCGCACTCCCGAACAGTTAGAATTTTTGAAAAAATCTTTTGAAGAAATTTATAAGGGTGTTGAGAACGCGTACAAGATAGCGGCGTTGCCGAAAGGGACAAGTTATAAAGAAGGTCAGTCAAAGATTAAGGACATGGACTTTGCGAATCTGCAGCGTGATAGCCGGGATAAGATACTCGCAGGATTCCGGGTGCCGAAAACTACCCTGGGCGCTGCCGAGAGCGACACTAACCGCGCCACTGCAGAGACCGCCGATTTCGTTTTCGCTGCCCGGACAATCAAACCCAAAATGGAACTGCTTGTTACATTTTTGAACGAGCGATTGGTGCCGCGATACGGTGACGACATATATCTCGACTTTGATAATCCAGTACCAGAGAACCGGGAACAGCGGATTAAAGAAATGGAAGCGGCCACCGGCAAACAACCAGTGATAAGTATTAACGAGGCGCGCGAACAATACTTTACGCTGCCGCCTATTGAAAACGGTGATGCCGTAAGAGGCGACTTAATGAAACAGCCGATCGGTGAACCCGAAAAGCGGCGGAAGAATGTGGTAAACATTAAAACCAAAAACGGCAGGACGATACCGAAAACAAGATTCGCCTTAAATCTGAAACGCAGAAAAGACGCATCGAAAGAGATCGCGGGTTGTCTCGTTGATGAGGTGAAAAAAATCGGAGAAGATGCAGAAAAGATAAAAGAAAGAGCGCAGCAGGGGATCGCAGAACTAAACGACGAACAGTACGAAGCTATCTGGAAAGTATTTATCACACGCATATCGCCATTTGAGAAGCGGCAAGTAGAGGCGTTGCGAGATTTCAACAGTAAGCAAAAAGATGAAGTGCTTAAGAATCTTGAGAGTGCTCTCAAGGCCCTCCCGGCAGAGAAAGCGATCAACCCCGATGATTTATTTAAAAAGGGTGAATGGGTTGGCGTGCTCGTTGATTTAGAGACACCAATCCTTACTGAACTCTATGAAGAGGAAGGATCCGCGGCTGCTGAGTTTCTGGGATTTGATGATTTAAACATTCTCACGCCCGCAAACAAAAAAGCGTTAGATGAGTCCGTTGAGCTCATGGCCGAATCCTACAACGAATCAACGCTGAAACTCCTTAAAAAGAAGCTTGAGGAAGGCCAGCGCGAGGGGTTGCCTCTTGAGGAGTTGAAGGAAACGGTCCGCAGCGTGTATGCCTTCAGTGATGAAGTGCGGGCAGAACGGGTTGCCCGGACAGAGACGTTTAGAATCGCTAACAAAGCGACAAAAGATGCCTGGAAAGAAACAGAAGTTGTAAAAACTATCAAGTGGTACACAGCTCAAGATGAACGGGTTGATCCTGAAATCTGTGCGCCGCTCCATGGGAAAGTGATCTCAATTGAAGATAACTTTTTCAATAAGGGAGATGAAATAGAACTCAGTAATGGTGGAACATTTAAGGTCGATTATGACGACGTGGGAAGTCCACCCATCCACGTCAGTTGCCGATGCTATATGAGACCGGAAGAAATAAGCATCGATTAAGTCGAATAAACCAATAACTAAATTAAAATATTATGAACGAAAAATTTAAAAAACTAACAGAGGAAATAAAGCAGAAACTTGAGGTACGCTTCAAAAGCGAGGAGGTGCAAAAGTCTATTGCAGTAATAAAAGAAGCCGAGGATACGGGGACGTTTGAGGTAATCATTTCAACCGCAGACGTTGACCGTGCGGGAGAGTCAATCAAACAAGAGGGTTGGGAACTCAGTTTTTATAAGAAGAATCCGATCGTCCTTTGGGCTCATGGTTACGATAGTTTGCCGATCGGTCTCACTGAGAGCATTGAGGTCCGCGATGGAAAATTGATTGCTAAAGGTAAGTTCGCGCCAAAAGAGGCCAATCCGTTCGCCGAGCAGATCCGCCGGCTATATGACCTTAAATTTATACGCACGGCAAGCGTCGGATTCATTCCGAAAGAAATGGAGGACAACGTAATCACAAAAGCAGAGCTTCTTGAGTGGAGCTTCGTTCCTATTCCTGCCAACCCCCAGGCGGTATCGCTTTTGACCGCTCAAAAATTAGATGTGGCAGAACTCGTCACAAAAGGAATTGTTATTAAGGAGGAAAGTGGAGATCAACCGCCAGCAAAAAAGAAAGGAGAAATCTCAGACGAAGTGGAAGCAGGAGACAATTTAGACGAGAAATTTGGGAAATTAGATAAGGTATTCGATATCATAAATGCCTTCCTTGATGTTTATCTCCAGGACACAACCCCTGTTGGAAAATTTAATGATCTTCTCGCAGAGACAATAAAGCTGCTGCAAAAACTTATTGAAGGAGACGTAAAGGATACGGATGGTGAGGTAGAAAAAAGCATTAAGCTGGCCGGTTCACAGCGTATTCACGAGATGATCCGAGAGTTATACAAAAAAAAGGACGATAAGAACAATAAGATCTCTTCCAAAGAAACGATAATTAATCAGTTAGAAAAAATAGTCGTTGCCTTGCGGGAACTGCCCAACGCAGCCACCCCGAAGGGTGACGCATCCGAGGAGCATCCACGAAGCGTGGATGGGATAAAAAAAAGGCCGAAGGATGCGGGAGTTGGTGACGGGCATGAGTTTAACGACTTTATATTCGCGCGCGAACTCTTGCGTTCGTTTGATGAAAAGCTCAATGACGCTCTCGAACGCTTTAATAAAAAAGCACGAGAACGTTTTGAGTTAAAAAAATAGATATGAACGAAAAACAGTTAGAAGTACTTAGGGAACAGATGGCTTCTGTAATCGATAAAGTGATGGAAGAACGCCTTAGGCCGATTATCGGTGAGGAGGTTGCCGGTCAGGTGAAAAAGATTGTTGAGGATCTTCGCCTTGAGCGTGCGCTCTCTGGTAAAGACAAGACAGGTCTTTCTGATTCGATGAAAAGGGACTTTGTGAAAGTAGCGCAAGCTACCGCTTTAGGTGAGAAAATTGACAGCAAAGCAAACGAAGCTCTTATCGAAGAGCAGGATAACCGCGGTGGTTACCTTGTGGCGACCGAAGTGGCGAACGCAATTCTTCGGATTGCGGCATCTGTCGGGCTTATTTCTTCTCAGGCCCAGCGATGGCCAATGAGCACGGACGAGAAACTCATTCCTAAATACACAGGAGCGTTCCTTGAAGGTGAATTCCTCGGCGTTGATGTGGCCGGTTCTGTTACGGGCATTACCTTTGCACAGGCACGACTCATCATCAAGAAATGGCAGCTTGCATTTGTGGTTGGAAACGATCTTTTGGCGGACGCGGGCGTTGACCTTGCTGACTGGCTTCTTGCCCTGGGCGGTGAGGCGCTGGCAAACATGTTTGACAAGCAGGGGTTCGCGGGAACCGGTGCACCATTTGTTGGTTTGCTTGAGAGCTCTGACGTTACGGTCTTTACTCTACCAACTGGTGAGGACACTTTTGCTGAGTTCGATCCAGTTACGGACGCATCTGATGTTATTGCGCAGGTTGAGGAATCTGTCCTTAATGAATCTGCTTGGTACATGGAGCGAACCGTATGGGCAAAGATTCGTGCAAAGAAAGATTCAAATGGGCAGCCATTACTTTCTTTGGGCGGGCAGCCATCAATGGCAGTTATACAGAACAACCCGACGGGCGGTGGCGTAAAGATAGCAGGTGAGATGATGGGTTATCCAGTGTTCACCAACCGGCATTTCCCAGCAAACTCTGCATCGGCCGTAAGCACAAAGTTTATGGTCTTCGGCAACATGAAGGCGATGGCTATCGGTGACAGAGGTGAGATGCGGGTTGAGGAATTTCGGTCAGGTGATTTCGGTGGAAAGGAAATTGCGCGAGCGGATCAGCGGGCACTTATTTATAAGAGGCGCCTTGCTCTTACGATTGCTCTCGGCGCAGCATTCGCTGTAGTAAAGACAGCTGCATCCTAGGCTTAAGCAATAACTCTCTCTTAGCCGTGCTGATCCTCGGCGCGGCTATCAGAGAATTAGATCCAAACAGAGAATTAGATCCAAAAGTTATTAATCGAAAGGTCGAAATTTAATTAATTACTATTTATTTACATGAGCGATGTAACAAGAAAATACCGAGTTTTGAAACCAATCGGCTTTGACGGCAGGAAGGAAGTCGGAGAGATCCTTGAGATCGACGAAGTTGTTGCGCAAAACATCGGTACGGATTATCTCGAAGAAGTGAAGGAAGGCGGAGGCGAGGGTAATCCTGCTCCCGCTAGTCCTGGTGAAGGTGAGCCAGCGGTTAATGGTGAGCCCTCAGTCGGCGGTGAAGGCGGTGAAGTGACAAAATCACAGTACAAGGTTCTTAAAGAGCTAGAGTATCCGGAAGGGACAGCACATGAGGAAGGCGCAGTTCTTGAATTAACAGATGAGGAAGCAGGCAAGTTTGCAGAAGGATCGATTGAAAAAGTAGAAGCTGGGGAGAGCGGAGGCAAGGGTAATTAATAATAGCGTCCCAAACGATTAAGTTCGTGCTGGAGTCCCTGCTACGTCTGACACAGGCGCGGCAAAAAGTCGAGGGACGAGGCGGGTGTCAACCCAAGGACGCTTAAGCGAAAGACAAAATAATAATGAGAAGTTTATACGATGCAATTAAGTTCGTTACCACGCTCGTAGCAGCATCACGAACGGCTGATGCTAACGGTGCGGCTGTTGATACCCAAGGGTTTAACAGCGCTGTTGCAGTGATTGATGTCGGTGTAGTTGATGAAACGACAGGAGATGAAACCTACCTCTTTAAAGTTCAGGAAAGCGATACCTCTGGAGGTTCTTACGCCGATGTTACAGGTGCTTCATTGACAGTCACCGTAGCGAACGACAATAAAGCACATAAGATTCGTATTGTAGGCATTGGTTCTAATCGCAAGCGATGGTTGCGTGTGATATTGGACGTTGCTGGTACAACGCCAATCTGTCCATCGAGCGTTGTTATTGCACTTGGCCGCGCCTACCAGGAGCCACTAGCGTAGGCAATCTTACCAAGGATTGAACTCTAGCTACGCGTCCTCTTTTCCGGTCATTGGAGGGGACGCGAAGCGAGGGCTGAACCCTCAGAATTAAAAACATGGCGGAGAAACTACTTGCATATGCGCTGACCACAGTGCAAAGAGTTAAGGACAGAATGAGTATAAGTGTTACTGATAGTGACACGCTTATTCAGCGGCTCATAAATGGGGTAACTGATTTCGTAGAAGGTGAATGCAACAGGCGATTTAAGGAAGATACCTACACCAACGAGGTCTACACGATTCACGGCGGGAAACGGGAGTTCGTGTTTTTAAAGCAAGCGCCTGTCTCCGTCCTTACTACGCTTGAATACCGGGCAGGAACACCCGGGAACCCGAACTACACCGCGTTCATCCGCGACAACTATGAGCTCCTGGAAGCCGGCAAGTCGGGAATCATAAAGATATTCGGCGGTGTTCCAAGGGGCATTGACTCAATCCGGGCAACGTATACTGCAGGATACAAAATCAATTTCGCAAACGCAGGTGATGCCGGTGATACAACTCCGACTCATACTTTACCTGCAGACTTAAGTGATCTCTGCGAACGATTGGTAGTGCGCTGGTTTAAAAAGCGGGATCAGGCCGGGAAAGAATCGCAAGCATTTGAAGGGGGAACAATTACGTGGAAAGATCTTCTCGATAGCGAGGACCGGGACACTATTGCGCGATACGTACGGCTCGCACCATTTGTATAAATCATGAGTGAAATAAGAATAAAAATTAAAGGATTAAACAGATTGCAAAGGGCGCTCAGGGAGTCGCCGAGGATTAGCGAACCGATCCTTCAGAGAACCATAGATGCGAGCCAGGCAGTAATGGCAAAGCATACTGTGCGCGGGGTTGTGCCGTGGAAAACGGGGAATTTGCTGCAGTCGTTTCGGTTTAGTCGTGGCCGGCTCAGAGCACGATGGTTTCCAAAGGCAAATTACGCGCTTTTTGTCCATGAGGGTACGCGGCCGCACACTATACGAGTGAGGAATAAGCGGGTGCTTGCAAATAAAAAAACAGGCCAGATATTCGGGACCGTTGTTAATCACCCCGGGATGAAGCCAAACCGGTATATGAATCGGATTGTAGATCGATCAGAGAGAGACATTAAAACATTGTTCCAAAGGGCGGCGGAGAAAATAGCGAGCGCGATAGCAAGAAAAATTTAAAATGCTTACCGACATAAAAAATGAAATAAAAACTTTGCTTGATGCGCTCAAAACTGCAGGGACGCTCGGCTTTGTAATATCTACCGACTTTAAAAAGGACATTACCGATTACAATATCGGCAAATACCCCGCCGCGATTCTTGCTGCACCTTCAATTTCAAGTGAGGTGATCACCAACAGAGATAATTTAAGGACTTACAAATTTGACATTCTAATCCTAGAGAAGGGCGAAAACGTAACGTCGGCAAACCAAATCGAAACCCTTGTCGAGACAATTATTGATAAATTTGATAATGACCCAACGCTCAATGGGAAAGCGGACGGTGGGGTCGAGCCGTCCACATCAGAGCCCGAGGCGACAACGATCGGTGACCAAACATACATTGCGTTTATCGTAACAATCCGCGCCCGGGCCACAAAAGCATTAACGTTTTAATCATATAATTGAAAAAGCGCAGAACAAACAAATAACGCAGCCGGACAAGGAGCAGCTGCAAGAGTTCCATTTCTCGGGTGGTTTGGAATATAAACCCCTCACGGTAAGAGCGAAAAACCGCGAGGAAGCTGAGAAGCTTTGGAAGGAACAACGTAAAAAGGTCGAGTAAAACAAAATAATAAAATATAACCATGAAAGGAATTGGAAAATTATTTCAACTGGGCATCACTAAGGAGGCGGTGCGGGGCACTGCGGAAGCGGCCACCACATACTGGATTCCGTGGTCAGAGCTTTCAATTGATGAAGCTGATGCGAAAGTTGCCGATGAGCAAAGCCGCGGAGTGATTGAGGATTCAGTAGGGGCTGAGATTGTAAAGCAATGGGCAGAGGGTAACCTTACCGCGCCAATTGCTGATAAACATTTCCCGTTAGTTCTGCTTTCGGCGCTCGGAAGCATCGCGAGTGCTATTAAAGAAACCACTGCTTATAACCATACCGTGACAGTACAGCAAGGGGCGCAGCATCAGAGCTTAACTCTGTTTGTTGATGATCCGCTCGGCGCGCAGGATTACAAACACGCGCTTGGTGTGGTGCAATCCCTTCAGATTCGCTACGAGAGAGACAAATTTATTGACTACGTCGTGAGTCTACTTGCAAAGAAGGGGGCAACGGCAACGCTTACGCCAGCAAACACAACTGAGAACCGTTTTCTACCACAGCACTTAACTTTCAAACTCGCTGCTAATCTGGCAGGGCTTGACGCTGCTCAAGCGACGAAGGTCAAGTTACTTACCTTGACGATTGATAAGAACCTTGAATCTGATGACGTACTCGGAAATAAAGAGCCGGAGGACTTCCTTAATAAACAACTCACGATATCAGGTGAAGTTGAGGCAATCTGGGAGAATGAGACCGACTTCAAAAATGCAGCGGTTGCAGGAACACCGAAGGCAATGCGGATTGACCTCAAGAACAGCGATGTCACGATTGGTGCTTCATCAAACCCGCAAATTAAGATTGATCTTGCAAAAGTGGTCTTTGAACCAGTGAGCCGGGCAATCACACTAGGAGATATTGTCACGCAGCGGCTCGCGTTCAAAGCACACTACTCGATATCGGATAGCAAGATGATCGAAATCGTTGCGACAAACGAAGTAACAAGTTACTAATCAAAACCCCGCTCATTGGAGCGGGGGAGAGAGCTAAGTTCTTTGAATCACGTAATCATGGAGAATAATTAATATCTGGTGTCAGGGATTTTGCAAGACCGTTATCTGCAAAAATACTGCTTGCTGTTACAATCCACCGAGCACCAATCGAGTCAGTAACGATAAAACCTTCTCCGCCTAGATTACGTTCTGCAAGACCACTGAAAGCATAGTTTGGATTAAGAGAGATGATATGTTCTGCGTTGTTTAAAATGAGTTGATTAACTCTATTTACTGCCTTAGGTCCAGTAAGATCTGCTGAATTAAAAAGCGAATCAAGAATAATGATTAGTAAAATAAATCCAATAAAATATATTAGCCAACGGAACCACCGTTTCCCCCATAATGATTTCTTATTATCCATAAAAATAAAAACAAATATAAAGGTCGACTCTTAATTATTAACTATCATATTTATGCCTCAATTACAAGATACCCGGAAAACCGTTAATGTAAAACTTCAGGCCATCGAAGGTGGCGAAGTGAGCGTTTACACCTCTCTACTTGCGAGCGATATTGAGAAATTTGATCAGGTAGACGATGCCAGTGACAGCAAAAAGATTGTGCCCTTAGTAACTATGCTTATTAAGGACTGGAATTTGACCAATGATAAAGACGAAGTACTACCAATCACTGAGGAGAACGTGCGTAAACTCGATATCAGGGATGTTAAAGTGATCCTCGATCAACTGAAAGAAATCACGGCTTTTTTAACCGAAGGCGCGGTTGGGAAAAAATAAAAACACTTATCTGTTTTAAGATGAAGTGGACAGAGCAAGAATTTTTGAACCAGCGCCTAGATTTTATAGAAGGAATTGCGGAGCATATGCGTAATAGACAGAAAAAATAAAATGGCGAGTACGGTCATCCAAATTTTATTACAAGCGCGAGATGAAGCATCAGCAAAGATGCGGGGGCTTTCGGGTTCTATAAGGAAACTCGGCGGTGTTGTTAAATCTTTTATTCCCGTACTGGGAGTTATTGGACTGGGTCTTGCTTTCAAAAATATTATACAAAGCGCTGCAGAATTTGAGCAGCAAATGTCAAATATAGCAACGCTCATTAGCGGTGATTCAACCGAAGCCATTAAAGGATTCACAAAAGGTATACAGGAATTGTCAAAGGTAATTCCCAAAGACCCTAAAGAACTCGGAGCGGCTGCATACCAGATTGTGTCGGCCGGAATATCAGATGTGAATGAAGCGCTTGATGTGCTGAAGTCATCGTCGCGTTTGGCCGTAGCGGGTCTTGGTACAACTGAAGAAGCGACCGACTTGCTCACTTCAGCTCTCAATGCTTTCGGAATTAGCTCTGACAAGTCGGAAGAGACTGCAGCAATTCTTTTTAACACCGTAAAGCAGGGAAAAACAACGGTTGCGCAGCTCTCCCGGGCATTCGGTATGGTTGCGCCGATAGCGGCCGAGATGGGAGTCTCTTTAGAAGAATTACAAGCAGCAACCGCAGCTCTCACCCTCACAGGTCTACAAACGTCCGTTGCACAAACTCAACTGAGAGCGGCAATGGCGTCGCTTATGAAACCGACCAAGGAGGCAAAAGATCTCTTTGACTCGCTGGGCGTCGTATCATTCAAGCAGCTCATAGACAAATCAGGCGGGCTAGTAGGCGCTTTTGAAAAATTAAAAGAGGCAGCAGCCGGAAATGAGGAAGCGCTTGCCAAAGCTGCAGGATCGGTAGAAGGACTAAATGCCATCCTTTCTTTAACAGGATCGCAAAGTGAAGCTTTTGCTAAAACAATGGAATCAACGAAAGATGCAACCGTTAATTTTGATGAGGCTGTTCAAAAACAAAACGAGACAGCTAAGGCACAATTTCAGCTTTTGAAAAATAAGCTCAATGTTGAATTACAAAAGTTAGCGCTTATTATTCTGCCAGCTTTAGTGGAAATAATGAAAGTCCTTCCTACTATTGTTAACGCATTTTTTATAAAACCATTCAACGATGCAACTGAAGCAGTCGCTAATGTTATTTTCAAAGTCATGCAGGCGATCGATGCTATGAGAAGATTTAGAAGTAGTGTTTCGGGCGCGATAAGCTCTGCGTCCTCAAGTGTGAGTGGGTTTGTTTCTAATGTCTTGGGTGGTGCGCGAAATGTGCTCGGGCTTCAGCACGGCGGTATTGTGACCCGGCCGACTCTCGCTATGATCGGCGAGGCGGGACCGGAAGCTGTAATTCCGTTACGGGGCGCGGCCGGCATTGGTGGAATCACCATCAACATGAGCGGAACGTTCATGACGGCCAGAGAGGCAGCGCTTGAATTTGCAAATGAAATCGCAAACGAAATAAAACGGCAGATAAGGGTATAAATTATGGCACTTGTTCTCAAAATAAATACCATCGACAGGAATGACCATATTGCCTGGGATACGCTTACCAAGAGTGAACGGCTGACAAAAGAGCCCGATATCCTGCAGTTTAACATTAGAGAAACGCCCTCAAAGACGATCCCTGCGCTCGGAGATTCGGTAGAGCTCCTAGAGGACGCAGTAAAGATATTTGGCGGCATCATTACCGAAAGGTTGGAGAACGTCATTGGCGGCCGGCTCATCGGGTACAAGATTAGATGCAAGGATCACCACCACACCCTCGACAAGGAGCTCGTAGTAAAGAGCTACGAAAACCAGACAGCCCGCGCGATCATTCTTGATATCATTACAACCTTCACCGACGGCTCATTTACAACAGCGAACGTCCCGACAAGCACGCCGACTATAGGCTCAATAAAATTCAACTACGAGCCGGTAAGTAAAGCGATCCAAAAGATTGCTGATCTTATTAACTGGGATTGGTATGTTGACTACGATAAGGACATTAATTTCTTTGATGATCAGACAAATACCGCGCCCTTTGATGTTGAGGATTCAAATGACAAGATAGAGTGGCCAACGTTGAAGTTAGAGCGCAATATTCACGAACTCAAGAATTCAATCATTGTACGCGGCGGGAAATATAAAAGCACAATTGCCGAAGCTGATGCCGTTGATAAATACGATGCAGACGGTCTGCAGCGGACATTCCCGCTTGTGTACCGATACAGCAACATCAGCGTTAAAGTCGCGGGAGCTGCGAAGACGGTCGGTACGGACTTCCTTAGTGATCCTCTGGCATTTGATTGCCTTTACAATTTCCAGGAAAAACTGATTAAGTTCCGTGAGAACAACAAACCTGCGGTAGGGGATGATGTAGTAGTTTTTGGCGATTCCCACATACCACTGATCGCAAAAGTGCGGGACCAGATAAGCGTTTCAACTTACGGCGAGTATCAGCACATAATTGTTAAAAAGAACATTATTTCAATCACTGAAGCGCAGCAGCTGGCAAAGTCAGAGCTGCGGCGGTGGTCAGACGGCTTATATGAGGTGCGGTTCAGGACAACCGAAACGGGTTTGAAAACCGGGCAGCAGATACGCATTAACAGCACGATTCGCGGCATTGACAAGAAATTTAAAATAAACGGGATTACGGGGAAAGCCCGGGGGAGTGATCATATGGAATACCAAGCGTTTCTCTTGGCATCGGGCGATGTAACCTTTACGGACATGATGGTGGGGCTGCTTGGAAAGGACAGGGAGAACATTGATGTTGCCGATGATGAAGTGTTGCAGAGGCTTGAGATATTTCCCGAGACAATCAATATTGGCGAATTAGTGACCACAATTAAAAAATCACCTCCCTACACGTGGGGAGTGGGTGGATCAAATGACTTCAAATGGAACTTTGCGACATGGGCATAAAGAAACACAATCTAATAAAACTACCTGATAGCTTCGGAGTCCGTGGCAGAATTATTATTAGAACTTATAGGGTGGGGACAAAGAAACTTCTTCGCGAATTGATAGTTCCTAACCTTGTGGTTTCAAGCTCTGATCATGGGCGTAACTTGATAGCCCAGCGGCTAGCCGGCACGAACACCTATACCCTCAATATCACCCACGGTGAGATCGGAACGGGCACAGCAACGCCCTTAAACAACGATACTGCTCTCCAGACCCCGACCTTAAGAAAAGCAAAGACACTTGAATCAGTGAGTAATAATATCGTTACTATTCAATTCTTTATGTCAGACGCAGAACTTGCAGATGGCACATACAACGAATTCGGGACGTTCGTGGACGGATCGGCAACAATCGGGACAGGACAACTGTTTAACAGAGCATTATTTGCGACTCCCTACATAAAAGCAAGCGGCGAGGATACTACCGTAGAGGTTGAATTCACGATCACGTAGATGTGGTATAATTAGGACATATAATTGAAAATCAATACTCGCGATAGGCGAGTTTGAGTCTAAGTGGAATAACCATAGGACTCGCGGTTTACCTGATCTCCAGGATAAGCTGCGGGTCCCTTTTATTTAAACCATGGCACGCAGCGCAGAAGTCAATATAGGAGATAACGCATTAGCAGCTCAATACAATAATCTCCGCAAGGATGCGATTGCGGCGGCGCATTTGCTTGCCCACGAGCAGGCAACTCCTGATCTCACTCTTAAAGTTGAATCGGGAGTTTATTATATTGGTTCAACGCGCGTTGCGTTTGCGGGCGGGAACAGTCCCTCTTTTGTTGCACCGACTACAAACCCCCGCATTGACCTTCTTGTGATTGACAGCGCAGGAGTGCTCTCGATTGTCCAGGGCACGGAAGCGCCGAGCCCGAGCATACCGACCTACCCGCAGGATAAGGTAACTCTTTGTGAAGTGTTTAACCGCGTTGGCGAAACAAGCATTAAAGACATAGATGATACATCGAACGGTTACATTCAGCGGGACGTCCGCCCATTTTTAGGGAAATCCTTTGATCCAGCAAGCGTGGATCAGGACATTATTCCTGCAACCGACGATACCCACGATCTAGGAAGCGCAGCAAAACAATGGGCTGAGGTCCGAACCGTCAAAATTTTCGTGGATGGCGCGGAAATGAAAGGGACACTTGAATCGTTTACTGCAGGCGAAAATCTTACCATCGGTGATCCCGCTGGCGTTGCATCTGGAAATAAGGTAAAGAAGGCATTTAATTACGGCGCAGCACTAGGGTCAGAGACAGTATTTAAAGCAACTGCAACCACAAACGTTGCGGCTGCACAAATTGCCGATGATAAGTTCGTTCTTGCTTACTGGGACGGCACAAATGTAAGAGCAAGAGTGGCAACGGTATCGGGCACCACGCCTAGTTTCGGAACGGAAGTGACTATCAGCGGCGTAGCGTCGCAACCTGTCATAGATGTTTGTAAATTAGACACCGATAAATTTGTAGTTGTTTACTCACAAGGAAACCGAACGCGACTCGGTCGCCCCTGTTCGGTATCAGGAACAACTATTACACTCGGGACAATCAAAGATTTCGGCGACTTTCCAAGCGCGGACACATCAATTATAAAATGCGCCCAGCTTGATGTTGACAAATTTGTTGTGATGGCGGGAGCGCTGGACACAGCAGTAGTAATCTGGGCAAATACTGTAAGCGCATTAGTAATCACAAAAGGTAGTGACACTGCTCTTGGAATGGGAGCGCCGCCGACAGACAGCAAACACAATGCAAACGCTTCGCTTGCACAGGTTGACACCGATAAATTTGTGGCTGCATATCGAAAGGTGTCCGACAACGATGGCTATGTAAAAATAGGGACCGTAAGCGGAACAATCATCACGCTCGGAGGAGAGACGTCTTTCAACGCAGCCGATACGAGCGAGATTGACGCTGTATGCCCGACCACCACCAATCTCATTGTCTCTTACAAAGACGAAGGTAATTCAAACCAGGGGACTCTGGTTGCAGCGACAATATCAGGCACTACGCCAACTTTTGGGAGCGAGGTGGTTTTTGAAACAGGCATTACTAATTTTACTTCAATAGCGAAAGTAGGCAGTAAGACAGTCGTCATTGCCTACCAAGACGCGGGAGACTCGAATCATGGAAAGGTGGTATCGGCAAAGATAAACGGGAATACGGTGAGCGGCGTAGGGACGGGCTTGGCGATTACTACGTTTAACGCGGCAACCACGACCTACATTGCGATAGCAGACACAAATTCAACAGGATCGTTTATTGTGGGCTATCGCGATGAAGGCAATTCAAACCAGGGGACGGCCGTTGTTGGTGAAGGTGACACCGTTCAAAACTTTACTGGAATTGTACAAGCAACGGTAACTTCTGGTAATCCTGTCGACGTGAAACTGATCGGGACAGACAGCAACCAGAGCGGATTGACTACGGGACAAAAGTATTTCGCTGTTGACGGAGCATTAAGCACCAGTAATGAGAATGGCGATGATTCTAAGGTTGGCTGGGCAAAGACGGCAACCTCGATCGTAATAACATAATCAAATAAACATGGATAACCAAAATCTGCACAACGAAATAATGCGTGCCATCGGACATCTTGAGGGGACAGTTAAAGAAGGATTCAAAAATACAGAGAACCATTTTAAATCAATAAACGGAAAGGTTGAAAGACATGACAAGGAAATTAATGCTCTAAAAACAAAAGCCACTATCCTTTGGGGCGGGGCAACTTTGACGGCAATTGCAGTCTGGGAGTTCATTAAAAGTAAAATTTACAGATAAAAATGAGAACGCTTCAACTATATTATTCTTTACACCCCTGGACGGTTGCCCAAAAATTCGGCCTAAACGGCGAATTCTATCGCAAGAATGGAATAAACATCAAAGGCCATAACGGCATCGATGCGGTCCGGGGCGGCGGCCACGAAATTCACGCCGCAAATGTCCGGGCCGCCCACGACGGAGTAGTCACTTACGTCGGTGTGGACAACAAAGAAGGATACGGCGTCGTGATAAGGACCAAAAAACAGTTTCTCGATGTGAACGGTCAGCCGCATTTCTGGAAAACGATCTACTGGCATCTCCTACCGAACATTCCGGTCAAAGTCGGACAAGAAGTGAAAATCGGCGACATACTCGGCGAAGCCGACAATACCGGTTTCAGCTTTGGCAGTCATCTCCATTTCGGCTTGAAGCCGATTTACCAGGGCGAAAACGACTGGACGTGGTTCAATCTCGATCAAAGCAATGGTTATTTTGGAGCGGTGGATCCCGAGCCGTACTTTACTGGATTGACTGCCTATGATCTCACGACAAAGTTCCGCGACATCGCAAAGATTCTCAAAGAGATATTTAACTTGATAATGAGCTTCAAAAAGATAGTTTCTAAAAGGTCGTAATAAAAAATTCACCATGGAAATAGGAAACATTCAAGAACTCTGGTCTGTAATCGGAGCCTATGCGTTAACTGGCGTGATCGTAACGACACTGATTCAGGTTACGAAAGAATGGATTAGCTCCCGGCGCGGTAAAGTATTTTGGGCAATTATCATATCGCTTGCTGCCGGCGTCGGCATTTACTTCCTGAATCTCCTGCCCGGCTCGTGGCTCGTGATGCTCGCTGGCATTTATGGATCGGCCAATACGTTCTATTTACTGTTTTTCAAATCAAAGGAAGACAAGGGGACTTAGTGCTTGACACGCAAAGTACCGCGCTCTATACTCCTTACCACAATTAAAAAACCTATTGTCCCGGAAGGGATCACCCGCAGCGGCGGGAGATATGACCGATGGGGTTCAAAATTGCCGAGAGAGGCAATATAATGATAACGCGATGGCGAAAGCTGTCGTAGTGCCTTGCAAGGCGCGCACGAACCCACCGTTGAGTCATATCGCGGTGGGTTTCGTGTTTATGAAATTCAGTGATGCAATAGAAAAATTTATTAACAGATCTGATTTAGAGAGAGCAGAAGGAACTGTAAAAGCGTATGAACAAGATCTCAAGAGATTCTGCGTCTTCACGCACAACCCTATCATCACAGAGATAACAGAAGAGAATGTGGTGGCGTACTTCCGGTTGCTCATCGAGTTGAAATACAAAAAGAATGCGTTTATTCCCATACAACAATCCTTAATAAACTTCTTTAGATATTGGAGGAGAAAGGGACTTTACGTTCTGGATCACGAATTGATCCCCCGGACCAAAAAAGAATTCAGGATGCCGGATGTCGCCACAGAGGAAGATTACAGGAAGATGTTGGCGGCCATTCCTCAAGACACCAACCAGGCATTCCACATCAGGAACCGCGCCATGGTCATGTTCCTTGAAGCGACCGGCTGTCGCAACGGTGAGATGTGCTCTCTCAATATTGGTGATTCTAACTCTAGTCAAATCAAAAAAAATTACCTCGATCTAAGAAATCAAAAAGCATTGATCGAGACAGAAAAGAATAGAGGCAGTAGGCCCATTAGAGAGATATATTGGAAGGACAGCAAAGAAACTCACGAGGCGTTATTAAAATGGATCGCAAGACGTTCTGAAATGAAAAAACATATAGTTTTTAAGGACCCTGACGCTCTCTTCGTAGGTTGTATGGGCTGGCAAGTAGGGAAACGGCTGATGAACAGTGCAGTATGTATTGCGCTGCGCAAAATTTCAAGGAGTGCCGGGCTTACTTACAATTTTCATCCTCACATGCTCCGCCATAAATTCGGGCACGATCTTAATCGTGAAGGAGCAAATGCCTTTACAATTGCCGGGCTATTAGGACATGTTTTAGTAGAGAGTTCAAAAATTTATACGGAGATGGATAATAAAGAGAGGCAAGAGGCGTATGTGAAATATAAGGGGGACCGGCACAAGAAAGACCAGTAGCTGTCCACAACCTACTCACTTGACTCGTTAGGAGTAGGTATTAGAATTATGGCATATGAAACCAAAAGTAAACCGAAATGAGGAAATTGTTGCGCTCCACGATCATGACCCTATTAAGTATTCTTTTGGCAATCTTGCGAAAAAATACAGGAATTCAAAGACAAAAAAGCCACTTTCTAAACAAACAATTTACGAGATTTATATTCGAGAAAAAGCAAGGCGTGGAAATAAGAGTGCGCTTAATTCATCACTCGTGAAAAACAAGTATCCGCAGTTTTTGAAGCGTAAGGAGTTATCCACAGTTTGATATTTGATATCGTAAGGAGTATAAGTATACTAAAAATAAGAAAGCACATTAGAAATCAAATAAAATAAATTGCTCGCCTGCCGAGTTCGTGACTGTGGCCACAGTCATGGGTTCAGCAGACGAGCAACATGGGGCATTTCTGCTCCTGCACTAAGAAGTTTTGCCGTTGGTGTAGAAAACACCAAACTCACAAAGAGAGCAAGAAGTAGTTTTCTGTCTTAGGGGGTATAGTTCAATGGCAGAACGGCGGTCTCCAAAACCGTTAATCTGGGTTCGAATCCTAGTACCCCCGCAAATTTTGAAGACGTCCCCTTGTGGGACGTTTTTGAAATTTTGTAGTGGGATTTGAACAGGGAAAAGCTTGAAATTCACCTACCTCTCCAATACCACAAACTCCGCCTCGGGGAGGGTATTAGAACTTTTTAGGATCTATTCTAAAATTAGAATATGGAATATAAGCTTACATACTTTATAGTGGGCATTGGATTCTTGTTATTATGGTTATTCCTTTTTTTATGGCGTAAAGATACTAGAAAGGAAATGCTCAGTATGTCTGTTATTTTGGGAATTTTAGGGCCCATATCTAACTCATTATTTATTAAAGATTGGTGGACTCCTTTAACAATAGATGGCACAGGTGTTGGTCTCATTGATTCTATATTAGTCGGATTTGCGATCGGTGGCATAGTTGGTGTTATTTATGAGGATATATTTAGAAAAAAACACAGGAGAGATAAAAGATTAATCTCAAATAAAGAGCGGGTGTTATTTTATCTAATGGTCCCAGTTTCTTTAGGTATCTTTTTTGGTGGTTTCTACTTTTTTGAATTAAATAGTTTCATAACAAGCACGTTAGCTCTTCTTGTTCCAGCTTTAGTGATTTTAATTAGAAGACCCGATTTAATTAAAGAGGCGTTCGTTACTGGCATACTTCTTGTGATAGTAGCTTTTGTGGTATATAACTTTGTTGAATTATTAACTCCTGGTTGGATACAAGCCTTTTTCCATTTTCAAAACACGCCAGCTATTATAATATTCAATTTACCAATTGATGATATGTTTCATTATTTTTTCTTAGGTCTTTTTGCGGGACCACTATATGAATATTGGTGGGGCTTTAAACTAGTAAAGAAAGAGAGTAAATAATTACCACTTTTCGGAAGTCCGACTTCTGATTTTTGGGGTCTTCGGCGTGTTTTTTGAGCGCTTCTAGCGTAGGATTTGGTATAATTCAGATCATGAAAATCTTTATTGAAAACGAGGCAGGATCAAATCAGAAGAATCTTTATAACGAGAAAACCTTAGAATATAAGAAAACAGTGACAGTTTCTCGTGAATATCCGTATCCATACGGATTTATCTTAAATACCACAAATTCCGATGGTGATAATCTTGATTGCTTTATCATTACCGACAAAAAACTTCAGTCAGGGAAAATTTATGACTGTGAACCGGTTGGACTAATGGAACAAACAGAAACAGCCTGGGGACCTGACAGAAAAGGAGTAGAAGAACAAGACCATAATATTCTTGCGCTTCTGGAAGGAGAGAGTGCTGAGATAAATGATTTAGTTAAAGAAAAGCTTACAAACTTTGTACTCCATGTGTTTGATCACGTAAAAGGGAAGACTGTTCGGGTTGGAAAGTTTTTTGGAAAAGAAGAGGCACTTAAAGAGATTAAGAAATCATTGGATTGATCACGAGCGCCGTTATTACCTCAATTGCATTCAGAATGAAGCGGAGTTATTGTTTTAAGAAATAGTGAGTAGAGAGGGGATAGAAAACTTCATTATTTAATCAAGAAGTTTAAGAACATCGCTTTTTGATGTTTTAGATTTACTAATGGTTCCGCTTGGCAATTCAATTACGTATGGATATATAGGTTTCCAAAAATACATCCGGAAAGGCTTTAATGAGGAGCAGAGCCTCTGAACTATAAAATGTTTGTCCACTACTATCACATCAATAACCTCTTTCATAAAAAAGGTATGTATTCCAAGCCGAGTTTCGAATAGCATAGAGCGCGGGTTTGAGGAGTTTAGAAGCCCTAATACTGAATCAGAAAGACTGGATGCTTTTTTAAGATCCCGCGACAATGTGGTTTTCCGTGTACTGTTATAAAGTATCATTGATTTAGAATTATACATTCCCACACATCCTTAATAAATAGTGATTTATCCTGAACGAAGTTGAAGGAATAGTGGGGTGGCAGGACATAAAACTTTTTTCTATAATTTATTCATATGTTTTTAGAGACAGTAAAGAAAGAAAAACATCTAGGACAGTTAATTGTTGTTGCTTTGTTTACGGCTGTTTTCGCTGGTGCATGGGACGTGTGGTGGCATGGATTTTTGGGTCGTGAGAGTTTTTGGTCGCCACCGCATCTTTTGTTGTATTCCGCTGCTATTGTTGCAATCTTTGGGGGTATATATGGCTGGCGCAAGTATAGAAATAGAGTTTGGAAATGGCTTGGAATTGTATTGTTACTAGTGCCTATTTCAGCCCCATTTGATGAGTTGTGGCACAGGATATTTGGTGTAGAAGAGATTTCCAGCGTGTTAATACTATGGAGTCCTCCTCACATCATTCTTATTCTTGCTATCACGGTAGCTTTTATTCTACTCTTGCCGATCATAAAAGGCAGCGAGGATGTTACAAGTGTACGTGTCTTTACTGCTCTTAATCTTGCCGGACTCTTTTCTCTTTTCTCTATTCTTACAAACCCACTTGAGCCGATTGGTCCATGGCATCTCCTAGGTTTTTGGGGTGTTGGTATTTTGACCTTTTCGCTTATTCTCATTTTATTTTTTGCTCGTCAGTGGCTTCCTGGCATAGGATCTACAATAGCGGTGTCTTTTCCAATCATTGTTATAGCAGCTATAGGTTTTGCTGAGCCAATTACAACGGGGACATCTGGAGTTGCACCCCACGCACACGCCCCTGGGTGGCTTATTATTCTTTCGTTATTACTTCCTGCACTCTTTTTGGATTTAAAGAAATCCACAGGAGTTTTCTCCGCGGCACTGGCGGGTCTAATTTCAGGAGGAGTTCTGTATGGGTTTGCAACACTCTTTATTGATCCCGCTTTTCAGTATGGCGTTACAGAAGTTGTGACTGTCCTCATTGTAAGTTTCTTCGGTGGTTTGATAGCAGGGATACTTGTGAAAAGTGTTCTCAAGACTAAATTGTTTGGATCAGTTGAAAACTATACATAAAAAAATCCGTACTCTCTAAATCGAGCTTAGCCTGTATCCAGTTTATAGTTCTGAACATATCCTATAGGTTTATTTTAGAACTATAATAGTGTAGGATAAAAAGTATGAAAAAATTTGTATTTGTCTATTATGGCAAAATGAAACATGACGAGATGGACAAAGAAACCAGGAGTAAAATCATGAATAAATGGAAGGCTTGGTTTGGTTCATTCGGCGATAAGATAGTTGACGGCGGTAATCCGTTTGCTGATGGGGCCCAAGCAGTAACAGCAGGAGGCGTAGACGCCATCCCAGAAGACAAGTGGCCCGCTAAAGGCTACACAATCATCAATGCCGAAGACATGAATGAAGCAACAGAAATCGCAAAAGGATGTCCGACATTTGAAGATGATAGCGAAGGAGCTGTGCGCGTATATGAAGCTATGCCTATGTAAGCCAAGCGGTATATTAAAGTGAAAGTGTATGAAGCCCTGCGATAACATCAAGGGGCTTTTGTTTATATAACGGCGAGTAATTTTACCGGCCGAATGTGTTCTGTAGGGGGAGCAACTACTTAACATAATTATTGCTTTGGTATAGAATATCATTAGCATTCTGGAGTAAACTTCCCTCAGAAATCATACTAAGAAAGGAGGCTCTTATGTCCGAGGTATCAGTCTTTCAATTCCTAGTTATTCTATGTCTGGTAACTGGTTTCATCCGTACCTTAGTTTTTATTTTCCACCCCGCGAGTCCACACGATGACGTTGGTTTGACAGGCCCCGATATCTTTCTTTATTTTATCTTGGCAATATTGGGTGCTATATTCTGGCTTCCGGTCCGGACGTCTTACGGAATAGGTCGTTTTATCAAATTTTTACATGGTCTTCACCATGCATAACTTGAGCTACAACCGCCCACGTGACACGGAAAAACCGTTGCTCATCACACAGGGCGGTTTTTTCTTTTTATGCCCCATCCCTCCAATTGCATTCAGTATGAAGCGGGGTTATTGTTTTTTATATGAAAACAGGCATTGACCATATAGGCGTAACAACCGTTTTCTACTGCATAGACGGGAAGAGAAACTTTCTTTTTCATAAGCGCAGCAAGAACTGTCGGGACGAACACGGGAAATGGGATTGTGGTGGTGGAAAATTAGAATTTGGTTCAACGTTGGAGGAGAATGTGTTGCGGGAAGTAATGGAGGAATATGGCTGCAAAGGAGAGATCCAAGAACAGCTGCCTGCCCATTCATCACTTAGAGAGTGGGATGGCGAGAAAATACATTGGGTTGCTATTCCTTTTATAGTCAAAGTAAATCCCGATGAGGTAAGAAATAATGAACCAGAGAAGATTGATGAGATTAGCTGGTTTGGTTTAGATAATCTTCCGTCGCCGCTTCACCCTGCCGTGCAAGCTGAAATGGAGCGTTATAAAGAGCGGTTTAGGAAATATCTGAAATGAGCAAAAAGCAGAAGCGTGTCCTGTTATTTGACTTTGATGGTGTCATCGTAGATACCTTTGATTTGTGTTTGGGTATTAATAGAAAATTAGGCAGTTCGTCACTATCTGCTGACGACTATCGTAAGAGGTTCGAGGGAAACATCTATAAACATTTTGAAAAACAAAACATAGATATAGAACAAACTGATAATGCTTTCTTTAAACATTACAACCCTGAGCTATTACAATTTAACCCCGTAGAAGGCATACAGGAAGTCATTAAAGAGCTTAGAAAACGATATACTCTCGTTATTATTTCTTCCACTATCAACAGTCCAATCCAAGCACATCTTGAGAAATATAACCTTGCGCAATATTTCGATAAAATATTCGGCAGTGATGTACATAGAAGTAAAATAGAGAAGATCAAAATGGTGTTTGAACAGTATAATGTTCAACCTAAAAACTGCATCTTCATCACCGATACACTAGGAGATATGCGAGAAGCAGAAGCCACAGGCGTGAGAGCGATTGGTGTAACATGGGGTTATCATTCATTGGAAACGTTACAGAGAGGGAATCCTGTTGCTATCGTTCATAAGCCGGAGAATATTGTATCTGCGGTCAACGAGTATTTCACACACAACTAGCTGTGAAACGGGTTCTAATATCGTCTAGTTGGGGGAGCCTTTTATTATTTGAAGTATCTTTGTTAGTATAATCTTATGGAACAAGAAACAAACAATCACAACAAAACCCGTGCGGGGTGGTGTTGTGGCTGCAACACAAAAAGAGGTGCGCTCGGTTGGGGTATATTTTTCTTGATACTCGGAGGGTACTTTTTAGCCCAAGAGCTTGGTTATGTAAGCACAAGCGTTTCGGCATGGCCTGTCGTGCTTACAGCTTTTGGTATTTATCTCATTGTGAAAAACCTGGGAAAGTAAGTTATATTATTTGTGGAGATACAGAAAATTTACATCGGGGCGTGGTTTCAGAGAACGCCTCTACACTTGTCGGAGATTTATGATTTCCTGACGGGCAAAGATTCCCCACTTGAACTCGATAAGAAAAAACTCAAGAAGTTACTGCAAGATCTTCAGATTCAGGAGCTTAAGCTGGTGCCGTCTGATCTCGATTATATCAATGTCTCAACTACAAAGGGCATCAGTTTTAGAATATATGAGGATGGCTTAGTTCGGTTAGAAAAAGGGAACACAGAGTTGGCGCAGGATATCGAGCAACTTAGAAATTATTACGAAAAAAAACTCTCGCCCGCGATAAGTTATCTTTTTATTTTGGGAGCACCCATACCGAAAGAACTCGCTAATATTAAGAACATTTATCCTTACTTCGTTGTGTTGCGAAATGCCGACAAGGAAGACATTTATAAAATAATTAAAGAGCACGGACAGAAAAAGCATTTTGAAATCCGCCAAAAGACATTTGAGGTGTATCGAGGAGATAAGCTCTATATCATTAACAACCTTTCTGAAGATTTACTTTCGATTGAAAAGTTCATAGAGGAGAATATATTTATTCGCGAGTATAAAAGCCAACTTCACCGTTATTTAAACCTTCACAGAATTATTTGGGAGCGCATAGCGGACATTAAAGAAAAAGGAGAAATCAAGGGGCGAGACATTGGATTGTTTAAGAATAAGATGGAAGAGTATGACAAAACAATTAATTTGATTGATGCTCGTATTAACCAAATGGATACTTTTGTCTCGACGCGCAGCAGAGTGGTACAAGATAACCCGTCCCTTAAGCCATTTCTTGAGATATTACAATTCAAGCACGAGACATTATCCGACACATTAAATTACATCAAGGATTTATGGAAAATGACACAAGAGTACGTCAAGTCCGCACTCAACATCTTCGCAGAGCTCCAAGCAAAAAGTACTGAGGGCGCAGTCAAGAACTTAACGGTAGTGACCTCGATGGGTGTCGGTGCGACACTGATCGGTCTCTTTACAAAGAAACTTCCCAGCTTAACATTCGATGGATTCGTTTACTTTCTTGTTGTTGCCGGGATCGGATATGCAGCTCATAGGATAATAGCCCTTATTTACGCAAGGAAGAAATATTCTATTAAGGATATTAAAATCGCTAAAGATATTAAATAGGGTCGGTACTGGGATGAAATTCTAATGGCGGGCGGTTTTCTTTATTGATAAAATAGCGTGTTTCGTTTAGAATGTTGGAGGTTCATCACACAACGCACATAGGAGGGGTTATGCCGACTCTTGAAGAATTATGGCACGTAGTCGCAGAACCTTTGTTCAATGCGGCATTCGTGCTTCCTGTTATCTTCGTTATCTACCTTTTTATCACCATTATCTACGATTTTCTTATCTTCCTTGGTTTCATTTCAACCAAGAAAAAGAAAAGAAGTTCGTGAGGGAGGAAGAAAATGGTACATGAAGCATTAATGCGGGAACTCCCAAAGGATCATGAAAGGGTGTCCGAAGACGGTATTTTCTACATTCGAGACAACAGTGGATCGTGGTCGGTTGTTGTTTTGGCTCCGGTCTTGGTTACTTGTGGAGGTGAAAATGGAAAGGGTAGAGCGACTCATCTCGCAAGGTGTTTCAATAATGTTTGGAATGAAGAAGTTGGAAAATAAACCGCCGGGTCATTATAAAATCCGCCAATAAAAAAGGGTCTGCTCTTTTGGCGGATTCTTTTTATATAAATAGCTTGTCCAGTGGGGGAGTAAACAAAAAACCGCTGCTGCGCTGTAACACGCGGCAACGGTAATTTAGTTAAGGTTGGGTTGTTGTGGTCTGGGTAAAGAACATAGCGTGGATGGGTTAAGTGGCCACGGGGTAGGTAACTCACCCGGTGGCCCTGTAAGTTCAACAAGAACATCATCACGCGTGAACCCGATGACCAGATATATCTCCCCAAAAAAATCACCTTCTTTTACAACCATTACTTGTTGCCCACGACGAAATCCAAACTTTGATTCTTCGCCTGTATCCTCAAAAGGATTGGTCATAACAAACCTTTCTCATGTAGTGTTCTAAGAAAAATGTAGCAGAACTCTCTTTATTTGTCTATGAAATTGCTGTCAGAGAATTCCCCTCTAGCGACCCAGGTGTCTCAAATTCGCGAGTAGAAAAATCGTTCAAAAACCTTTACAATGTCTGAATAGTTTTATGGAATTACAAGTCGGCGTAAAAGCACTGCTAAAAAATAAAGAAGGGAAGTATTTACTGCTTCGGCGGTCGCCGGAGAAGTACCCCGAGGTTGTCGGCAAGTGGGATATTGTCGGCGGGCGGATAGACCCCGGGTCGCATCTCTTAGAAAACTTAAAAAGAGAAATTAGAGAAGAAACCTCTCTTGAATTGGAGGGAGAGCCGAAATTAATAGCCGCCCAGGACATTTTGCGCGTTTCCGGACGGCATGTAGTGCGATTGACCTACGTTGCCGACATTAACGGCGAACCGACGCTGGACGGGGACCATATGGAATTTAAGTGGTTTACAAAGGGTGAATTGGAAAATCTTGAGGACTTGGATGTATATTTTAAAGAGGTTTTAGATAGGGGATTGGTGTGATAAAGTGGTAATGAATGAACCAAGAATATAAAAAACTTAGAGTTGCGGTCTTAATGGGCGGGCCTTCAGAAGAGCACGAAGTGTCTTTGAAGAGCGGGGAGATGGTAGCAAATGTTCTGGATTCGGGTAAATACGAAATTAGAAAAGTTCTAATAAGCAAAGAGGGGGAGTGGGAAATTCTTCCTCATCATTTGAAATCTTACGCCGACGTCGCTTTTATTGCTCTCCACGGGCCGTATGGCGAGGACGGTACCGTTCAGGACATGCTCGGCCAGGCGAACATTCCTTACCACGGAACAGGTCCGCTTGAGAGCGCCTTAGCCATGAATAAATTTTTGTCTCTCCAACTTTTTCGGGACGCGGGGTTCGCCGTACCGCTTTCTTTCTTAATTACGGAGAAAGATTGGCAAAACGGACCTTCGGGCGTTTTGCGCCAGATTCAACACTATCTTGAGTTTCCATTCGTTGTTAAGCCGAATAATAACGGCTCAAGTTATGGGATAACCATCGTAAAGAATAAGAGCGATATCTCTCCGGCTTTTAATGAAGCGTTTAACGTTTCACAAGAGGTATTGATTCAAGAATACGTTGAAGGGAAAGAAGTTACCTGCGGCGTTTTGGACCATGGTTGGGCCGGCAGTGAGGTTGCTCTTCTCCCAACAGAAATCATTCCCAAGGTAAGCCACTTCTTTGACTACAAAGCTAAATATGACAAGGGTGGTTCAGATGAGGTTACTCCGCCCGAAGGAATGCCGGAACACACAATTCGTACCATTCAAAAAACCGCGCGGGAGATTCACAGGCTTGCGGGTTGTAAGGGAGTTTCTCGTGTTGATATGATTTTAAATAATCGCGGCCAACTTTTTATATTAGAAGTAAACACTCTCCCCGGACTTACGTCTGAAAGCTTACTGCCTAAAGCAGCTGAGGCAAGCGGGATTCCATTTACCACATTGCTTGACAGGTTAATTCATTCCGCGTTTCTTAATTACTTCTAAGATGAGTTCCTTAGAAAAACTTATTAAAAGTTTAGTTGACGACGGCTATTTGAAAACACCGTCTATTATTGAAGCGTTCCAAAAAATTAATAGGGTTGATTTCGTTCCTGAAGACCTGAAAGAGGTTGCCTATGAGAACAACCCGCTTCCTATCGGCTATGAGCAGACCATCTCACAACCGCTCACGGTTGCTTTTATGCTGGAGCTCTTGGAACCAAAGAAGGGAGAGAAAATTTTAGACATCGGAGCGGGGTCGGGTTGGCAAACGGCGCTTTTGGCGCACATCGTAGCAGACGGCGGGGGAAAGGTAATTGCTATTGAGCGCATTCCGGAATTAAAGACAATAGCAGAAGAAAACGTAGCCAAATATAATTTCCTGGAGAAGGATGTCGTCCAGATTATTCAAGGAGACGGATCTAAAGGACGTAAAGACAAAGCGCCGTATGACAAAATTATTGCGGCGGCCTCGGCAGACAAAATACCGTCCGCCTGGAAAGAGCAATTAAAAATTGGCGGTCGCATAGTCGCCCCGGTGGGTCAGAGCATTGTAATGATTGAAAAAACAGAACAGAATCAATTTGCTCAAAAACAGTACTTTGGATTTAGCTTCGTGCCGCTTGTTAAGGGGAAAGTCTGATAGAAACGGGAGTTTTTGGGGTTGACCCAGCGGGTGAAAATTTGACTAGGCAAAGGGCTAAAACTTTTGGATTTGAAAATAAAGAAGTCGCAACCCAAGGTTTGAATTACGACTTCAATATAACTACTTAATCATCCTACAGCAGAAGAACTAGCGCGATAACGACGAGTGCTAGAAGAATGACAAACCCGATATCGAACAGTTCCCAGTGTCGATCGAGAATAGGAACAATAATGGATAAATTCCTGATTCTCACAAGAAATTTAAACAGGAACAGTGCGATTGCGGCGATTACTCCGATAAGGAGCAATTTCAGTAGGATGGGCATGAAACAGCTCCCTGAAAGGTCTAGATAAAATCTTATTATAAAAATATATTTTTGTCGAACCTATATAACTGTGATATTACGCTAAAATTACTTGATTTTTAATAGAGAAAAACCCATTTTTTTGATGTGAAAAGAGTCGTTTCCTTTACAAAAGGGCGGGGTCAATCCCCCACATAAGTACTTATGTGGGGGATTGACAAATATTATCCTCTTGCTCTACACTTATAGGGAATGAACATCAGAAGTGCATACCTCGGTGGACAGGGTTTTGATACCTAAGTGCTTTTGGGTGTCTTATAAATCTTATCCGCCGGATCGGCGGATTTTTTGTTTGAAACGAAAGAACCTAATGCCATTTGAAAAATTAGGTGCAAAGTTGTTCAGTGTATGAGTATAGACAAACATTGAACTCATCTTACTTTGCACAACGCCAATTTTGTTTTTGAACATGCGATTAGTTCTGCACAAAATCGGCATCAGTTTTTTGAGGTAGAAATTAGCATTTTAAGGGTAGATGGTGGATGCCTTGACACTAAATGGCGATGAAGGACGCGGCGTAGCTGCGATAAGCCTCGGGTAGGTGTGTAGCAACCTTCGATCCGGGGATTTCCGAATGGGGCAACCCTTTCTGGTAAACCCAGAAAACTTCGACGCATGTCGAAGAGCGTACCCGCTGAAGTGAAACATCTCAGTAAGCGGAGGAAAAGAGAAAAACATTTTATTCCCCAAGTAGCGGCGAGCGAAAAGGGAAGAGCCTAAACCAATTATCTTTTTTGATGAATTGGGGTTGTAAGATTTAAACATTCTCAAGCGACAAAGCTTTGCGCTTGAGAGGAAAGTTACAAATCTATTTGTTAGCAGAATAAGCTGGAAAGCTTGACCAAAGCAGGTGATAGTCCTTTACGCGAAAATTAATAGACTTTCTTGTTTTTATTCTTAAGTACTCCGAGGCCATATAACCTCGGAGGAATCTGCCAGTACTGTCTGGTAAGGCTAAATACATTTAGTGATCGATAGTGAACTAGTACCGTGAGGGAAAGGTGAAAAGCAGCCCTGTTAGGGCGGTGAAATAGTACCTGAAACCATCTACTTACAAGGAAGCGGAGCTCCTCGAGTCGAGGGGTGACGCTGTGCCTATTGAAGAATGAGCCAACGAGTTTATCTACATGGCAAGATTAAGCCTTTAAAGGTGGAGTCGTAGGGAAACCGAGTGTGAATAGCGCGTATGTTAGTGCTTTGCACTGACCAGTCGTGTGGATAAGACCCGAAACCAAGCGAGCTTGCCCTGGCCAGGATGAACCCCGAGTAAAATTGGGAGGAGGTCCGAACCGGTTAGCCGTACAACACTATCGGATGAGCTGGGGTAAGGAGTGAAATGCTAATCGAGCTTGGTAATAGCTGGTTCTCTCCGAAATAGTTTTTGGACTAGCCTCACGTGTTCCTTCTTGGAGGTAGAGCACTGGAAGGTGTGAATAGGGAGCAATCTCGTCATATCTATCAAACTCCGAATGCCAAGAAATTAAAGCGTGGGAGTCAGACTGTGGGGGCTAAGCTCCATGGTCGCGAGGGAAAGAGCCCAGATCGCCGTCTAAGGTCCCTAAATTCTTGCTAAGTGTGAAAGGTAGTTATTATCCACAAACAGATAGGAGGTTGGCTTAGAGGTAGCCATCCTTTAAAGAATGTGTAACAACTCACTATTCGAGGATAATTGCGCCGAAAATTTATCGGGGCTTAAGCAAGGTACCGAAGACGCGGATGTCAACGTTTTACGACGTTGGCGTGGTAGGAGAGCATTTCTAATGCACTGAAGGTTACGACGCGAGTCGGACTGGAGCGTTAGGAAGAGAGAATGTTGGCATGAGTAATCGCAAGTCCGATGAAAACTCGGACCCCCGAAAATCCAAGGTTTCCTCCGCAACGTAAATCGGCGGAGGGTTAGGCGGCCCTAAGGCGATGGCGAAAGCTGTAGTCGAAGGATAGCTGGTTAATATTCCAGCCTTCCCATTTTTTTCGATGGGGTGACGAAGTGTAGTAGGTTGGGCATCTTAATGGTTTGGTGTCCTTGACCGAGGGTGATACCAAGGTAAATCCGGGTATCTGTATTTAATCACGAACTCCAGGGTAGAGGCGAGAGTCAGGTTTTACCTGATTCAAGTTGACCGAGCGCGCTTCCAAGAAAAACCTCTAAGGTTAGGAAAATGGGATCCGTACCTAAAACCGCCACAGGTGGATGAGGCGAGGAGCCTCAGGGGAACGGGTGAGTCCTCGTTAAGGAACTCGGCAAAAAAGCGGCCGTAACTTCGGGATAAGGCCTGCCCTGCTTAGCAGGGCCGCAGCTAAAGTTTCTCTGGCGACTGTTTATCAAAAACACAGCTCCCTGCGAACTCGTAAGAGGATGTATAGGGGGTGACGCCTGACCGATGCGAGAAGGTTAACGTTGGGGGTGTTCTGGTGTTTCATCAGAATGCTCACTGGCCGAAGCCCTCGTCAATGTCAGCGGTAACTATAACTGTTCTAAGGTAGCGCAATTCCTTTCCGGGTAAGTTCCGGAGCGCACGAAAGGCGTAACGACTGGAGAACTGTCTCAACGAGGAGCCCGATGAAAATGCAATTCCCGTGAAGATGCGGGATACCGGCAGCAAGACGAAAAGACCCCGGAAGCTTTACTATAGTTTGGTATTGTTATTAATATTTGGATGCGTAGCGTAGTGGGGAGGCTTTGAAACTTTGATTTCGGTCAAGGTGGAGCCGTCAATGAAACACCCACCTTTCAAACGTTAATATCTAACCTGAGCGGAAAAAACGATCGGGGACAGTGCCTGATGGGTAGTTTAAATGGGGCATTTTCCTCCTAAAGAGTAACGGAGGAGTCTATTAAGGTTGGCTTGGCCCGGATGGAAATCGGGCTCGACGTGTAAAGGCAAAAGCCAGCTTGACTGCAAGGCCTACAAGCCGCGCAGGTGCGAAAGCAGAGCTTAGCGACCCGACGATTCTTTACAGAAAGGTCGGAGATAACGGATAAAAGTTACTCCGGGGATAACAGGCTGGTCTCCTCCGAGCGTCCCTAGCGACGAGGAGGTTCGGCACCTCGATGTCGGCTCACCACATCCCGGGGGTGGAGAAGCTCCCAAGGGTTTGGCTGTTCGCCAATTAAAGTGGTACGCGAGCTGGGTTCAGACCGTCGTGAGACAGGTTGGTCTCTATCTGCTGTCGGCGTTAATATTTGAGGGAAGTCGACCCTAGTACGAGAGGACCGGGTTGAACGAACCTCTGGTCTACTGGCTTTGGCACCAGCTGAATCGCCAGGTAGCTAAGTTCGGACGGGATAAGCGCTGAAAGCATCTAAGCGCGAAGCCTCTCCCAAGATTAGATATTATAGGTCCGTCGAAGACTACGACGTTGATAGGCTCTAGGTGTACGCACGGTAACGTGTTTAGCCGAGGAGTACTAATAAACCTACGCTAATTTCTACCTCTAAGAACTGATAATGTAAGCGTTAATGAGTTAGTTGAGCTCTTACATGCCGGTGTTTTATCTACGCGTGTCCCACCTCATTCCATTCCGAACTGAGAAGTGAAAACGTGTAGATCCGATGATACTGAGCCTTGAGCTTGGGACAGTAGGATGTGCCGGCGTGTAAGAGCTTAACTTTTACACTCCTTTACCCTAACCGATCATTTTGGATAAATACCCAAAATCCCTTCAACCAAATTCTAAAAGCCCGCCAGATAGGCATAATTGAAATAAAATAATTCAACTCAACGAATCCCTTTAAAACCCAACCCAAAAATCCCGAAATTACAAACGGTCCAAACTTGGCAACCGCAAACTTCCCGCCAACCGGAATAATATAAGGATAAGTTTTGGGAATATATACGTACTGCTTAACAGACTTCACTAAACGGTTCTCTTTTTTTATCTCTTCAATAATGTTTTTAGCCACTACCTTCCCTTGGGTGATGGCCGCTCTGGCAACTTGCGGGACAGGTTGTTTAGTTTTCGGGTTATAAATACACGCAATATCCCCAATAGCATACATCCGGCCATAGATTTTCAAATCGGGACTCTCAGGCAAACATTCAAGGGCGCCGATTATCTCAACCCGCCCGCGCCCCTCACGTTTCAAGGGCAGCTTTTCCGTTAAAGATACTGCTCTCACTCCGCCGGCCCAAACCAAGACATCAAAAGGAATCGCCCTACCGCTTGCGAGGATCATTTTCTCGCCCGCAATCTTTTCAATAATTTCGTTATTAATAATCTTGACACCTAACCAGCGAAGCCGCCTACTTACTTTTTTAATAACTCGCGCGTCAAAGCCCGGAAGAATCGCCGGCATCCCCTCAATAATAGTTACCTGAACCTCGCGGTTACCCTGCCCCTTATCCTGAAGATTATAAGTCCATTTCTTAATCTCACCGGCCAACTCCACCCCCGTTGACCCGCCGCCACCGACAACCACCCGCAAATCTTTTCTACTCTTTTTTGTATGGGACCAAATAGCATCACGAATGGCTATGGCTTCGTCAAAAGTTTTAAAACTAAAAGAGTTTTCTTTAAGTCCGGGAATATTGAAATAATTTGTCTCCGAACCCAGTGCCAAAACTAAATAATTAAACTGAACTTTAACCTTCTTTAAATGAACAGCGCCCTGAGCCAGATCGATATGCATCACCTCGTCTTTTATAAATCTAACACCTCTCTTCTTTAAAAGTTCAGACAAGGAGTAAGTGACGAGCGATTTTAACTCCAGATAATCAGCCGTATTTTTTGAAGTAGTCGCAATTTCATAGAGAAGGGGAGTAAAAACGTGGTAGGTACACCGATCAATAAGCACCACTTCGTAATCGTGTCTTATGGGAAGTGCCTTAAGTTTTTTTGAAAGTATAAGGGCGGCCTGTAGTCCGCCAAAACCGCCGCCTAAGACGACAATATTTTTCTTCATATTTTCATTTAATTCGTGAATTCAAGTATAATTATTTTATGTCCATCCCGCATCTTAACCAATCTAATTTAAAAAAATGGCGCGGTAAAACCTGCATATTGCGCGCTGATTTGGATATTAAATCCGGCGAAGAACATATCACTCTTCGAATCCCTGCCATTCTCCCAACAATACATCTACTCTTAAAACACGAAATTAAAGTAGTGCTCGTGGGTCATAGGGGGCGTCCTACAACACGTAAGCCGACGTTAAGTCTTAATCCTTTTGCAAAACTCATCGCTAAAAAACTGAAACAAAAAATAACCTTTATCCCTCATTTTAACTTTTCCCGTATCCAGAAACAAATCCAAAAATCAAAAAACCAAGTGTTCCTACTTGAAAATCTACGCTTTCTACCCGCTGAACGAAAAAATAGCACCCGACTAGCCAAAACACTCGCTAGCTTAGGTGATTTTTTCGTAAACGATGCCTTTGCCGTCTCGCACCATAAAAACGCCTCCGTCGTCGCAATCGCTAAATTCCTGCCATCTTACGCCGGCCTGCATCTTGAGCTTGAAATGCAACGTCTCACATATGTAATGAAACATTTTAAACATCCGCTAACAATTATTTTAGGAGGGGTAAAAGTATTAGGCAAAGTAGGGGTTATCCAATATTTTTGGAAGAAAGCCGACCATTTTTTATTAGGGGGTGGACCGGCTAACACTTTCTTTATGGCACAAGGTTTGCCAATAGCTGACTCAATCTCTGAGCCACGCGCAGTGCCACTCATAAAAAAATTCATCAGTTCGGATAAAATCAAACTGCCGACTGATCTAAAAATTAAAAATCGTCAAATTTTTGACATCGGCCCGCAAACAGTGAGAGAATATGGCAAGCTTATCAAGCGTTCCAAAACAATTGTATGGAGTGGTCCTTTAGGTTTATTCGAAAAGAAAGAATTCAGAGAGGGTACGAGGGGAATTTGGAAGGCAGTTTTATCCGTCAGCCGACGGAACAAAAAGGCATTGATTGTCGTAGGCGGCGGCGAAACCGCTGCATCATTAAAATTAATCACTAATTACAAATCACTAATTACTAGAAACAAAAATATTTTTATCTCCACCGGCGGCGGCGCAATGCTGGCATATCTATCTGGAAAGAAATTGCCAGGAATTGAAGTATTAAAAAAATAAACATGAAAAAAATAGTCGTTCTATACCACTCTGATTGTCGCGACGGATTCAGCGCCGCATGGGTTGCGTGGAAAAAATTTAAAAACAAAGCCGACTACGTCCCGATTGAAGCAAGGGTGCTTCCTAAAAAACCGCTGAAAGGAAAAGAGATTTATGTTTTGGATAATAGTTTTCCGGCTTCAACTCTCAAGCGTCTCATAAAAAACAACCTGAGTCTTATGGTGATTGACCATCATAAAAGCAGCGAAAAAGACGTCAAAAGCATCCCATCTCACGTATTTGATTTAAATCACTCCGGAGCAGTGCTCTCTTGGAAATACTTTCATCCCAAGAAACCGGTACCAAAGTTCCTCCGTTACGTGGAGGATGCGGATATTTGGCGTTTCAGAGAACCTTTCACTAAAGAGATAAGCACTCGGCTCAATCTGGAAGAATTCACGTTCACGCGGTGGACCCACTTGGCAAATTTACTTGAAACAGCGGCAAAAAGAAAAAAGTACGCCGAGGAAGGGAAACTACTCCTTCGTTATAAGCACATGCTCATTGACCGACTGGTTGCCAAAGCGAATGACGTTGTTTTTGAGAAAATAAAAACAAAAGCCGTAAACTCGCCTTTATTTAGATCAGAAGTCGGTCACATATTAGCAAAAAAACACGGACCCATTGGTATTATCTGGCGTCAAAGTAAGGAAAAAATAAACGTTTCCCTGCGGTCAAACGGAAAGGTTGATGTTTCAAAGCTCGCGGCAAAATACGGTGGGGGAGGGCATAAGGCGGCAGCTGCATTCACGCTTGGCATAAACAGTAAACTCCCTTGGAGATACCTCAAACCCAAAACAAAAAATAGAAAATAGTGGACACTCTTTTTGAAAATAAAAAAATAGTTATCTACACCGATGGCGGCGCCAGGGGTAACCCAGGCCCCGCCGCAATTGGCGCTGTCGTGGGAAACAAAAGGTATGCCGATACGATAGGGGAGACAACCAACAACGTCGCCGAATACAAAGCGATAATCTTCGCCCTTAAAAAAGCAAAACATTTAATCGGGAAAGCAAAAAGCAAGGAATCCGAAATAGAAGTGCGCTCAGACAGCGAACTTATAGTGAAGCAGCTGGAAGGGGAGTACAAAATTAAAGACGAAGAATTAAAACCTCTTTTCGTTGACGTTTGGAATTTAAGGCAAGATTTCAAAAATATTGAATTCACGCTCATTCCCCGGGAAGAAAACAAAGAAGCTGATAGACTGGTAAACGACGCGCTGGACTTGACTTAACATTAGATTTCTGCTATTCTAAAACATTCACTATTGGAACATTAACAATTAGATATGGAGGTATAGAGTGAGTGAACACGCGGATTGTGAGAAGAAGATTCGTGAGTTGGAGAGAAAACTGGACGATGCAAGAAGAGAAAACAGACAAAAACTGGACGATGCAAAAAGAAAAAACAAACAACTTCAAAAACTCGCCCACCGAGATGAACTCACCAAACTTCTGAACCGTCGCGGATTTGGTAACGGTTTCGAAAGATTTTTGGGGGAAGCGTTTGCGTCCGGGCGCAGTTCGGAACGAAGGTCGCACGCCTCAAAAACCGTTGTTAGTTTGGCTATTATAGATGTCGATCACTTCAAAAAACTGAACGACGTCTACGGCCACGACGCCGGCGACGAGGCGCTGAAGGTGCTAGCCAAACTTCTCACGAAGTTAGTGAGGCACATTGACTTCGTCGCCCGGTGGGGCGGAGAAGAATTCGTCGTCGGTTTCGTCGGCGCAAACGAGGAGGACGCAGCACGGATCGTCGAGAAAATCAGAGCCGCGGTGGAAAAACTTAAAATTTCCTATAAGAGGGAAAAACTGTGTTTTACCATAAGCGCGGGTGTCGCAACCTCTAACCGAGCGCGGAGTTTTGACGAGTTGCTCCGAAAAGCCGACCGGGCTCTCTTGAAAGCGAAGGGAGGAGGCAGGAATCGGGTGGTGAGATACAGCCAAGCAGAACAGGTGCCGTCAATTCCCAAAACCGCCGTCGCAAAATGATAACTAATTCAAAAACAAGACCCGAGGTCAATGATCTCGGGTCTCTTGTTATTATGTAATCTTGATTTTAATCAAGTTTTATGCTAGTATAATTTTGGTAAGTCAAGCGATAGCGCTTCGCGCAAGCGGAGTGAGGAAAGTCCGGACACTCCTGTCTGCCGAAAGGTAGGTAGTAACAAGGTAGCGGCTAACAGCCGTCGTTCGTAAGAATAGAGGTGCGAGCAGTGACGTCCTAAGGTGAAAGCTAAAGGAAGACCCAATCCCAAGCTTGCTGGTCTAACTCCGTGATAGGGATAACAAAGCGGAGATGAAACGGCTAAATCCTTACTGAGTGCAAGGTCGTACTGTCAGTTTGACAGAGTGCCGCATTGAGCCTGAGGGTAACCGATGGCCCAGACGAATTATCGCATAAACAGAATCCGGCTTATGACTTGCCCCGAGCACTTAAATCTTAGGTGCTCGGTTTTTTTATTTACACCTTCTGTTCCTTGTTGTAATATAAAAAGTTCAATGATTATTACCCCACCAGAATTTCTCCACGACCGCAACGCGGCAATTATTTTCCTAGCCGGTCCGATTAAAGAAACTCCTCTCTGGAGAGAAGAGGCGATACGTATTATCCAAAGCAAAGACAAAACTCTCTGTATTGCATCTCCCCAGAGACCTGGAGAAATAGAAGAAGAGTTTAGGGGAAAGAAATTCCATGAACAAACCAGGTGGGAATTATTTTATATTAAGCGTGCTCTTGAGAAAGGAGTCATGTTATTCTGGTTTCCAAAAGAACAGCCGTACATCAGAAACTCAGGCCTTGAATTGGGGATAGCACTCGCCTCAAAAGGAAATATGGTCGTCGGTATAGAGCCAGGGTTCTCTGAAGTTTATCTTCGTATGACTATTGCTGAAACATGCCCCGACGTTAAAGTATGCAGCACTCTTGAAGAAACGTGCGTCACTGCGGCACAACTATTACAAGCGGCTCGATAATGAGCCGCTTTTTTTTGATCCTTGAGAGGCGTTTCTCTTTTTAAAAGTGATACTTGACGAATAGCATATTATATGCTATTATCTGCTCAGATCTTCTATTTAGACTATACACAGAAAGGACAACGATGTATAAGCGATTGGTGGTTGCAATTGTGGTGGCTATCGGGATACTCCCGACAACCACCTTCGCCCAGTCAGGGAATGTTCGGATATTGCTCCACGGAACGAAGACGATCACTGAGAATGGCTTCTTCGGTTGGAGTGGGTGGGTTGTAGCACCGAATGTCGCGAACGTCCCAAGTAAGTGGCTTGTCGTGACCGGTCCGCGGCTTCAGACCGATAAGTGGTGGAGCGAGTTCAATTTCGGCGCTTTCGTCCACGATGGCGAGACGACACCCACAATCGACATCCGCACCGACTGGCCGTTTCCTGCGCCCTTCTCGTTCTGGACCAACTTTCAATTGACCGATTTTTCTTCGTTCTACGCCTACGGCGAGGTGAACTACACTCTTCCGGGCGGTTTCATCATCGGTATTGAGAGCGAGAACGCTCTACCAGACAAGTCGGTCGGTCCTCATCTGTTGATCCCATTCGGCGAAGCAGTGATCCAATTAATTTACCAGTTTCACGAGGGAGAGGATCAGTTGTGGTTCCGATTGACGGTCAACTTCCGTTAAGAGCGGATAGAGCACAAAAGGCGGGTCAGTAACAAACTGCACCCGCCTTTTACATTTCTTCGGTGAACCCCCGCCAACTTTTCTCACGTTCTAGAAGGTTTTCTTGCAGTGAGTATACGCCGAAGTGTGTAAAAAAATTATCGAGTGAAGCTTCGCCTCTAAGAAAAGTGTCTCGGAGCCCGAGCGGGCATGGTTCGAAGCGTTGCTAAGAGAGCGAGGGTGAGAGTCAAGCGGGTGAGCGGCTCGCTGGGCCGCGAGACCCCGTCTTTTCGTGAGGCGAAGCTAAGCGAGAGACTTTCTAGAGATACCCAGCCTTCTTTAACCAATCCACATTCTCCCACTCCCACAACTTCTTCGCTCCCAAAAACGCTTCAAAATCTTCCTGCCAATAAGGGAATTCTCTAAGCTCAACATGCCCCTCAATTTCACCCCACTCATGATTACACTTTCTCATAAAAGAGTTCCCCCAATCAACTTTTATCTTATCCCTGCCGCCTTTACTCCGGAGGACAGCGCCGCAGTTTAAGCAAGGTCGGCTCTGGTCAATACGCAGAATCCAACGAGTCTCTAATTTCTTAACTTGGTTTTTCATCGCTGCAATATAAGCAGAAGTTTGAAGATTATAGTCCCTGTAAATTTCTTGAGATGTCTTAATGTCCATAATACCCATTTTCCCGTCAATTAAAGCAACGGCATCAAGCGTCCCGGCATATCTATGCTCATAATTCACCAATCGCTTCTCAATATAATCATGGTCAACTTGAATGTTTCTCTTGGTCATAAATCTCAAAAAAGCTTTGATAGAGGGCTCAATAGAGGAGGGGACTTCCGGTTTCTTTCCGGTCAAAATCTTCTCAATTACCTCATGAACCAAGGTTCCTTCCTTAGCTGAATTATTTTTAACCCTCTCGGCGGCCGCAAAATTACTCATCCCCGCATAAAAATAATAGAGAGCCGGTTTTGACTTAATATTCACTATCTTCGTCACCCGCGGATACCAAAATCCCTCAATCTCATATCCGCAAAGCTCTTTAAACTTTTCAACATCTCGGTAATACATACAACCTCCATCTTAACAAGCGTTTAACTTTCTAACAAGATTTTTGAAACTTGCTACTAAAAAATAATACATTGACCGGCGGGGCTTTTTTTTCAAATTTAGAGCGTCTTCACTAGTACCACATATATATGTGGATAAAGTGAAGATCAACATAACCATTGACAAAAAGTAGATTTTATGCTAGTGTCTTTAGTAGCACATCGCAGAATTCACTCTTGATGCCTAATAGGCGGAGGATACAAATGAGTAGCAAGATTACAGTTTGGTCTCTGGCTTGGGTGCTGGTTGCACTCAGCGCCTGCTCGTCGAGCAGTGAGATGGATTCGTTACCACTTCAAGAACAGACGGATTCTCAGGCCCTGCAATTGCAATGTCCCGAAGGAGTTGCCGCCTGCGAGTTCCCGGTAGTTGTGTCGGACGATTTCTTTTACTCGACTCGCTGGCTCATATTGCCCGGCGAGGTCGAGGAGGTTGGTCGTCGGCTTGGGTCTTCGCTCGAGTCCATCACCTCGTCGGAAACGGGATGGGTAAAAGAGATCACGTGCCCGCTCATGTTAACTAGCGAGGGGGCAACAACTCGGTGTTGGGATACTCTGTGTCGCTACGCCATGGGTGACGACACATGTGATGTCGCATCAGTGGCACAGCATCTAGTGAATGTGGTTGGTGGCTCGAAGCCCGATGAGTTAAGGCTTTTAGGCCTGACGAACCCAATAGAGGGTGGGTACTGGGGCTACGAGCGGGCACTGCTCGTAGCCTTCTATTACCGCCGCTAACACTCCGCTGGTTTCAATTTATAGTTCGCGAGAACGACAAAGCCCCGCGGTCATCATCGACCAGCGGGGTTTTTTCAAATTTAGAGCGTCTTCACTTCATCCACATATGTGGATGAAGTGAAGATATTATTTTTTAACTAATAAATCAGTATATTCCACAATATCCCCGGCGCCCATCATTACAATTACCGAATTTCTGATTTCGAATTTAGGATTTAGGATTTCCGCCCGCAGGCGGGTGGGGGAGGGGAGATAAGAAACATCAAGCTTTCTTTTTTTAATTTTTTCCGCAAGATCTTTGGAGGTATACCCTTTATGCACTTTGTCGCGGCCGGCGACCTGGTAAATTGGTAATAAAATGAGGTAATCAACTTCTTGAAAAGCGGTTGTAAATTCCTTAAACAAGTTTTTTAAACGGTGAGCCTGATGTGGTTGAAACACGCAAATAATTTTCTTTTTAGGAAATTTTTCACGGAAACCTTGAAGAGAGGCTTTTATCTCGGTCGGGTGATGAGCGTAATCGTCGTAAACAGGAATTTGCGATTTGCGATTTGCTATTTGCAGTTTGCCGCGAAGTTCCATTCTTCGCCATGCACCGCGATACCCGCCAAGCGCCTGCAAAATTACCCGCTCGCTGATTCCGAGCACCCTTGCTAGAGTATAGGCCGCGAGGGCATTTGATACGTTGTGCGTACCCGGCACCTTAAGCACTTTCTTAATTTTCTTGGATACATTGGGAGTCAAATAATACCAAACAACCCGAACTTTATGTCTTTTACAAATAATCTGAACCCTGCTTTTCAAACTATAAAGATTCTTATTATCTTTGTTTAAAACTAAAACACCACCGGGCCGAATATTTCTGATAAATCTTAGAAACGCCTTTTTAACGTTAGAGAAATTTTTATAGTAATCTAAATGTTCGCGGTCAACATTAGTAATAATTGCAAAAGCGGGGGAGTAGTTTAAAAATGATGCTTTCCACTCATCAGCCTCAATTACCAGATACTCGCTCCGGCCAAACCGAAAGTTTTTTCCGCCCGCCGGCGGACTGAACTGCCGAAGTTTCGTCCCGACAATAACTGTTGGATCAAAACCCGCCTTAACTAAAATTAAAGAAAGTAGGGAAGTGGTGGTGCTCTTGCCGTGAGTGCCGGCAACGGCAATGGTTTTATATTCCTGACTTACGTCGCTCAACGCCTGCGGGTAGGATAAAGTTCTGACTCCTCTCCTCTTAGCTTCCTTAAATTCCGGATTTATTGGGAGAACAGCTTGACTGTATATAACCAGCGTGGTTTCAGGACTATGCCTGTCCACCACAGGCAGGTTGGCTTTTTTATGGCCTATTTTGACCTTTACACCTTCTTTTTTGAGGTCTTGAGTGATTACACTCGAACAGAGATCAGACCCCGAAACAGCCCAATTTTGAGCCAAAAACCACCTCGCAAGGGCACTCATCCCTATTCCTCCTATACCTATAAAATGAACTTTATTTTGCCGTTTTTTCATCATTTTAGACACGGGTCTTTTACCCCTAAAAATCACGAGGGGAGTAGTATGATTTAAAAATCCTATCTGTCGCACAATATACCTTTTGTAACAGATGGGTATCTATTACAAAAGATTGCGGCCATTTTACAACAGTTGATTTAAGAAACTATCGTAAAATGGCCTTTCTTTATATTATGTCCTATTTATCTTACATAACAAGCATAGAAAAACCCGCCTAAGCTTCTAAGCGGGTTTAAACTTTCTCCAATAGATCCTGTAATCCCTTGAGAAATGTCTCCTCGGGAGCAGAATCACCATCGGATTCCCTAGTCCCAATCACGAACGGGAATTGGCGTTCGAAACGAAATACTTTCTTGTCCTCTCTAGCTATAGTGATAAATAGAAATCGGCGCCTAAAACGAATAAGCACGTAACGCCACTGGTTACTAGCACCCAAAAACGCGCCGAACCCATGAAGCGGAATGGTATAACCACTCCTTAACAGTTCCAGCATCTCCTCTACGACCGCGCGATCAAAGTAATAAGACAGCGGTTTCTGTTCTATATCCTCCTGCATACTTTACCCCACCCCTTCTATTTTAGTAAATTGTCAAAGTTCTCCGCGAGCTATTAGCATAAAAAACCCACTCACAAAAAGCAAGCATATTATAACTCACACAAAAGAAATTCCCCATTCAATTAATCTAATAATCAACCTAAGCGACCATACAAAGAAATTAGCCACCACCCGGATAATTTCACGAAAACTCACCCCGATATTATCCTCAAGCCAGTTGTTTATATTATCCCAAACCCCTTGTACATATGAAAAAAACTCACCGGGTGTAAGAACAATTGTAAAGAAAAAGTCTTTAATGTTCTCTAGCGTCCTTTTTAAAAAAGATCCGCCGCCAACGTCAATATCAACCCGCACTTTACTGAACGTGTCCACTAATTCGGTTACCGGTTCCGGTATGTCTTCTAATGAAAATTCCTGAGCCAAGCCCATAAATGGAATGCCAATTGCTATTAAAATTATAATTGCGAAGGTTTTAATCATCTTGCATCATCAAGTGAAGATAATTGTCTGCTGTTCGGCAGATAATCCGCAGGATCAATAGTTACTCCCACTGGAACAAACCCCGCCGCCGGAGCGATCTTTTTATACTGAATGCTCGGCGCCCAATACAGACCAAAATGAAGGTGCGCCCCGTAAGAGTAGCCTGTGTTGCCTGAGTAGCCAATCAAATCCCCTCTTTGCACAGTATCCCCTTCTTCTACAACAACTCGCGAAAGATGCGCATAAAGCGTGCTTAGATTATTCTCGTGTTCAATCACAACATATCTGCCATATTGATATCTTCGCCACCGCGATGTTCCCTTATCATTATTGTCCACCGCCGCCACCTTACCGTAAAAAGCGGCTAAAATAGGCGTGCCAAGACGAGCTCTAAAATCAACGCCGGTATGTGTCTTGGTTCGATATGCCCTTTGGGCAAACTTCGTCGGTCCATAATATTGCGTTATGAGCGGCTCTTCAACCGGAAAACCAATAACACCCGGTCGTTTTAGGGGGAGTAAACTTGGATCAAAAGCTGCCCGCAGTTGGTCTTCAAATTCTTCTATTATCCGACTGATCTCTTCCTGTTTTTCATCAATTTCAGCAATCTGGCTCTCATAAACCCTCTCCTGATTTTTTGTTTGAGCAAGTACCTGATTTTTATAGTCTTTTTGGTCTCGAACAATATACTGCCGGTTTATCAAATTAGAACCTTCAATCTTCTTATTCCTTTGCTTGCCCTGCTCCTCACTTAATTTCTGAACCATTTCATATTGAAAATTTCTTAGCTCCTCAGCGCTAACAGTTAAATCGCTATTCAAGGTTACAATGGATTGGGCCTCAGAAACGCTCTCTGCTAAGCTCTTATTCTTTAGAAAAATTATCAGTATGTTTTCACGGTCTCTCTGCTGCAGTTCCACCATCAACTTCGCAACGGTAGATTTCTTGTTTTGAATGCTCTCCTCAATACTTCTAATATCTCTTCCTAAAGAGGTAATCTCTAAATCAAGTCTTTCTAAAATTAATTTGTTTGCCTTAATGGAAAGATTGAGCTGGTTGATACTGTAATCAATAGTTCTTATCTCTCTTACAAGCGAGTTTTTTTGTTTGCTTGTCTCTTCTAAGTTTTTCTCAACCTCTTCCCGCTCTTCCAAAATTTTCTGGAGCAGGGTGTTTCTATTCTCAATCTCCTGCCTTAAGCTCTCAGCAGTAGAACCATTGGGTGTCACCTCCTCCGCTGTATCTTCCGAACTGTCCGATGAATCGGCCTGTGAAAAAACCGGGTTCGCAGAAAATAACAAACCCACGACAAGAATGACGGATAATAAATAACGAAAAGTACGTTTTGTTAATTCTTTATTCATAACTCTAATTACTAATTATACCACCTCACTTTGATAACATTGCTCACAGTAAACAACCTCTCCCCTCTCTGGTGCATAGCTCGTCTCAAATTCGTTGGGACATCTCCCTTCTGGGTGATGACTATGTTTTGCGGTATTCTGGTACATCTCGTAGTCACACACACACTGACGGTGCCAGGTCAAAGGCGGATTTCGTAATTCTATTCGTTCCCCATGACGGCAGTTAGGACAAAGACGTGGAAGCGGCAGCTTGAGTTGCTTATAGAACGCCAATTCCGAACTGATGATTCGGAATGCTTTCGTGCACGCGTGTTTGCATTCTGCATTGTGTTTGCAACCAACAATCTCTCTCACAACAGAATCTTCCACTTGCTCAATTGAGTCCGGTAAATCGTCAGGAGCAATCGTCACTTTGTAATCTCGCCTTTCTGGTTCTCTCCACAAATTGTAGCCCCGTTTTTTAATCTCTTCTTTTGTGAGTGGAAAATATTCCTGCGCAGTTGTTTCGTTGTAGGCGAACGGGGAAATTTCAATGGGGAAAAATTCTCCATAACTATATTTTCTTCCGTTATCACCCTCGTATGGCAAATCGCTCATGTGTTTAATGATTTTCTCTCTCAAGGATTCGTATTCTTCTTTGGAGTATTGTTTGTTTAATATGCAATATTGCTTCTTTCTTAAACTTACACACCCGAAAATATTTGATGAGCCCATAATTTGAACACCGTAATCAATATCCTGGCTATCATTCAAAACAAACCAGCTCCCTCGCACTCTGGAAATACCGTTCCCCCCTTGTAACACTTCATACGACAACTCTGTTCCCGCACCGAATTGCGAAATATCGTAACAATCTTTTGTGGTCGGAGCCACCTGATACTGCAAATACTTATTATCTTCTCCGTCATATACAATCCATGAATTGTAGGTGTTCTTTGAATTGTAAATGTAATCTCCAGAAACATTAATGTTTTGGATGCCATGTATATATTTGTGAATGCTTTTGCCCCAAAATTCTTTGCTTCTTGCCTTATGTTTTGCAATATTAAGGTACGATGTGAGATTAAACTGCTTCAACTTCTTTTCGTAATCCTCTTTCGTATACGGCTTGTTAAAAATGTGGTACTTTTGGTTTCTTAAATTCGTGCATCCGAAACAGGACTGACATCCATGAAGGTCGCGAGAAAACCATACATCGCTGCATGCTTTGCAATCCTGAGACCAAAGCGTCTGATAGCACTTATGACAATTAATTACCTCGTAGCACAACTCTGATTCGCTCACTAAATTAGTGTCAACACAGTTTTTTGATTTCTCAAGTTCGCAACCATAAGAACAATCTTCATCAAAATCTGAATCGGTAAGCAGATAACAATTCTTTAAATCAAGCACCATATTGTTATAAGGGCTATTAAGCATTCTTGATTCATCTACTACGAAATTCGCTATAATTGGCACTCGCTTTAGGAGTGCGTCGAATTGCTCAAAAAAAGATTTATTAAAATCGTATTCGGTCCCATATTCCAAAGGATCCCATTTATCTGACCACCAACAAGACTGGCAATACACAATATAAGGGCTGTCTTTGTGGTAGATGGAAATTACATCTTTCTCGCATCGACTACACTTCCGCTTAAAAAGCGTCCTGTCGTTACGGAAAGAAAACCGCCTCTGCATTCTGCAATGAAAGCAAAATGTCGGTGCCGGCACTTTTATCTTCTCGTAGAACGCAAAATCGTCCGGTTCAATTGTGAACTCGGATTTACAATTCTGACACTGTTTCTTCTCTTGATTCATAGCTCAAAGTTCATGAATCTAATTTCTTAATCGCTTCATTTATTCTTTTCACCGTTTCGATTTTCCCCAGAACGCCTAGAATTTCTAAGGGCCCCGGCGATGCCGCTTGCCCGGATAACGCAACCCGGAGAGGCCACAACACGTCTCCCCTGCCCTCCCGCTCAGCAAAAGCCATAACCCGATTTTCTACCCTCTTTTTAAAAGATGAACCGGACGGAATGCTCTTAACTATCTCCAATACACCCCTTAAATTAGCTAAGGTTATCTTCGCGTCTGTTTTTCCCCAAATAAGCATCTCCTTCTTATAAGCCGGCAGCTTAAAGAAAAATTTTACTATTCCCGAAAACTCCTTCAAATTTTTTATTCTCCCTTTCTCCACTTCTAAAATTCTAATAAGCAGTTTTTTCTTACTAAGCTGCGCCGAAGTAACAAAAGGCTTTAGATAAACTAATAATTCTTCGGTCGGAAGCTGTCTGATGTAGTAAGTATTCAACCAGTCCAATTTTTCCTTATTAAACGCTGCGCCTCCTTTCTGAACCCGCTCCAAACTAAACTCCTTAATCATCTCCGGCACGCTCAACACTTCCCTATCCTGCTCCGGATGCCACCCCAAAAGAACCAAAAAATTGAGCACCGCTTGAGGCAAATAACCCATTTTTTTGTAATCACCTAAAGATATATCCAACTTACGCTTGGATAGTTTCCTTCGGTCCGGCCCTAAAATCAAAGGGAGATGAGCAAACGTCGGATGGCTAAAACCAAGCGCCTCCTGAATTACAATCTGCTTCGGCGTGTTACTTAAATGGTCTTCACCTCTTATTACCTGATTCGCTCCCATCTCCACATCATCCACCGCCGCCGCAAAATTATAGAGCGGTTTCTTTAAACCTTTTGCAATAATAATGTCCCCGAATAATCCGGTATCAAACTCAACTCTGCCTCTTACAATATCGTTAATAACTACCCGCTTGTCAGGCATTTTAAAGCGAATAACAGCCGAATCCCCTCTTCTCAAGCGCAGAGCAACCTCTTTCTCAGTAAGCGGCAGGCATCGTCCGCCGTACTTCGGAGCCAATCCTTGACTCAACTGCGCCTGGCGCTCCGCCTCAAGCTCCTCCGGAGTGCAAAAACAATAGTACGCTCTTTTTTCTTTAAGAAGTTTTTGCAGATGACCCTCATAGATATCCAATCGCTCACTCTGCCGAATAAGTTTTTCATCCCATTCAAGTCCAAGCCACTTTAAACTGTCTAAAATATCTTTCTCAAACTTTTTCTTGGAACGCTCCTTGTCAGTATCCTCAATTCGCAGCAAAAACTTTCCTCCCTCGTGCCGGGCAAAAAGCCAGTTAAACAAGGCGGTACGGGCATTCCCTATACTGAAAGGTCCGGTCGGCGAAGGCGCAAACCGCACCCTCGCGGGCTTTTTAGGGTCAGGATTCATCCCCCTTATTATGCCACAATTCGGCTATTCTTAGGAAAACTATTACTCTAAGATGGATAAAAAAATGCCCCAGCGGTTAAAAAACCCGCCGAGGCACGATACTACATACTAGCTCACGTCACCTGCGTACTTAGACGTCGCTGGCGGCGTTGCCGTTGAAATTCTTCGCCGCTGGCCAGTAAATTGGCAAGCTCTATTTCTTCATCGCTGAAGTGGGACATGAACTCGTGAACGAGATCTGGGAGCTGCGAAAAATGGTTATGACGAATGAATTGTCCGAAAGCTCGTCGGGCAACCCGGCCCCGAAACTCTTCCTCGTGGGCACGCTCCTCACGGGCAATTTCAAGGGCTGACCCTACATCGTAGTTGGGGTGCTCAAGAGTGTGTTCGCTGCAGCGGACCGCCGCCTCGTAGATACGTTTGCCTAGTTTGTACTCTCGCGCAATCTTGAGCGCATCCCACGGCCGCTTCTCAAGAACACTCGCATACCACGTATCAATAATCCATCGGTAATCTATCCTGTGCTCCCGGGCGTAGCGCACAGCAACGGCATACTGCCCCTCCTCCACGTGCTCCCGCATCTTTGAGACGCGGGATTCTGTTGCGAGCTCTACATCACCCGTTGCCTCAGCAAAGAGAGCTAAGACATCGAGGTCATCGGTGTGAGTTTCAAGAATCTCCTGCAACTGCTCATGCGCTGCCATCATAAACCTCCATTTCAAAAATCATAAATGTTCTGCTAAGCAAAAATTAGCACCTCCGTGCTAATTTATCAACCCCGCCCCGCTACCTTACAAACTCCACAATCTGTCTTGCAATAATCTCGGCCGCCTCCGGCTTTGCGAAATTCCTTGCCGCCTCAGACATTCTCCGAACGGCTTCCGCATCTTTTAATAAATTCTCTATCTGAATCCGAACTACGTTAAACGTAAAATTTGTCTCTTCAATAACCACAGCCGCTCCCCCACGGGCATACTCATAAGCATTTATCCGTTGATGATCACTCGCCGCCTCGGGAAGCGGAATGAGAATTGATGGTTTGCCGAAAGAGGCCACTTCAAAAATCGCGCCTGACCCCGCCCGAGACACAACAACATTTGCAGCAGTAAGCACGATTTTAGAACGCTCGGCATCAAGGAAACCCGCAAACTGATAACGGCCCTGAAGATCCCCCTTATCCTTAAAGAAAAATTTAACGAATTCCTGTGCCTCCTTAATATTCCCCTCCCCCACTAAATGAAAGACTTGGGTAACGTTAAGAAATCCCTCCAGATTATCAAAAACAAAAGTATTTAACCTAGCGGCGCCCTGTGACCCTCCCAAAAAAAGAACCAAAGGCTTTTTTGAGTCAAACCTAAGGCGTGCCTTAGCTCCTTCCATATCCGGCGGTCGGTTCAAAAAAAGTTCGTGTCTTATTGGGTTGCCCACCAGGGTGGTTTTAGACGCCTTAAAGTAGGACGCCGCAGTTTTGAAAGCTATAAAAATACGCTTGGTAAAAATTGCCGATATTTTATTAGTTAAACCCGGCACTGCATCGGACTCGTGAATTATAACCGGAATGAAATAAAAACGAGCGGCTAAAACAACAGCGAGCGCCCCCGGTCCCCCTTTTGAGAAAATTACATCCGGCATTAAAAAGTAGAGCCGAAAAAGCGCCTGAAAAAAACTGAAGAAGAACTTAGGAATGTCTATAAAATTAGCCAGCGCAAAATAGCGCCTTAGCTTGCTTGAGGCAACCCTGTAAACCTGAATATCCCTTTTCACAAACTCTTCGTTCAATGTGTGTTTCGTTCCTAAATACAAAATCTCCACCTCTCCTTGGGTCATTCTCTTAATCTCGTCGGCTACGGCAAGTAAAGGGTAAATATGTCCTCCCGTACCCCCGCCAGTTAGTAAAATTCTTTTCTTCATACGTCCGGTTAAATCACCTTCTATACTTTGAAACATTAACGATAATGCCGCTCATCGTCAAAAAAACAGCCAAAGAGGTTCCCCCAAAACTGATAAAAGGCAGAGGGACACCGGTTAAAGGAATAAGTCCCGAGACGGCAGCGATGTTGATAAAGGCCTGAACACCTATAAGCGACGAAAACCCCGTGACAATAAGCCGCCCGAAATTATCGGGCGCGGATCTGGCAATTCTCAAGCCCCGCCAAACCAAAAAAAGGAATATTGTAATGAGAAGAGCGGCGCCGACAAAACCAAACTCTTCCGCGATTACGGCAAAAATTGAATCTCCAATCTGTTCAGGTAAATACCTCAGTTTTGCGGTTGAATTTCCATAACCTACTCCAAGCAGTCCCCCGGAACCAATTGCAGTTAAAGACTGGTCAATGTGGTACCCCGCTTCTAATCGGTCAACTTCTGGATTAAAAAAACTTATCACTCTCTCCAAACGATACGGCGTAATATAAATTATAACCGAGAGAGCCAAACCGGCTAAAAGAATGGCGGCAATTACAAACCTAAAATGAGCACCAGCGGTAAAGTACGTGATAAGAGCGGCTGCAAAAATGATAACTGCCGTTGTTGTGGAAGGCTGGAAAATTATAAGCAGCGTTACTACGCCCACCAGAATAAGAAAAGGGAAAAACCCTTCAACTAAACTCTTGCCTCTTTTCTGACTCTTACTAAGCCAAGCAGATAAATATATAAGAAAAGTTAATTTTAAAATTTCGGCCGGCTGAATGGTAGATCCGCCGAAAGTCAACCACCTTGCCGCCCCCTTAACGGTCAAGCCCAGCGGAGAGAGCACTAAAATCAGCATCAGTATTGTAAGAGCTAAAAGAAACATTGACCACTTCTCCAAGCGGCGATAAAACACGAACGTCCCCAGAATAAATCCGCTTATCCCCGCCGAGAGACCGTACAAAATTTGGTGGTTTAAATAGTGATAACTGTTGTTAAATCTGGTCTGAGCTAAATCAGAAGAAGCACTTGTGAGCATTACTAATCCGAAAATAACAAGTATCACTACAAGACCAATGAAAACGTAGTCTGGGGATGAAGTTACTCTAGTTTTATAGCGCATATCACTTACTGGCCCTCAAAACGTTTCCTGCTAAAACTTTTTTGAAATTTCCCTGCTCCAACGCTAACTGACCATTCACTAACACGTCGCTGGGTCCGTCATCACGCAAAACCACAATATCAGCGTAGTTGTCTTCTTTAATTAATCCCCTCTTCTCAATTTTATACTTCCCGGCCGGCAAGGAAGTAACTTTGGCTATCGCTTTCTCCATTGAAATCTTCTTTTCCTTTTTCACCCACTTGATAAATTCGGTAAAAACCCGCGACTCACACCCGCTTTTTGAATCGGCGGGTTTACTCTGAGTCTGCCCGCCCTGAGGTATCTCGAGGGGTCGAATGGGCAGGCCCACTTCCCCTGAGGCAATAAAAGAATAAGACGAGGTCAAAAACCCCTCTAAAAGTCCAACATCAACAAGCCTGTGAAAAAGAACTGCCCTAAGATGAGAAAGTTTCATCAGTTTCAAGAGTGCCTCGTCAGACCTAAAATTATTGCCTCCAGCATACTCTTCTAAAGATTTTCCAACAAGAAACTTCAAGGATTTATCAACATGACAAATATAAACGTCCTCCGGGGAAACTTTCCTGAAGTGCGCCAAGAGTTTTTTCTCTAAATGATCTGAATTAACGCGACGGAGCATCGCCTCCAAATTACCCTTCTTTGCCCAGTCCGGTAGAAATTGGTAAATCGGCACAGCCAACTTATCAGAAGGATAACAGTCAAAATTAATGGAAGTTTCGGCCATCTCCCTCTCTATAACTTCTTTGGCTTTTAAGTAGTTTTTGTCAAATCCTTTTAGCGGTTGGAAGTGGCTAATCTCAATATTTGCCCCCGTAAGTTTCGCAATATCGATAACTTCCTGAAAAGATTTCTTCAGGCCGTTTCCTAACTCCCTTAAATGAGTAGCGTAAACCCGTTTTTCTTTTGCTGTGACTTGAACGAGCTCAGCAATCTCGTGGTGGGGAACCATTTTTGAGTGGACATACTCCAAACCGGTGGAGAAACCGTAGGCGCCATCCTTAAAAGCTTGGGTGAGAGTTTCCTTAAGGATTTCGAGCTCGCTGTCTGTTAAATCTCTGGGAGTTTCACCGGTAAGCGCCCGCCTAATCGTTGAATGACCCACTAAAGTGCCAAAGTTGACGCCCAATCCCTGCTTCTCAAGAGTTAAAAAAAATTCAGCTAAGCTGTGCCAATTAATGTTTATTTCTGATACATTTCCCCATTTACGAATGGGGGCCAAAGAGCCGCTAAAGAGCGGCGCAAGCGATGCCCCGCAGTTCCCGCCAATAACAGTAGTAACTCCCTGCCTGATATAACCCTCCAGCGTGCTGTCGGTAAAAATATTAAGGTAGTGATCAAGAGAGGCGTTAATGTCAATAAAACCGGGAGTAACAATTGCGCCGACCGCATCAACAATCAAATCCGCCTGTCTTTTCGGCATATTATCCGAAATGCGCACAATCCTCTCTCCCCGCACAAGAATATCTTTTTTAACCGGTGTCTCCCCGCTTCCGTCATAAACAAGACCGTTTTTAATGAGAACAGTCATAACCTTATCTTACATTATCGGTTCCATTAAGTCCCTGTTAATCTTATCCAGCCTTATAGAACTCAGCGCTGATTTCACCAGTCTTAACAAGAATCTGTTTATCTGGTATAAGTATTTTAGCTCCGAGTAAATCATTCTAACCCAGGTGGAGAAGTAAACGGTGTTCTGTAGCTGTTGTATGCCCTCGGGTCCATCCTGAGAGCAAAATCACTTCCACTTCACGTTTGCACTTGAGTGAAAACGAGGAAGGATTAGGAAGGAGTAACACATGTTCAGAACGATTAAAGAAGGTCTTGGGGTCTACAAGCGAGAGCTCGGTAGATACAGGTGTTGGCTCTACAGGCTGCGATCTGACTTCCCGAGATTATTTAGATCAGGAAGGTTCGGAGTCTTGGAGTTAGATGACGCAGACCGTGAGAGATATACCCACTGGAACGCCAAGCTCCGCGGTATGATTCTCTCTCTAGGACTCACAAAGAAAGAGGTAATAATGATTAACGAGGAGGTTGGTCTTGGTCCTCCTCTGGCTACAACCTGATCCTCCACCGGGGTTTCGCGCCCGCTCAGTAACCTGAGCGGGCTTTCTCTTTTACGCAAAGGCAAGAAAAAGAAAATGCTCGCGAGGTCTTAACCTCAACGAGCACTTTGATCACTATCAGGGGATTCTAGATCTCCCAATAAAAACTCCTGTTCACATTCGGTACACTGACCAGTATTGGTCCCCTTGATTGGATAAACCAACCCTCCACAATCCGGGCAGGGTTCCTGCTTAACAACAAGGTTTTCTCGTTGTTTTCTCTCTGATTCTGCCATAGAAACCTCCTTCGCTGTTCATCCGCTCAAATCAAACCCCGACTCACCGGGTCCCAAGGTTGACCGAATTTGTCACGGTCCGCAAAACCATCTTCATCACGGTAAACCTCACTCTCCCGGTCGAAAGTCAGTCTGCGAGCTCTAGCGGCTTCTAAGTTGTGAACATTGTCCGGAGGAAGACTGGGCTGAAACTCCGGTAGCTTCTTCTCTTTCTTTTTCTGCTGCCCTTTACTGTCCATACTACCCTCCTTGAAAAGCTTGAATCAAGACCTTCTAAGCGACTTGATGATGCGTAGAATTACAAGACGTATCCTCGGTCTGACCTTCTCACCGTTGGTATGCCTATTCCCGCAATGTGGGCAAGGACCCGCATTGCCCAGAACTTTACCATCCCGCCTCCTGCCATTCCGACGAGCGATATCCTCACGAACCCGACGCTCACAGTGGAAAATCCGTGAACTGTTAGGCAACTCCCAATACCAGCAACACGGTCCGCAATTCGTCACGAAATCAACTTCTTCTCCTGCCTGCCGAGCACGGACAACTTTTTCAGGAACGTACTGCGCCCCACGGTCTAGATCTTCAGTACTTCTTTCCGACCCTCTGACTAAAGAACCAAGCACATAAAAACCGACTTTACTTGAACGCCTGTCGCCCGCTGCCATAACGCCTCTTTCTTTTTTTAAGGTGCGATATTACCAACGCTCTCTCGCGAAACACTAGATCATCTGCCCGTCTGGTGCTAACTTACACATTATCAATTTAAGCCTATTAAGGTCAAGTCAAACCTCTCTCACCTCAAATTTATCAAAAGTATCGCCCTTGTCATTAAAATGAAACTCGGCTTCAATTTTCTTACCCGCAAGAACAAGCGGCAACCAATGAATATCATCAGCCCACATTTCTTTATAAGGAATTTCCTGATGTTTATACCACTGGGGTTTCATCTCCTCCGATTCCCTTGGTTCTCTCTCCCATTCCCTGATAAGGAAAACATGCATATGATTATCCCATCCCGGATTATCCTTAAAGTAGAACTTAATGCTACCGACGTTCTCTAAACACTCCAGATTCGCGGTTATTCCAATTTCCTCATTCATCTCCCGAATAGCAGCTTCTTCAACGGTTTCTTTTTTCCCAACTTTTCCTCCAACGCCATTCCACTTCCCCACCCCAAACCCCCGCTTCTTCATAGCGAGGAGTATCTCGTTCTCCCTAACCAATAAACACAAAGTTGTCGGTTTCATAAAATTTATTAAAACATTCTTACTTTTTTTATCCACGCCTTCATGCAAATCTCGCTAAGAAAAACAACACTAAACCGAGGGTGGTAGCAACGGCAGAAATTATCCAAAAGCGCATGGTAATCTGACTCTCAGGCCAGCCCAATGCTTCAAAGTGGTGATGAATCGGCGCCGAGAGAAAAACTTTCTTCCCCCTAAGCTTCTTGCTCGTAACCTGTATAATCACAGAAAGCGATTCTATTACCAAGATAAATCCGAAAAACGGAAGAAAAAGAGCGGTATTCGTAAGCATTGCCATAACCCCAAGAGTAATCCCTAAAGACATTGAACCGGTGTCCCCTATAAAGAATCTCGCCGGGTAAATATTAAACCAAAGAAATGCTAAGAGCGCCCCCAAAATTGCCGCATTCATAACCGCCAAGTCAAACCTACCGAGAACAAATGAAACAACCGCCAAAGCAGCAAAAGCAAAAAAGAGCACCCCCTCCATCAACCCGTCTAAACCGTTCGTTTCATTGGCTGAAAAGGCCGTGGCAACAAGTATGAAAATAAAGAATGGAATGTACCAAAGGCCAATTGTGATGTTGCCAATAAAAGGAACGTATAAAACGTCAAACCCTAATTTAAAATAAAACCACCACGCCCCGAGAACTGCTACCGCGGTGTAAAGAAGCAGCCTTTGTTTCATGTTCAGTCCCCCGCCGTGAGGCCCCTTTCCAAAAATTCCAAAAAAATCATCAACCAGACCAACAAGCGCCGCAAGAAATAATGCCGCAAGAGGCAAATACGTCTCGGCGCGATTCACAAAATCAAAGTAGTTCGCAAAGCCGTCAAATAAAGCGCGCAGAATAAAAAACACCAGCGCTATCCCCAAAACAGTAACCCATATAATCACTCCCCCCATCGTGGGAGTATTCGATTTATTTTTATGAAACTGATAAAAGACGGGTGCGCTTTCTTTTCCCCGAATATTATTTTTTCTTAAATTAAACTTTTCTAAAAAGTATACAAAAAAGGGCGTGATGATAAGAGCCACCACAAAGGACAAAGCAAACATTATTAAAACCCTAACTGCTTCAAATATTATCATACGCCTCTTCAATCCAATTAAAGAGTGACTTAATTTCTTTATTCCGGTCTGGACTGCCGAGCAGTATCGCAATCAATCGTTTGTTGCCTAAAGATAAAATTGCCAAAAGATTCTCCCCTGCCACATCAGACGTTCCTGTCTTCCCTCCCAGAAAATTCTGTTCGTTTACCAAAGCGTTGATGTTTAAAATAGTGCGGCTTGTTACGTCATTTATCGGCTGAACAAGCTGGCTCGGCAAGCGGCTCCAGTTAAAAATGTCCGGCTCGTTTTCCAAAATGTATTTGGCAAGCCGCAAGAGATCACTGGCGGTGGAAAAATTGATATCCGACAAACCCGAGGCATCATGGAGTATTGTCTGAGTCATACCCAACTTCCGGGCTTTTTGGTTCAGCAATCTCACAAACTCGTCCTTGCCCAGATAGTTCTCAAAAGCGGCGGCGGCGTCATTGCTTGAGGTTAAAAGCATTATCCTTAAAAGGTCCCTTGCTGTGTAAACCTCGCCGCTTCGGAGTTCTCCGGCTTTCCCTTCGGTAGCCACAACCTCTTCAGTAATTAGAATTTTTTTATTAGCACCGACGTCCTCCAAAACAACCAAAGCCGTCAAAAGCTTTGTTAAAGATGCCATCGGCCAGGTTTTATACGTGTTGAGGTGGAAAAAGGGGTAGTTATCATCAAGTGACTGAATAAGCACTGACTCCGCCCCCACTCGCGGATCCAAAACTTCCCAATCACGCGCCGGGGCTTTCTCTACTTCAAAGGAAGTTCTTAAAATAGAAGTTCTTTGAAAATCAAGCTCCGGTGAAGGTGTCAGAGAGTTAACCGCGCTATTTTCCTCCGAAGATACTAACGCCTCCGAGGGGCGCACGGACTCATCTCCAATCCTCGTAATTGTAACTGAAACCAAAATTAAAATTACCAATAATAATGTCTGCCACTGAATATTCATGCTAATTTTTTCCGATATTCCATGATTTTTATTCACTGCTACTCACCTCAAATCGTTGCAATATATCCTTATACTTTTCATACTCCGGTAACTCCTCCTGTTTACTCAAACCTATGTGCCCTAAGAAATTAAAGCTAACCCGATATTCATAAACGTTTTTCTTTTTAGGGTCCGTCTCCCGTTCAATAAGTCCTCGCATTAACAGGCCTCTTAAAATAAAGCTGGAATTCACGCCCCGTACATAATCAATCATTAATCTGGGTATGGGCCCCAAATAAGCAATAATAGAAAGTGTCTCAAGCGATGCTGGTGAGAGCTCTTCTCTAAACTCCTCCCGAATTAAACTTTCATTAATGTTTTTCAAGTCAGGCTTAGTTACTAGCTGAACCCGCGTTTCTTGCCGCAAAAGCATAAGTCCTCTAGCTGAATTCTGTTTCAGTTCTTGCTCCAAGCCGTCCAGCAATTTCCCGCATTCAACTTCTTTTATTTTAAGCAACTTAGCGATTTTTTTAACGGTTATCGGCTCTCCGTAATGAAAAAGCAGCGCCTCAAGCTCCGCTGATTTCTTCGGATTCAATCCACTTACATCCATCTTGTTTATCCTATCAGCCCTATTTAATCTTATCTAGTCCTACGCCGCCTTTCTCTTTGTAATCTTGATTTCATCAAAATGCCCGCTCTGTTCTACGTGTACAAGCTGATCCTTAATAAGATGTAAAATTGCCAAGAAAAGCACCACCAGCTCACTCCTCGAACGACGCCCGTGCAACTCTCTAAACCCCGTGGGATTCTCAGTCAATCTTTTCAACACTTCCTCAATCTTAGTTTCTAAATTAACAACTTCGGTTTTAATGGTTAGAACCGGCTTAAACACTTTTTCTAACTCACCAACCACCTTAAACAGCGCCCGAGCAAGCTCTTTTTTAGTCACGCCCGGCGGCGGATAAAACGACGGACCCACACCCATCAAAAATTCCCGACCCGCCATCTGAGGTAAATTATTCCATTCTCCTTTAATAAGTTTCTGGGCATGCTTGAGCTCAGCATAAAGTTTAAGCCGCTCCTCAAGACCCCTTATATCTGATTCTTCCTCCTCATCTAACGGTAAGGATGGCAGAAGCACTTTTGACTTTATGAGCACCAACCTTGAAGCCACAACCAAAAAATCACTGATCAACGAACGATTCGGCTGATTTTCCTCTAATTTCTTTAGATAGTTTAAAAAATCAGCCGTAACTTCGGCTAAACTAATCTGGGTAATTTCAAGCTTTTTCCCCTCTACTAATTCTAAAAGCTTATCTAACGGCCCCTTATAATATTCCAAAGACAGCTCATACATACCTCTGTGTTATAATGTTAACATGTTCAAAATCAAAAATCTTAAATTAATAAATCCTGCGCTAGCCCTCCGAATCGGTTTGGGTTTAACTCTAATCTACGCCGGTGTTAACATGTTCCTAAACCCGTTCAACTGGATTGGTTTCATCCCCCGCTGGATAGGCAATATTATTGATCCCCAAACGTTCCTCTATATTCACTCAACCTTCGAACTTGTCTTGGGATTAATACTTATTATAGGCCTGTGGCTGCCTCTCGCGGCGCTTCTAATGTTCCTTAATATGTTTGCAATCCTTCTGTTCTTCGGCGTAGACGACATCACTTTCCGCGACTTTGGATTACTTATGGCCGCCCTCGCTCTTTTCCTCCTCGCAGTTGAACGAAAGAGCGGATCTAGCCGTGACGGATGACCATCACGTCCCCGTCCTGAATCACATACTCTTTCCCCTCCAACCTTAACCAGCCCTTTTGTTTTGCCGCACTCCAACCACTGCTCTCCAAAAGTTTATCCCATTGAATTACCTCGGCTCTGATAAATTTTTCTTCAAAGTCCGTATGGATTACACCGGCCGCCTCAGGAGCCTTGGCGCCGGAATGAATTGTCCAAGCCCGAGATTCATCTTCCCCTGTAGTAAAGAAACTGATTAAATCCAAAACTTCATATGCTTTTTGAATTAATTTTGATAAATCAATATCAGAAAGAGACAGATTATAAATAACATAGTCAGCGTCTAGTTTCTTTATCATGACTTTAAGTTCGTCGGATACATCGCTCTCAGTCCCGTTCAAAAGAAAAAGCTGCTGCTTAGCCGTTAAAAGATTTAATTGCTTGTGATACTTAGTATCGGTTGTAATCTGCCGGACTAATTCTCCTCTTTCAAGTCCGCTCTTAATAATTTCAAGTTCCTTGCATTCCGCAATCGCATCCTTTTCCCCGGAACGGGCTTCTTTCGCGGCACTGCTTAGTCTTTTTTCAACTGTATCAAGGTCTTTAAAAATAAGTTCTGTGTTAACGATTTCCAAATCTCGAATTGGATGAACGGTATTTTCAACGTGAGTAATATCGCTACTTTCAAAACAACGCAGCACCGTGCAAATCGCATCAACTTCGCGAATATGCGTAAGAAATTGATTCCCTAATCCCTCACCCTTTGAAGCGCCGCGAACCAGCCCCGCAATATCATGGAACTCGACAACAGCCGGAATGACTTTTTTTGAATCGCTAAGTTCACCAAGTTTAATAAGGCGTTCATCAGGAACGCTCACAACGCCGACATTCGGGTCAATAGTCGCAAACGGGTAATTCGCAATGTTCACCTCCTGCTTAGTAAGCGCCTTAAAAAGCGTTGACTTGCCAACGTTCGGCAAGCCGACAATTCCTATACTTAATTTCATAAGTATAGATTCTACACCTTATATGGTTTAAATTCCAAACTGATGTATAATTTAAAATATAATGGCTCAGAAAATTACTACGGAAGAATTAAAAAAGAAAATAGACGGCAAAGAAAATTTATATCTCATTGACACCCTTTCTGCTAATAGTTTTGAAGGCCGTCATATACCGGCCGCAAAAAGCGTCCCTTTCGGAGCAGATTTTATGGAGAAATTTGAAAAAGAAGTAGAAGCGCCTAAAGATGCGGAGATTATTACCTACTGCGCTTCAAGTAGTTGTCAAGCAAGTGTCTTAGCGGCTAATGCTCTTGAAAAAGCCGGATACACCAACGTAAAGCATTTCGAAGATGGTATTGCCGGCTGGCAAAATGCCGGATATCAGTTCGAAGGCGAGGCGGCTTAAAACTTCATTATTTCTCAACGTAAAACCTATACAATTTCTTCGACCACACCGGCCCGGCGTAGTGAACGCCGATGCGAGGTGAGCGTTTAATTTTTTTCCGCCCGCTGACTGATTCCACCCCCCTATCCTCCATCCATAAACCGCTCTGCCGACTGGCGAATTTACTATTAAAACGCTTGTCAATTTTAAAAAATTTAGTGAGGCGAGCCGGACCGTTAATCCGGCCGTGGACGGACTCCACTCCCCGAATAAGCACCGCCGCCGGATACCCTTTTTCTCCCGTCACAATGTTCAGCATCCAGTGCATCCCGTATGTAAAATACACATACCAGTGTCCTGCGGGCCCAAACATGACCTTATTTCTTGGCGTAAGCCCCCGCGAGGCATGACACGCCTTATCGCGCGGCCCATCATACGCCTCAACTTCTGTAATCATCGTTCGGATAATCTTCCCGCGACCTTGTCGCACAAGATATTTCCCAAGCAGCCCACGCGCAACCGCAACCACCGGCCGCTCAAAGAATTTTGCAGTTAGAATTTCAGACACTTTTTATAGAAGTTTTCTCACCTCTTCAATTACTTCTTGCGGAATCGGGTCCCGTTCCGGACTTTTCCCCGGATAACGCCACGCGGTAATAATCTTCAATTTCTTAGCCCCCTGCTCTTTCCCGCTTACGCTTTGCACCTTATACATCACCCAAACTTCCTGATAACGCTTAGTGCCTGCCGATTGCATCACCGCCACCGTATCCAGCGCAATTCCCTCTTCCGTACGTTGCGGGTACCGAATAATCCTTTTTATACGACTCTCGGAGATACCGTACTGCCGCATTTTCACAAAAGAGTGCGCCGTCCAGGAATATCTCGCATCTTCTTTGGGTTGTTTGAACATGCCTGTTCACTTCCTTTGATAGAGCCCCGTAAAAACTGTCTTGTCTAAAACGTGTCCTTCCATTGCTTTTAAAACTTCAGTTTTTGGGGATCCTTCGGGGATATCAAGCATTACGTCCAACGCGAACACTCTAAACATATACCGATGTGCCTTATCCCCTTTCGGCGGACAAGGACCACCATAACCCTCGCGACTAAAACTCGTTTTCCCTTGAAGAGCACTCCCCGGCACACTGTCCTCCGGAATATAGTGCGTCTTGGGATCTATGTTCCATAAAATCCAGTGATCCCAAGTGCCGGCCGGCGCATCGGGGTCATCCATAATTAAGACAGTGCTCTTTGCTCCCTCGGGAACATTTAAAATTTCAATCAAGGGATTCACGTCCTCACCGTCACAAGTGTACTTAGCGGGAATAAGCCCATTATTCTTAAAAGCCGAACTTTTTAGTAAAAGATTTCCCATAAATTTCTTTACTTATTAATCTAACAGAAAGACATCACTCCAGAAAGAGCGCCCGTCGATCGTAGATATTACTCGGATTCCAAAGCATAAACCCGTCAATAAACTCCAGCGTGCTCGTGGGAACATCATAAACGGCGTCAATTTGTAAACGGACCATCTCGGGAGTATACTCCGCCCCCAAATCGAATGCCTGCAGCCAAGGACGCAACTTAGATTTTACTTGAGGACTTGCCGGCAGGGTTTCTGGTGTGGATGTTGCCGTTGAGGTGCTGTTACCGATTCCAAGCGTATAATCCCTAAGCCGAGCCGCCGCCCTGCTTATTGAATAGTTCACCACTTCATATGGATGAACGGCAGGATTCTGAAAATCCAAAAAACCGCTTATGTAGTGCGAGGGATACACCATCGGAGAAACGTAGTCAAAACTCTCATAAGCGTCTTCAATAATTTGCCCTATTCCTAAATCGCCAAAATCCACCGTACTCTGCCCGAAAAGATCCGCAGAAATTTTTGCATCACCCAATTCCTTGCGGAGATACCTGTAAAAATCTCTCATCACTTCATTTCTCGGAGTCACGCCGTCCCAAAACGGATACGCAATCGCACTAAGATCACCGTCTGAAGGAAACCGAATGTAATCAAAATTAATCTCATCAAAACCGTGGCTTAGAACGTCACGCACAATTTTAATGTTATAATCCCATACTTCCTTGCTTGCCGGGTCCATCCATCCCAACCCTTTCCGGTCTGTCCAGATACCGCCTGTCTCCTTGTTCTGAACCGCCAAGTCTGGTCGCGCCAGCGAAAGCCTCGGATCCTGGAAAATCGTAACTCGTGCAATGGCATATATATTTTTCTCGTGCAATCTTCTTACTAAATCATCAATGTTTGCAATCCGAATTTCCTTCGCATTGTATTCCTCTACCTCCGGCACTGCAGTATCATACCCCACATACCCTGAGTAATCCTTAACGTCAACAACAATGGCGTTTAACTCGGTGGCTCCAATAAGATCAACGAGATAATCAACTCTACTGCGGGTCCCCGCCGACCAATTTGTGGCGTAGACAGCTTTAATGGTTGAAGGAGGATTTGCAAGGGGTTTAGGCGGCGGGGGTGGAGGTGGAGGCGGCTCTCGTGAAAGCTCCGGACGAGAAGACGTCGCGGTAAGAGCTAACTCCCCGCCATTATCCCCCGCCTCAGACACAACAACCTCAGTAGTGTTCTCATAGAGAAATAAAAAAATACCGCCCGCAACGAGAAGCAATATTAACGTAATATAGGTTATAATCCGCACCATACTTTCTATTCTTTTTAACAATCCCTATAATAAGTTTACCATTATGCTCGCAATTTACCGAAAATACAGACCCGTCACATTTGAAAGCCTCCTGGGGCAGGACTTAGTCGTAAAAATCTTAAAAGAAGCAGCAAGATCCGACAGACTAGCCCATGCTTATCTCTTAGCCGGGCCTCGCGGCACCGGTAAAACTACGACCGCCCGGCTTATCGCCAAAATTGCCAATTGCGAAACCAGGAGTACCGACAAAACCTTCAAACAAAAAGGCGAACCCTGCAACAACTGCAATTCATGCAATACCATAAACGACGGCAGAGCGCTTGACGTTATTGAAATTGACGCCGCATCCAACAGGGGCATCGATGAGATCAGAAATCTTAAAGAAAGCGTCCGCGTCTCACCCGCCTCTTTGCGCTATAAAGTTTTTATTATTGACGAAGCGCACATGTTAACTAAAGACGCCTTTAACGCGCTCTTGAAAACCCTTGAAGAACCGCCGCCGTACGTCATTCTCATTCTGGCGACAACGGAAGCGGAAAAAATCCCCGCCACCATTTCCTCGCGAACCCAGCAATTCTACTTTAAAAAAGTTTCCGTAAACCAAATTGTAAATAAACTAAAAGACATCATTGCCAAAGAGAAAATAAAAATCTCCGGCGAAGCGCTGGAGTTAATTGCCGCCTCAGCCGAAGGCAGCTTCCGGGATGCTGAATCTCTCTTGGACCAGTTGGTTTCTTTTAGCTTGCCCGTCGGCAATCAGGGCGGCTCGGAAATCAATCTAACCGACGTTGAGAAAACACTCGGCAAGGTTGGTTTTGACAAGCTCTCAGAATTTAGCGGGTTCTTATTAAACAGTAACTTGGAAAAAGCCCTTGAATCAATATCACAAATTGAAGATCACGGGTTTAACCTTGCTCAATTTACCAAGGACTTAATTCAATATCTCCGCCGCGCAGCCGTCCTAAAATACAATCCTGATATGAAAGATATGTTTAAAAGCGAACTTATGGAAGAACACTTGAATAAACTTATAAACCACTCTAAACTCTTCAATGAAAATCACTTAGACCTCTTAAAAGGCCTTATCAACGCATATTCTCAAATGCGCTACAGCCAATTCCCAATCATCCCTCTAGAAGTAGCGATTGTTGAGAGTTTAAAAGACAAATAAAAAAAATCAGCAACCGAATGGGTTACTGATTTTTTTATACTACCTAGTCACTGCTATACTCTCACTCAACTCTGCCGACGTCGCTCTCACCGTAATTCTCCCCGTCGTTGCATCCCTAATGACTTCGTAGCCAGTGTCGTAGTCGGTATTACTTGTGTAATGCGCTGCTGTATCACTCGGGTCAAACGGCATGGTTGAAATGTAGGTCGGAACTACACACGGAGCAATATCATAACCACCACTTGAAGCCATCGTTGTTGATGCAGTTGGAATCACCCCGGCAGCACAACCCGTCTCAAATAGACCTTGGTTATCCGCCATCCTCTGACCAATGGAATTTAAAATAGTGTTCACATTACTCCAACGCTGGGTGTTCCGGGCCTGGGCAAACTGACGAGCGGGGTTAAGAGCGACGATAACCACTCCGGCTAAAATGGCAATGATGCCAATCACTACCAAAAGCTCAATTAGGGTAAATCCGCCATCACCGCCTCTAATTTGCAGTTTTTTCTTGGTCATTCTGTTTATTTTCTAATTTAAAAATTCGACCTTGTTTTAATAATGCTAACACATCTCTACTTTTTGGGTTATCCACATGCCGATTTTCCCCAAGAACGAAGTGATTGGCTGAAAAATCGAGCATCCCGAGAAGCAAAGCGACGAGGGACAGCAAAACTAAAACGCAACCACCTCCTCCAACAACACCGTCTCCAGTGTGTAATCATCAATTGTTAGCCGCAAATTCGTCGTCCGGTTACTAACTGAGGCGGTGGACTTAATAATAATCTGATTACTTATGGTCTCAATCGGCAGCACACGACAAGAATAACTTCCAACACTTACCGTTTCATCACCGTTGTAGGGCCCGGTCGCAATCTGCAATCTGGCATACTCCAGACATCCCTCCCCTACTTTCCTTGAAATATCCTTCATCTCCAATGCCTGGCTGTCAAAACGCCCCAAAAAATTACTATTGCTAAAAATAATAGCAATAATCATAACGATGGCTGTAATAATAATAGCCGAAACTACGGCAACGTAGCCGCCTTCTGAATTTTTTGCTTTGTCTTGTGTTGGTATTCGCATTTTCTAGGGATCCTATCTCAGAACGTAAAAAAGTGTCTCAACAGAAACAAGATAAGGGAAAATCTCACTCTGGAGACTTAAAGAAATTTTCAACGTTGACGTTGCCTCACTGCTGGAGAAATGTTCAACCTCAAACTTGGTTACTTTAATTCTGTTATTTGTAATAGGTGCCGCCGGTTCACCGCCCAGTGAAAGCAGGAGTTCACCGGTAGAGAGAGAAAGAACTGCTGGATCAATGTTTCCCTGTCTTTCTTTTAATTCCAACTGGGTTGAAGAACTACCTGCTGGCGGAGCCGTAACGCTCGCCGCCTGACTAACAAGCCACTCCAGCTTACCGTCAATAAATTCCCTGTTTACAACCACCTCCCCCCGCTCAACAAGCGTATCAGTTGTGCTAAAAATACTGCTAATAAAGGAAAATGCCGCTCCTAAAAACATGGCGAGGATAAGGGAATAAATTAAAACCTCAATAAGCGTAAAACCGCCTTCGGTTTTTAGTTCGTTGTTTTTAGTTTGTTGTTTCTTTAATTTCATCTAAAACCTAAAAGCTAACACCTATCACCTACGGTGAAGACGTAATAATTCTCAAAGCATCATTACTCCTGACTGAGATGTAAACCAGGTTACTTTCATAATCAATGCCGGTTGCGACCTGCGGAAAATTAAGATGAGAATGAAGTGTTGGATTTGTCGGGTCGGAAACATTAATTACTTGAAACTCACGATTACCGTTTGAAGTGGCAAGAAATGCAAGATGATTACGGGTTGTCATATCATTTATAACATTGCCAACGTTAATAAATCCTAGATTTGTCATGTTTGCCGGGTCAGTTGTATTAACGGTATAAAAATCCTGGCCGGGAGCTATAAGCGTAAGCGAAGAACGGATGTTAAAAACACTCGCTACGTCTCCGGAAAACGTCTGTCCCAAAAAAGTAATTGCCGCAGGGTTGGAAACATCTAAAACCATAAGGCCTGCTCCGCCCTTATCAGTTGCAAGATAAGCTCTTCCGTCACGCACATGAATGTCATTCACATTATCGTTTATCTCATACGAACCCAACGTGGAAGGGGTTGAGGGTTGGGAGACGTCAACTATGAAAAACTCCGAACCGTCTGAATCTTCTTGAGTTCCGACGTAGACTTTGGAGTCCAGGTAAAATACTGTATTCCCCACAGTATCATCCTCCGTAGTTCCCGGGAGTCGGTATGAAACAATTAGCGCTGGATTATTGATATCACGCACATCAATAATTTGGAGCTGAGCCGTTCCTTCATTATTGGCAACATAAGCATAGTCTCCCGACACATCTATCGCATTTAGGGTCGGACTGGTATTTAAACTTGACGCAATAAAAGGATTTTCTCCGTCAGTTGCATCAACTATCCAAAAATCCGGTTTCGCTGCCGCAGAAGCAGCGGCAGATATGTAGACAATTTTATTCAAAACATCAAGGTCTGTCGCCTCATTACCTGGACCAAGATCAACCGAACCAAGCGTCTGAGGATTCTGCCAATTCCCGGATACACCCCCTCCCCCGGTGTCTCCTGGATCCCCTCCTCCCGGCGGAGCGTTCTGCCAGTCAGTCAAAAGCGTGACCAGTTCAACTTTCTGTTCTCTTTGGGGGTCAGTCTGCCAGGTAACCCTGCTCTCTATTCTCTTTGTATCACTACTCTCACTCACAACAATAACCTTTCGGGTTAACACTCCGATTACGTCGGACGTGCCGCTAAACTGCCATTTACCTCCCGAAAAAGTTAAGCCGTGTTCTCCATCAGTAAGCCCGTCCCAGTCAAGATCACGAATAGTCCGAGCGGCTTCAAACCCTTCTTTAGCTAACACTCTCGCTTGAACAGCATTATCCCGGTCAATGAGAATTTTCTGGCCGCCAAAAACTAAAATCACGGCAAAACTCACGCTAAGCGCAATCAAAGCCAAACCAATCAAAATATCAACCAATGTTTGGCCTGCCTCACCTCGCTTATCACCAGGAAATTGTCCCATGTTCATTAACATTCATTGTTTGAGCATTAACGTTATTGGTTAAAACAATTGTCGTCGTCACGTTAGGCAGCCCCGAAATCTGCGAAAAAACAATCTCATCAAGCCCGGAAACCCCAATCAAAGGAGCTCTGAAATAATCTTCGTCAAAAGCGGGGTCCCGACCGGCGAAAGACAACCCTTGGAAAAGAACGAAACGGTCACTCTCCAGCGAAACGCCGCGGCTAATCTCGCGATCGTTGGCGGCGGCTAAACTCCGGGCTCTGCGCAGAATGCTCAAAAGATTTTTCGTCTCAGAAGTTAAAACGTAGCTCCGGTAACCGTCCATGCTAATGGGTAAACCAATACTAAACAAAAGTCCCAACAACCCTAAAACGATTAGAACCTCAATGAGAGTGAATCCTGCCCTCATACTAAAATCTAAGTCCCTGTGTAACTTTATAAATGGGGGTGATGATCGAAATTGCCACAAACCCCACCAAGAGTCCCATAAATAGTAAAAGTAAGGGTTCAAGAATGGTGGTAAAATTCTTCACAATTTCCTCAATCTCACTTTCATAGTATTCGGAAAGATAAAGCAGGTTCTGTTCCAGGTTACCGGTACTTTCCCCGACCTCAATCATCCCCACTAGCATCGGTGGAAAGAACTTCGGTTTTTGAGCCAAATATCGAGCTATCTCTTCTCCTTTTTTCACCCGTTCAATCATCTGATCAATTAGATAACGGTAGTAAAGATTATGAACGGTTCCCCGAGTAGCTGTGAGAGCATCAATAATGGTCATACCGCTTTTTAAGAGAATGCCCAAAGATCGGCTGAAATTAACCATCGTAACGTCAATAATAATTCCTGAAATAAAGGGGAAAGAAAGCAAAGCTCTGTCAAATACAAAATGTATTTTTTTAACGGTCAGCAAAACCTGAATTAAAATAACAAAAGCGATGACACCGCCGAGAATTACAAAACCGTAACTGCTCAAAAGCGTCAGAACTTTAATGAGAAGTTGGGTAGTAAAAGGGAGCTCAACGTTCAAACTGACGAATATCGGCAAAATCTTGGGAAAAATAAAAAGCGTTAGAAAAAGAGTAACACCTAAAGTGGCAAAGAGAATGACCGCCGGATAAATAAGCGCCGACCGAATTTGATGATTGATTTCTTTTTGTTTCTTTAATTCCTGGGAAAGATGAAGAAGCGTAGAGGAAAGAGTGCCGCTCTTCTCTCCCACCCGCACCATATTGACAAAAAAACCACTGAAGAGATAACTAAAATTCTCCAAGCTTTGAGCTAAGGACTGGCCGCTGTTTACATTATCCGTAATGGTATCAATAACTTTCGCAAACCGTTTAGCCCGCGTCTGACGACGAATAAGGCGCAGCGCCTCAATAATAGGCAAACCGCTTTTTATGGTTACCGACAAGTGGCGGGCGAAATTTATTCTTTCCTGGAGAGAAGCTGGTTTAAAAATCTTAAGAAAAAAATTCCGCAATTTATTCATAGATTATCCGCACCACCTCCTCAATGGTAGTAATCCCTTTCTGCGCTTTATCAAAACCGTCCTCAACCATAGTTTTCATACCATTTCTAACTGCCGCCTCCTTGATGTGTGACGCATCGGCGCGGCTTACGATAAGATTGCGGATATCCTCATTCACTTCCAAAACTTCGTGAACGCCAATTCTGCTTTTGTAACCGCTTCCGTCACATTCCTTACAACCAGGACCAATTGTATACACCTTCTTGGTTTGAGAACTGTCTGCTGCAAAACCCAAACTCTTAATCTCGGGAATACTTAAAGAACGTTCCTTTCGACAAGCCGTACACGCCATCCTCACAAGGCGTTGAGCTATAACGACGTTCAAGGTTGAGGCAGCTAAAAATGGCGGCACTCCCATGTCGGTCAAACGCGGAAAGGTGGTGGCGGCATCGTTAGTGTGAAGGGTTGAGAGCATAATATGGCCTGTAAGCGCCGCATTTACCGCAATGTTCGCGGTCTCGGAATCCCTGATCTCTCCTACCATAATAATATTTGGGTCCTGGCGGAGAATTGACCGGAGTCCATTTGCGAAAGTGAGCCCGGCTGAGACGTTAACTGGTATCTGGGTAATTCCTTCAATTGAATATTCAATCGGGTCCTCGATGGTTATAATGGAAACCTTACGGTCATTTAACTTCTTGATAACTGTATACAGAGTAGTTGTTTTCCCGGAACCGGTCGGTCCATTAGCTAAGATCATTCCGTAGGGCTTATAAATTGCTTTGGTTAAAGACTTCATTTGCTCCTTGGTAAACCCTAAATCTTCCAGCGTGAACTTCTGGGAAGTTTCGGCTAGAATCCTCATAACCGTGTTCTCCCCGTAAAAAGTGGGGGCAATGGAAACCCTGATATCAACCTCTCCCGACTTCTCTATTTTCGCCTTAAACCTGCCGTCCTGAGGAAGGTGATGAATGTCGGTTTTCAAACCTGAGAGAACCTTCACCCGACTTACTATTTCCGATTGGAGCTCTTTAGAAAAGGAAAAAGCGTCTTTAAGAATTCCGTCAACCCGAAACCGAATAACTACCTTTTCCTCGGCCGGTTCAATGTGAATGTCGGAGGCTCGGGAGCTGTAAGCGTACTCAACAAAGAGGTCAACAATATCAATAATAGAGACCTCCCCCGCTGAAGCGGTAAGCTGCTTCTCAATTAACGGTTTTAAGGATTTAATATCACGCATTGGTTTGATTATATCATTTTCATTTCTATTTTTTTACTCTTCTAGCCCTTTTACGAGTAAATCTTGAACCTTTTTTATTGCTTCATCGTCATATAAAGATATTGTGTAAACCGCCGGAGTAATCTTTTTCATCTTCTTCACAATTTTCTCAACCTCTTTTTTGTCGGCAATTAAGTCTGTTTTACTTAACAGTATGATTTCTTTTTTCTCTAAAAGTTTTGAGTCGAAACTTTCTAACTCTTTTCTAATTGTTCTATAAGCTTTTACCATGTCTTCATTTTCTAAAGATATTAAATGTACCAGTATTTTCGTGCGCCGCACGTGCCGTAAAAACTTATGTCCCAATCCCTTACCTTTAGCGGCACCCTCTATAAGTCCGGGTATGTCGGAGATAATATACCCGTAAAACTCACCCAAGTTAGGTTCTAACGTTGTAAAGGGATAAGCGCCAACCTTTCCCTTGGCGCGCGTTAGGGTATTTAACAAACTGGTCTTACCCGCGTTAGGCAACCCGATAAAGCCTATGTCGGCTATCAACTCTACCTCTATAAAAAATTCTTCTTCATCCCCCGGTCTGCCAAGGGTAAATTCTTTAGGCGCTCGGTTAGTAGAACTTTTAAAAGATTCGTTCCCCCTGCCGCCTTTTCCGCCCGTTAATATTAAAACTCTATCCCCTTCTTTTTTAAAAGAAAATTTCTCCCCGCTCTGAGTGTTAGTAATTATCGATCCCGTAGGCAGCAATATATCCAGGTCTTTGCCGTCAGCGCCGTGTAAGCTGTTTTTTCCACCATCTTTCCCGTTGTCGGCTCTAAACTCTTTTTTAGTGCGGTACTTAGAAAGTAAGTGAATGTCGCGGACGGCAACGGCGTAAACATTTCCACCTTTCCCCCCGTCACCGCCGGAGGGTCCGCCAAACTCCCGGTTTTTTTCGTGCCGAAAGCGCCGAACGCCGTTGCCTCCAGACCCCGCAGCCACATCTATTATTATCTCATCTACAAAAGCCATTTTTTTAACACCTTAGAGTTTATTATACCTAAAACACCCCACCTCATGATCATTCACCATCCCTATCGTTTGCATAATAGCGTAGATAATCGTGGAACCGACGAAGTTCATTCCGCGGCGTTTGAGATCTTTGCTTATATTATCCGACAGTTCTGTGCGCGCAGGCAGATCGGACATACGTTTCCATTTGTTTTTTATCGGTTTGCCATTCACAAACCCCCATATATATTTATCAAACGATCCAAACTCTTTCTGTATTTCTATAAACACCTTCGCGTTCCTCACGGCCGAGGCGATCTTTAATCTGTTACGCACAATCCCCTTATCTTGCAGTAATTTTCGTGTTTTCTTCGCATCGTACTTCGCGATTTTTTTCACATCAAAATTATCAAACGCTTTTCGGTAATTCTCACGCTTGTTCAAGATAGTTCTCCACGAAAGCCCCGCTTGCGCGCCATCTAGGATAAGTATCTCAAACAAATGGCGGTCATCGTGGACGGGAACACCCCATTCCTTATCATGATACTCCGTCATGAGCGTATCACTCCCATCCAACCACCGGCATCGAAGGAGACTCATCAGCTTACTTTCTCTCAATGTAGAACTTCTTTTGAAGATAATTCTCAATGACTTCAAAACTTGGAAAATAGCGGGGTTGAGGAAGATTATTTAAATCAAACCATTTCCATTCAATGATTTCATCCGGCTCCGTAACAGAAGCCTCCCCTTCCCACTCATGAGCAACAAGTCCGACGGTCATAAAATGGGCATGCTCATTTTTACAATTATGAACTGATATCACTTGAGGATTTTTAATTGTAATACTTGTCTCTTCTTTGACTTCGCGAATTGCTCCTTCTTCAAGGGACTCATTCCATTCAAGCTTGCCTCCTGGGATACACCATTCTCCTGAGCTTCTGAATTCGGAATCAGCTTTATCCGGATCAGGATGTCTCATACCAAGAAGAAGCTTCCCTTCTTTTTCAAGAATGACTCCGAAACCTGCTCCTACCCTCTTTTTCTTTTCTGGTATAGGGTCTTGCATTATCTTCCATTTTATTAGTATTATACGGCTAGTACAAACCCCAACTGTTACAGGAGGATCTTATGTCGTCTCTGAGCGCAGTAGCAAATCGGTTCATGGCATTATGGCAAGGGATTTTCCGTCGCGCAAGCATTGAGGTGATTTTCCTGAAAATCCTACTGGCACTTACGATTTTAGGTGAATACTTTGTAATCCGAGGGGGAGATCCAAATCAGTTTATTCTTGGATTCAGGACAAACATATTATTTTTGGCTGGTGTAGCTCTTTTCGTGATTGCAGTTTGGCGTATCTCCTATATCAAGCATCGCAAGCAGAACCGGCGGGACTGTATGCTAGATTTCTTCTGAGAAAGAGATCACAGCATGTAACAGTGGTGGTCGATAAAGCTAATTAAAGACCTGTGAGTAGCGAAAGCGAAAGCAGGTCTTTCTGTTTTTTAAACCCGCCTTGGTCTTCCGATACTATGTATTGAAGTGCTGCCCCTCCGGAACGCTTGCCCGCCCGAAAGTTTACTGAAAGAGGGATATTGGGATTATTTTAGCACCAAAAGGGAAACATAGATAAATTATGTGGGTTTGCTACTATGCATACATGAATCAAAAAGGTTCTATAACATTGATCATAGTGGTGATTATTGCCGTTGTGGCTACAGGTGGTGTTTATTTTGCATTGAAAGGAAAACAACAAACAGCACCAAAAGATATTAGCACTAACAAAAAAGGGAGCGTTACCGTAGCAGGAAACTCTGCGGTAACGCCGGAGATTCCTAAAAACGTGATAGAAAAGTATCAGGAATTAGAAAAAATATACGAACAATCTCTGGGTGCTACTTTATCATACTGTACAAAAGGAAGTGAATCTATTTATGACGTAAGTGGAAATGGTGGATTTTCTGCAGTTTCGTTCTATTTTGATACCAATGGAAATCAATTAGCGGAATACAGACGAGGTGATGTTATTATCCCTGGAAAAGAATTGCCAAAACCACCAATAAATATATTAGAATATGAGTGCACGGTGCTCAAAGAGTCGAAGAGTGGCGACATAAATATTCCAACCGAGGAAGAAAATATCCCTGAGGGTACGGTTGTAATCCGCGCTGGGGAAACTGAATCGGTTAACATAGGCACGGGTGACCAACTGACAGTGCCGGTTGTAGTTGATGCGTCTGATATAGGCAATTTAAGTGTTGCCAGTGTGGATATTACGTTAAAGTGGAATCCTTCCGTTTTACGTTTTGTGTCTACCTCGCAGGGCGAGTTTGGTTCATTAACTATAAACGATAGTGAAACAGGAAACGGAGTAATTCGAGCGGTCACTTTCAACGCGGAAGGCACAACTCAGTCTTTCACAATGTTTGAAGTAAAATTCCAAGCCGAAAGCTCTGGTATGACAAATTTGGACGTGACGGTTAATGTTGTAGGCGATGAGTTTGGTATCAATATTACAAGCGCAGCATCGTCCAGAGATTTGAGCGTGGTAGTGAATTAGTTTATTTCCTCCAATACACCTTAAAATTCTCAATTTCAGAAACTAACTCTTTTGCCGATTGGCCGTTGTACTGAATAGCTCTATCATCCACATATACATATGCAATGGGTTTCCCTGGGTTCTTTCCCTGCAATTCCAGATTGTGATTGATAAAATCAAATGGAATTGAAAACTTTTTGCAGTATTTTTCTAAAAATTCATTCCCCCGTGTTGAATGAATCAAGATCCGGTATCCCCTCTCCCTTAATGTTTTGATTGTCTCTACTACCTCCTGTATTGGCTCTTTAATATCGTCCGGGGACACGAAACCGGTATATTTAGCGATTGTTCCGTCAAAATCAAAAGCAATAATTCTTTCTTTAGGCACAGGGTTAATTCTACTATAACAGTCAAACGAGTGAACCGATACATTAGGGATTCTTTGGAATATTTCTTTGACTTCTGATAAATTCTTCGCCTTATCATTGTCAACAACCAGTAAAATCCCGTGCGACGCGCCGAAACCGTATATGTATCGGCTCATACTGACATACGAGGGAGATCGATCTATTTTTGTACCTTTGAGATCAGTACTGGAGGTGAGTTTAGTTTCGACCACAATGGGGCCAACGAAACCATATCTAACAAGGAAGTCTACCTTTTTACCGTCAAGTAGTTCTACCTCTCTATCTACATCAACTTCAAAGCCACGTTTTAACATAATTTGTTCGATTTTCGATTTGAGAGTCTTCTGAATAAGCTTCTCGTACGCCTGCTGTTTCGCGTCGTAAACCTTTTCACCAAGTATGAGGTCGTACGCGCCCTCGCCCTCAATCCACCGCCTCAAGTCTGTTTCCAGAGCGTCTTGAAGCTGTCTAAATAGGTCTGTAGAGGTTAATATCTTCTTATCATCATACGCTCGGGCATCATTGTATTTCTTTATTGCTTCTGAAATATTACGGGGTTTGCCTAAATAGCCTAGATAGGACCGCCGGAGGTTTATCATCCGACTGGCAAGCCAATTCGCTCCGTCTCGGTCTTTCATTTCGGCAATTTTTCTCTCAAGCTGCCGCAGGGGATCGTAAACACGTTCGTCCTTTAGATTATCAAAGTATGCGTACACTATGCTCCAAAGATACTCCGCATACGCCTGAAACTCCTTGCTCCGGGCGAATACACCCATGGCTTCCTCCAATAATTTAAGGTAGTCTGGTTCATAGCCATGGTGTTTGAGATCCATGAGTGGCTTAGCAAAACTCTTGCTGTGCTCTATTTCTTCTTCAAGACTATTTACTTTGTGCATGCCTGGGAGTCGTATGAATGCTGCTGCCCTTTGAACCACTTCACGCAACCGCCACTTGATTGCCTCTGCGTCACCCTGGGAAGTAATGAGGAGCCCATTGGCAATGTAGGCAAGTTTTTTCTCGTCCTCATTTTTACTTTCCTTGTAGAGGTTGAATATTTCTTTAAGGAAGGTGGGGTCAGAAGAAAGCGTACCAACGACGGTGAGTGATTGCTCCCGAGTGTATCTGTCGAGAGCGGATTCTTTAATGAAACCTTTTAGAATAGGGATAGCTTCAACGACATGATATTGCTCTACTGCCTCCACGAAGCTAGAAGTCATATGTTGCCAGAGATCCGATTTTCTACTTTTGTACACCTTAAGCACTCCCTCCATTTCTCCGGGCTTTATATCTTTTACTAACTCAAAGATAGTTTTGAGTTCGTCGTTGTAAGCAAAGGGAATGAAATTGAGGATATTCTGCCGAAAAGGGGTTATATCAATTTCAAGATGCTTTGCGGTAACGAGAGCGTCACCGAACACGAACACTGAACTACTGGTCGTATAAGTCTTGGAGCCGTCGTGTTGCGCTGTGATGGTAAGATCGTGCTTTACGGGGTCAACGAATTTGAAAATCGTACCTGTGATGAGTTCGGCAAGACGCTTTTTCTCATCGGTCGACACGAGGGGTTCTAGGCACTTGATATTTTTATTGTAAAACTCAAATACGGAATTACTGAATTTCCCTGGATTAGGTTCCAAAAGTGTCCGAAATTGTTGCAGGAGCTTTTCATTCTGCATTTCGGTATGCGTATCCGGTTTTGCGCGTGCCTCCTCCCACTGCTTATATTCCTCGGAGAGCAGGGACCGGCCAGCTTCGTATATCTCATTAGCCCCTTCTCTTTTCGAGAATTTCATCCTTGACATGACTGAAGCCGCGGAGTCTTTCTCTCCCATTGCAATCATTACTTCGATATAGCGCGGCACGTCTTCTTTCTCAATAACCTCCGCAAAAAATCTGTGCGCGAAATACAGACCAGTTTTGCCATCCTCGCTTTTCTTTATACGCTCGACCATTTCGGTGACGAAATTCGGGTCGCCCCTCCGCAGAAGTTTCCACAGACCAACGATAAACGTGGAGTGCTCCGCGTCATGTGCGATGTTGTAGTTTACGGAGCGCACCAGCGTCTCCTTGCACAGCTTTTTTATTTCGTCGTCAAGAACAGCTTCGATGTGTTCAACAAGTACGTGGTCTTCATCCTGGAATATCCGCGTATCGTTGATGAACTCGCGCCGGAAGTTCTCATCTACGTTGTACGTTTTTAAAAAGCTCTCTATCGAAGCTCTTTTCTTTAATGCGAAAATACCGTACCTACCGTGGAATTCGTTTCTCCTGATAGCCTCGAAAAAGTAACCAAGGGATTTTGGATTTTCAGGATTGAGCTCCACACACATATCGAGAAATTCCCTCCTTACAAGCTCGTCCGACTCCATGAGATTGGGCAGTTCATCTATGACCGACGGATCACGCAGCCATGTGAGCGCCAGGAGCGCGTGCCGCTGCAGCACGCCGTTTTCGTTTTTGTCGCCCGCGTACTCGATGAGTTTGCCGCGCCAATATGACCGATCTAACGAGACACCCCGTCTAAACAGGTAAGCGATCACGTAGACGATGTTTCCGAGCGGCACGAAACGAGCAGCATTTTTTTCTTTATCCGCTTTTGTGATTCCCGCTTTAAGTTTTCCCTCAAGCGTGTTGTCGAAAAAGCTTGGTAATGCTGAAGTGAGTTGGCCGGGCAACCATTGCAGAGTTCGCTGATGGTAATCCATAGCAAGTATAAATATCTGACGTCGGAGTTCCAATGGTACGTTGCGCGGATCTACCCTACTTAGAAACACCAAGAAACCCTCGTCGATAAGCTTGAATTGTGTGCCGCGCAGGCCCGAAAAATCAACAAGTTGTCCGAGTAAATCCGGCCGCATGTCTACCAAGAACGTCAGCGCGTTAAACCATGTTGGGTACATTTCTTTAGCGTCAGGGTCGATTGCAAAGCCAGCCGCCGCCCGGTTTGGATCGGGAAAGCGCGATATCTCTTTGGCGGCGAGATACTCTTGAAACTCCGTATTATCAAACTCGACCGTGTCCACATTATTTTTCAGCAGAGATTTATCGAAGAAAATTTCAAGTTCAATTTGTGTGAGAGCCACAAGTTTTAGGTCAGATTTTATTTCGTCGAAAAAAGTCATAAGCTCATCCTTAGAGATTACATTTGTTTGGTATATCTCCATGGTGAGGGCGAGTTTTTCCAGCACACGCTTTATGATGGCACGTTTGTCAGCATTAAGTTTCTTATCTTCGAGTTCAAGCTTCGAGTAAATGAAATACTCGAAAAGTTTGTTGCGTGAGACCTCAGCAGCGGCTGGGATCCCTTTTTCCTCCAAGAATTTCTCCAGATATGAAAGGTATCGAGGTATCTGTATAACGAGCATTCTATGACTGAAAGGCATAATCCGACCCAGCAACGCGTCTATGTCGCTATCGGAATGTTTCGCTGCTCGTAGATACTCCCGTACCTGCCCTTGAGTGAATGGAGAAATAGTTATGAAACGGTAGTTGGGAAATGACGTGGCGTGTTGGTTAATAAAAATCCACCGAGAGGACAAAAATATAGGTAGGTTGGGATACCTAGTGGAAACCTCCTCGATTTTTTGCAGAACCGCTGGAAACAAGCTTGACTGAACCTCGTCCAGAGCATCTAGTAAGAGCGCTTTTGGTGCTTCAGTTTCAGTCGTCACAAAAATGTCAATGCGATCCATGGCGTTTGGTTGTCGAAGACCAACCAGCTCCGTCACACACCCATCCGTATCAAGTTGATCCTTTATCTTGCCGAGAAGCATAGATTTGCCAACGCCCGGTTCTCCCACAATTAGAGTACGCTGGCCTTTAATAATATCTACAATTCCAAGGCGTTCCTCGTCGTCAAAAATTGAGACTCCTTGGAATTTATCGTAAAACTCCTTAGCCTCGGCGAATATCGAGTAGATCTTTGTGATAGGGATGATGTATTTATCAGCACTATTAATTTTTGTAGTCATATTTTTACTTCATTAATCCTCCAATCCCCCACTCTAGAACACTATAAATACAAAAATATCCCGCTACAAGAGCGGGATATCAAACCATCCTAACCTCCTCGCCATAATCCCGAAATACGTATTTTAATACGTATTTAAATACGTACTTTTATTATACCTTTCCAACCCCTCAACAAACCAGAGAATGATATGACGCGTCATATCACCTCTTCCACCACTCTCCAGAAACAGTATGACATGTCATACTGTTCATCTTCACAACAAATAGGGGTGTGATGACATGTCATCACACCCCTTTAAACCAACCATTCGCTAACCCACTACAAGAGCGGGTTATTTTTATTAATACTGGGCAGGGAAATCGAACAAAATAATTTGACTAGCAAATTATTTTTTTAAAACCCTCGGTTTTAAATCCGTTGCACTCATTCCTACACAGGGGAACCTCGAACTTTCCCCCGACCCCCTGCCTACCGGCAGGCAGGCCTTTCGTGTTCGAATCATTGCTGCCGGGTACTTCAACTCACTGCGCTCGCTCAGCACGGGCAGGGATTCTCACTACTCTCTTTTAACTAAATCTAACTTCTTTTCTCTGCGCCAACCTTTTATCTGTGCCTCACGTTTTAATGCCTCATTCTTCGTCTTGAATGTTTCTGTGTAAATAATCTTTTCTACTTTATGCGATGCAGTATAGTGACCACCAATCTTGTCTTTGTGTTCCTTAAGTCTCCGTTCAATATCATTCGTGATACCGGTATATAAGCTAGCGTCTTCACATTGAACAATGTAGACATAGTACATAATTTGAAAGAGGTCCTTCGGCTTCGCTCAGGACACTTCGCCTCGCGTTATTGTTGAAGATGGCTTGCACTGAGCGAGCCCTTTATTTAAGGGCGAGTCGAAGTGCTGCCGGGCAGGGATTCGAACCCCGATACCCAGGACCAAAACCTGGTGTCCTACCGTTAGACGACCCGGCAAATACAAAAAACCTATTTTAAAATTCTGACACAAATCCCCGTTTCTAGCAATTTTTACAGCCACCCCACAACGTCTCCCAACAAACGTCCTGACGCCTATCAGGATATTTTTTTGTGCTAAAATATACAATGTGAAATTATATTTTGTTCGTCACGGAGAAACACAAACCAATAAAAAGGAAACCATTAGTGCGGCGGACGATAAACTTACATCGCTTGGCGTCAAACAAGCAGAAATTCTTGCAAAAAGATTCTCTAATATTACCGTTGATCTAGTACTGGCAAGTCCCTATCTTCGTGCTCAGAAAACAGCGGAAATAATAAATACTACTCTTAAAAAGGAGATTGTCTCAACCAAGCTCTTAAAAGAAAGGAAATGGCCTAAAGAAATTGAGGGTGAACCACTTCAAGATCCCAGTGTAACAAAGTTATTAAACTTAGTAAGAGATAAGAGCTTAATCAACCCAAAGTGGCATTATAGTGACGAAGAAAACTTTTTCGATACAAAAGAAAGAGCACGGCTATTTTTGGATTATCTTAATAAATTTTCTGAAAAATACATTCTTGCTGTTGCGCATGAATATATTTTAAAAGTAATTCTAGCCGTAATGATGCACGGTGAGAGTTTGTCTTATGAAATTTTTAGAAATTTCTTCCTTTTCACAAAATTAGATAATACCTCCCTAACGATCTGTGAAAAAAAGGAAAATGATCGCTGGAGACTTATCGTTCTGAACGATATCATGCACCTTGGAGAGATAAAATAGAAGTATCCCGGCTTTACACCGCTCCAACAAACATCCTACCTTGACCTTCCGGAAAAAATAAGATATTAATAAAATAGATTCTTTTCGGAGGTTATAATGACTGTGATTGAACTCACAGCGCTCATTGAGGTGCCCTGCCTCAATTGCGGGAAGCCGGTAGCCGCGGCAGTCACAGGACGAGACGAATGCATAGAGCTTGACGAGAAAAGTTTAGTTGTTTACAACCGAACTTTCCCAGACAGCACCGGGTTCGTAGGCATATGCTCTTCTTGTTTATCCCAACTCTCTATCCCCCGATACATCTCGGGGATCGCATACTACTCATGCGGCGGGAAAGTTAACGGACAACACTGCCCCAACACGATCCTCTGCCTTGTCTCGGCTTTTGGAGATCAAAAAGTCTTTGGGGGAAGAGCTGTTTTCGAACCCAAAAGCGAGCGGTGGCTTTACGACGTGTCTGAAACGAAATGCAACTCCTGCCTCAAAGCATTGCGGCCACTCGCACAACTCAAGCGGTTCGTCCAGCAGTTTATATCTGCTCTGCATGAACCCACAGTTTAGAACGCCCAAAGCATAAAAAGTGCTACGGGCGTTCTTTCATTTTCCCACATCCTCACTTCATCCACATACGTGGGACTAGTGAGGACGCCTTTTCCTGCCTGATCCTCCTTTTAAATAAAAAGAGCCCCGCGCTTTGCGCAGGGCTCACGATGACGTGTTATATTGAAACTTTTTCTTACACGCCAAGATACTGTTCCGCACGGCTAGCAACTGCTAGCGCCTGTTCTTTCGCGTCGCCCGTGTATCGTTCAGGATGGCGCAGTAATTCAATGACGTCGCGAGGAATGCGATCAAGAGCTTGAGTAATTACCCCATCATCGCTCCCGGCACATTCAGCAAGCACTTCGATGAAAGACCGACCGCTCGATCTGACTTTTGGTACAAGCTTCCAGTTGACCAGCTCGTGGGCATCGCCCTCGTAACCGGCCATCTGAAGAGCAATGTAGAGCGGCTCGGCTAAAATCACATTGGCACTCATCGCAAGATTTCGCTCTAGCGCTTCCCCGTCCACCGTAATTCGGGCAAGCCACGGCGTCCCGCTCTTGTCACACCGCAACAGTGTATCAAGCTGCTGCTGAAGATTTACCACAATGATTGGGAAATCCCGGGAAACGGAACTCCCTACCAAATCGCGCTGGTGTTCACTGATGAGCGTCTGCTGTACCTTGAAAAACTCGGCGAGATTCCTGGTGAACATACCCTCAAGATTTTCAAAGTTAATTGGGTTGCGCTTGTGGGCCATGGTTGATGAACCGACCTGCCCCGACTCAAACGCTTCCGCAATCTCACCGATCTCACTGCGCATGAGATGCCGACCATCCCTGCCAAACTGAGCAAAAGCCGCCGACATCATCACGCAGGAGAAAAGATAATAAGCGAGCCCCTCCGGCGGCAAAATCTGAGTACTGATCATAGCCGGTTTGAGACCAAGTTTTGCAAGCACGCGCTCTTCAAAACTCTTATCGCAGCAGCAGTCCGTAAATTGCAAACCGTACTGCGCGTTGTGGGCTCCAACCGCACCGGAGATTTTACCTTCCAGAAGTGACGCATACCTGTCCATCTCCTGCGCGTTGCGCAGGATTCGGTCAAGAATTGTCGCGAGCCAAAAACCGACGGTGACCGGAAGGGCATGCTGGCCGTGAGTTCTGCCAATCTGCGCAACGTCGGCAAAACGCCGCACCATATCAATAAAAATAGAAACCACTTCTTTCACTGACGGCTTGATGACATCGTTGTGCGCGCGAACAAACTGTAGAACGCGGCCGGTTGAAATCGGATCATAGCTTGTGAGCGGGACATGAAGCCACCGACCCAACTTCGGATCCAGAATTTCCTGAGCGCGCCGCACCCATGCGCGAATGTCATGTTTTGTAATCTCGCGTTCAATCCTATCAACCTCCGTAGTCGGAATCGCAAGAATTAAATCGCGTTTCTCCGGCGTGAGCAGAGCCATCTCATCGTCTGGGATAACACCAATCTCACCCAAGACCTCAAGCGTTGCAAGTTCAACCTCTGCTACGGTCTGGTAGAGACGGTCATAGCCAAATACCGGTTCGAGCTTCTGAGGCTGGTATCGGGGATTCCCCGGGAGAGCAGTATTCACGGATTCCTCCTGTTGTGCGAAATTAAGTTAAAGAGCAAAGAAAAAGGGCTTATAAAAAGCTATCACGTTTTTCAATAATTTCAAAATTCTGACACAAATCCCTTTTTCTAGCAATTTTATGCAATAAAAACCTAACGGCTCAACGAGGATTATCGTTGAGCCGTTCAGATTACCATCCCCCACATCTTCGCTTTGAAACTATAAATTTCAGACCGACCCACAAAAGCTTTATACTGTTAAGATGGACGAACTAAAATTAATATACGACGAAGACCAGAAAGACAGGAAAGAAAAATTGTGGGAAAGAGATAGTAAATTGTTTGTAAAAAGAGACAAGATCAGACTAGAAAGAATTCTACAACTAATTAAAGAGAACAAACTCCGCTCTCCAGCGGATTACCTTCATGCGGCAATGATTCTCCAACACGGCAAAGAAACTAAACATTATGAACTCGCTCATGAATTTGCAAAAAGAGCCGCGGATAAAGGTTACACGCCACAAAAAGGAGAGGTGGATCCTTTATGGCTTTCCGCCGCCGCAAAAGATAGAGCACTCATGTCACAAGGGAAACCCCAACTCTATGGCACCCAATTTAGAAAAAAATCACCAGATGGACCTTGGCATCTCTATGAGGTTGATCCGACCGTGACGGACGAAGAACGTGCTAAACTTCACGTCCCTCCTCTCATAACAGCAAAAAAATGGACTGAAGAATCAAACAAATCAGAAAATGAGAAAAAATAAATATAACTAAAACACCACCCCAACTTCTTCACCTCCCCACGTCCTCACTTCCAACCAATCCCCCCATTCCTTCTTATCTATAATATCTTTTTCCTTGACCTTCGGGAAAACTGTTCGGACAAATTCCACTAGAAGAATAAACAACATCCATTGTCTCGTCATCAATTAACTTGAAATAAACCCATCCTTCCGCATCACCAAAGTTAGGATAAAATTGATAACAATGATTATTAGTAACATCTTTTAGATCTTTGTACGTAGGGTTATTTGGATAAATCCAATGGGTGTTTTTATCGCCTAAACGCCCTATCGTAATTCTTTCTTCATCTCCCACAATTGGAAGAACGCTTCCATAATCTCCATCTTGGTAATATTCATAGAAACTTGTTAATACTTCCTTATCCAAAAACCACTGCCCGGAAATTGTTCCGGGAAAATCTCTGGAAACAGGTCCGCATTCTTGAACTTCAAACAACGTTCCTCCTCCACCTCCAATCAAATTATAATAGGCTTCTTTTTTCTCTCCGCTGTAAAAATCATAAGGGCAAACAGCATGCAATAAATTACTTCCACGTCCTGCTTCCTGCCTTTCTTGATTAGCAAACTGATTCACAACATTTATGTCATGAACTATAAAATCAATTCCTGGACCTGCTGAATCCTGAATAAAATATGCAATTAAATCTCCTGCTTCAAATTTAATAGGATCTAACTGCGCTCCCCTACTATCTGATTTAACCTCAGGCAATTGCTGTGCAACGGAATCAACAACTTCTTTTAAATGAGAAAAAGACATTGTAACACCACATCCTGCATCGAAACTCAAAGCATAATCAGGACTCGAAGCATAATCAGGCAAATATCCTTCTTTTCCCGTAACCAGGTCCGGGTAATAGCGGCTTCCATATGTTAAAACCATTTCAGTAGGAGCATAAATAGGGACTTTCTCTGTGCTATTTTTATTTAAGTCAATATAAACTCTCCCTACAGTATACTTTCCAGAACCGTGAACGCCCCCTATCTGCGTAACTTTCTGAATATGAATTGGATCAACAAAATACTCTGTAAACTCAAAATTCTCACAATTTTTATTTTCAATTACTTGCCTTCCCTCTGTTATCTCACCAATATTATTTTCTTCTACTCCTCTTTCACGATCATCAAAATCACTTGAAAAAGAGTCTTGTTGGGATTGAAATATAAAAATTACTCCTACTACTAGAAGAACTATTACGATCACAATGCTGATTATCAAGTTTCTTTTCATGGTTCTACTTATATATTATAAAAATCTATCTTCCATATAGAGTGGGAGTCTTAAAGCTATAAGATCCCGAACAACTACCAGATTGATGTTCAATTTTCAAATCTACATCACTGGTTAATTCCACAATTATCCTCCCTGATAAATCACTCCATCCAAAATTCCCTGCCTTTAAATTATCATAGCAATAGATCTTTCCATCTGCCTTCACTTCATCAAAATCACGGTTAACGGTTCCTGAATGAGCCGGTACAAATTTCCAGAAATTGGCATCTGTAAAAACACCGCCTACTGAAATGACCTTATAATTTGGATCATCACTTGAGTGGACAAAAGAAAGATGCTCATCCCAAGGTCGAACTTGGTTGCTATCACCAAAAAACCAATTTCCCTGGAGCGTTGCAGGAACGTCCTGCGAAACCACACCGCACCTTGGGGCTTCCTCACGAGCAATTTTTCCGTAAAGCTCCGCTTGCACCTTTTGTTCAAAGTAATCAAGCGGACAAACAATATAAATAGATCTTTCGCCACTATACCTGTCCATATTTACATATTCTAAAAGGGTACGCGTATCATATGTTCCAAGATCAAAATTTCCTTGTAAATGTCCAACGCCTCCAATTACAGTTCCCGCAGCTACTTTGTATGATATTCTTTTCTCACAAGAATCATCTCCTCCAATGCCAAATTTTGTGCACTTCACCTTATTCAATTCCTCTTTCAAACCATCAGAGATTTCCTTCACATGATTATAATAACCATGAACGTCTTTACATAATGAGAATTTAATAGAGTAATCTTTCCTGTCCGGGGCCATAAAATCAGAATTAGAGGTAACACTCGTTATAACAATGTCTCCCGGCGCTCTAAGAGGAATAATTTCGGTTGTTAATCCCTGTTCATTGACGGCAATATAGATATGCTCGGTTGGGAACGTATGACCCGGAGGATGAAGACCTCCCAAGGGAGAAATGTCGTCAATTTCATCTAAGTCAACAGGAGAAACGGTGAAAAGTTCTTTTTTATCTCCACAAGAAGGAATGTTATTATTACTGAGAAGCTTTCTTTTTGCAGCATTGATAAAATCAGAGATTGGTTTTGACTCTTCATCAACGTTTTCCTGAAAATCACTACTTTCACCAGAGTCTTCATATGTTTTAAACAAATTTGAGTTATTAAATAAAAAAAATCCTCCAACGGCTAAAACCAATACTACTACAATTCCAATTATTAAATTCTTTTTCATTTTTTATCTGTTATATACAGTAGGGTTAATGAACTTATAGCCTCCATTACAATCTCCGCTTTGATGTTCAATTTGCAGTTCTGTATCGCTAACCAATTCAATAATTATCCTGCCTTCGGGTTTTTCTTGACCTGTCCTACCGGGATCTTCGCCTTCGTAACAATAGATGTTTCCATCTGCAGTTACATCGCTAAATTTCCTATTGAAAAATCCTGTGTTCTTAGGCACGAATTCGTATTTTCCCGGACCCGTGAAACCTCCATCTATGGATATGATAATTTTAGACGGATTACTATTATCATGAACGAATGCAATGCTGTTTTCCCAGTCTCCTTCAACCTCACCAATAAACCAATTACCTTGTAATGTTCCCTTAATATCTTGCATCACTTCCCCACACTTTGGGTCGATACCACCAGTCACCTTATCATAAAGTTGCTGCCTCAACGGATCATCATATAATTCAATGGGGCAAACTACCGACCATCCTTTAACTTCACCCCGTTCAATAAAATATGGGATGCCATATCTTAAAGGATTGGCGTAGTTTAACCTTGTTCGATAATCATACGTACCAAAATCAACCTGGCCATGATGAGCGCCAACAGTACCCAGCACAGTTCCTGCTTTGACCTTATATTGTAACTCTCTTGAACATAGGTCATTTGATTCTGTATACCAACTAGCACAATCAATATCCTTCACTGCTTCTCTGATCTCTTCTGAGAGCGTACTTAAATGCCCGAAGTAACCGAACACATCCTTACATAACGCGAATCTAATACCTCGATCTATTTTGTCCAAATCTTTAGAGCCAGATACATCAATGATATAGACATCCCCTGGTGCGACTAGCGGAACCTCCCCATCAATACCAAAGTACATATGCTCGGTAGGAAGCGTATGCCCCGGAGGGTTAATGCTCCCAAGTGGAAAAATATATTCAAGATTATTTACATCAACAACAGGAACTGTAAATGTCTGACCATCACATTCAGGCAGGACAGATTCCTCAACTTCTGTTTCCTGCTCGGCTAAATCGCTTTGTTCGTCAATTGGCTCTTCTTCAACATTTTCTTGAGAACCACTGACTTCACTAGAACCTTCGTCGTTATTACTGAGAGGCTTTCTTTCCGCAGTATCGATAAGATCAGAGACTGGTTTTGGCTCTTTATCAACGTTTTCCTGAAAATCACTACTTTCACCAGAATCTTCATATGTTTTGAACAAATTTGAGTTATTAAATAAAAAAAATCCTCCGCCAATGACTAAAACCAATACTACTAGAATTCCAATTATTAATTCTTTTTTCATTCTATCTTATGTAAATTATTGCGTTATTTGTAAAATTACTTGCTCATCACTTCCTCTTCCTGAATCTTGGCTATAATTACATGGGCTTGCGTCTCTCTGTTCTTTGGGAATGACTATGTTTTCTGCAGTAAGACCCCTTTTTTCGTATTCAGCCAAAACTTCATCGGTCATGTGGTAGAAAGGCGTCTCAAAAATCTGTCCGACCCTTTCAAATGTTTTCAACGCAAAATCAAAATTATTTGATTTCAGAACCGCAGAGTGCCCCATTATTTCTCCTGCCGTAACGCGAGACCTCTCTTTCAATCCCTGTTCAAGGTCTATATGGTAAAATATAAAAACCCATCCGGAGGCATCATCTGCCTCTATGTACACATTCATTCCTTTGCCAATCTGAGTTTCCACTGCCATTACAATTTGTCCATTAAAGGGAGCGAACGCTTTAGCGCTTTCAATACCATTCTTTTGAGTGACGTAATGCTTCATTGACCGGTTTGTCTCCTTCTCCCCGTCCGTGTTTATGCCACTAAAGTCATGTCCCATACAACTTCTGAATTGCGAGATAAAAGCAATCTCATCTAAATCAATAGGATTTGCAACTATAAATTTATCACTGTTTTGACTTGAATCTTCTTCATTAAAATCAGAATCATCAGAAAAAGAATCTTCTGGGGATTGAAATAAAAATAATCCTCCAACAACTAAAACTAATACTATTACAATACCTATTATTAATTCTTTTTTCATTTTAGCAATAATCACTTTGTTTTCCATTAATTGAATCTCCGCCAGGCAATTGTTTTACTATGGCTGAATCTCCACTAGATAGTAAATCCAACCAACAAACCCCATATGAATCTTGACTGACACTGTAACCTGGATTCCATGAAGGATCTTTGGAAGCATCATTTTTTTGACGTAAATCATAAACTCCAAAATCTAAGAAGACATTTCCTTCAACACCCACTTGTTCTCCAATTATCTCTCCTTCTACAACCTCTGCATCTTGTACTCCAGTAGTCTTGGAATCCCCTTCTATCGGTTCTGGAAATGTTTCTGCTATGGCGGCTAATTTTGGTGAAAGTTTGTATAAATGATCAAATCTATACCAAATACCACAAGGATTTATGAAATCGAATAAATATTGGACTTCTCCGTCTTGTAAATATCTGCTTCCTTCACTAATATAACCATCGAGAGGGGCCCTAACGATTACATCTTCTTTTTTAGAATTATCAAACCGGAATCCCCCATGGGGGTTGAAGGCCCCACCTCTTATTTGTCCTGGATAAAGTATAGATGTTGCTAAACTAACGTCTACTGGAGATTTCAGTACCAAAGGATCTGGACATGTTGGAGGATTTCCTTGGCTACTCCACTCGTTACCATCATACCTCCAAGAAACTCTGCTTATGGGTCTACTATCATCTTCTTCAATAATATCTTCCCTAGTACTCTCTTGAAAACCAGTACTTTCACCAGAATCTTCATATGTTTTAAACAAATTTGAGTTGTTAAACAAAAAAAATCCTCCAACGGCTAAAACTAATCCTAATACGATTCCAATGATTAATTCTTTTTTCATTTTATCTTTCTAATTCTTCAAAACTCTTAAAAGCCCATGAGCCTTCTCCACAATTCGGTTCTATATTTTCTCCTACCTTTAATGTCGTCGGACTAGTTAATTGCACAAGAATGCTGATGGGCGATGGTTTTTTATGTAGGTCCGTCGATTTTTGATCGAGTAAATTATCGAAACAATAAATATTTTCATCTTTAATGTCTTTAAAGTCTCTATTAACTAATCCAGAATTTGTTGGTGTAAAGTAATAAACTGCCGGTTCTAAAGTTTCCAGGAATCCAATAGCCATGGCTCCTATTGTTGAGTTCTGAAAATCGTGCATCAAAGAAAGTTCTGGTCTTATAAATTTACTTTTAGAATTTTTAACAAACCATGTTCCTTGAGCGGTCCCTTTTATATCCTGATTAACTTCCCCACAGATGGGGTTTGTTGTTCTTCTGTCTTCGCGTTCTCCTAATAAAGATTTGAGTTGTATTTTAAGATCAGCATTAAAATAATCCAAAGGACACACAAGATACCTTTGCCATTTTTGCCATCTGGAGGTATTTGCATAGTCTAATTCTTTTTCTCTGTAATCTGACAAACTGAAATCCAAGGGGCGCTGCCAAAATAATTTTCCCATAGTTCCCAATTGTTCCCCTGCAGAAACTTTAATGCTTAACTTTTTTGTACAAGTATGCCCTTTAAATCTGCCAAATTCGTAATCCTCACAACGCTCATATGGAGGTTTTATTTCTAATTTTAATTTATCTGAAACAGTTGACAGGTGCAGGAAAAAACCTTCAACTTCTTTGCATGGAGAAAAATGAAGCGAATAGTCTTTGGAATTTGGAACTGGTTTTGCCATATCGTCCTCAATTATTTCTGTGATCCACATGTCTCCCGGAGAATAAAAAGCTCTTTCTATTGGTGCATCCTCTTCGGTTCTATAGGTATAAAGGTAAACGTGGTCAGTTGGATAGATATGTTCCGGGGCTTCACCAATAAAGCCTAAAGGTCTTATGTACCATAAGTCATCAAAGTTAATTGGTGTTTCTGTAAACAAATCTTTTCTACCCTCACAAGAAGGAATATCCAAAGATGTTTTTTGAAATTGGTCTTCCCTTACGTTTTCTTGAAAATCACTAATTTCACCAGAACCTTCATATTTTTTAAACGAGTTTGAGTTATTAAACAAAAAAAATCCTCCGACTGCTAAAATTAAAACTACTATAATTCCAATTATCAGCCCTTTTTTCATAGTCCCATTAACCTATCTGCATTTTTATAAGCGAATTTTTCCTGAATCTCCGGGCTGAGTCCTCCTATGAAGTCTCTCGCAAACCATGTAACTTCGCCGTATACATCGTCATCGAAATGCCAAGAATAGAGGGCATCTGTTCCCCACATTATTCTGTCTGGGTGGGCCTCTATTAGTGGCTTCCAGTAACGTAGTGCAGATGCTAAAATCCTATGATACATTTCATCGGAGTGTAAATTATTCAGGAATTCTTCCTTGGTCATACCATCTATAGGTAGGCTATATGGATACATCAAACCCGCATCTATTGAGTAGTAGATATTATCATGCTCCCGGATAAGAAGCGGAATAATTTTCTCCACCCCCTCATCACTATGCAGAAGGACTTTTGTTTTAGGATTGTCTCGTAACGCGTCATGTAAGTCATCAAGGTCACTCTCTCTTGGATGAATCATGACTACTAAATTATTCAGAGCGGCGTAATCATAGAGCTCATACATCTCATCATCATTCAACCGAATATCCTTGTAGAGAGGATTTTCACTATCCACATGTATCTCGCCTATTCCTTTAATAGGATATTTTTTGACGTAGTCATCTATCAATTTTGTTGTAAAATACTTTCTCGACTTAATACCACTAAGACTATCGGGAAAAAGGAAAGGATGTATTCTACCACAATATCTATTACCTATTTCCATGGCCTGCTTCAAAAAGGGATTAGTCCATTTTTTTTCTCTAATAACAAAAAAGTCATGGTTTAATGGAAGGAAACCGATTAAGCCGGTGACACCAAGAGTATCAAACATAGTAAAGATTTCATCTGCGTTATCTGAATTTATCAAGAGTTTAGTGTACTCAATTCCTTCCGGTGAATCTTGTGAATCTTGACCGGTTAGATGGAGATGTGCATCAAACAACGGACCGTCGTATTTCTCTTCAGGAAAAGATAGAGGTGAGGAGAGAAGGTTTGTATCAAGAATAAATGTTTTTGCGCTATCTTCTCCAATTCCATCGTGAACGAATCGGGCTATCTCTTTAGTAGAGTTGCCAACGACAGAGTAAAGTTTGTAGATGGTAGTTCCTGTCCCCTCTTTATTTATTTTAAATGTGGCGATGTCGCCATATTTCTGGACAATCGCATCATACTCTGCAGTTATTGGAGGAAGAATATCTTCATTTGTCTCTGGTCTGGAGAGTTCATAAACAGTGAGCCCATCCACACTTACGTTCTTATCAGAGTTGGATTCTTTATGTGGGATGTAGCTGGCAACCGTTACAGACTGAAGACCTTCCACTTCCACACTTGTCCATAAAGACGTTGTCTCAACGTTGACCTTCACTAGATACGTATCAGGAGGAGAGCCAAGAGTATTGGGTTCTGCGTTATATTCAAACGGCTTTTCAGTAATGACGCATGGTTCATTAAAATTATTCTCAATCTGTTTATCTATAAAGAACGCTCCTCCCGCAATCACTCCAATAATAACTGGCACGAGAATTAATAGTTTTTTCATATTCAAGTTTATTTTTAAGTTTGCCATTACTTGTCTTGTACAAAAAGCCTTTTTAAAAATCCTGACACAAATCCCCGATTCTAGCAATTTATACAATAAAAACCTAACGGCTCAACGACGGGTGTCGTTGAGCCGTTAAGATTACACCATCCGCCACGTCCTCACTTCATCTACGTACATAAGCGTGGACGGTTAGAGCTCACATTGATATGATGGGGTTATGACATCAAAATCTAAAAAAATTGTTAGTAAATTATTTACGGAAGCCGATATAAAAATTAACGGCAGCCGGCCGTGGGACATTCAGACACACAACGAAAAACTTTTTGACCGTCTAATAAACCAGGGTTCTATGGGTTTGGGAGAGTCTTATATGGACGGCTGGTGGGACACAGAAAAACTCGATCAGTTTTTTTACAAGATTTTTAGCGCTGGATTAGATAAAAAAATTAAGTACGACTGGAACCTTATCTTTGCATACTTAAAATCCAAGATACTAAACACGCAGACAAAACAACGAGCCAGGAAGGTGGCTGAAGAACACTATGATCTCAGCGCAGAGCTGTATGAATCGTTCCTGGATCCATATAATCAATACACGTGTGGATACTTCAAAAACACTAAAGATCTCAATAAAGCGCAGGAGCAAAAGCTTCGTCTTATCTGTGAGAAATTGCAGCTTTCGCCGCAAGATAAAGTCCTGGATATTGGCTGTGGCTGGGGAGGATTTGCTAAATTTGCTTCCGAACACTACAACTGTCATGTTACCGGCTTGACCATCTCAGATAAGCAGCTTAAATACGCCAAAAAATATTGCCGAGGACTTCCGGTTAAAATCATTAAATCAGACTACAGAGACATCAGCGGCAAATACGATAAAATAGTGATTTGCGGCATGATAGAGCACGTTGGCTATAAAAATTACAGGACTATCATGAAAGTTGTTCACCGTTCTTTAAAAGATGATGGTCTTTTTCTATTACATACCATCGGAGGAAATACTTCAGTGACCACCGCAGATCCATGGATATTAAAATATATTTTCCCGAATTCTATGCTTCCATCGATCAAACAAATTTCCTCCGCGACAGAGAGGCTGTTCGTTATTGAAGATTGGCACAATTTTAGTACGCATTACTATAAAACATTGATGGCTTGGTTCGATAACTTTGATCGCAACTGGCAGAAATTAAAATCTCAATATGATGAACGTTTCTATCGAATGTGGAAATACTATTTACTTTCTTTTGCAGGATCATTTCAGGCGCGTAAAAATCAGCTCTGGCAAATCGTATTCTCAAAGAAGGGTTTGCCGGGCGGATACACTTCAATCAGGTAACCAGTTTTCTAGACAACTGACTAGTGATTCAGTAAACTAGACATAAGAAAACACCATGAATAAACTCTATATTTTTCTAATCTTAGTAATTCTAATTTTAACAGGCAGTTATTTTATATTTGCCCGAGACACAGAAGAAAAACCTATAAACAATAATACATCAACCCCACCTACAACCAACACGATAACCCCACCTACAACTGAACCTACAACTAACATGATTGCAACAATAAAAACTAATTTCGGCGAGATTAAACTGGAGCTTTTCGATAAAGACGCGCCAAAGACGGTAGAAAATTTCGTGAAACTCGCCGAGTCCGGCTTTTATGACGGCGTAAAATTCCATCGGGTAATCAAAGGATTTATGATCCAGGGCGGCGACCCTCTAAGTAAGGATGATTCCCTTAAAAACAGATGGGGCACAGGCGGCCCCGGCTACACTTTCGAAGACGAAATCCACGCAAATAACCGCAACGTCGCAGGCACCATCTCTATGGCGAACGCCGGCCCGGACACTAACGGCAGCCAGTTCTTCATTAACACTGCTAACAATAACTCTCTTGATGCCAAACACACCGTTTTCGGCAAAGTAATAGCAGGAATGGATGTCGTTCAAAGCATTGAAAATACTGCGACCGCCGGCCCCGACCGCCCCGTCGACGACGTAATAATTGAAAGCGTCAAGATTACAGGCAACTAACTAGTTCGCTAATTCCTGCCTGCCGGCAGGCACGGCGTACGAATGGTATGCGCAAGGCGCTACTCATATTACTTTTCATCATTGTTATAGCCGGGGGACTGCTTTTTGTCTCTCGCGATAAACTTGAGAGAAATTTTTTTAAGCCAACCGATACTAGTCTGGAGAAAGGCGTGCAGGAGGTGCCAGACGAAGATATTAAGATAATCGCTGAAGATCTCAACATTCCATGGGAAGTTGCTTTTTTACCGAGCGGCGAGATACTTGTTACCGAGCGTACAGGGACTCTTCTTATAATCGGGGTGGATAGAATAAAAATTCCCATTGAAGGCGTCGAGCATGTCGGCGAAGGCGGGTTGCTCGGCCTTGCTCTACATCCTGACTTTAGTGAAAATAAATGGATCTATCTCTACCTTACAACGAGAACCGACACGGGGCTTGTTAATCGTGTTGAGCGCTATCGCCTCTTTGAAAATCAACTCTCTGACAAAACGACTATCATTGATAACATTCCGGGAGCTTTATTCCATGACGGCGGACGAATTGCCTTTGGTCCCGACGGATATTTGTACGTAACAACGGGAGACGCCGGAGACGGTGCCTCAGCCCAAGATACGGAAGCGCTGTCAGGAAAAATTTTGCGACTGTCGGATGATGGATCAATCCCTCCAGGGAATCCATTTGGCAACGCCGTGTACTCATACGGCCATAGAAATGCTCAGGGTCTTGCGTGGGATACGGCAGGGAATCTTTGGGCAACAGAGCATGGAAGGTCAGGGACCCGTTCCGGATTTGATGAGCTAAACTTTATAGAGAAGGGGCAGAATTACGGATGGCCGGTTATTCAAGGTGACGAGGAAAAAGAAGGAATGATAAATCCCGTCATCCACTCTGGTCCGGACGAGACATGGGCTCCTGCGGGGGCATTATATTATAACGGGAGCATCTTCTTTACAGGATTAAGAGGAGAATCTATTTACGAATCAGACATTCAAGACGGACGCGTCTCCGATATACGCATACATCTGCGGGGGAAGTTCGGCCGATTGCGTGCAATGAGCATTGGATCAGACGGCTTTTTTTACATCACGACTTCCAATACTGACGGGCGCGGTAAAAAACATATAGGAGACGATAAGATCATCCGGATCAATCCAACTATCTTTTCGTCAACTTAATACCTTCCCCTACAACCCTCAGAACATTCCTTCCAAAAAGAAAAGACCTCGTCAACATATGGACGAGGTCTTTACTGACCTAGCGCGAATCTCAGTTTCCGCGACTTTCGCGAAAGGAATGCAACAGTGCTATCCAATACCAGCCCCACAACCGGGTAGGCAAAATCCTGTGGCTGACCGCTGTAGCGGAGTGCGACCACAATGATTCCTAGAGCGAACGCGCTCATCCACACATACCACGCAAGCGGCTCTTCATTGTTCGGATCCCGCCAGACACCTTCAATGGTCGGCAGAAACCCGATTGATATCGCCGTGATTATGAGTAGGTTCGCATAAGTTGCCTCCCTACTCACCCACCACACGAAAATTGCAGCAAAACCAATAGTAAGAATGACTAACTCGTGTCTTGTGGGTCTTACAAACTTATTGCGCAGGAGTACGCTCCAGAAAATGAGGGTTGCACCAATTGTCCCGGCAATCACCTGCAGCGACTTTACCCAATCAGCGCTCATTGCGAAGTACGAACCGGCATTTAAACTCATCAAAAAGAACACGATCATCCATGTCACAACATTCGGCCTCGAGCTCCCCTTCTGTGCTTGGTGGTTATAGAGTATATACGCTAAAAGATGAAGAACTGCGACAACAACACCCAAATAAGTGGTGAATCGTTCCAAGAGTCACTCTCCTTTCATTTAAGATTCCTTGTTTTAGAGCTTTCTAGAAAATAAGGCAATATTATGGTTATGTCAAACAAAAACATCGGCTCAGACCTGTTTGAGCCGATGTCTTGATATATCGTTCTGATATAATTACTCTATACAACCAAGAAATTAGAGAACCTCCTTAAATCCCTCTAGAATCAAACGTATATGGAAAAGCCAAATACGGACACAACGGACACAAGAAAGAAACCTCTTATTTTAGTACTGGGGGGGACTTACGGCGTGGGTAAAACTACTCTCGCTCACCAGCTCTCTAAAGAATTAAATATCCCCCACCAAGCCGGCTTGGGTTTTTGCTACTATACTCTTAAAACTCTCCTACCAGATAATCCAATTGTTAAAAATTGGGGACTGTATAATACGTCAAATAAAACCTCCATAAAGAGAATATTATTCCGGGAAGCCAAGTTAATTAGCAAAGTTATTCACACTCTTATAGATTCCGCCACTAAAACGGGAGAAAATTACATAATAGAGGGTCTCCAATTACTTCCTAAATACCTTCCTTTTGAGAAAATTCGCTACTGCGTTCTTACTGTTACCGATGCTGACGAATACAAAAGACGATTTGAACACCCCACAGAAACAAGAACGAAACGCTTAAACAGCTCTACTCTCGAGATCGCAAAAACCATTGAAGAAATAATCCTAGAAGAGGCAGCACCTTACAATGTCCCTGTTTTTGATAATGTTTCACTAATCAGCGAAACATCGCAAAAAATTAGGGAGCATTTTGGGATTTAGGGTCTGCGTTTCCGCAACCGAATTTTCTTAACTCGCTCAAATAGTGGCTGATAAAGGTCTTCTCTGGGGTCAATATATAATTCCTGACGCGACGGCGCCCGATCAGTAAAGACGACCGGCGCCTCTTTGATAATGGTAAGTGGCTGCCGCTCGGCCCCCTCCCCCATAACCAAAATAGCAGCAGTAGCCAAACTGTCAGCCACGTCGGTCTTCGTTCGCTTCATAGTGCGGCCAAAAATATCCTTACTGCCGCGATAATCACGGATTCCTTCAAAACCGGCATACCCGAGCGCCACACCCATAATACTGGAACATAAAGGATATAAATGGCTATCAGTAATTAATACTCCTAACTTTTTTACGCCGTAATGTTTCTGCAGTTTTTTACGAATTATCCGAGCCGTCCGAAAACTATCTTTTGGCAACAACGCTAACTTACCGTCTGCATTCGACCGATCAATGCCGGCAGACCTCATAACCACACCATCTTTAATGGTAAGCCATGCATATTTTGTCCTCATCACCCACTGGCTCTCTTTTTTAATTAACTGTTCTTTAGTTTTTTTATTGATAATTCGTCGTGTTCTCCCCTCGGAAAAAGACACTATTTTTGACGTAATAACCAAAATGGATTTTTCAGACAACCGCGGTACCTTTCCGACAATAAAATCAAAAAGATCCTCCCCTTCTCTAAAAATCCGAGTTTTAATTGGTTGCACATTCATGGATGCTCCTACCCCCACACCTAATGAGGATTGCGAAGCTCACGCTTCGTAAGAAGCAAATCCTCATTAGGTGTGGGGGGTAATTACTCGATAATAACGAAAAAGGTTTCTTTATGCAAAACAAAAAGGGTGCTTGAGACCTGAATCTCAAACACCCCCCTTTACTACACCCTTCGTGAAATCCTAACCGCTGGTCAAGGCAACCTGATTTTCTGCTTCGATACGCTTCGCAACGCTTTTAACGAAAGCCCTGCGCTTCTTTTCATCACCGTGACTATCACCGAGCCTCAACTGGGCAACCTCTTCGCTCCACTGACGAGCCACCTCATCCCCTCCAAGTTGGCGCTCAAGGCGTCCCAAGGGAACCAGGACTTTGTCAACAAGAAGATGAGAGAGACTGATGATCGTCATCGTGGAAAGACGTTCCGGGTCAATCCCAGAAATCAGATCGTAAAACTGGCTTCCAAAACTTCCGTTCTGGAGACACATAAGGCGGTCCACTCCGTTTGCACGTGCCGTTTGTCGAACCCGTTCGGGTGTCAGAGCAGAGATGACTTCACCCAAATCGCGAATTCCTTGCCTGATCGTCCCGAGTTTCGGAAACTGCTCCTTCTGCGATCCGCCTTTTCCAGCCCTTTCGTTTGTCATAACCCCTCGCTGTGGTGGTTAGGTAAAAGGGTATATACAACGTACCACATTCAGCTTAACTTATAGTAATTAAGCCGTCAACAAAGCCGTATAGAGACAAAACCGGAATGTGGTAAAATAAAGATTAAAGGTCGCAGTATAATTATCTTTATTTAAACATGGCAAACACGGTAATAAAAAAAGACGGAACTAAGAAGCCTTTTGATAGTGAGAAAATCAGAAAATCAATCGAGTCTGCCGCCGAAGAAGCGGGTCTGGAAAAAGAAAGAATTAGCGAAATCGTAAACCAGGTTGCAAATGAAACAATGCAATTGGCGGAAGGAAAAGAAGAAATTGCCACCAGCGAGCTTAAAGAAAAAATCCTAAGCACCCTTGATACGGTTGAGCCGTCAGTCTCGGCGGCGTGGCGGGAATATGACAGCAAACGCAAAGCCCAGTAAGACTCTTAGTAAATTAGCGGAATATCCACATCAGAACCTCCGACAAGGCGTCGGAGGTTCTGATTTCTTACTAAAACCTCTTATATTTCACGAACAATAGTGTTAAAATTAAAGGATGAACTTTAAAAACCCATCTTTTAATATTCTAATTATCGTAACACTCCTGTTACTTAGCGTCTCAGTCTCTAATGCCCATATAAGCATTGGTGAATACGCCGGAACTCACGCCGTATCATTTGACCCCGAGCCGCGCTCACCATTTGTCGGAGAAACGGTGGATATGGATTTCTACCTGCGCGATTTGAGCGGTAACTTTGCAAACGAGCCCTTCTTGATAACGGTAAACGTTCAAAAAGTCCTGCCTGATGATTCTGAGATTACAATCTTTACCACCGAACCAGAGATTATAATAGACGGCAACTATAAAACGAATTACAAATTTACCGAACCGGGACACTATCGCTTGGAATTTAATTTTCAAAGACCGAGCGAACCAGACATTAGTCGCGAAGGTATTTTTGATATTGAAGTACGCGATACGACTGGCGGAACCTCTACCACAACTATTCTTATTCTCTTGGTTCTCACTGCTATCCTTGCATTTACTGCCAGTTCTATCTTTACCAAACGCAGGACATCCTAACCCTGAAAACTTACCCGTCAACGGGTTCACTTATGACAGAATCGCACGGAAAAATCAGATGTGTAATAACAAAATTTACGCTTGTTATTGGCGCTACCGTAGCTTTTTGGTTTCTGGGGATAAATTCAGTTTCCGCCGCCAACGTAAGTGTGGTATTACCAAACGGCGGAGAATGCTTAACCGTCGGCACAAAATTTACCATAGAGATAGCCTCCGATGCTAATCATGTTGCTCTCTATTATCGGGCTGATGGCGCCCAACCAGCTCATCTTGACTCGTCTTTAATCAAACACCCTCTCCAGCAAACAACTTGGGGCTGGACCCCTTCAACCGATGACATCTCTGAAACCGGACGCATTTGGGTAGAGGGCCACCTTAATAATCACAACTCCACCGGTGACTGGGATGATTCTAATGCCGACTTTGCGGTACGAGCAGATTGTTCTGGCGGCAACGGCGGCAACGGCGGCAACGGCGGTGGCGGCAGCGTTACCAGCGCCGGCGGCAAACTAGCACATCGTCCAGAGATTGAAATTATCTCTCCTAAGAAAGGGGTTTTCAACGACTCAATCAAAATTGATTACAAAGCCACAGATAAAAACGATGAACTCGGACAAGAAAACCTAGGTCTGGGTAGCGCTCCGGTTTCTATTTTTTATTCAAAAAGCACTGACGTAATAAGACTTAAGAAACTCATTGCTAAAAACCTGCCAGCCGTTGGTTTATATGATTGGGACATTACCGATATCCCCGACAGAGACGACTATGCAATTATAATTGAGGCCACTGATAATTCTAAAGAAGTAGGTCAAGCAATTTCTGAAACCTTTTCAATCGACAGCACTGTACCGGTGGTCAAAGTATATTCTTCGGGAGCCGAGATTTCCTGGCTTACTAAAAATAAAACATATTCCTTTATTGAATACGGCCCAATAAGCAACGAATACACTTCAAGAACTGATTTTGATACTGAGCTTACTAAAGAATACTACGCATTAATTGAAAATCTCACAGCAAGCACGACTTATTACTTTCGCACTATCGCAGGACGGGCTTTTGACAAAGAGATAACAGTATCAGAAGAGTTCAGTTTCTCTACTCCGCTCTCACCAACGCAGGTAAGCGGTTTATTTGGGGTAGCCGGCGCAAGCACTACTCTCCTCTCGTGGATAAACCCTCCCGACTCGGATTTCCAAGAAACCGCCATTGTAAGAAGAGGAGATCGCTTTGCTAAAAACCAGGAAGATGGAGAAGTTATTTTCCGAGGCGATGAAACTTATTACCGTGATTCCACCCTTACAAATGGCACTACTTACTATTATTCTATCTTCAGCATTAACTCTAATAATAATGTCTCTCTGCCAGTTAATATCACACTTACCCCCAAGGATAATTTACTGCCGGCGCCGGCTCCCCCGCCGCCCGAGGATGATAGCACAAGCACTCTATCCAGAGTCCGTGCTCCTTCCTCTGAGCCCGGTGAAAACGCCGTCACTCTGCGCTGGAGGAATCCGGAAAGTGAAAATTTTCTCGGCATTCAAATCATCCGAAATGAAGATTCATTACCAGCAAACGCTTTTGACGGCAAGGTAATTTTTCGGGGGCGGACTGAGATTTTCAAAGACTCGGGACTAATGGCTGATAAAAGATATTTCTACGGCATTTTTGTTTTTGGATGGACGAGCAATTTCTCGTCCGCCGCGTTAACTGCCAGCGTGACTCAGCCGCTCACCCAAACCCCCGAACCATTAACTTCCTCAACGTCCCTCCAAGAATTTGAAGAATTTATTATTGAAAACAAGCCAAAAATCATCCAAACAGATATCGCCAAATTACAAAACAAGATTAAGGAACTCTCGTCACTCACCGAAAAAGAGTTAGGAATGATCCTCTCTGAAATTAAAGAAATACTAAATAAAATTAAGGAAGTTTCTATGTTTGTTGTTCCGGAAAAAATTGAAGAAAAACCGTCCCGCATCACCAAAACGCTTCAATTTGGCGCGGAAGACGAGGAAGTTAGAACCCTCCAGGAAATACTCAGGGGTTTCCCCGACATTTACCCCGAAGGAATTACAACGGGTTACTTCGGAGAACTAACACGAAGGGCAATTCAGCGTCTCCAAACAAGTTTCGGTATCGCATCCTCGGGAGATGAAACAACCAGCGGCTACGGATTGGTCGGTTCGAAAACTAGAATAGCGCTAAACGCCCTAAAAGAAAGAAAGGTGCAAACCGTAATCATTGAACCTGAAAAATTTAACCCTAAAACTACCATAATACCCGTAGGCGGCATAGTCCGTTGGATAAACAACGATACGAATGTTTCCTGGCCGGCCGCAGACATTCACGACACTCACTCCAACTATCCCGAGTCCGGCGGTTGTATCAGCAGCGCCTTTGATGCTTGTCGGGATTTGCAGAAAGGAGAAGATTACTATTTCATTTTCAATATACCCGGCACGTGGGAATACCACGACCACGTAAAACCTGACAGAGTTGGGGAAATTATTGTAAAATAAAAATAAGAATGAAAAAAATTATAACAATCTCAATTGCTGTTCTAATTCTGGGGTTGGCAGCTTTTTTTATCTTCTTTTATCCGCAGGGAGAACAGGCCCAAGTAGACCTATCTCAAATCCCTCCTACTCCTGCCGTTACCACCTCTCCCGAACCCATCATCCCATCCCAAGAAGAACCGATCCCTCAAATCCCAGAGACCGAAGAAGAAACAGAAATATCTCTTCCTGTCCCTTCTCCTCCACCTGCGCCTCCCCGGGAACCGCAAGAGTTTATCGTAACTATCTACAGCAACGAGAGGGCAGAACCGGCTAACCCAACCATTCGCGTGGGCGACACGGTAACTTTCATAAACGCTGATAATGAACTCCATTGGCCAGGCGCTGATCCCCACCCGACCCACAGTTCTCTCCCCCCATTTGATGCCCTGGGCGGTATTTCCAAAGGTCAAAGTTTCTCATACACATTTCGAAAAACTGGAAGTTTTGGATATCACGAACACCTTCTCGATGACCCACCCACATTAGGTGTAGTCACTGTTCTACCTTAATCCTTCTCTCAAATAATGAGGTTTAAAATCAAAAATATAAGTATTTTCTGGCAGTTCGTATTGCTGGGGGTAATTATATTTACCATCATTGGAATTTTCCTCTCCAGTCTCATCGCCCCGGCGCTTATCCGCCTTACTCTACAACAACGGGAGCTGACCTCGGTAGTTTTTGCTAACCGGTTGGCTGCTGAATTTCTTTTACCAGAAGATTTTGTAAGGCCTGCAGAAGGAGAAAGCCGGGAACGCTTTGAACTTTTCGCGAACAACCTGCAAATTCCAGGGTTATTTCGAGTCAAAATCTGGAACCCTGAAGGGATTATTGTGTATTCAGATATAGAAGAACTTATTGGGAAAAGGTTTCCATTACGCTCCGAACTTCAAAACGCGTTTAATCTGAAAACAGAAGTTAATTTAATAAAATTCGATCCAAACGAACCGCAATATTTCTATGAGCTGTCCTTTGGAGAAGGCATAGAGGCCTACGCACCCCTTACCTTTGGTGCTTCCCCCGAAGTGATGGGAGTAGTAGGAACCTATGCTCGATCCGGATTCTTGCAGGAACAAATTAACGAAATTAAAAATCGTTTTGTACTAAGTATCGGACTATCTTTGGCTTTAATGTTTGCCGCACTTTCGTTTATCGTCTGGCGGGCTTCACGTACGGTTGACACCCAACGAAAAGAACTCTCAAAATATGCCACCGGCCTTGAAGAAATGGTAAAAGAAAGAACCGCCGAACTAGAAGAAGAAAGAACCAAACTCTCACAAATCACTCAACATATGAAAACCGGCGTCATTCTCTTAGATAAACAAGGAAAGGTTGTTTTTGTAAATAGGGAGGTTAAAGCTATGTTGTCGCTTAAAGATAAGGGAGAAGATAAAGCGCTTGAGATGCTCTATGCTAAATTCCCAAAATTAAATCTCAAAGAACTTATTTTAAAGTGCCTCTCGGGCCAACCCTCCAACATATCTGAAGCTGAGTCGGACGAGAAAATATTTGAAATATTATCTGGCTGCTTGCCTGAGCCTGGTAAAGGTTTTTTTGGCCACCTTATTTGGATACGAGACATTACTGAAGAAAAAGAACTTGACCGCGCGAAGACCGAATTCGTCGCCATTGCTTCGCACCAACTTAGAACCCCTCTCTCTACCATCAACTGGTACACGGAAATGCTCCTCAGCGGTGATAGGGGAAAAATAACAAAAGATCAGGAAACTTATTTGAAAGAAATCTACCACGGTAGCAAAAGAATGGTTGATTTGATTAATTCTCTCCTAAACGTTTCACGGATTGAATTAGGTACTTTTTCTGTTGAGCCAAAGTCGGTAAAACTTATAGAAATTGCCGACAGTGTAATAGGTGAACTTTTTCCAAAAATTAAAAACAAAAAATTAAAAATAGAAAAGGAGTATGATAAAGACCTGCCAATTATGAACGCCGATCCAAAACTTATGAGAATGGTCCTTCAAAACTTACTCGCAAACTCGGTTAACTATACTCCTGAAGGAGGGAGAATAAGTTTAACAATTAAAAGACAGGGATCCGATGTATTTATCAAGGTTAGAGATACCGGCTATGGCATCCCCAAGGACCAGCAATCAAAAATTTTTGATAAACTATTCCGAGCCGACAACGTGATAGAAAAACAAACTGATGGCACGGGTTTGGGTCTATATACAGTAAAAGCGGTGGTGGAGCAATCCGGGGGCAAAATTCGGTTTGAATCGGAAGAAAACAAAGGTACAACCTTCTACGTTACAATCCCTCTAAGCGGGATGATAAAGAAAGAAGGAGCCAAAAGACTCACTTGACCGTTAAACTTCTAGACTAGTAAAAACTAATTGTTGTATAATTAAACCATGGCAAATCTAGACAAGTCGGCACAAAAAAATAAAACAATTCTAGTTGTAGAGGACGAACGATCCTTACTTGATGTAGTTAAGGAAAAACTTGAAATTGATGGTTTCAATGTTATAACAGCGCGGTCAGTAGAAGAGGCATTACCTTATTTAGAAGACCCAGAAAAAATAAGTGTAATCTGGTTAGACCACTACCTTATAGGTAAAGAAAGCGGCTTGGATTTGGTCGCTAGGCTAAAAAGCGGTGATTCAAAATGGAAAAATATCCCCATTTTCGTCGTTTCCAATACTGCTAGTAGTAATAATATACGGACATATATAAAATTAGGTGCCTACAAATATTATACTAAAGCTGATTATAGTCTAAAATCCATTATTAAAGACATTAAAGAATCTATAAAGGAACGGGAACAACAACCAAAACCTAACTGAATTTCCTAAAGTATGCCCGATAAACCCAAGAAAATCCTTATTGTTGAGGACGAAATACCAATGCTAAAGGCATTGGCTGATAAATTTTCCCAGAGTGGATTTGAGACATTTAAAGCAAAAAACGGTGCGGAGGGTTTAGCTACCGCCCTAAAAGAACACCCTGATTTAATCCTACTTGATCTTATTATGCCAAAAATGGACGGGACGAAAGTGATGGAAAAATTACGGGAAGACTCCTGGGGGAAAGACGTTCCAATCATCGTCCTTACTAACCTGAATTTGGAAGAAATGGAAATATTGGAGAAAAGTAAAATACCGGATAAGGTGAAAAAAGGTAAACCACTTCAGTATTTAGTAAAAACCGATATGAAACTCGAAGACATCTTAGAAAAAGTCAAAAAAGCTCTCGGTTAAAAGAAAACACACCCCAGTCGGGGTGTGTTTTCTTTTGTGTGCGGGATACGGGAATCGAACCCGTGTCTCAACCTTGGGAAGGTCGCATTCTACCACTAAACTAATCCCGCCTTCGCCAGCCATAGCTGGCTTCGGCGGGCAAGCCCGCTGAAGCATGCGACGGCTGGATATATATTATTTATTGTGATGTACTTGTGACGTTCGGAACAATTATTATTAACCCCTCCCCCTCTTCACGATAATTAAATTGGGACTTCAGTTCCTTGAGAAGATTCTCCGGATTCTGGAAATATTCTATCCGAGAAGTGAGCGTCCTATTCTCTTCCTCAAGTGATTTTAAAACTTCACTTAATTCTGCCGCTTCTTTTCCTAATAAATTTTTCTCCTGCACCAGATTATAAACCCCCCACCCCAAGAGAGCAATAACTATAATTAAAACCAAAACCTTCCATAACGGCATCACCTCCATTATAACGTCCTTTCGGATTACCATCCAACCAAAAAAGTAGTTGATAATCTTTTCTGTAATATGCCGGAGCGAAGCTATAAATTAACGAATGAAAAACAGAAAAGTAGAAAAACAGCGCTGTTTGAGCGAAACGAGTTCGCTGTTTTTCGTCAAGCTTTTCTGTTTTGAGGAGTATAATTTATCTGAGTAAAGGCGATTGCAGAGAAGATTATCAACTACTTCTTCAACAGTTCCCTAAACACATCCGGCGTAATCTTCGCTTGAGAACGCTCCTTTAAACGTTTCTTGCCCTTCTTCTGCTTCTGCCATAGTTTCATTTTCCTCGTCCTGTCCCCGCCGTAAAGATGACCGGTAACGTTCTTTTTTAAAGCCTGAATGTCCTCTCGCGCAATTATATTCGCCCCCACCGCTGCCTGAATCGGCTGTGCAAACTGCTGTCGCGGTAAAAGTTTCTTAAGACGCTTAATCATCTCCCGCCCTTCTTGTTCATAAGTGCTTTTAGGAAAAAACCGGCTAAGCCCCGGTACCAATATCCCAGAAATCAGCACATCAACCCGCAGGACATCCGATTTTTTATAGCCGGCTAGCTCATAGCTAAAAGAGGCATACCCCTCTGTTGCAGACTTTAATTTATCATCAAAATCGCTTATAAGTTCCGCTAAAGGCATATCCGCATCTAACTTAACCCTGTCCTGTAATGTTTCAGTCATAATATTACTCAACCGAAAAAGCTTCTGGAGCGGAAAAAGACTATTAATGTGGTTTTCGGGAACAATTATCTCAATCCTCACCATCGGTTCCCAAATCTCATCAAAATTTTCGGGTAAATCTTCGGGTTTTATAATTTCAATGTCAGTACCTTTAACTTTCACTCGATACACCACCGACGGAAACGTATTCATAATACTGATCCCGAACTCCCGCCTCAAACGTTCCGCAGTAATCTCAAAATGGAGACGGCCTAAAAATCCAATTTTAAACCCCCTGCCCAGCACTTCATTTTGGTCAGGATCAACGGTCAAAGACGAATCATTAAGTTTAAGTTTTTGTAACCCGCGTTTTAAAAGTTCATGGTCATTGCTGTCTTCCGGATAAAAAGATACAAACACCACCGGCTTCGGCTCCTTATAACCCGTAAGGGGCTGATAACTAGTCGCTGGTTGCTGGTTACTGGGGACTATAATAGTGTCCCCTATTTTAATCTTTTCCGGATCCTTGACGCCGGTTGCAATATAACCGATCTCCCCGGGCTTAATTTCGAGTACCGACTTTAGCTCGGGAATAAAATAACCCAATTCCTTAATCTTAGAACCAGTCTTAGTCGCCAAGAGGTATATGTTATCATCACTCTTAATTTTCCCGCTAAAAACTCTAACAGACGCAACGACACCCTTATGGTCGTCGTAGAAAGAATCAAAAATGAGAGCACGAGTGTGATTGCTTTCGTCTTTGGGTGACGGTATGCAGCGAACAACTCCTTCAAGTAATTCTTTAACGCCTTCTCCTGTCTTCCCCGAAACAAGAAAAATATCTTTCTGCGATACCCCTAGAAGTTGTGCAACCTCACGAACAGCTCTCTGTAGTCGATTGTCGCTGCGGTCCTCGAATAAGTCTATCTTACTTACCGCGCCGATAATTTTTAACCCTGCCGCTTTCGCTGCTCGAAAGTTCGCCAGAGTCTGCGCCTGAATCCCCTGCCCGGCATCAACGAGTAAAATCGCTCCCTCCACCGCTACAAGAGCCCGGGAAACCTCGTAAGAGAAATCAGAATGGCCGGGAGTGTCAATAAGATTTAGGTCATAAGTTTCAGCTTTCAAGTTATAACTCATCCGCACGGGAGCCATCTTAATCGTAATCCCCCGCTCCCGCTCAAGCTCAAGCTGATCCAAGTACTGCGCTTTCATCCGCCTCTCCGGAACCGTCCCCGTAATCTCTAAAAACCTATCCGCAAGCGTGGATTTACCGTGATCGATGTGAGCGATTATACAGAAATTCCTTATGTTCTTCATAAATCGAATTCATGGACGGAAACATTGCCTATGTGAGGCGTTTTTTCTGAAAATAGATGGTGCGCAAGACGCACAATGCCACTGTGTGTCACAACAAGAATAATTTTATCGTGATAATCACGCTTTGATCCTTCTATAAATTGAATTAGCCGCTGCTTGACGTCTTTCACTGATTCTCCTCCATACGGACGGAAGTCGTACTGTTGATTTCTACTAGCAATCTTATTAACCTTACCCTTTGTTTCCTGTTCTATCTCATCCCACGATTTTCCTGCAAGCGAACCAAACGAACGATCTTCTAAGTTCTTGTCTAACACTAAGGGCTTGTTAAAGCGCTGCTTGATAGCCTCCGCGGTTTGACTTGCCCGCTTGAGCGGAGAAGAAATAATGACGTCAAAATCACCGCTCAATTCTGCTGCAAGATCCTCTGCTTGCTTCATACCTACCTCATTAAGCGGAGCATCTATGTCACTTCCCATAGGTTTTCCCTCTCTATTATAATCTGTCTCCCCGTGCCGAACAAAAATAAATTTCATAAATGAATTCTACACTATCTCCACCCAATAACACTAATTTTTCCCTCAACTTTTTTACACTACCTCCGCCTGATAACACTGCTCGCAATAAACTATCTCCTCCCTATCTGGTGCGTATGACGTTTCAAACTCGTTGGGACACCTGCCTTCCAGGTGATGATTATGCTTCGTGGTGTTTTTGTACACCTTGTAATCACACACGCATTGACGATGAAAAAGCTGAGGTCGATTTCTCCACGCAACTCTATCAAAGTGTCTACAATTGAAACAAAGCCGAGGTAACGGCAAATTCAGTTGGCGATAAAATTGAAGTTCTTGGAAAGTAATACGAAAGGCCGTTGCACAATTTTCTCCACATTGCTCAGGATGATTATTATTTTCATCATGCTGGCATTGAATGACTTCTTTTAAGATGTCATCACCCAACTTTTGAATTTGATCGGGAAGTTCATCTGAGGTTTTAGTTATCGAATATGCCCTCTCTTTTGGTCTACGCCAGTTGTAACCCTGCGCTTTTGCTTCTTTTTCCGTAAGCGGGAAATATTCATGTGCCTGTGTTTCACTGTATCCAAATGCACTCATATCTGGCGGGAAAAATTCACCGTATTTATACACCCGTCCTTTTGCATCAACATAAGGCATTTTGTTCATATGTTTAATGATTTTCGGAACCATCGCTCTATAGTCTTCTTTCGAATATTGCCTATTTAAAATGCAGTATTGCTTGCTCTTCAATGCTACACAGCCAAACAAATTGTTTGATTGACGACAATTTACTGTATAGCGAGATTCATTTGCCGCAAATGATTCAGCTGTAAAAAATGTGTTATAGATACCGTGGCCGGTGGCAATAATATCATAGGTAAGCTCTGTACCTTCGGAAGATGTAACATCCATGCCGTCTTTATTTGGACCATAAATCACGCTTTGGCAATGAGCCATATTTTGAGCAGTGCCCACAAAAAAACAATTACGAAGCTCTGTTGCATTATAGAGATAATCACCAGTACAATTTTTTGCTTGTACGCTATGCTGATATTTGACGGGGTGTTTGAGCCATACTTCCATTGCTTGTCCTCGAGCACGCTCAATACCAGACCAAGAATCAAGTCTCATTTCTGCAAGCTTTTTTTGATATTCCTCCTTGCCGTAAGATTCATTGAAAATATGATAGCTCTTATTTCGCAACCCTGAACAACCAAAACAACTATCACATCCGACACAATCCTGACTGAACCATACGTCGTTACACGAAGTGCAGCTTCGTGAGAAGAAGGTTTTATACGAATCATTGGTGTTGATACAGTAGTAGCAAAGCTCACATCCTTTACAGTTGACCATATCTATACACTGCTTACTCCTCAGTAATGTGACACTGTAAGCGCTATCCTCTAGGTATCCTGCATCAAAACACAAGTAGCAGTTTTTTGCCCATGCTGCGATACTGTAATCACTGTTTGTTTTTTCCATAGACCACATAGGAGCCCATGGAACTTTGTTAAACAAGTCCCTGATTTGTTCAAAGAATGGTTTTGAGAAATCATACTCCATTCCATAATCCATGGGGTCCCATGCATCACTCTCCCAGTATTCGTAATCATAAACTGGCATTGGAGCATCGGGAGGAATTAAGGTAAATATTTTCTTTCCTGTGGCATCACAAGTACGTTCGTAAAGGTATCGCATGTTGCGAAAAGACATCCGACGCATTGCTCGGCATTTCCAACAAAACGTCGGCACCGGCACTTTTATCTTCTCATAAAACGCAAAATCTTGAGCCTCAACCTCAAATGAGTTCTTACAGTTCTGACATAGTCGTTTTTCGGCTTGGAAATCAGACATAGCGTGTTGAGGCGAAATCCTGAGGAAAACCGAAGGGCTCCGGTTCGATAGTGAACTTTTGTTTGCAATTCTGACATTTCGAAGACACTGAGCTTGTCGAATGTGGTTTCGTTTCGGAATTCATAAATTAATTACGTAATTAAATACGTATTTTAATACGTAAATTCATACTACCTCCGCCTGATAACATTGTTCGCAGTAAACAATCTCCTTCCTCTCCGGAGCGTATGATGTCTCAAACTCGTTAGGGCATCTTCCTTCCAAGTGGTGGGAATGTTTTGTAGTGTTTTTGTATTTTGTAGCTTGCTCTGAGCCTGTCGAAGAGTCACACACGCACTGGCGGTGCCAAAGGTTTATAGGATTTCTTCTTCTGAAACGTGCATAATACCGGCAGTTGGGACATAGCCTAGGGAGAGGGATATTCATTTTTCTATAAAAATTGAGTTCATCAGAAACAATTCGGAAAGCCGTTACACACCTCTCTCCACATTTGCCCTGATGTGCACAACTAATAACTTCTTTCACAATACTGTCATCAACGTCTCTTATATGGTCAGGAAGTTGCTCTGCAGAGACAGTGATCTGATAAGAAGGTTTTTCGAGGTCACGCCAATTAAATCCTTGAGCAAGAGCGCGTTCTTTATCCAGCGGAAAGTAATCATAGGCCGGCGTTTCATTATAGGGGAAGGGAGACAGTTCTGTTGGAAAGAATTCTCCGTGAGCATATATCTTTCCCTTTTTATCTTTATATGACGCCTCGTTCAAGTGGTCTATAATTTGAAGAACAAGCTCCTCATATTTTTCTTTAGTATATTCTTTGTTTAAAATGCAATACTCCTTCTTGCGAAGTCCGATACACCCAAATAAATCATGGCATCCGTTTTTACATATGTCACAATAGGTAATATTTCGCACTTCTGGCCAGGCATCCGAAGATAATTTCACATTGTAGGCATTCACGCCCATGGTGTTCACCTCATAGTTCAATTCCATCACGCAACACCCGTTGTTGATATCCATGGAATCCTTCGCTTTATTTACAAAAAGGCAATATCGGCAGTTTTCAAGTTCAGCCCCATTGAAACAGTGATAACAATCTTTAGAGTATGAAATCGTGTTTCCAACGACATTTGTTACGTTTTTAGTATAGGCATGTTTGTGCAATGCTTTCTTTCTCATTGCTTCAAATTTAGCGGCATACGTTGAAAAATTCTTATACGAACCCGTATCAATGTCTTTCATTTTTTGCTTATAGTCCTCTTTGGTACATTGCTTATTTTCAAACACGTGAGACTTGTTCCAAATATTGCTGCTTAAAAAGCAATCTTGGGAACCCCTGGCATCGAAACAGAACGAAAGCCCCGTAGAACTCGCACAGTTTTCAACAAATATAAGTTGTGACACCTCGAGGCATTCGATACATTCATAACAATACTCTCCCCGGAGCACTATGAAACAATCAACCAAGTTTTTAGAGTTCAAAATTCTGTAGCTATACATCGAGTCCTCGTTGTCCGAGCCTGAAAAAATGAGATAGCAATTTTTGCAATTTGCAATCTGGTTTGCGTATTCACAATTCACGCATTTATCAACTTGGAGCGCTACTCGAGGTACTTTATTCTGCAGCTCCTTAAATTGTGTAAAGAACGGTTTATTAAAATTGTATTCTCTTCCATATTGCGTTCCATCCCACTTATCTGAATACCAGCACTCTCGGCAATATACGGGGAAAGTCACATCCTGAGGATACATAGCAATAATATCCTTGCGACAAAGGTCACATATTCGTTTATGAAGGCTTCTCTCATTTCGCCAAGAAAGTCTGCGTTGCAGCCGGCACGGAGGACACCACGTAGGCGCCGGCACTTTTATCTTCTCATAAAACGCAAAATCATCCGGTTCGATGGTAAACTGGTTTTTGCAGTTTTGACACTGTCTGGCCTCTTGTGTCATGGGTTATAAATCACTTCCTAAGCGTCAAATCCAATATCACCCTCGCGTCCGGATCTTCATCTTCATAAATGAATATTGGGCTATTTGACTCCGACCAAACATAACCTAACGGCGCCCCGAGAGTTACCCTCAAATTGCTCTTTACACCTGATTGGCGTTCAAAGATAAACCGGAACCTCTTTCCTGAACTCACACGAACTTGGTTGCCGCTCGGCGTTTGGTAACGCAGGTTCAACGTGCGGGTCTTCCCGGCCGGCGTCGTAAACCACGTTGCAAAAACACTTTTCCCGTGCGCTTCCATACTCCAGGCATCATAGCCGGCAATGAGCACTCTGGTCTCCTCAATCTCTTGAAGATCGGCATTTACAGCGTATCCCTCACCATCATAATCAGGCCTCCGAAAACTTTTAGTACTGTTTCCTTTCAAAGAGACTAGGGTGGAGGCGGGATTTGTAAATATTTGAATAAAATTCTGATTATCTTTACGCCACCAGGGATCTTCTTGTTTATCCCCTTCGTGTTTCCGTTCAATTGTTAAATCAGTAAAAACACCGCCGTCAGTATCAATATCCAGTCTTACCTCCAGCCGCTGCCGAACAAAAGCATCACTTTTACCGCCGGCGATATTAGCATCCACCACTGCAAGATACGAGCCCCAAAAACTGCTGGGCAACGGATAAACAGCACCGTCAATATTCTTAGAATTTAAGAAAGCCGCTAGGTCACCTTCTTTCGCAAAAATCATAATGTCTTTTTTGGTAATATGCCTTTCTAACTCATCAATTAGAGACCTTTGTCCTTCTTCTCCCATCTGATCTAACCTCTCAAGAATGAGAGGAGTTAGCACGCTCAATACTTTTTTCGGATTCTCTCCTTTTTTCTTATCCCGGCCCGTTTCAACCTCTTTCTGAATCTCAATCAAAAAGTTATCTCGGTCTACCACTAAATCATATTCCTCTATCGGGACCGGACCAATAATACCGAGAATGGTCTCCATCACATTAATGTTTAGGGCAATAACGCCCTTGAAAGTAACGTCCTGCTCTTTGTAAAGTTTAGAGTTCTCTAAAAACCCCGTCACTGTTCTGGCAGAAGTAGGAAAGTCAAAAAACCAATTAGCGTCTCTCGCTCCCCAATCCTTAGTTACTAACTGGAGCGGATCGGGCGGAATCACTTTTAATTCAAGGTTAAGAGGATGATCCGGCCAATAAATATCCTGAACTTCCAGGTTGGTCATCTGACCCCGCTCTACCTGCAAATCTGCGTAACTGCCAATAAAACCGCCGCCAGGTCTGATTTCGGCCGGATTTTGAAATAAAAGAAGAATATGGATCTCGTCTTCCGAATCAATAAGAGCAAGGAGCCCACCCAAGAAGCTGTCCAGATTATGAAGATCGGAACTATATTTAAGGTATTGATCGCCAATCTGCCCCTCAACGTTTTCAAAGAAAGAAGAAATAGATTTAAGGTTGGCGGCTGTATTTCTTATTGATTCAATCTGGCCAGTGACTCCCTGTATTGACCCACGGATACCTTCTAAACGGTCAACAAGAGCTTGGCCGTCATTTTGGAAGTAATAAAAACCGTTCCCTTTCAGATCATTTAATGCCTCGGAGAGTTCTAAAAAATTAAGATTCAGGGCACTAATCTGACTTAAAAAGGCACCTGCTTCTTTAAAGGCCGGCAAGATGCTGCCGACGACGCTAAAGAGCACTCGGTTTTGCGGTCTCTCTAAAATGGCATTCAAACTTGATAATTCTTCAGTATTTTCTTTTAGGGCCAAACCAGCTTCAGCGGGTTCAAAAGCTCTGAGCGCCCCAACTGAAAAGGTAAAATTACTTACAATCTTATCTCCCTTCTCCACAATAAGCGCTTTTACTTCTTTGAGATTGAACGCAAGAAGAGTACCCATAAGAATAAAAACCACCACTACTAAAGCTGTCCCCCATCTCAAAAATTTTTTATAAAATCCAAATCGGGCAGGTTCCTCTTGGAGCACATGAGTTAGATTCAACTTAACAAACCTAACCGGCTGTTTATAATTGATACCTGGTTTTCTTATATCAACTAAAACCGGATCAATATTTTTAGCGGGTACAATTCGTTTTTTCATGAATATGCTGCGTTTTTATTAAACCGCAAAACCGTTCTCGGAGACAATATGGCGTATGTTCTCCTTAAACTGAACTTTAGAAAACCGCTCCGCCCGCTTGCTAATATAAGAACGGTCAAATGACGTTCGCTCAAAATCTTGAACTGCATTCATTAATGTCTGAACGGACTGCTCTCCGAAAAGCAGCCCGGTTTTCCCGTGCTCAACAATTTCCCTTCCGCCGCCCTCGTTATATGCGATAACCGGCAGACCGCAGGCCTGTGCCTCAGCCGCCACCAACCCGAAATCTTCAATCTGCGGGAATACTAATGCTTTAGCATTACTGTACATTCGCCGTAACTCACTATCGCTCAAAAAAGGAATAAATTCCACATATTGAGAGTCGGCAAGTTTTTGAAGTTTGCTCATCTCCGGACCAACCCCAACAATCTTCAATGGTTTTTTTAAACGGTTGAACGCCTTAATCCCTAAATCAAATCCCTTGTAATAAAGCAAACGACCCGCCATTAAAAAATATTCTTTCCCGGAAGTAATGGGTTCCGGATAAAAAGTCTCCGTATCAACCGGAGGGTAGACGACGCGTGCCTCCCTGCCGTAACACGACTGGACTTTCCCGGCGATAAACTCGGAATTAGCAATAAAGAAATCAACTTTCTGCGCGGCTCTCTTATCCCACGCACGCAGTAAGCGGGCAATAGGACGAAGGATGCCTTTTGTAAGAGGCCATGGGGAAAAGGGTAAATTCTTCAGATAATCTATCTCCCACGCGTAACGGAGCGGGCTGTGACAATAACTTATGTGATATGGGGCGTGTATAGAAATACCTTTGGCGTATCCGGCAGTAGACGAAATAACGAGGTCGTATTTCTCGGGACTCCGTAGTAATCTCGCTGCAAAGGGCATTAGAGGTATAAAAGCACGATGGCGCCCCCTCACAAAAAAACTATCAAGAATGCTCGTTTTTCTTATGTTTTTCCTGAAAAACCCAAACGTCTTTTTCTCATCATAAAGGAGAGTATAAAGATCGGCTTTGGGGAAAATTTCAAGGAGAGTCATCAAAACCCTCTCCGCCCCTCCAAATTGGTTCAAATAATCATGAAGAATAGCAACACGCATCCCCTCATTTTATAACTTTTTCCTGCCTTGCGCCATAAATTTACCGGAGAAAACCAACCACCAAAAAGATTTTTCTGTTTCTGAAGAAAACCCTAAACCCCCGTGGGGTCAGAAAAGAAAATCCAAACAGTTTTAAAAAGTATCTTTATGTCTAACCAAAGTGACTGATGTTCAACGTAATAAAAGTCCAACTCCAATTCCTTAAAATACGGCAAAGCCGACGCGCCGCTCACCTGTGATAGACCGGTGAGTCCGGCTTTTGCAAAATACAATTTCTTAAATCCCGGAGGATACTGCGCGACTTCTTCTGGCTCATGCGGCCGCGGTCCCACCAGCGCTAATTCTCCTTTTAAAACGTTTAAAAACTGCGGAAATTCATCCAACCGAAATTTCCGCAGCAATTTCCCAACCCCCGTAAGTCTCGGGTCGTCCTTAATTTTAAAAAACGGCCCGTCGTTCCGCTCATTCAAATGAGCGAGATTTCTTTTTGTAGCATGCGCCCCCTGCACCATTGAGCGGAATTTATATACCTTAATAACCTTTCCCCCGCTTACCCGATCAAGTTTAACTAAAACCGGCCGACCGCCATTAAGTACGATCGCCAAAACAATAAAGGGTGTAAGCGGAAGAATAAACAATAACCCACAAACAGCACCTATGATATCAAAAAATCGTTTCATGGAATTATTATGACAAACTCACCCTTCTTTTTTTCTCCTTGAAAATGCGATTGAGTCTCCAACATACTCCCCCTAAAAATTTCTTCGTGCAGTTTAGTAAGTTCTCGCGCAACAATAATTTCATATCCCTCTCCAAAAACTTCACTAATACTCGCCAGAGTTTTCTCCAGGCGGTGCGGTGATTCGTAAAGCACTATTGGTCTTACCTCAATAATCTCTAATTTTTTAAAAAAAGTCTGTCTCCCCTTCTTGTGGGGTGGATACCCTAAAAACGTAAATCTGTCGGCGTTCACTCCAGAGACTGATAAAGCAGTGACAAGCGCCGACGGTCCCGGGATGGGAATAATTTTAGCGTCGGGAAGTTCTTCTTGAATAAATCTTACCAACCTCGAGCCGGGATCAGAAATCCCGGGCGTCCCTGCGTCAGAGACAAGCGCAACTCGTTCTCCTTTTCGCAACCTGTCACCTACCTCGCCGTGCACTCGCTCTGCTATGTGTTCATCGTATCGCTTAAGCGGTTTTTTGACGTCATATTGATTTAGGAGTTTCTTAGTAACCCTCGTATCCTCCGCTAAAATCAAATCAACCTGCTTTAAAATCTCAAGCGCCCGCAGAGTTATGTCTTTCAAATTACCAATCGGAGTGGCGACAACGTATAATATACCCATAATTCTTTGTTTCTTTATGTTTATTATTATACACATTATCTCCGCTTAAAATGACCAATAAAATCTTTTGGAAAATAGGAATAGGGGCTGTCTTAATTGTTTTGATTGTCTGGGGAGTGAATTCAGTAAACAAAGAGCAAGAAAAAGAATTGAGTTTCTCTTATGAGCGCGACCTGGTGTGGGGCGGTTATGGAACAGATGAAGGCGAATTCGACCTGCCTTATGGATCAGATATTGTTAGTATTGACGGAGAAGATTTTATTTTTATCTCGGATTGCCACAACAATAACGTTCAAAAGTTCACTCTCGATGGCGTATTCATTTCTCGGTTCGGAGAGCTGGGTAGCGAGCCGGGTCAGCTAGACCATCCTGCAGACATTAAAATCGACAAAGACAAAAATATCTGGGTAGTTGAGGAGGATAACCGACGTCTCTCAATATTCAATTATAATGGGGAGTTCATTGATAATTTTGAGATAACTGCAAAAGCAGCGATAGGAGATACAGGGGAGATTTATGGCATTACTTCTGAACCTTTAAGCGTCGCGTTTGATAGTCAGGGAAATACTTACTTGTCCGATTTCGGAATGAGCCGGGTTTTTAAATTTAGTCCTTCGGGTGATATATCGTTTATGTTAGGATACGGCGTTGAAGCAGGAGAAATTAGTATAAGGACCGAAGAAGTAAGTATAGGGACCGGTGATGGTGAATTTGATGGAAACTATTACATCGAAGTTGATAGCCAGGACAATCTCTATGTCGTGGATCGAGGCAACCATCGTATCCAAAAGTTCGACCCTAATGGCAACTTCCTGCTTAAATGGGGTAGGAACGGCGGCGACGGGACACCAGGCAACCAGCCGGGTGAATTCAACTGGCCGCACGAAATAGCTATTGATAAATACGACAATGTTTATATCGCGGATACCTTTAACAAGAGGATTCAAATTTTCAACAGCAACGGAGGATTCCTCCATCAATTCGGCGGTGATGGCGTATTCACGGCCCCTAAAACGGTAGCGGTTGATGAGAAGTTAACTTTATTTATAGGCGATGTTGGGGGTGAAACCACCTATGACGAGGAAGAAAGAGAGTTCCACTACGGACACGAAGATGAAGTAACGATTAGCCGATGGAAGAACGTATATTAAATTAAGCCCTCTACAGCGCAAGGTAAAATCTCTTTTTCTGTAGCCCCAAGGGGAATCGAACCCCTGTTTTCAGGATGAGAACCTGATGTCCTGGCCACTAGACGATGGGGCCAATTTAGCCTACAACCCCCGCCTGCCGGTAGGCAGGTAATTGTCATACAATCCCCGCTTCCTCAACCAGCGCCCGCTCTGCCGTACCAGTAACTCCCTCGCCCGGGCAGGTTCGGCCATCACTTCCTTAACAACTCTCTCCATCCTCACCGACTGCGATCCTTTCACTAAAATCAAATCTTCTTTCCGGATTTCCTCCTGCAGCCGCCTACCGCATTCACGGACGCTCATGAAGCTCAATACTTTCTTCCGAGGAAAGCCCGCACGAACCGCAGACTCAGCAATAAATTTAGCCCGTGTGCCAACGGTAAACAATAGATCTGTGCTCTTCGCTGCTAGCCGCCCCGCTCCTTTATGCGCCTCTATTGTGTACTTTCCCAACTCCAGCATATCACCGAGAACCGCAATCTTTCTCTTAGCTTTTAAACTTCTTAACGTATCCAATGCCTCGTGCATTGCAACCGGCGAAGCGTTATAGGTATCATCAATAATAACACTCTCCTTAATGCCGCCCAATGCTCTAAGCCGGCCGGGCGGAGATCTGTAACCTGATAAGGCATCAGCAATTTTAGCCAAATTCATTCCATAAATCAAACCCACCGCAACGGCCGCCGCCGCCGCATAAGCGTGGGCCCTGCTCAAAACTTTTGTAAGCCGCACCGATACAGAATTCCCTCCATATCTTAGCTTAAAAGTTATACCTGTAAACTTCTTATCAAAATGGTTTTGAAAACCGCTGATGCGTATATCAACGCCCCCTGAAAACCCGAACGTCATGGGGTGAGCCCGGCTCTCTTTTTTCATTTCCAAAACGGCGATATCATCGGCGTTTAAAACTGAAAAACCGGTTACCGGCAAACTTTTTACAAGTTTTAACTTTTCCTGCGCCACTGCTTCCGGCCCGGCAAAAAACTCAACATGCACCGGAATCTCCCCCAATGCGGTTACAACGCCGATATGCGGCCGGGCAACGTCAAGAAGATATTTCATGTCTCCCGGTCTGTCCACGCCGTATTCCAAAACCAAAATCTCCGGATAAGAGGGGTTCTTAACGAAAATTTGAAATAAAGAAGAAGTAATTACTCTAAACCAAAAGAACAACCCTCCGGTAGAATCCCAATCTCCCAAAATTGTAAGCGGCAATCCTAGTTCGTTGTTAAAGCTCTTTAAAGAAACTCTCACCCGCCGGCTATGACCTAAAACGGTCACCAATGCCGCCTTAGTGGAAGTCTTGCCGACGTTACCGGTTACGCCAACGATACCGGGCTTATAACGCCTTAGAGTAAGCCTGGCCAGTATCTTTAACTTCCAGGCTAAAATTTTGATAAAAGGATTCCTCATGCCGCTTGTTATATGTTACACGATGCATATCACTGACTCAATTTATCCGGCGGAATATTATAATAATTCAAAACGTATTCCGCCAACTCCCTGAATGCCGGCACAACCGTCAAGCCAGCCAAAGAACTCTCAGGCTTATCTAATTTTAAAAGAATAACAAATCTGGAGTTACTTGCCGGAGCGAAACCAACGAAAGTGTGAATAAGCTCTTCCGTATAACCGCCTTTCTCAAAATCGGGAATCTGAGCCGTTCCCGTTTTCCCGGCCACCCGATACTGAGGAATGGCCGCAACGACCGCTTTCTCCACCGCCCGTTCCATCATCGTGGTAACCTGACGAGCCGTCTCCTTGCTTACCACCCGCCGGACCACGTACGGCTCGGCCTCCCCATCAGTGTAAGGTCTCATAAGCAATCCGCCGTTTGCAATGGCTGAGAAAGCATTAATCAGTTGAACGGGCGTTACGGCTGTTCCTTGGCCAAACGAAGCAGTGGCAAAATCAATTGCCCGGGCGTCTTTTCTTTCTAAGTTCCTCAAACTTCCTCCTGCCTCATCCGGTAGATCAACATCCGTTCTTTCCCCAAACCCGAATTTCTTCAAGTATTCGTAAAAAATTTGATGCCCCGTTTCCTGCTCCGCAAAAACCGCGCCCGTGTTCACTGATTTCTCAATCACTTTAGACATAGTAATTTCACCGTATGCCTTCTTGTCCCAATTCCGAATCGTCTTTCCGTTTAAAGTAACGCTCCCCTTGTCAACATATGTCGTCTCTGGAGTAATCGCTCCGCTGTCAATGCCGGCCGCCATAGTGAGCGGCTTAAACACAGACCCGGGCTCATAGATATACTGGACGGCCGGATTCAAAAAACTCCCGATAGGAAACTCACTATAAGCGTTCGGGTCAAAATCCGGAGCGTTGGCTAATGCCAAAACTTTCCCCGTAGCGGGTTCTTGGATAATGACTGTTCCTCCACTCGCCTTAAATCGCGAAACAAGTTCTCTCAGCGTCTGCTCGGCCTGCGATTGAAGGGTGATATCAATCGTCAAATGCACGTCGTCTCCCTCGGCTAAATCCCCGTTACGGAGTTTCTCAATCCCATAGAGTCCCGCCGGCTCGTCATTCTCGGTATTTACCCCCACAAAGCCGGTAAGATGCGACGCCAACTTACCATATGAGTAGAAACGGTACTGTTTTTTATTAAAATAGACGCCTTCTAAGGCTATGTCCCGAATAGCTGAAATCTGTTCCGGAGAAGCCCGGTCAACCAGTAACCTGAACGAACTTTCCGGATTATCGAGAACTTCTTGCAAATCCTCCTCTTCCCAACCAACGATTGGAGCCAGGACTTTAGCAGCTAAGTAAGAATTACCGATCTCCTTCGGGGAAGCAAAGATGACCGGATAGTCGCGGTTCAGAGCCACCCGCGCAGCGCTACCGTTTCTATCAGTAAAAAAGATTTGTCCCCGCCTCAATTCAAGTTCCGCCTGAAACTCATTTCTCGCTTGGGCTCTTTCAAAATAATAATTCCCATCTTTAACCTGCAAATCGTAAAGTTTAAGACCAAGCAGGCCGTAGCTCAATCCAAATATTAAAGTTAAAGCGAAGAATCGGAAAGCCATTGGTTACTGTTTAAGTAATCCGGGTTTCTCTCTAAAACCAAACTATGCTCCGATGCCAGCCCTCCTAAATTAGCCGGATCAGTTATTTTATAAATATTATTTTTTAAGTCTGCGTTTAAAGCTTGTCCTTTAACAATATCTTCTTTCAAAGTTTTTAACTGAAAGCGGGTGTCAACCAAAGAGTTATATGTAAATATGTAAACCAAACCTCCTACTAAAGCGACAGCAAAAACTAAAATCAGAAAACGAACGTAATCTTGATATTCGGATGGTTTAATGATTGTCATAAATTTATTAGAGAATTTTTATGGCGCGGAGTTTAGCAGACCGGCTTCGCGGGTTATCTAAAACTTCTTCCTTGCTCGGAACAATCGGCTTCTTGGTTAAAATTTCTGCTTTTCCCTCTTTAGATAAATCCCTAAAGCTGTGTTTAACAATCCTGTCTTCCAAAGAATGAAAAGAGATAACTACCGCCCGCCCGTGAGGATTTAAAATTTCAGGAATACAGTTTAGAACGGTTTCTAAATTCTTAAGTTCTTGATTTACGAAAATCCGCAATGCCTGAAACGTTCGGGTAGCCGGGTGGATTCTTGCATGAGCGTAACTCTTGGGAACCACCCCGGAGATTATGTCAGCAAGGACCTTAGAAGTCCTAATTGGTAAATTCTTTTTAATGGCTCTGGCAATTCTGTAAGCAAAGCGTTCTTCGCCAAAATCTTTAATGATCTTTGCTAATTCCGATTCCTTTAATTTTTCCAGCCATTTATAAACCGGCTTGGACTCCTCCGAATATCTCATATCAAGCTTCTCGTCGCGCTGAAAGCTAAATCCTTTCTCCGAGCTCTCCAACTGCTCGGAAGAAAGCCCCAAATCAAGCAATAACCCGTCTGCCTTTCCTAATTTTTTATTTTTTAATATCATCGGCACGTTTTTGTAATTGTCGCTTACTAAAATAACATTTTTACGATTTGCCATTTGCACTTTACGCTTTGCAATTACATCTTTATCCCAATCAATCCCTAAGAACTTTCCGCCCGGCATAATTTTCTCCAAAACTGCAGCCGCATGTCCTCCCCCATCAAGTGTCCCGTCAATAAAGAATTCTCCGGGTTTGGGGTCCAAAAACTCTATTACTTCCCTTAAAAGAACCGGCTTGTGCTTCATGCCCCATAAATCATATCCCTAGCTCCCCTAATTTTTCCGCTATCTCATCAGAGGCCGCTTCGGTCTTGGATTTATACTGCTTCCATGCATCTGCATCCCACACCTCAGCCCGATTAAAAAGCCCCGCAACAACTACCTGCTTTTTCAGGCCTGCGTATTCTCTCAGATAATCAGGAATTAAAATGCGTCCCTGAACATCGAGACGCACGTCGCTTGCCCCGGCAAGCATAAGCCGGACAAATGCCCGGGAGTTTGCTTGCGCAAGCGGTAGTGAGGTGAGTTTTTCCACTAACCCTTCCCACTCCTTCAACCCGAAAATAAAGAGCGACCGGTCAAGTCCGCGCGTAATAATCGCCCCGGCGCTTAAATCCGTCCTGAACTTCGCCGGAACCGCCATTCGACCTTTAGAATCTAAATTATGTTTGTATTCACCTAATAACATAATCGTCTCCCCCACTTAAAGGAGGTAAAACTCTTTACTCGTGAGTATGTCGGAGAGTGTTATAAAATTCGCGAGAGAGAATGATAAGCAATAGAACAAAATTGTTGTTTGAGCGAAGCGAGTTTGATTTTGTTCGTCTTTGCTTCATTCAAGCAAGCTTGAATTTTAAACACTCGGAGACTTTTACGAATGAGAAAGAGCTTTAGCGAACTAACTTTATCCCCAGAACTGCCTAGTTATCCCCAGAACTGTCCACAATTCCCCACTTGAGTTTAATATTACCCCACCCGATCAAACCGAGTCAAAAACAAAAATCCGCCACCCGGCGGAACCAAAAAACCTTTATTCATGCGGATATTAGTTTCTAAAGCACTTAAGTTATTAACAAGTTATCAACCCGTCTCCCCTCTCAACCATTTCATATAGTCAGCACTAACGTTATCAATGTCTATTGAGCCGACAAACGGCAGCTCATCATTGTGCATTTTTTTAGCTATTCTCTCTAGTTTTTTAAAATTCTTCGGCAGAGTTTCCATTACCAATAAGCATCCTTTAGCCGTTTCGATCTTGCCGCTCTTCGGCGGCCAAAAGTAACGGGCCAGCAACCGCGGAAATATATCAAAACACGCCGCCAATCTTTCTTCCAAAGACTTATTGCCAATATCAGTGGCTTCTTTAACAGTATTACAATTCACCAAAACCCAGATGATTTTCATTTCGTATTTTTAATCCAATTCACAATCGTTCGCGCGAGCTCTTTTTCCTTTCCGGTGAATCCATGGTCAGCACCTTTTATAATCTTACCGCTAAAAAATTTATCTGATATTTGTTTTTTAAACGCTTCAAGAATTTCTTGGACCGGCCTGTCAGCATACTGTTCCTTCCCACCAATGAGCACGAGGACGGGAACACGAATTTTCCTTGCCCAATAAAACTTTCTTCTCGGATTATAATACGGAAACGTATCTTCTCTACTACCTTCTTTTGCAATGCTCAAAAATCTCTCCGCAGACCAGAATGCACCACCCACAAAAGACGGCGGCATAAAAGTTTTTCTTTTTCCTTTTTTAACCATTGCCTTAGCCCATTTAATGGCTAAGCGGTATTTTCTGCCGAGATTTTTCTTAAGTATTGGAATGTCGCTAAGCGGCCCAAGAAGACCAATGCCGGCCACACCGCGTTTCCCAACTTTCCAAATATAGTAAGCAATTTTATTCGCGCCGGTGCTATGCCCCAGGAGAAAAATTTTCTTATAACCCTTCTTTCGCAAAAAACGAATCACAGCGTCAATGTCATATACAGAATGTTCAAAACGTTCAAAAGTCGTGCCGCTAAGAACTTTTTTTGTTTTGTTTTTAAGTTTTCTCCTTAGAAAGTTTATGGTCCCCTGTCCTCTGTGGTCAAAAATCGCAAAGGCAATGTTCCTGTTATTTAAAACGTTTGCCACAGAAAACGTCCATTCGGGCCTGTCGGAGAATCTTCCCGTAAGACCAGAAACCCATAACGCAGCTACGCTACTCTTACGCTTCGGTTTGAAAAACAACCCCTCAAGCGGAATCCCGTCTTTGGTAATAATTTGATGAAGTTCAGTAAGCATGATTTAAATTATCTTACTCTCTTAATTTATAGCGAATCAGTCGGTTATTTTCCACTGGACGCGGCCGACGGTACCATCAGTCAAACGCACCTTAACGCCGCGCGGATGGACGTTCTTTGAGGTTAGAATCTCCTTTACGATCCCCTGGGTGTAATTGTTCGTGCCATAATGCTTTTTCTCAATGATCCAGACGGCATCCCCCGGCTTGATCTCACTCCGTCTCGGCGGCGTAGGATTATCAATTCCACGGGTCATGAATTTATTCTCCTAATTTCTTGTTGGTTGATTCCTTAATATCCTATTACTCTAAACGTATTCTTGTATTAACGTTAAATCCATTCCTAGCAATATCGGGTAATTCACTTGCTAGAAATCTCGGTAATACGGTTACTTTTGTAACATCAACCCAGTCAATTTCTGCCAACTCGTGTCCTCCGTGGGTGCTAGCAGCCACATTATGGTTTAGGTAATCTTTGGAATTTTTAATATGAAAATACAGCCCTGGATTGCTATAACCATTTTTTTCTCTTATTTGATGGATATATATTAAGTTACTAATCTCTGGCTTAACATGCGTTTCTTCAATTAATTCTCTTTCAAGGGCCGAGAGTATATTTTCACCGGGTTCCATACCACCTCCGGGCAGACACCAAAAATCAGCCGAGGCGTTGTTCCTCACTAAAAGAAACTTGCCTTCATATTCTATTATTGCTCTAACTGAGATTGTGTTATTCATGAATCTATTTATAGTGATCTCGTCAAATTATTTTTTCCGCATCAACAACAAGCGACGCTCTGGCGTATAGTGCCACCACGGATGCGACGGAGCGCCGTTCATAAAAGCCACGGCAGCCATAAAAGTGTCCAGTAAACACGGATCATGCCGCTTACCGGTTTTCTTATTAAGTCTCTCGTAGAGCTTCAATGGGTCATTGTTTTTAAGCTCACTTGGTCTTGTAATACCCACCTCGCGAAAACACCGCGCTATTTTCGGCCCCACGTTCGGGATATCTTCTAATTTCTTAATCATACTTTGCAAAAACTTTTTCTCCCCCCTAATTTTACCACCTCTTTCACTTAAAACCCTAACGGTTCAACGACACCCATCGTTGAGCCGTTAAGATTACCGCACGTCTTCACTTCATCCACATATGTGGACAAAGTGAAGACACGCAAAAATCCAGAAAAAAACAAAAAGCCGCACGCAGAGCATGCAGCTTTCTGCGGCGGCTGTTACTAGCCATAACGTGTTGCGGTCAGCGAACGCCGAGTGTTGCTCCCGAATACTCGAGATCTTTCGGCTTGATGACGACCTTCTTCTCATCACTCCGCTCAATGTGTCCGGCATAGCATGCGCCGTAGCGATTGAGGTACTCGTCTCCTTTGAGCACGTCCCAAACTTTCCTCACATCAGCTTCCGGCACATAGAGCGCGAAACCCGCACCCATGTTGAAGTTTCCGTATGCCTCCCAATCATCCACCGGACCATGTCTCTGCAAAAAATTGAAGATCGGTAGTTGCTTCGGCAGGCACTCGATGACGTAGGCGAACGGTTGTGTTGCCCGCATGAGCTTGCGCCAGCCGTGCCCCGTGATGTTCACTGCGTAGTGGATGTTCACACCACGATCCAAGCAATCCTCGACGAGCGCGACATAGATATACGTAGGGTCGAGTAATGTTTCGCCGTACGTTCGGCCATCGTCGAGTTTGGTGAGATAGCCGTCCGGCAGAGCGCGCGACGGGAACCATTGCGGAAAGAAAAGATGCGCTAGTCGTCGCCAGAAACCGTCTCTCCGCCCGGCTATCCTTCGAGCCATCGTGAGGGCGTTCGCGTGGATACCGGAACTCTCGATGAGAATGATAGCATCGCCATGCTGGATGCTGTCTGCCGTGATAAGCCGCTCCTTCGGCTTCACAATGCCCATCGCTGAACCGGAAAGAACAACCGCCCCCGGCATAACCACGCCCTTGAGAGTTGGTGTTTCGCCGCCACCCCACACACAACGCGCCAGCGTGCACGCCCTCTTCCAACCCCCGACGAGATCGCGACATCTCTTCTCGTCATTAAACCAGTCAGAGTCGCCGACGGCAAGGTGCATCGCCACCGAGAGCGGAAGCGCGCCGAGTGTAACCATGTCGTTCACAATCATCGCCACAGTGTCCTGCGCGATGTGATCGTAGTACGACTTACCGGTTAGGCGGTACATAGCATCAGCTACGAGGTTTTTCGTACCGAGACCCTCCTCAACATGGGCAAAGTAGCTTTTTGCCGCCTCGATGAGATAAGCACTTTCACCCCGACTCATCTCGACTTCCCGAAACTCGCCATTATTGAGACGACTGATGTTTGTTGCTGTCTCATGCCCGGCGAGTTGCGCCATCCGCTTGAACGGATCCATTGCGCCGTAATCAACACCAACGCCGACATATGTCATTCCTCCTATCATTGACCGCTCCTTTTTCAGTTAGAAATGAACAAATTAAGCTATTTACTCTAGCTTGATTACCAAAATCACACTAGCGAAAACATCATAAAAAATCAACCATCTGTACCACCTCTTAGTAAATAAAAGGGACGCCCACTGTTTCCAATGTGCGTCCCGTTAGGATGAATTTTCCGGCAAGCGACTTATACGCTCGCGACTTCAAGGAGCTCGTCAAGCAGCGAACTGAACACTTGCTCGTGCCGCTCGAGATAGGCGGTGGCTACCTGCACTGCCACAGCACCGCTCTCTCGATACTCCCGAATGTCTTTTCCGTGAGTGATGCCGCCAACGCCGATAATCTGAATGCGATCCGGTAGAAGTTCTCGCAGTTGCCGAACTTGCCCGAGACCAATCGGCTTCATCGCAGGTCCCGCGAACCCGGCAAAGCCACCGCCCGGCGTAATTCTCGGCTTCGCGCCGTTGTAGCTGAACGCGTTGGGGAAGGTATTCACCGTCGTGACAACCTTGGCCACTTTCGACGCGCCGATAACCTGCGCTAATCCAGCGAGCGCGAAAGGGTCCGATAAAGGAGATATCTTGACCGACACTTTTGCGTCGGCTCCGACTCTCTCCTCGACACGATGCAGAATCTCGGTGACCAGCGCCGGATCGAAACATGCGATGCGCTTCTGCGTACTACCCTGCCACACGTTTGGGCAGCCAAGATTCTGCTCCACGAGGTCTGCCCCACCACCGAACGCGAGCTCCGTGAGGTTTGCATACTCCTCCGGTGAGAAACCAGCGACACTCACGAAAAGCGGTTTGTTTTCGCCGTGAGCCACGGCGACCATTTCGGAAATCGTTTCCCTGTAGTACGGCGCGCCGCGGTTCGGAAGCCCGAGCGAATTGAGCGAGAACATCGGCCCCGCCCAGTAGACATCGCCGGTGTTACCCGTTCGCGGCTCCACGGTGATCGAGCCAACCATGACCGCCGCACTGGCTGAACGCGAAAGCTCTTTCACTTCTTCCAGCGATCTGCATGTCCCCGCCGCGTTCATCAGCGGGTGTTCCAATCGGATACCTGCGACTTCAGTTTGCAGCTCCATGCCTTTTTCTTCCTCTCTTCGATTGGGAATGTACGATTTCAGCCCGACTATCGGGCTGATTACTAAAATCCGGAACGTAGATCTCAGGAGGGCAGAATGACCAGAGAATGTGAAACGGGCCTGTATTGCAACCCATCGCCGACCTCCTTCAGACGATCGTATTCCTTCGCGAGCACTTCAGACAACGTTCTATTGAGACTACTCTCGTCTACGTTTGATACAAACCCCACTCCAAAATGATGGAAACCCTTAACATCAGTTCCAGAGCTGAATGTATGGAACAGAACAGAAAGAAAGAAATGACAGGACATATACGCCTCCCAATATGAGTAACAAGCAAGTCAAGGTTCTGCGGAAAAGGATGACACCAGCAAGACAAATTGTCAATTCCCACCCTTCGCCATTAAAAATGGTCAGTGGGCGGAACAGGATTCGAACCCGTGACCTTTCGGATGTGACCCGAACGCTCTAACCAACTGAGCTACCCGCCCATCATCCACACCACTATTGTACCCCAAGAAACGGAGCCAACAGTTCTTGCTATCACACAAGAATTATTTTTCTCTCCTACTGCAACTCTACCGTAGCTCCTGCTTCTTCTAGCTTTTTCTTAAGCTCATCTGCTTCCTCCTTATTCAATCCCTCCTTAATCGTCTTCGGAGCACCATCAACTATATCTTTTGCTTCCTTAAGACCAACACCGGCCGCTTCCTTAACTATCTTAATCACATTAATCTTCTGATCCCCCGCAACTTTAAGCACTACATTATAAGAACTTTTCTCTTCCTTATCGCCGGCTTCTTCTCCGCCGCCTCCAGCCGTAGCGGGCATTGCAGCCGAGACGCCAAACTTTTCCTCCAGCGTTTTCACAAGCTCGGAGAGCTCAACCACTGAAAGTTTTTCGATTTTTTCTATTATATCACTAAATTTTTCTGCCATAATATTTTTTATTTATTTTCGACCATTTTTGATTTCTGATCCAAAACATAAAGTAACATTTGGAGCGGCGCAGAGAGCATTCCTACAAGCTGCCCCAAAAGAACTTCCCTGCTTGGCAACTGACCTAAACTAAGAATCTCCGCACTCTCAACAAATGCTTTATCTTTTATATTAAAACCGCCGAGTATCTTAAGAGAGCCCTTCTCCTGCTTGGAAAACTTATACACCGTGGATGCAGTCTCATGAACGTCTTTTGGTGAAAATACCACACCCGTCTGGCCCTCAAAATTTTTTGGATCAAACTCCATCCCAATCTTCTCAAATACAAACTTAAGAAGGCGTTTCTTCACCACACGAAACACACCACCAATTGCCCGCACTTGTCCTCTAAAATCATTTAACTTATTTACTGATAACCCCGTAAAATCAACTAAAACCACCGTCTCGCTTCCTTTGAGATTTTCCACTCCCTGCTCAACTGCTTTATTCTTTTGATCTTTTGTTTTTGCCATAAAAAAAGCGGCATCGTGCCGCAAAACATAAAAATCCTTACTCTCCTACATAGGACTTATCCGCCTATTGGCGGACCTATGATCTGCGGATACGTGTACATATTAGCCTACCTCAAGTAAATGTCAACACCGCCAAAAAACGAAGCGGCACTGATTGTAAGTGCCGCTTGGTTTTGTACTCTGCTCTGGCGAGATACATCATCGTGCAAAAAGCATTATCACAACAACGCCGATCATAATGATGAAAAGGATCCGCTCTAGCCAGTTCCGCCCCTTCTTGCCGTAGAACGGGTGTGGTCGATACTCTCGCCGAATATTTCGAGACATAACCCCTCTCTGTTGAAGTTCTATAAAGATTAATACCTCAAAAAGCCTGTGTGTGTCAAACAAAAACCCAACCTTAAATCAGCGCCTCGAAAGGTTTTTAGTTATAATCCCCCCTCCAAGTCCTCAAGTAATTTCTTAGCTTTCGTTGAAAGTTTTTTAGGTGTCTTTAACGTAAAAGAAATATAAAGATCGCCGCGATTGTGAATCAAACCAAAAACGGGCATGCCTCTCCCCGGCACCCTAAGCTTGTCTTTAACGTTGAATTCTTGCGGCATAGAAACCTCAAATGTCTCCCCGTTTATATCTTCAATCTTAATTTTTCTGCCGAGTAGCGCGTCAGTAAAACTAATTTCTCGTTCCATAAGGAGATCTCTTTTATTTCTTGAAAATACCGGGTGGGGCTTTACTTTGATTACCACATAAAGATCACCGTTTGACCCTTCTCTTTCTCCCGCTTCCCCTGCGCCGCTTACCTTTATAATCTGCCCGTTTTCTACGCCGGGATTAATGTCAATTATTATCTCTTTCATGCCTAAAACCCTAGCCGCCCCCTCACAAACCTCACAAGGTTTATTCGGCATCTCGCCGCGTCCGGAACACTTCGGACAAGATTTGACCTGGGCAAAATTGCCAAAAAATGTTCTCTTTTGCTCTTTAATCTCCCCTCGCCCCTGACATACGGTGCATGTTGTAAATCCCTTACTCTTATCATGACCCAATCCCTTACAAGCATCGCAAGAGATATAAGTTTTAAGGCTAATTGTACGCTTAAGTCCTTTATACGCTTCCTCTAATGAAATTTCCTGGAGTGTCTCGATATCAGAACCATGAGTATAGGTCTGACGACGCTGCCCGCCAAACTGGCCAAAAAGACTCTCTAACACATCACTTAAATCAACCATGTCACCGCCAAAATCAACATTCCAACCTTCTCCAAAACCCGCTTGTCTGTAAGGCGCCCCTCCAGGCGTTCCCTCAAAAACCCCGCCAAACCGGTCATACTGCGCCTTCTTTTCTTTATTAGAGAGCACTTGATAAGCCTCATTTACCTCTTTAAATTTCTTCTCGTTGCCGCCTGACTTATCAGGATGATATTTATGAGCCAATTGGCGGTAAGCCTTCTTTATGTCCTCGTTTGAAGCATCTTTTGAGACGCCTAAAACTTTGTAATAATCCTCTGTCATAATTCTATAAATTGAGTTTCTAACTCAACATCACAAATTCCCGACCTCTGTTCTCTAGAGTAATATGAGCGAACCCACTAATCAATAGAAACTTAAATAACACAAACGCCACTAGTTCTATAAACCAATAAAGCAAAACAGCTATCCCCTTCACACCAAAGAAAAAAGCCAATGCTAAAGCTAAACTTAATGCCGATTTTAAGGCAGCCGACAAGCCGTTAAAATAATCTTTGGTTATCCTAAAAACCTCTCCTGTTACCGGTGCGCTGGCATTAAGCGGACCAACGACTTTCTCCAATTCTTTTTTTAATTCTAGGGAAAACCGCCTGACTGCTTCCGCTTTTTCGGGTGGTGGTAAACGCTGGAAATTAATGGCGGGATCGGCCTCTGTCTCCCCCATCGAACTGGGTATCTTTCTAAGCTGGTTCAGAGCAATAACATCAAGAAAGCTCTGAACAGTTTTATTAAAAGATATGTCGGAAAACACAAGCCCTACAATCGGCTGGGAAGAGGCAAGTGTCTGACCAACCAGTACCCTACCCAACTCGTCATTAAAATTCCCCCACGAGAAGTAATTCAGATAAAACACTATTGTCAAGAAAATTAGAAGACCGGTAACGGCTCTGGGTAAAATACTCCTGGCTGTAAAGAAAAATTTTATCTCCAAGCTGTTAGATAATACTCGCTGACCCCTTACGGCCGCAAAAACCAGAAAAATAAAGAAGATTAAAGAGCCGGCTATCAAAACCAATGAGGGAGAAGGATAAATCCGAGAATAGAAAACAATAAGCGGAGTAATCCCCTGCAAAAACATCACTACTACCATATTAAACCTGCCTTTAATAAAAAATATCTGGAGAATCATTACTACTAAGAAACCGCCGCCAAACAAGAGGCTAAAAAACAAACGGCTGTAGTCAGCTGTCAATAAAAATTTATTGAAGAAGTAAGTAGTAGCAAAAATAAACCCAGCGCCGAATAGAACCAAGATAATTATCTTCCAGAGACTGCGATCTTCTTCTGATTCTTTTGATTGGCTAATTACTGTCGGGTTGGGACTCATTTGGTTTTTGTTCGTCCGGCTTTTTACTATCGGAGTCGGGCTTATCCTTAGTATTATACAATGACCCTCCAACTCTTTGAAGTTCCGAAGAAAGCTCAGTTGTTGCTCTTTTAATCGCTTCTATGTCTTCACCGCCCTGTACCTGCTTTAGGCTTTCTATTTTTTTATTAACGCTGTCTTTGATATCAGCCGAGAGTTTCTCTCCCGCGTCTTTTATGCTTTTCTCCGATGTATAGATAAGCGACTCGGCTTGATTTTTGGCGTCAATAAGCTCTTTCTTTTTCTGGTCTTCGGCGGCGTGTTCAGTCGCCTCCTTCTTTAGACGTTCAACTTCCTCTTTGTTCAAACTGGTACTTGCTTCAATCTTCACCGACTGACCCTTATTGGTAGCTTTATCCTTGGCTGAAACGTTCAGGATTCCGTTTACATCAATGTTAAAAGTTACCTCTACTTGAGGAACACCGCGAGGCGACGGCGGGACACCATCTAAGATAAAACGAGCAAGTGTCTTATTATCGGCCATCATCGGCCGCTCGCCCTGACCAACATGAATCTCAACGGACGTTTGATTGTCGGCAGCGGTCGAGAAAATCTGTTTCTTATCGGTAGGTATAGTTGTGTTTCTGGAGATCATCGGCGTAGCAACGCCGCCAAGCGTCTCAATTGAGAGCGTGAGAGGCGTAACATCAAGCAGAAGCATATCTTTTACATCTCCCTCTGGCTTACGACCTTCGTCTTTAGCCGCAATAATCTCAGCCTGAATCGCCGCCCCGGTAGCCACCACCTCATCGGGATTGATGCCTTTATGAGGTTCCTTGCCAAAAAGTTTCTCTATTGCTTTTTGAATGGCTGGCATTCGCGTCTGACCGCCAACGAGGATGATCTCGTCAATATCTTGCATCTTCAAGCCGGCTCCTTTCGGCGACGCGGCGGTAACGGCCTCCTTTACCAGACTGATAGATTTATCAATCATCTCACCAACTAAATCTTCTAACTTAGCGCGGGTAAGTTTCATTAAGAAGTGTTTCGGACCCGATGCATCAGAAGTAATGTAGGGTAGGTTCACTTCGGTCTCAAGCGTTGTTGAGAGTTCGTGTTTCGCCCGCTCTACCGCCTCTTTCAATCTCTGAAGAGCTAGTGAGTCCTTGGATATATCAATTCCTTCTTGCTTCTTAAATTCTTTAACAAGATGTTCAATTATTTTTTTATCAAAATCATCTCCTCCTAAGTGAGTGTCGCCGCCGGTCGCTTTCACCTCAACGGTATTATCAGCCACTTCAAGAATGGAAATATCAAAGGTTCCGCCGCCGAGGTCGTAAACGACTATCTTTTCTTCTTTCTTGAGGTTTAAACCGTAGGCGAGCGCCGCTGCCGTCGGTTCGTTTATAACACGTTTCACTTTAAAACCGGCTATCTCGGCAGCGTTTTTAGTGGCTTGCCGCTGACTATCATCAAAATAAGCAGGCACGGTGATTACTACTTCATCAATTTTCTCGCCTAAGATGGCTTCGGCATCAGCTTTCATTTTTTGGAGAACCATCGCTGATATTTCCTCTGGTTTATACCATTTTTCCCCCATCTTAATCTCAACTCCTCCTTGCTCAGAAGCCTTCATCTCAAACGGGAGCCAATCTTTATCGTGTTTCACTTCCTTGTCAGTAAACTTGCGACCGATTAAGCGCTTCACTGAAAAAATGGTGTTTTTGGGGTTTACGACCGCCTGGCGTTTAGCAAGCAACCCGACAAGCCGCTCACCCGACTTGCTGGTAGCAACTATTGAAGGGGTAGTGCGACCCCCCTCGTGATTCTCTAAAACGCGCGGTTCACCCCCCTCCGTTACTGCCATCGCGGAGTTAGTTGTTCCTAAATCTATTCCTAGTATTTTAGCCATGTTTTATTTATTTTTATTTTGACCTTTTGATAATTTTACTCTCGCGGGCCTTATAACCTTACTACCCAAAATATAACCACCTTCAACTTCTTCGGCCACGGTTCCTGCTTGTTTATCAGATTCTATCTCGCTTACAGCTTCGTGATAATTAGGATCAAACGAGTCGCCCGGCCGAACAATAATCTTTTCCAAACCATACTTCTTAAGTATTCCTTCTAACTGGTTCTTGATTAAAGACATGCCTTTCTGGGCCGGACTGTCTTTCTCTAAAACGGTCAAACCGAGATTAAAACTGTCTAAAATAATAATTAGTTCCGATATTAAAAGTCCGTTGCTCAATTTAGCAAACTGTTCAAATCTCTGACCCTCTTCTTTCTTATAGTTAATGATATCTGCCTTTGCCCGCCTCCAACCGTTCAAATATTCTTCCCTTTCTCTCTCGCATTTGGTGAGTTTATCCTGCGGTTCGCCGGTTTTCTCTTTTTTTTCCTTTTTATCTTTCTTTTCCACGTCTTATAATACTTTTTCTAAATATTTTAACAACCCTAATGATTTCTCGTAGTCCATACGCTTCGGACCAATCGCAATAATAAATATTTCTTCATTGTTTACTACCAACCGCTGCGCCACGACCGAAAGGTGATGGCTTTTAGTAATGGGGCTCTTGCCAATAAAAACTTGAGGCCAAGCGTCGTCTTCCTGCCACCGGTTGATATTCAGAGCCAATCGATTTGGTAAGAATTCAAAATCTTTTGCCACTTCCACAAAGTCAGACCGCTCATCTAACTCTAGGTTTGAAAAAAGATCTTTAAAACCGCTGCTCGACATCCGCTCAGCCACCGGTTCATAACCAACGCCGAGAACTCCCAAGTAGCCTGATAATTCTTGAATCAGCCGGTCCCTCTCTCCTTCTAAAAATTCTTCCATCAAATCAACAAACCGGTCTATGTGGCTATTCACTCGAATCTCTTCCTCGCTGTCACGGAGCAAATTCCTCACGAAAAAACGATAAGCCTTGTCAGTCGGAAATCTTCCTCCCGAAGGATGGTTCTGATAAAAGTAACCCGCTTCGCTCAAATCGTTCAGTTCCCACCGGATCATCGCCGGCCTGATTCCAAAATCATACTTTTGGTACAGACGCTTGGAAGTAATCGGCTGACCGGTCTTAATAAATTCTCTCACTCCGCCCTCCAAAATAGATTCTGTTCTAGGCCTCATTACCGCGTAAGCTTAACATTAGCACTGATGAGCGTCAAGTGCCAATTAAGGACACGCCGCCGAACTAGTCGCGATGTTGCCGGAGTTGTTAAGTTTCAAATGAAAGCATGAGCCGCCGGGCGCGACGAAAATGATGCCAGCCGAAGAACTGGCAAACCCTATATCACCGTTAACTTTTAATTTCACCGCCGAAACCGGCCCCGTGCCGATACCGATGCCTCCAGAAAAGAAACCGTCTTTCCAGTTATTGCCAGCATTACCAATGTCATAAGCGTTGTGCGTATTCGGTAAAACGCTTGAATCAAAAGTAGCGGCCGAAATTTTGGTAATGGCTGTTTTTAAACTGCGAGTGGCTTTGGCTTGAAGATTATTAGTGTTGAAATCCAGAGCCAAATCAACTTGAACCACCGTCGGTCCGCCGGGGTTTTCATATTTCGTCACCAAAAAATTATTCACCTTTACGTTAGAGTCAGTAAGTGCGATAGCGGCACCGGCGCCTTCTTGGATGTATATTGCTGTATTTGAAGCGTCAACATAAATTATTGTTGGATCAAGAGTTGAAGACGCCATCCGGAGAGTTAGCGTCGTTGTTGCTATCCCGGCTTCCATATCAACGAGGCTAGACCCGCTCACCGAACGTTGGATGGTATTCCCCACAAAAGAAATCTGCTGATTTACTTCATTAATGGAATTCTGCCTATTCTGAATTTGAGTAATGGCGGTCAAAATACTCACCAAAAAGATAGAACTCACCGCAAAAATAACGGTGTAAATTAGCACCTCTATTAAAGTGAATCCTTGTTTTGACGTATCTCTCATAACCCAAGTAAGTTATAATAATTATAACAGATGACAAGACCGTTCAATAACGCTTATCAAAATATTCTCTTAGTTCTGATCCTTGGTTTGGCTGCTATTTTGATGTTCAATGCCGCAAGCGGTGAGTCGGCTATCACGGATGAGCGGGCACACATCCCCGCCGGCTTTGGCTACGTTAAATTCCTGGACTACCGTCTAAATCCCGAACACCCGCCGTTTATAAAAGCATTATCTGCTCTACCGCTCACCATCCTCGACTTAAACTTTCCAACCGAACACAGAAGCTGGACGGAAGACGTAAACGGCCAGTGGGATGCCGGCACTCAATTTCTCTATAAATCAGGAAACGACGCAGATCAAATAGTAACCGTCTCACGGCTCTTCCCTATCGTCCTTACCCTTCTGACTATCGTAATAATCTATATCTGGTCGCGGGAGCTTCTTGGGAACTGGTGGGCTCTTATTCCAGCTTTCCTTTTCGGCCTATCACCAACCGTACTTACCCACGGTCACTATGTCACAACCGACATCGGTGCTACTTTTGGCATTCTTCTTGCCACATTTGCTTTCACTAAGTTTCTTCTCAAGCCCTCTAAAACAAATACAATCTGGGCTGGAATCGCTTTCGGTATTGCGCAAATTACGAAATTTTCAGCTGCCCTGCTTATTCCTTATTTCTTAATTCTTACTTTCTTATTTTATCTAGGACTCGTTTTGCGGGATTGGAAGACAACCGAGAGAATCTCTAGAATAAAAAATTCTTTAAGAATCTTTTGGGTGTACCTCCGAGGCATCGTTTTTGTATTTGTAATCGGTGCCCTTGTTATTTATGCAGTCTATTTCCTCTTCACTATAAACTATCCTCCTGAAAAACACTTAACTGACGCCACTCAAATTCTTACTTCTTTTAGCCCTCACTGGATAGCCGACGTAAATCTCGCAATGATTCAAAGTCCCGTGCTCCGACCTATGGGCGAATATACGTTGGGACTTTTAATGGTTCTCCAGCGCTCCGCCGGCGGTAACACGGGTTATTTCTTAGGCGAAGTCTCGGCTACCGGTTGGTGGTACTACTTCCCTGTTGTGTTTCTGTTAAAAGAACCCCTACCCTCTTTAATTCTAATCTTCTTTGCGCTGGGACTCGGTATCTGGCACATCATTAAAAGCCTAAAATCTAAAACCTCCAAATTAAAAACTTTCACAAACTACTTGGGCACTCACCTTCCTGAATTTGCAATGCTTACGTTTATCGTAATTTACTGGGGATATAGCATGAGAAGTCCTTTGAACATTGGCGTTCGCCATCTATTGCCGACCATGCCTTTCATTTACATCTTATCCATAAGCAGCATAAAATCATGGGCTAATACGAAATTAGATTTGAAAGACAAATTTATCGCATCGCTCTTCGCCGTTTCAAGCTACCTGCGTAAAACATTCATAAAATTCTTATTTCTTGCCATCCTGCTCCTATGGTATCTTGGAGGAACCATAGTCGCAGCTCCTTACTTCCTTTCTTATTTTAACGAGCTGGGCGGCGGAACTACTAACGGCTACCGTTATGTAACTGATTCAAATTATGACTGGGGTCAGGATTTAAAACGATTACAGGCATTTGTTAAGGACAAGAATATCGATCTTATCGCAGTGGATTATTTTGGCGGCGGAGATCCTAAATACTACCTTGGTGAAAACGTTGCTGAATATTGGTGGTCAGCGCGGGGTAATCCCAGGGACATTGGCATTGAATGGTTGGCGGTCTCCATAAACTCCCTGCAGGGCTCTCTAGGAAAAACCGCCCCCGGCTTTGAACGAAAGCCGGAAGATGAATATCGCTGGCTCCAAGAACTCCGTCCCCCACCCGCCGGGCTGGGCCAGGTACCCACACCCGACTTCCGCGCCGGCACTTCCATATTCATCTACCACCTATAAACTACTCCACAAAATAAGATTTTTGTTTCTGAAGAAACCTGTCGGAGCGAGACGGTGAACATAATCCACCGCTTATCACCCAATCAAAAAGTAGTTCATAAATTCTCCTCTGTAGTATGCCGGAGCGAAGTCATAAATTAACGAACGAGAAACTAAAAAGTAGAAAAACAGTGCTGTTTGAGCGAAGCGAGTTCGCTGTTTTTCGTTAAGCTTTTCTGTTTTGAGGAGTATATATTTATCTGAGTAAAGGCGGCTACAGAGGAGAATTTATGAACTACACAACCCTTACTGATAATAAATCCTGTTTGGCACGCGGAAATCAAAATAAATCACTTTACTAAACTCAAACCGCTTATCCAAATTCTTAATAATCCCCTCCAAGTTATCCGGCGCAAAATTTAAACTAAAGTAAAATATCGGCCCCGAAGCCACCTCTGCCTGCCACTCCTCGAGAGCTAAATCTCTTATCTCAACGGACGAGACGATAAAATCATAATTATCTAGAGTTCCCAATGTTTGAAATACATTCTCTACCCGCACCGGATCGTTAAGAATGGGGTTGCCTAAAATCACCGGACGGTTATTTATATCTTCAATTTTCAAAATCAAAACCCCCTGAACGTCCGGCACGCGGGCAAAAACAATACCCTGCCGATCAAAACCGTAACAATCATTCTCTAAGACACACCAAACCCCGAACAACTCCCTCTCGTGAGCGCCAATGATCACTTTCTTTTCTCCTAAATTCGTCTTGATATTTATCTCTCCCAAAACCGGCAACGAACTGAGAAATTCAGGTTTTTTACCAAACTCCCAAAAGAGTATATTATCCGACCCTAATAACGAACGTAGGCGGCTATCACTTATCATTTTTGCATTCAAAGAGGCAAATAACACATCGTTAGAAATAAGTTTAGAACCGTTAACCTCAAAACTTTCGACTTTTAAAAAATCGGCATAAAGCACAAAATACGCAAACCCTATAAGCGCGGCACCGAGGAGAAATCCCGCTCCTGACCACAGCAAAAATCTCAAACGTATTAATCTCTTTTTCTTCTTTTGAAAAGGTAAATCTTGCATTGCTTGCTATTCGTAAACCCTCACAGGGAATGAATATGTATACTCTGATGCTCCCTCCTCCTGCACCTCAACGCTCACTGGATAATCACCTTTTGAAAGCCAGGTATGACTTAAAAATCGAACCTCATCCGGAAAAGATTCTCCTTCCTCTCTTTCTCCATCACCCCAATCAACTGAGTAAATAGAAACTCTATTAATTGATACGATAAGCGGCGTCCCTACCTTAGTAATAATCGTCGCTGGCGGCGGAGGAACAAGAAAGAGGGAACTCGCCTCAGCTGGAAGTGTTTCGCTCTCACCTCCTGTGATAGAATTAATCGTTAAAATTCCCTGGGGAGAAACCACGGTTGGAGTATTGTTAACCAAAGAACCTGCAAATGACTGAATTTTCTTTCCTACAGGAAAAATGGTTTCCGCAACTTTCTGTTTTACGTACTGCTTTGCCGTCTCCTCCGTCTCCTCTTTTGCTTCCCGGACTGCCTGGGCTCTCTCACGTGCCTTATTTTCTAAACTATCAACTATACTGCCGAGGAACTGCCCCGCTCCTCCTCTCGTCTCACTCCCCGTATCACCGCTCCACCACCGAGCATACCCAAAGTAACCCCCGTATGAGATCCCCACAAACAGAAGAACCCAAAATACACCAATAAAGAGACGACGCATTACACTTATACTACCACTCTCCCCTTACGAATAGTCAAGTAAATCTCTTTTTACTACCCAACCCTAAAAAGTAGTTGATAAATCTTCTCTGTAATATGTCGGAGCGAAGTTATAAATTAACGAACGAGAAACTGAAAAGTAGAAAAACAGTGCTGTTTGAGCGAAGCGAGTTCGCTGTTTTTCGTTACCTTATTACACCACATCCCACAAACGTAATCAGCTTTTAGCTGAGGACAGATTGCTTTTCGGAATATCTCGCAGTCCCGTTGGGCTTGGTCTCGAGCGAGGTGAGAGCCAGCGGGACGAGGGAAAAGAAAGTTTTACCGCTGGAGTAAAACTATTCTGGTTCCGAAAGGTAACTGTCCGAGGATACTAAAAGCTGACTACTTCCTTCCTATCTCACTCTTCCCCACATAATCTTTCAGCGCTTTTGGAACTTTGATAGTTCCCCGCTGAGTTTGATAATTCTCAAATATCGCAACTAAAGTCCGCCCAATAGCAAAAGCTGTAGCGTTCAACATATGGACAAACTCTTTCTTCTCTCCCCTCATCTCATATTTAGTATTAACGCCGCGCGCTTGAAAATCAGTAGTATTAGAGCACGAATGGGTTTCCCGATAAGTCCCCTCTCCGGGAAGCCACGCCTCAATATCATGCTGTTGCGCATCAGTCCAGCCCATATCCCCCGTGCATATCTCAACCACTCTGTAAGGGATATCAAGTTTTTCCATTAACTTTTCCTGAAGAGAAAGTAAAATTTCATACTCCTTAACCGAATCCTTTGGTTTAGTGAATGAGAACATTTCCACTTTATCAAATTGGTGAACTCGCAAAATCCCTTTAGTATCTTTACCGTATGAGCCCGCCTCCCTCCTAAAACAGGTTGAAAAACCAACATATCGTCGGGGTAGTGTTTTTTCGTTCAATACCTTATTCATATGCATCGGCCCTATAGTGTGCTCCGCGCTTCCTACCAAATATAGATCGTCTTTGGGTAAATAATAACGTTCCTCTTTCTGGTCTGCGGCAAGTCTCCCCATACCGGCGAATGCCTCAGGACGAATCATTACCGGCGGCACAACCGGAATAAATCCATGTGGTAGAAGCGTGTCATATGCAAGCTTCACAAGCCCGAACTCAAGGAGCACTGCGTCCCTTAATATATAACTGAAACGAGTGCCCGTCACTTGAGAGGCGCTCTGAATGTCAATCAAGCCTAAATTTTCTGCTAAATCGAGGTGACTTTTCGGTTGAAATTTAAACTTCGGTTTCTTGCCAACTTCCCTTAAAACTTTATTAAAAGATTCATCTTTACCAACAGGGACGTCCTTAAAGGGTAAGTTGGGTAAGTAGCTCAAAACCTCATCTCGTTTTTTACCGAAGGTTTCACTCTCACCTTTTATTTGAATAATGCGCTTCTTTAAAATCTGTGCCCGGTTTAACGAGTAGTCTCTACGACCTTCAGCGAGTTCACTGGTAACCTTATTTTGCTCCGCTTTAAGTTGATCTAGGGCGGCTATTTTTTTCCTCCACTCATCATCCAATCTAAGAAACTTATCAACAAGCTTTGGATCAACATTTTTTTTAGTAATTCCTTCTCTTACCTTATCTGGATTTTCGCGAATTATATTTACGTCGAGCATAATCTTAAATTATAAATTAAAGCGTGAAGAATGAAGCTTGTTCGGTTCATATGCATGCATTACCTCAATCTCCGGTTTATATCCTAAATCCTTAATATGATTCTCCAAATTCTCTCGCAAAGCATGTTGATCGTAACCTATGGCGATAACGTCGGGTTTGTATTTTTTAACAACCTCCCACGTACCAATCTCCATATCACCAACAATTACTTCATCAACACCGTCTTCTTTCTTGATATTTTCGAATCGTTCTGCGAGATTAATCTCAGGTAAGTAGCCTTTCAGGTACTGGACAATGTGGTCCTGCGCCACCACTGCAACTAAATAATCGCCGTGACGGCGGGCCTCCCCAAAAAACGTCCGATGCCCTTCATGAACGCCGTCAAACGTGCCGAATACCATTACTCGTTTCATACTAAAGTTACTTTGATTTTCTTTTCATTAACGGGAAAAAAACGGTTTCCCTAATCGGTTTATCCATAAGTATAGCGAATACCCGCTCTGACATTCCAAAACCGGCTGCAGGCGGCATACCATATTCCAGCGCCTCTAAAAATTCTTCGTCTAATCTTTGCGCTTCCTTATCTCCTTTTTCACGCAACTTCATTTGTTCTTCAAATCTCTCTCTTTGATCAATTGGATCATTTAATTCTGAAAAACCCTTACCAAGCTCTGTTTCTACAGCCATTATCTGAAATCTGGCAACTCTCCCTGAATCTTTCTCTAATCGCTTAGCAAGAGGCTCAATCTCAACCGGCGGATTAACCAAAAAACACGGTTGTATTAACTTACGTATAACCGCCTTTTTGAAAATTATATCTATAATCCTCCCCTTCCCAGCAGTACGCTCATATTCTAATTTTAATTCCTTGGCTTTTTTCTGAAGATCTTCGATTGTTGCTTTCTCTAAATCAACTCCGGTTTCTTTCTTGAATATTTCATAGTAATCAAGTCGTCTCCACTTCTTTCCCCAGTCAACTTGGTGACCGCACGAATTGACGATAAGCGTCCCACAAACTTTTTTAACAACGTCTTTGTAAAGTTTTTCTGTAAGCTCCATCATGTCTTCATAATCAGCGTACGCCCAATAACACTCCATCTGGGTATAGTCCTGCAGATGCTCCCGATCAATCCCCTCGTTTCTAAAGATCCTTCCAATTTCAAATACTTTCTCATACCCACCAACCAAAAGCTTCTTTAAAGGCAACTCTAAAGAAATTCTAAGATATAAATCCATATCGAGCGCATTCAAATGCGTAATAAACGGTTCTGCATCTGCACCGCCCGGAACACGCTCAAACACCGGCATTTCTACCTCTAGAAAATCTGCGCTCTTGAGATGTTCTCTCACGGTATCCCAGAATAAACTTTTCTTAACAAACATCTCTTTAATTTCGGGGTGGAGAAGTATATCCAGATATCGCTCTCTCAGCTTGGTCTCGACATCCTCTAAGCCGTACCGGTGAGCCGGCAGCGGTTTCAAACTCTTCGCAATCATCCTAACCTGCTGGACAAGCAGACTTTTCTCTCCCCGCTCTGTATTGAAAACTTTCCCTTGAGCTTCTACAAAATCACCAATATCAAAGGTTTCTTTGATGAGCTTAAAGTTTTTAACTTTTTCCTCGTTAAAAACGAGTTGAAATTTTCCGGTGCCGTCTTGAATATGAGCAAAAATAATCTTTCCTTGATCCCGCCATGCCATAATACGTCCCGCTACCGCGATTGATTTCTTCGAGCTCTCAAACGCCGAAAAACGCTCGATTATTTCAGCTAACGTTGCATCCCGATGAACCTTTGCAGGATAGGGATTACCAGTCTCTTCATACTTTCTAAGCTTTTTCTTCCGCTCTTTAACTAGATCTTCAAGCATGCCAATGTTGTCCAAATTTTGGAGCCTTCTTATTCTATACCTAAAATTTTATAATCTGTTTCCTTCTTCGGGGTTTCCACATTAACCACATCGCCAACTTTCTTGCCTAAAACCCCTTTGCCAACCGGAGATTCATTAGAAATAAAACCCCGTGTAGGCCTAGCTTCACTCGATCCAACAATGGTATACGCTACTATCTCTCCTTTGTCTTTTTCCAGCTTGACTTTAGATCCAATTCTAACCGTTGCCGTGCCGCTGGACTTCTTAATAATGGAAGTTTTTCTTAAGAGATTATCGAGTTCGTTAATCTTTTTCTCTAAATTAGATTGTTCCTCTCGCGCATCCTGATATTCAGAATTCTCTGAAAGATCCCCCAACTCCTTAGCTTGCTTAAGACGCTTGGCAATCTCTTTTCTGCCTTTAGTCTTTAATTCTGCAAACTCCTTAGATAATTCGTCGTACCGTTCTTGAGATAAGTAAGTTATATCCATGCTGATTTGTATATCTGCGCTCAATTTATATATTAGCGCAGTTTTATTCGGTTCTCATAGTACCACGAAAACACATCTCTAGCTACTGGCACAACGTTTAAACTTCCCTCCCGGGCATCTTCCACCAAAACCAAAATTGCAATCTGAGGTTCGCCAGCTAACGGATCGTAAGGAGCGTAACCAACAAAGAATGCATTAACTTTTTCATTGTTATTAACCTGAGAGGTACCAGTTTTAGCCGCAACGCTAACCGGTAAACCGCTCAAAAGATTAGCGGTCCCGTACGGTCTAACTACCGCATCTCTCATCCCCTGCTGAACCTCTTTTACATAACCGCCAATTCCCTGACTTATGTCTTTTAAAACGGTGGGTTTACTCCTAATAATTTCTTCCCCCTCACGGTCGATAACCGATTTCATAATACGGAGTTGATAGAATTCACCGCCCGTAGCTATGGCACTTATGTAGTTTAAAAGAGTAATGGGCGTCACCAATAAATCCCCTTGCCCAATACTTACATTGTAAGTGTCACCCAATCGCCAAGTTTCCCCTTGTTCATTTTTCCAGTAAGGATCCGGCAGAAAACCAGGAACCTCTCCCGGCAAATCAATTTCTGTCTTCCCTCCCAAATTAAATTTTTGCCACCAATCTTTCAACTTAGTAATCCCTAAACCCTGTTGGTTTTTGAATCCACCACCAACTTCGTAAAAATAAACATTGGAAGATCTCGCAAGCGCACTATGAAGATCAACCCAGCCGTGAGGCCGCCAATCTAAAAAGAGACTTGGGGGAGAATCGGGACTGTAGGGATTGGGGATCTCAATAAAGCCAGCAGAAAAAATTTCAGTCCCAGGATTAACAACCCCCTCAACCAGAGCCGCTGTAGCGACAAGTGGTTTAATAGTTGAGCCGGGGGCGTACAACCCGCTCACGGCCCGATTGAAAAAAGGCTGATTATTGCTTTCCAAAAATCCAGCTACGTTATTGGCATCAAAACCCGGAATACTGAAAAGAGCCAAAACCTCACCATTCTGAGGATTAATGGCAATACCAACGCCTATATTCCTGTCTAACTCAGAAAGCGCCTGCATTAAACGGTTATAAAAGTACTCTTGAAACTCCCGATCGATAAACGTTTCTAACTTACCGCCCACCTGAGACAACGCTGACACCCTCTTTTCTTTAATCTTGCCTACTGCATCGCGCAAGAAAATCTCCCGTCCGTTTACACCTCGCAAACTGGCGTCATAGTACGCTTCCAAACCCGCCTTACCAATCTCATCATCAATAAACAAACCCGGACTCTGTTTTAAGTCGTGAACGCTAACCAAACCGGTAAAACCGAGTAAGTGGGAGAAAGTAAGAGATAATTCATGAACCCTTTTAAAACTCTGTTCAACCCGGAGACCCGGCACGTTATCCGATTCAAGAATAGCTATCTGATTATGGTCTAGATCTCCGGTTAAAAAAAGTTTCTCACTAGAACCCCAGTCTTTCTCCTTAATTCTTTGGTCCAATTCTCTCTGATCTATCCCTAAAATCTCATTAATTCTCCTAAAAACGGATAACCGATCATCCAAATTTTTAGGCAACTCGTGGGGCACTAAAAAAGTATTAAGAGTCTGCTCATTACGAATTAAGGGAATACCAAAACGATCCACAATCACTCCCCGCGGCGCTGGTTCTACTTCAGCATAACTTATATTAGCCAAAGATCGCGATGTATAAAAAGAGTTGTTAAAAACCCCCAAATTCACTAATTGGCCAATAACTACTAGAATCAAAAACAGAACCAATACAAAGAAACTTTTAAACACCCTATCACCCAAAGGAACCTCAAGAAGATCTTCTTCCACGACCTTATCCGTCAAAATATCTTCTAAATTAATATCCCGTTTATTCATTTATTCATTCTTTTAAAAAACGAAAAATAGGCCAAATAACAAACCCTAAGATAAGATTATACAAAACCTCTCCTAAAACTAAACCCACCGATATCAATGAGAACCGGAATACATTGATAATTAAATAAAAAATCACCGTCCCCAAAAGAATAGCAATCAAGAAATCCAGCATATTGTTACCGGTTAATATCCGCTTTAAAAAATAAAAACCTATAGCTAAAACTACCACCACCAACACTTGAGGAAACCAGTAAGGGGTTAGGGTAAAAAACACTGCCGCCATTGATAAAAGCAACGCCCCCAAAAACCAAATATTATCTAGTTTAAAAATAATCAACAAAAAACTAATAAGAATTAAATTAGGGTTGATACTACCTAAACTTAAAATCCCAGACTGCTGCAGAAAAAACGCGGCAACAACCGCTAAAAATACCAATAAAAATTTTATGTATATGTTCACATCAAGGAAAATCTGTTATAACTAAAACCTTATTAATATTCTCCAGCCGATATAACGTTGTTAGCTCGGCAGCAAGCCACGCCTCATTCGAAACAGGTTTTACTTCGCCTATAGTTCCAATTAAAAGATTTAGAGGGAAATCGGGAGAAATATTTAAGACCTCATCTCCTAAATTAATATTGGCTCCCAGAGAAATTAGATCTAAAGAAGGAGGTGTTCCCCCTTTCAAAAGAGCTTTTGTATCTTCACTGCCGATAATTACACTACTCCGCCATTCAGGGTTAAAAACGGTTTCAACAACGCTCTGCGATCTCAAAACATCTTTAACTTTCCCCAGAAGAATATTTTCGTTTATTAAAACCGGCATTCCCGGCTCAATTCCATCCCGAGCACCAATGTTTATGACTACAAAACGCCGATCATTAAAAGGGTAACGTGAATAAACTTGTCCTACTTGGTAAGAAAAATGCTCTGAAATAATTACCCCTTCTTCTAACTTACCAAGTTTTGCCAATAAACCTTGATTCTCAAGCTCCAAATCCCGAAATCTTTGATAATCAAATGCCCCATCCCAAAAACTTAAATTCAGAGCCCTAAATTCTTGGAGAACCCCATTAACACCGCCGCGATAAAAAAATGCCAAAAATAAAAAAAATAAAGTTAAAAAAAGAACTAAAAAAAATTGTGGAGATTTCATCCCAACAAAAAACTTCACCCCAACTTCAAATTGGAAAAATTATCTAAAAGATGACTGTATTTATCGAAATTCTCAACAACAACACCTGTCCCCCTCACAACACAGGTTAAGGGATCGTCTACCAATTTAACTTCAACGCCGGTCTCTTTCTGCAACATCTGATCAACACCCCTCAACATACTGCCTCCTCCGCACATATAAACTCCGTTTTTATGGACGTCACCAACCAACTCAGGAGGAGAAGCTTCAATTAAATCTTTCAACCCCTCGTGAATAAGTCTTAGGGGACGACCGAGCCATAGACGCACTTGAGTGTCTTTAACAACAATCTCCCGAGGCAAACCACTTACCACGTCTCTCCCTCTTATCTGCACCTCCAAGCGTTCTGATTGAGGAATTGCCGCGCCGACAGCGATTTTTATGTCTTCGGCCGTTGGCTCACCAATACTTAACTTAAGTTCATCTCTTACTGACCTTATAATTTCACTATTCAGGAAATCACCGGCAACCTCAAGTCGTTTTGAGACAACTATCCCATTCATGGAAATAATTGCCATATCAGTCGTGCCGGCACCAATGTCAACAACTAAATATGCAGTCGGCTGATGAATATCAAGTTGACTGCCTAGGGCAGCAACAAGCGGCTGCTCGACTAAGTGCACCTCATTTGCACCCGACTCCTTCAATAAATCTTCTACTGACTTCCTCTCAACCTCCGTTAGATTAGTAGGAACACTTACAATCATTCTCGTAGACCAAGACCACGGAATATGACCATCTTTTAAAAAGTGTTGAGTCATCTCACGAGCCATATCAAAATCGGCAATAACTCCGTGAATTATAGGCCTCGAAACCGTAACGTGAGCCGGCGTCCGACTCCGCATTGTTTTTGCGTGATCACCATAAGCAACAATCCTGTTGGTCCGGTTATTAAAAGCTATAACAGAAGGTTCATTAACCACTACTCCGTTCTTGTTCAAATAAATCTGAGTCGTATCAGTTCCCAAATCAATGCCGATATGTTTTTTTAAAATCATGATAAAGTTTTTATTATTTCTTCTAATTTCATCAACTTGGTCTCTTTCTCGTTCCTGTGCTTAACCTCTAGTTTTTCCTGAACTATTGTTTTCTCACTCACCACCAATCTCACGGGCAGACCAATTAGATCGGCGTCGTAGAATTTTTCCCCTGCATGAACCTGGGCCCGATCATCATAAAGCACTTCTATTCCCGCCTTAGCCAGTTTATTATAAGCAATATCTGCTTGCTTTTTCAATGATGATGTCATCTCCCCTACTGCCAGAAGGTGAACTTTGAGGGGAGCAACCGACTCCGGCCAAATAATTCCCTGCTCGTCGTGATGAATCTCGGAAACGGTCCCCATCACTCGTCCTAAACCAATACCGTACGAACCCATCACTACATATGCTTTCTTGCCGTCTTTGTTTACAAACTGTAAATTAAAGGCTTCGGAATATTTCGTACCAAGCGGAAAGATGTTGCCCACTTCAATAGTTTTTATTTTATCTAGAACTCCTTTTTGACATTCGGGGCACTGGTCTCCTCCTTTGTTTTTAGAAATCTCTTTATTCTCTGCAAAATTACAGAGGCGGCATAAAACAATCTCATCCTCACCCGCAGGAGACTCCACTTGAAATTCGTGCGTATTCGAAAATGTAAAATCCCCGCCGGCGGCAGTGGTATAGATTGATTTTAAGCCGCATCGTTTGAAAATTTTTTCATAGGCGCCTTTTACCTCATTATAGTAACGAAACATATCTTCTAGAGAAACATGGAAACTGTACAAATCTTTCATTATAAACTCCTTTCCCCGCAGAAGCCCCGATCGAGCCCGCGGCTCATTCCTGAACTTTGACTGGATTTGATACGCCGCAAACGGCAGGTCTTGATAAGAACTTATGTATTTAGAAACGATATCGGTAAGCACCTCCTCATGTGTCCACCCGAGAACAAAACCGGGGGTTTTTTCTTCCTTACCTTTCACCTCAAATCCTATCCCAACGTCCCATCGCCCGCTCTTATCCCAATATTTCTTCTCAACGAGCGCGGGCATTAACATCTCTTGCCCGCCTATAGCGTTCATCTCCTCCCGGATAATAGCCGAAATCTTCCTAATTACCTTCCAACCCAAGGGGAGGTATGAATACACGCCGCCCGAATTTTTATAAACAAAGCCTCCTCTCTCAAGGAGCTTCGCATTAACACTAACTTCATCCTTAGGGTCCTCCTTATATGTTCTAGAAAAAAGCTCCGACTGCCGCATAAACCCCATTCTATCAGAAGAAATTGACCGCTACAACTCTTCTTTTTCCAGACAGCGGGCCATCGGTAGAAATTTTTTCACCAGGAAGAGTGCGTAGCTTTTCGGTACATACTTGATGGGTACATGATACAAATCAACCCAGACATGACTGTAAATTGCAAAGAGTATAGATTGTTTTAAATAGTGCCGCTCTTTTTTTGATAGCTTTCTTTTTTTTAAATATCCCTCTAGAAATTTTTTAGTTAACGCTCTATCCAACCGTCCTTTACTCTCACAATTCCACATAATTGTTTTTCCCACATCGAACACAAAAGAGTCCACATACGTATTGCCGAAATCAATCACCCCAGTTAATTTCTCTCCAATAAAAAGTTCGTTGTCGAGTTTGATGTCCACGTGGATTGGGCCCCGAGGAAGCCATTTGGGCAGACGATTATTCAGAACTCCCCGTTTTACCTCTTCAACAACTGCCTTTAGCTGGGGATGAGTTTGTCTTTTCACATAACGATACATTAATGCCATTATTTTAGGGTTTAGGTCGTAAAATCTCCGCCTGCCCCGCATTGTCTTTTTGAACTTACTGCCCAACTTATGAAATTCTCCAACAAATTCACCAAGCTGATACGCCATCTTTGGTGTAATTCTTTTTGGTTGCCGACCGGGCAAAAATCGATACACGCTTACTGCGTATCCTTTGAAATTCTCAAGATATTTTCGGCGTTTTGATGGAATATAATGAGGAACCGGTAAACGTTTCAGGTGTGTAAGAAAATTTATCTCGTGCAGGAGAGCGATTCTCGGCACGATCTTCATATCCGCAACAACGACTTTCTTGCTGGACAAATTGTGCTTTGCAACGATAAATTTCCCCTTCGGGGTTGTAATTGCTACCTTTGGCGTCTGATACCCCTGCCGGAAATACGTAATGTTCCCTATCTTACCAAGCTCAAATAAGTCTGTAATCTGCTGATATTCCCTTTTAGAAAAAAATTTAAGCATTTCTACACCACCTCCGCCTGATAACACTGCTCGCAATATACAGTCTCCGGTCTATCAGGAGAATACGAAGACTGCATAGACTTTCCACATTTCACGCATTTTCTCTCATACAACTCCAGCACGATAGAGCCGAACTTTTTTCTTTTCTCTGCCAACCGTACACTGTAATGTTTCTGGGGTAAGGGAAGATTATATCTCCTGTAAAACTCTAATTCTGCCTTTATATAGCGGGATTTCTTATTATTTTCGCTGTCAAAGACAACTTTATTCAAAATATCGTCTTTCACCTCACGAATATCCTTAGGAAGATCTTTTGAATCAACGATTTCTCCTTCCACCTCATACAAAGTCTCCTGGATATCTTCTGTCCGATATCCATACCTCCTCGCCGTCTCAACGTCATCATATCCTTTATAGGAGGTAGCAATAGAAATATTGTAGGGAAACGGTGAAAGTTTGGGTGGGAAAAATTCTCCATATTCACCTTTCTCTAACATTTTTGCCTTTACTTTATCTACCATCTCCCAATAGTCTTTCTCAGCGTACTGCTTATTGAGAATACAGAACGATTTATTTTTAAGTCCGATGCAACCAAAACAGTCGTGGCAGTTAATACAGAGATCACAATATTCTATCTCACGGCAATCATCAACATCAATGGAAAATTTAATCCCGTAGTTATTGTCACCTGCCCAAGATTCATAACTAAACTCCGTACCTACACCGCCAACAATATCGTATGAATCTCTGGTTTTCGTAACTCCAATGGAATATGCCACGTTTTCCCCACCAATAATATAAAAACAAGCGTAACAATTTTTGGAATCCTTAATATAATCACCAAAACTTGCGACCGCTCGGTCGTTGTGAGTTTCTTTATAAAACGCCTTCTTTTTCAATTCGGTGAACTTTCCTTTTAAAGAATTTAAAGATTCTCGGTCGCCAAGATTTAACGCTCGTATCTTCTCCTCATAAGCCTTTTTAGTCAACGGTTCATTAAAAAAGTGGTACTTTTTGTGACGCAAATTCACACAACCAAAACAGTATTCGCAATCTCGACAATCGAAAAGGAAGTAGGAATAGAGACAATGCTTCGAGTGCTCCACAAAAAAACAATTGAAGAGATCAGAACTTTCGAAACAATCGTAGCAGGTATCAGAGTTTCTCAGTGCAAAACCATCAAAGCAACTTCGCGAATCAATCAAAGAAATACTATACGCACTATCTTCAGATTGGTAAGAATCAAAAATTAAATAGCAGTTTTTCAGTCGAGTCGAGTTATTGGTATAATCACTCCTAATGCTTGTACTATCAATGTGGAGATTGGGCCGAGGAACGTTCCGCATAAGCTCTCCAAATTGATCAAAGAATCCCCGGCTATCGGTGTAGGCGCTGGCATAATCGTTAGGATCCCATTCCTCGCCAAACCACATCTGATGTTCATAAACTTTGTATGGTGTGGTAGGGGGGTACTGAGAAATAATCGACTTTTTAGAAAAAGATGATACTACCTTAAAAAGATTGTAAGAATTCGTAAAAGCAATTTTTCTCCGTATACGTTCCTTGGGAGATAACGTTGGCAGAGGCACCCGCATTTTCTTGTAAAACTCAATATCTTCCGGACGAACGTAAAATTTCTCACCAGAAAATCGGCAAGTCCTCCACTGACCTCCCTTCTCATCTAATTCAAGTTTGGAAAAGTATTCATCCAGCGCTTTATCAAATTGTGGAGTTTTGCTCACTTGATTCATACTCTATTTAACAATTCGCGCGAATTGTTAAGTCATACTACCTCAGCTTGATAACACTGTTCGCAATAAACGACTTCTGGTCGGTCAGGGGCATAGGTTGTTTGAATTGACTTACCACATTTCGCACACTTCCGCGCGTAGAGTTTGAAGGGCCCCCGGCGGCGGAGACGATCAAGATAACGGCAGTTAAAACATTTCAGCGGTACAGGAATGAGCATCTTTCGATAAAACTCCAACTCTGGCTGAATTAAGCGGTAATTGAAACTACAACCCGTACACTTCAGCACTTCCTTCACAATGCTGTCAGGAATGTCTTTAATATGATCCGGTATATCTTCGGGTTGAATCGTTTCGTGGCCTTTCGTACGGGGAATATCATCTTCCCATCGAAATCCTTCAGCAACTGCCTGCTCTTTAGATAAAGGATAATTCTCTTGGGCTGGCGTCTCGTTGTAGGCGAAAAACGCAAGTCTTAGTGGAAAATATGAACCATATAATCCATCCTGTTCCATCTGTCTAACTATCTGATCTCGCATTTTACTGTAGTCTGATTCACTATACTGTTTATTTAAAATATAGTACTTTCCATTCTTCAACCCATCACATCCGAAACATTCCTCTGATCTACTCATGCCAAAACAGTACCGAAGTCCTCTGCAAGAATCACACCCCCATGACCCAATTACATTGTACGAGTATCCAACCGCAACGGTTTCCAACAAAAGCTCAGAGTCATACCCATATCCCATAACGTCATAGCTATCCCTAGTAGATTTTGTAGCAAACTCAAATTTACAATCCTCTGATTCAGTTACCTCGAAACAGTGTTTACAATTCTTCGAATTGAAAATATACTCCCCTTCTGAACCAACAGACTTTAAATTATTATTCTGCCTACGAGGGAACTGAAGCGCATGCTCCTCAAATTTCTCAAGCGCATCTTGAACCTTTTTATAACTCCCGGCAATCTCGGCAACTCTTTTCTCATATTCTTCTTTAGACAACGCTTCATTAAAAAAGTGATACTGCTTGTTACGCAAATTAACGCACCCAAAGCAATCTTGACAGTTACTACAACCAAGTAAAAACCACGAGTTCAAACAGCTCATCACGTTCTGACCGTACCGCACGCCGTGGCTTTTATGCCCGTTAATGCATTCGTAAGATTGTTCAAGACTAATCGCGAAATAGATATCCAAAGAATCCCGACAATCTTTCACCCCACGCGAATAAGCTACATCTTCGTTATAACCGCTATTAAATATTAAATAACAATTCTTGTTATATCCGGCGAAATTTTGGTATTCACTATTAACACTCGTACCTATCGTTGTATAAACGCTTTTCTTCGGTACCTTCAGCATTAACTCCTGTAATTGATCAAAGAACGCCCTCGAAGGATTATAATCTCGGGCAAAAGACTTTGCATCCCATTTATCTGAGTTATAACAATCTTCACAATAAATTGTGTAGGGAGATTTTGAATTGTACATTGAGAGCATAGATTTTTTACACAAATCACACTGACGTTTGTAAAGTGTCCGCTCATTCCGAAACACAAGTTTCCTTTTCATCCGGCAATCAGGGCACAAACCAGGGCTCAGCACTTTCATTTTTTCATAAAACGCGAAATCATCAGGTTCAATCATGAACTCCTGTTTACAATTCTGGCAGGTCGAAGACGCTGAGCCTTGTCGAAGTGTCGAAGACGCTGAGCCTTGTCGAAGTGTCGAAGACGCTGAGCCTTGTCGAAGTGTTTTATCTTCTTGATTCATAATTCTCTATTCTAATTACCGGTCACTAATTACTAGTTACACCACCTCCGTCTGATAGCACGGTTCACAATATATAATTTCCGGTCTTTCCGGAGTGTATGTAGTATGAAACTCGTTGGAACATCTGTTCTTTAAATGATGTCTGTGTTTGGTAATATTTTTATAAACTTTATAATCACACATACACCGACGAGAATACCACCTTAACGGATTACGCATTTTTATCCTCTCCTCGTAGCGACACGCGTAACATAAACGCGGTAACGGTAAACCAATACGCTTATAAAATTGCAGTTCAGGAAGAACGATCCTGTAAGCTTTCTTGCACGATAAACATTCTATAATTTCCTTACAAATACTTCCATTAACGTCCTTGATATGATCTGGCAAGTTCTCAGCAGACACTGTTATTGCAAACTCCCGAACCTCCGGCTCCCGCCAGACAAAACCTTTTTCCACCACCCCTTCCTTATCCAGAGGAAGATAACTCACGGCAACGCTCTCATTATATGCCAAAGGTGAAAACTCCGGTGGAAAAAACTCCCCGTACTTGTATATCCTGTCATGAGAATTTTTATACGGCATCTGGTTCATATGTTCTACAATTTTCTCGCGTAAGGTGTAAAATTCGTTTTTGGTGTACTGTTTATTCAAAATAAAATAAGATTTTTTATTTAATCCTATGCATCCGAAAAGATTCGTTGATGAATGGCAATTCACAGAATACTCCAAATCTTCGCAGCCCGGCCAGCAATTAATGCAAAACTTTAATCTCTTACAGTCGGATCCACATACAACTGCCTCATATATCAACTCAGATTTATCACCCCAGCTTGTGTAATCATACGAATCAAAAACACGGTTAACTATATTCTGACAGTACTTTACTCTTTCAACTTCAGCGCACTGATAACAAAAGTGGGAATCTTTTGAACGGTATGCGTACTCACCACCCACAACATTAATTGTGTTAAAGCTGTGTGCGTATTTAAACGGGAATTTAGACCAAAATTTATACACTTTCTTCTTCATTTCAATCAATGAACCGTATGAACCAAGGTTAAATCCATGTACTTTCTTATAATACTCCTCCTTAGTATAAGGAGTGTTGAATATATGATATTTCTTATGCCATAAGTTAACGCAGCCAAAACAGTTGTTACAATCCACGCAATCCCGCGAAAACCACACATCTCTACAATCAACGCTCTCGGTGGAAAAAAAGGTCTTGTGGCAGCGGGCGCAAGAGAAAACCTCATAACAAAGTTCCAGATGGTCACCTTGCGTAAAATCAACCGAACTTTTCGCATTTCTAAATCCTACGCCATACAAACAATCCTCCGAAGCATCACAATCAAAACAAAGATAACAATTTTTCAAAAAGCCTGCGTGATTGCAATAGTCACTATTTATAAGCTGTTTTATTTCTCGTGAAGGAAGAGGTACCTCATAGAGAAGTTCTCTGAATTGCTCAAAAAACGGGCGGGAGAAATCATAATCTCTGCCATACTCAAGCGGATCCCACTTGTCCGACCACCAGTAGTCGTGTTCGTAAATTTTAATCGGCGATGCCCTTGGATACGTAGAAAATATTTCCTTTTCCGTGCGAGCGTCTTTCTTACGAAATAGATTGTGCTCGTTCCAAAAAACAAACCGGCGAGTTGCCCGACATTCCGGACACCACGTCGGCGGCGGGACATTAATCCTTTTATAAAAACCTAAATCCCCCGGCTCAATTAAAAACTTAGCCCCGCAGTTTTGGCATGCCTGCGCTGAGCCTTGCCGAAGTGTTTTTGTTTCGTTGGGCATAGGTCATTTAAAAATTAGAGGACCTTTCTTCCCTTATTATTCTACCTCAAATCTATACTATCTCGCTCTGATAGCATTGCTCGCAATAAACGACCTCTTTCCTCTCTGGGGCGTAACTTGTTTCAAACTCATTGGGGCACCTCCCTTCCAGATGATGGATATGTTTCGCGGTATTTTCGCGCACTTTGTAATCACATACGCATTGTCTGTGCCAAAGTTTAAGAGGGTTTCGCATTGCAAATCGTTCCTTATAACGGCAGTTTTCGCATTTCCTAGGAAGCGCTATCTTTCTCATTCGCAGGAAATCAAGTTCTAGTTTCACTATTCGATACGCGCGTCCACAATCATTACAACCGATCACTTCTTTAATAATCGAGTCCTCTACGTCTTTTATATCCATAGGTAATTGCGATGACTGCATTGTAGGCGTATAAGGATACTTGTCTGGTTCTCGCCATGAATATCCCTTTCTTTCAGCCTGCTCTTTTGTAAGAGGCATATATTCCTGGGCAATTGTTTCGTTGTACGCATATAAGCTCAATCCAATTGGAAAAAATTCGCCGTATTTATACACACATCCTGTTTTATCAGTATATGGCTTGTCATTCATATGCTCTTTAATTTTAGCTACGAGGGCACCATACTCTTCTTTAGAGTATTGCTTATTAAAAATACAATATTCCTTTTTCCTCACACCCGAGCAGCCGAACATGTTGGTAGAATTAAGACACCAATACGCATAGTTACTATCCCTTGTTGCCTCACCAAACATGGAAAAAAGAGTCTTATAGCATCCGAAGCCTCCAGCCATGAATTCGTACATTAATTCAGATGTCGCACAGCCAAACATGTCGTAAATCTCTTTAGCGCCAATTATCCTCGAACTATACTTAATGTTTTCCGATTCATACGCATCAAAAGTGAAATGGGCGTTTTTTGAATTTTCAATATTATCCCCTGTGCAATTTATAGTTTTTGTGAAATTAGCGAACTTGTGAAGAGAAGATCTTATAAGCTTCTTGAATTCCTTTTTTAACTCTTGAAACTGGTTATGATTCCCCATGCTGATTTTATTTATCTCTTTTGAATATTCTTCTTTCGAGCACCGCCTATTTCTAAAAACATAACGTTGATTTCTCAAATTCGAGCTCATGAAACAATTTTGGCACCCCGAGCAGTCAAAAAGATATGCCGACTCGATGCATTCTCTTGAACGTAACGTAAAACTTGTCCTATTATTACGATCCCCGTCTATATTCTCGTAAACCATTTCCGAACCTTCAATATTAAAACTATCAAAGCAGGTCTTGTCTTTGTCCATAAAGCGAGAGTAATATACGTCCTCACTTTCCAATACCGAGTACGAAAGGTATATGTTCTTGTTGTCAGCAATGAAATTTGCGTAATCTGAATTAATATTTGTATGATATTGTGCAATGGCAATTTGAGGAACTCTCACCAGCAGTTCTCTATATTGCTGAAAAAACGGCTTATCCCAATTGTATTCCACGCCATATTCAAGCGGATCCCACTTGTCGGAAAACCAACATTCACGGCAATAAACCTTATACGGTTTATCCGGCGAATACATTGAAATTATAGACTTACCACAAAGGTCACATGAGTCCTTATACAAAGTCCTCTCGTTTCTTACTGCCATACGTCTCTGTTGTCGGCAGTCCGGACAAAATGTCGGCGGTGGAACACTAATCTTCTCGTAAAACGAGAAGTCATCCGGTTCAATAGTGAACTGGTTTTTACAATTTTGACAGGTCGGAGATGCTGAGTCTTGTCGAAGTGTTTTGGTTTCGGTATTCATATCACTTCCTTTTGATAACACTTCTCACAATAAACTATTTCCTTTTTCTCTGGAGCGTAACCCGTCTTAATTTCCTGACCGCATTTGGCGCATTTACGGTCCCACAGGCGCGGCGGATTGACACGACTCATCCGCTCCATGTGCCTGCAATCCGGACACTTCCTCGGTAAAGGGAATTCAAACCTGCGAAGCAGATCGAGTTCCGAACGCACTACGCGATATGCTTTTTTACAATCCATACATTCCAAAACTTCCTGAAGAATAGAATCCGTAACGTCATTGATGCTGTCGGGCATTTTTTCAGATAGTAATGTAATCTTATGCTCAGCCGGCGTTGGTTCGTGCCACCGCCAGCCTTTCTCTAGTATCTGCTCCTTCGACAACGGGTAATACTGGTGCGCCGTGGTTTCATTATAATCGAATAAGCTTAGATCGTACGGAATAAATTCTCCATATTTCCATACTCTGCCCTTGCTATCAACGTACGGACGCTCATTCATATCCTGAATGATTTTCCCTCTGAGCCTGCTAAAAGATTCTTTGTCGTACTGCTTGTTTAAAATACAATACCGTTTCTTCTTTACGCAGACACAGCCGAATACATTTGAAGAGGAAACCGCGAACATAGAATACTCATTCTCTAGAGCGGTATCCCACGTTCCAAAACAAAACCGTATGGTATCAGCCCCTTCTCCAACGGTGATAGAATCACACACACGCTGCACGCCATTCCCCCATTCACTGAGGTCATAAATATCCTTCGCCGGCTTCAAAGTCATAAACTGACAAAACTTCCCGTCTTCAACAAATCGAGTTTGGTACATATAGTGCGCATTCTTACACTCATACACATAGTCTCCGGAAACGTTCACGTTATGAAACCCGTGTATAAATTTACGCGGAAATTTCTCCCAGAAAGTATGGGTTTTTTTCTTCTCTTCTATAAGAAAGGTATGTGAATCCAACTTTAATGCTTTTAATTTTTCCTCATACTCCTCTTTTGGGTACGGTTTATTGAATATATGATAGTTCTTGTTCCGCAGATTAACACAGCCAAAACAGTTGTTGCATCCAATGAGACTCTTCGAGAAATATACATCACTGCAACCACTGCAGTCTTCAGAAAAAAACGTCCGGTAACATTTCCGGCAGTTGATCACTTGATAACATAACTCTGACTCGTCAAGGATAAGCGCGTCCATGGAATCCTTGTCATAATTTACCGTCGTACCATAGAGAACGTTCTCGCAGTGGTCTGAGTTGAAAATAAGATAACAGTTTTTCGCATACCCTGCGTGGTTTACGTACTCACTATTTACGAGGGTGCTATATCCGGTGACCAAGCTCATATGCGGCACTTTTCTCTGAACTTCCTTAACCTGCTCAAAGAAATTCCGGCCGGAATCATACTCCATCGCATAATCATCAGAATCCCACTTATCAGACCACCAGCACGGCTGGCAGTAAACCGTGTAGGGCTTATCCGGAGAAAAAATAGAAACCACGCTCTTACCGCATAAATCGCACTTACGTTTGTAAAAAACCCGTTCGTTGCGAAATATCAAACGCCGCTGAAACCTGCACTCCGGACAAAACGTCGGCGCTGGAACGTTCATTTTCTTATAAAAATCAAAATCTTCTGATTCAATCGTGAACTCCTTCTTACAATTTTGACATTTCTTAACTTCTTGATTCATGGTTCATGCTATACCACCTCTGCGTTGTAACACTGTTCACAGTACACAATCTCTTTCCTCTCCGGTGCATATGATGTCTCAAACTCATTGGGACACCTACTTTTACCATGGAAGTGTTCTGTGGTGTTTTCATATCTTGTAGCTTGCCCTGAGCCTGTCGAAGGGTCACACACGCACTGGCGATGCCAGAGTTTTCGCGGCGGACGCAGGGCAATTTTATTAAGGTAGCGACAGTGGGGACATAATCGGGGAATTGGTATTTTTTCCCTGCGATATAAATCAAATTCAGAACGTATAATGTTGTAATTTCTCTTGCACTTAACACACATAAGAACTTCATTCACAATAGAGTCCTCTACATCTTCTATTTTGTCAGGGATATCGTTCGGCTTCACTGTTTCCTTACCAAACGTGCCGGGAACCTGATCTTCCCATCTCCATCCCCTTTTCATTACTTCTTCTTTGCTAAGCGGCATGTAGATTTGCCCCTGTGTTTCGTTATAACCAAACGGAGAAATCTTTGCAGGGAAAAATTCCCCAAACTCTCCCGTCTCACTCATGTGCGCAATAATTTTACGTTTCAGCTCCTTATACTCCTCTTCGTTATAACGCTTGTTAAAAATTGAATATTTCCCTTGTTTCACCCCAACACAACCGAATAAATTCTCGCTATTGTGGCAACTATCACAGTACATAATATGAGAATCATCATAACTCAGATTCGTGAACAATACGTTATAATCTCTAATTAGTGCATGGCATTCATAAATTAATTCACAATTAAACCCAAAATGATACGAATCCATGCACTCCTTGGAATCAATGGCGACAATCAAATATTTTGCATCCTCTATTCCACTCGCATCAAAAGAATGATGAATATTCTTCGAATTGAATATCATGTTACCGGTGGCATTTGCTGACTGCAAAATTACCGCGGCACGATGTAATACGTTATCACGAATTATCGCAAGCCACTTCTCATAAAGCTTTACCCTGCTCTCATACGAGCTCAAATTAAATTCTTCTATTTTCTTCTGGTATTCCTCTTTAGTATAGGGCTTGTTCAAAATATGATACTGCTTATTGCGGAGATTGTATGAAAGAAAACAATTTGAACAACCGCGACAATCGTAGCAATAATAACAATTCGTGCAACCCTCCAACAAAAAACCGTACTGACTTTGATAACATTTATATGAATTAATACATTCGTAAAGAAGTTCATTGCTCTCTTTTTCAATACGATAACAATCAATGCAATCTCGCGCAGGAAATATATTAGTGGAATACATCACGTTTTCCGACCAGCCACAACCAAAGCACAAGTAACAATTCTTGTTATCCCACGCGTGGTTTGTATATTCTGAATTAACGCTGTTTTTTGTAAGGAGCGCGATGCGAGGCACCTGTAACTGTAGCTCCTGCCACTGCCCAAAAAATGGGCGCGAGAAATCAAAATCCCGCCCGTATTCCAGCGCATCCCATTTATCACTCCACCAACAAGGCGGGCAATACACCTTAAACGGTTTGTTTAGAGAATATATTGTTACCGTGCTTTTGCCGCATAAATCACATCTGCGGCGATAGAGCACCCGCTCATTCCGCCACGCATAACGCCTCTGCTGCCGGCAGTCAGGGCACAAAGTCGGCGGCGGGACACTTATCTTCTCATAAAACGCGAAGTCATCCGGCTTGATGGTAAATTTTTGCTCACAGCTCCGGCATACCTGCACTGAGTTTTGTTGAAGTGTCGAAGATGCTGAGTCTTCTCGAAGTATTTTAATTTGATTCTCCATTATCCTACTTCTTGAAGATAACATTTATCACAGAAGATTTTATGTTCTTTCTGTTCTTCCTGCGAATAAGAGGTTTGAAAACCAGCCCCACAGTTAGCACACGTTCCCGGCCAGAGCTGCCGTACATTTCTTGAGCCCATTCTTCTTTGATGACGGCAATTAAAACATTCTCGCGGGAGGGGAAGCCCCACTTGTTTATAGAAATTAATTTCCGGTTGAATAAAACGGTAATTTCTGCCGCAGGCATCACACCTCAGAACTTGTTTTATTAAATCTCCCGAATATCCTTTCGGATTCGTCGGAAGTTCATCATGCGAAATAGTTTCCTGTCCGCTAGTTATAGGAATGTCTTCTTCCCAGCGAAATCCCTGCGCGAGCGCTTCTTTTTTCGCAAGCGGCATATATTCATTAACAATTGATTCATTGTAGGCGAACGCTGAAAGTTCCGGGGGGTGATACTCCCCCCACTCCCCCGTTTTCTTCATATACTCTATAATTTTCGACTTCAAAGATTCATATTCATCTTTGGAATACTGCTTGTTTAAAATGCAGTACTCCGCGCTTTTTAAGCCTACACAGCCAAAAATATTATGAGAGTTAAAACAATCTTCCGAATAATAGGCATCTGTAGAATTCACGCAATTCCGGGTAAAAAACTGTCGCATGCCTTGACCCGCGAGAACTTCGTAACACAGCTCCAAGTCGGGCGAAAAAGAAACATCATAGTCATCAACAGCTTTTCTGAGTGTGAAAACATATTTAGAATTCTCCCCGCTTTTTACGTCAAATGAATAATGGACGTTTTTAGAATTGTAAATATGGTTGCCGGAAACATCATTATTATGAGATCCAAAAAAGTATCTCTGCGGAAGTTTTTTCCTAAGACCCTGTTGTTTATTCAAAATTAGAGATATCGTCCTTGGGTCATGTAAAGGGTGTTCGGTCAGAAACTTTTCGTATCCCTCCTTCCCAACATTTTCATTAAAAATATGGTAGGACTTCTGCTTCAAACCAACACAGCCTATGCATTGCGTACATCCTCGGCAGTCATACAAGCCCACACTATCAGCGCAGTCCTCACACTCTTGTGAATAAAGAAGTCGATATGAACCCAAACAATCCACGCATTCATAACAGAGTTCCCCTTTAAACATATAAAGATTGTCAAAACAATCCTTGGAATTCCACACTATATGCCCGTATGCACAATCCTCATCATCAACACAACCAAATACCAGATAACAATTCTTACTCTCAAATGTAAGATTCGAATAGACGCAGTTCTCACTCCTTGTGTTCATAACCGCATAATGCGGGACCACTTTTTGCAACTCGGCAAATTGCAGAGAGAAAGGACGACTAAAATTAAAATCCCGCCCGTACTCCTTCGCGTCCCAGTCATCAGCCCACCATTCCTCATGGCTCCACACCGGAAACGGAGCCTTTTCGGAATACATTGATATCACTGATTTCCCAGACTTGTCGGATTTTCGCTTGTAGAGCGTCTTAAAATTTCTAAATAATATTCTCCTTCGCTGCCGACATTGGGGACAATTCTTCGGCGGCGGAACGCTTATCTTCTCATAAAACGCGAAGTCGTCCGGTTCAATCACGAAAGACGTCCTACAGCTCTGACAAGTCGAAGACACTGAGTCTTGCCGAAGTGCTTTAGTTTCCTTATTCATATTCTTGGTCGCGGAGTTTAGAAACCTCTCAAAAATTGCACAAGAAGCGCTACCGGTGCACCGGCTGCACCTTTTGCCAAATAATCACCTTCAATTGCAGTCATCCGCGGCGCAATATCAAGATGAACCCAATTATGACCTTTGATAAACTGCCAGAGAAATGCCGCACTCGTACTAACGCCTCCGGTGCGATTCTTGCCGGTTGTAGTATTTGCTACATCCCCGAACGTCCCTTTTATGTCCTCCTCATACTCTTCCCAAAGCGGCATAGGCCAGACAAAATCACCGGTGACCTCTCCGGCTATCCGCAATTTCTCACTCACCCTATCGTCGGTAGCAAAGAGAGCCGACGCGCGCTGGCCAAGAGCAACTACCGCTGAGCCTGTAAGCGTCGCAACGTCAATAACAAGCCGCGGCTTGTACCGCTTCGCATACTCCAGCGCATCGGCAAGTATCACCCTCCCCTCGGCATCGGTGTTTAAAACTTCAATTGTCTTGCCGGACATGGTGCGGAGAACGTCACCCGGGCGATAACTTGAGCCCGAAGGCATATTCTCGACCGCCGGGACAAGACCAATAATGTTTCTCTTTGACTTAAGCTTCGCAAGTGCAGCGAGCGTATGAATCACCGCCGCTCCACCCGACATATCCATATGCATCTCATAAATTCCCTCAGTCGGCTTCAAGTTCAACCCGCCGGTGTCAAACGTCACTCCCTTACCCACTAAAACCACGGGTTTCTCACTGCGCCTGCCTTTTAGGTACTCCATAACGATAAAGCGAGGACGCTCGTCTGACCCGCGCGACACACCGAGCACACCCCCCATTTTCAGTTTGCGGATCGCCCTCTCATCTAAAACTTTTACTTTAAACCCTGCACTGCGGCCGGCCCGCCGCGCGGCATCAGCAAGTTTTGATGGAGTCATATCCCCACCGGGAGTATTTGAGAGAATTCTTGTGTGATTAATCTCTTCTCCTACAACTTTCCCGCGTCTAAGTGCTGCTTTAATCTTCACGCTCCTCCCGGATGAAATAATTTGGACCGCATTTACAAAAAACCAACCCTCTTTCGGTTTAGTCTTATACTTAACAAACTCAAAATTAGCGATCTCAATCTGTGTCGCAAGCATCTCAGCCACGGACTCACGTAAAATACCCGATTCTTTAACCAGAAAATCATCTAAATACAGGGCAAGATTACCAATCTTCTCGCGCCGGGCGAGTGTCACCACCTGCCGCATTGTACGCAGCGCCCTTCGGTGATTAAATCCTTCTGGGACGCTAATCACTAAAACCCGCCTCCCGCGGGACAACAAAAGCACATGACTCTCATTCCCTTCCTGCTTAGCGTTACTTTTAAGAAAGCGTAGGTTCACTTGGTCCTCTTTTGAGAGCGTTTTAAAAAACGGATGCAATTCAATTTTTTGCTTATCTCTTAAAACAAAAACAGGAGCGGTCTGCCGTGAAAATTCTTTGGTGTGTATTATTTTCATAAATCTTAGATAACTTCAGCTTGATAACACTTCTTGCATAATATGTATTCTACTTCCTCTTTAGGGTAATTGGTCTCAAACTCACTGCCGCACTTGGAGCACACTCGTTTAAAGACTCTTAAATTCTTCACCCATTGCTTGAACTTTTCATCAATGCGGCAGAAGGGACATTCTCTGGGCAGCGGCAGGTTCATCTTCCGTAAAAATTCAAGCTCCATCTGAATAATCTTAAATCCTTTACCGCACTTTTTGCAACTAATCACCTCTTTCAAAATATCATCGGGGGTATCCCGGATATGATCAGGTAGCTTGTCATGAGTTATTGTTATCACATACTGCCTCGACTCCAGTTCTCTCCATCGGTAACCTTCTTTCTCCGTCTGTTCACGAGAAAGTGGGAAAAAGTCATTCGCAACTGTCTCATTGTACGCAAATGGACTAAACTCAATAGGAAAAAACTCACCGTATTTATAAACTCTTCCTTTCTTATCTGTGTATGGCATCTCTTCCATGTGCGCTACAATCCTTTCTCTTAACTTTTCAAATTCCTCCTTGGAGTATCGCTTGTTTAAAATGCAGTAATCACCTTTATTTATCGACACACAACCAAAATGATTTGATCCTGCAAGAGAAAGTTTAGAATATTCAGTGTCGTACAAACCAAGGCCCGCCTCTTGAGAAAATCTTACATTTGAAGCGTCTTCCCCAACCACACAGCATTCATATGCGAGGGTAAGATTATGTCCCCAGCTTGAAATATCGTAACAGTCTTTCATCGGCGGCTCTGTGATAGAAATAAATTTACAATCTTCGGCGCCAACTACTTCAAAGCACTCTTTACAGTTTTTTGATTGAAAAACATGGCTGCCGGTAGAGTTAATCGCAAACTCGTCCATTGTTGGTTTTGGCGGAAACATTTTCCAATGCTCCTCGGCGCGTTTCTGTAACTCTTTATATGTTTTGTAAGAACCCAAGTCCCACTTTCCGATCTCCTTGAAATACTCTTCTTTGGTATACGGTTTATTGAAAATGTGGTATTTCCTGCCTCGCAGGTTAGCTGATGCAAAACAGTTCTGGCAATTCATAGAATCTTTCAAGAACACGCAGTCAAGCGACTCTGTTACCTGGCTTCTCGTTCCAACACATCGGTTATTCTTATACGAATGCATCGAATCATAACATAGCTCAGACGAATTAATTAAAGAACAGTCAAGTACTGATCTGTTGTGAGTTACTACCACGCCATAAGCGCAATCCTCATCGACATCAGCATGAAAAAGAAGATAGCAGTTTTTAAGATGGCCGGCATGGTTGTTGTGGGGTGAGGTTGCAAGAGTCTCCAAACCAAGCGAGAGCCCCAGCATTGGCACTTCGTGCCAGAGTTCATTGAATTGTTCAAAAAACGGCCGCGAGAAATCATAATCACGCCCATATTCAAATGCGTCCCAATTATCCGACCACCAACAACGAGGACAATACACGCGGTACGGGCTCTCTGGCGCATACATCGAAATCACATCTTTCCTACAAAGATCACAAGGGCGCTTATAAAGATTAATTAAATTAAAAAACGCAAGCCGCCGTTGCAGACGGCATTTTGGACAAAACGTCGGCGCCGGAACGTTAATCTTTTGGTAAAAACTCTGGTCTTCGGTTGTGACCTCAAACTGTGTTTTACAATTTTGGCATTGTTTGGTCATACGATTTTTTTGCTGTGCCCGTCCGTAGCCTTGGGCGAAGGAGGGTAAAAATCAAAATCCTCCGGTTCGATCTGAAAAACTGATTTACAATTCTGACAATTTCTAGTTTCGCTATTCATAGTCTTAGTCTGAGGTGGTATGACATGTTATACCACCTCCGTGTTATAGCAGGTCTCACAATACACAATCTCCTTCCTCTCCGGTGCGTATGATGTCTCAAACTCATTGGGACACCTGCCCTCTGGGTGATGAGAATGTTTTGTGGTGTTTTTATATCTTGTAGCTTGCCCTGAGCCTGTCGAAGGGTCACAAAGGCACTGGCGGTGCCATAACCTATTCGGTCCGCGTGCATTGAATCGCCGCGCGTGCCGGCAATCGGGACAAAGACGGGGCAAAGGAATGTGCAGATTTCGGTAGAACGAAAACTCGTTTGATATAATCTTATAGTTTTTCTTGCAGTTAAGACAGACAAAAATCTCGCGCTTCACGTCCAGGTCGTGAACATCGTAAATAGAGTCAGGAACTTTATCCCACGAAATGGTTTCTTTACCAAAAGTACCTCTAGGATAATCTTCCCATTTGAATCCTTGCTTCAACGCTTCTTCTTTCAATAAAGGGAATTGTTCCTGAACGCATGCCTCATTGTATCCAAAAGTACTAAGCGGCGGCGGGAAAAATTCTCCATAAACGCCCTCTTTTTTCATATCTTCTATAATGGTTGTCTTTAGTTTCTCGAAAGTCCCTTTGTCATATTCTTTATTTAAAATGCAGTACTGCCTCTTCCGCAAACCCGCTGAACCAAAGCAGTGCTGAGAATCATAACAGTACATGCAATATGTTAAAAAGCTGTTTCCCCAACATAAGCTGCAACAAATACATTGAGAGCTATTGAGTCCGGTATTTGTGGAATTATAGACCAATTCCGCTCCCCGACCAGCGGTGTCACAATCAACACAATCTTTGGCGTTTCGCCACACATGCACGCTGTATGCGCAATCTTCGGCGTCGTATGCGTGAAAACAGGAACGACAGTTTTTTACATTCTTGATATAATTTCCCGTTGTATTAGTTGCATTCACGATTTCAGCAAATTTTTGAGGTTGCGTAGCTGCAAATTTTTGAAATTCCTTGCGAAGTTTCTCCACACCGCTATACGTATCTAACTTTGCTGATTCCAAAAATTCCCCGTATTCTTTCTTTGAAAGCGGTTTATTAAAAACATGATATTGCTTATTGCGAAGGTTTACGCACCCTATACAATTTGATGAACCACGACAATCAAGGAGAAAATAACTCTCGTTTGAATCATGACAACCCTTGCTGTAGAAAAGTTTGTACGAATTATAACAATCGTCGGACTCATAAGAGAGCTCAGTTTGGTGAGCAAATGAAACGTCAACGCAACTTTTACAGACTTGTATCCAATAACAGTGGGTGCAGTCTTCGTTGTTGGAAGATTCAACAATCATGTAGCAATTCTTGTTATCCGCAGAGATATTAATGTATTCCGAATTAACGCTTCGCACATGAATGAGGGCTACTTTAGGAACGACTTTCCACAATTCATGAAACTGCTCAAAAAAGGGCTTTCCTGAAATATAATTGCGCCCATAATCTCTTGGGTCCCAATCGTCCGAGAACCAGCAGTCATGACACCACACGGTGTATGGCTTGTTAGGATTATACATTGAGACAATATCTTTCTTACAACGATCACATGGACGTTTATAAAACACTCTCTCGTTCCGGAACGCTAAGCGCCTCTGCGCACGGCACAAGGGGCACATCTGCGGTACTAGAGTCCCTATTTTCTTATAAAACGAAAGATCATCCGGTTGGATGATGAATTGACTTCTACAGTTTTGGCAGGCCTGCGCTGAGCTTTGTCGAAGTATTTTATTTTCCGCCTTTTTCATAAACTTATGATATCTGAGTTTGATAACAGTCTGTACACATAACTTTCCGGTAACCCCACTTCCGAGGATAGAAGTGATTAACTTTCCTGGAACAAAAGATGCACGATCCCCGGTAAGACTTTAACACAGTGAGCGGCTTGAACCGTTCACGTGTTCGCCAGTCAGGATGATGACGTGGAAGAGGAATTCCGTGCTCCTTATAAAAAGCGAGTTCGTGGCGAGCTATATTAAAGCGCCAGCCGGTTTCAGGACAGATAATTGCCTGCGCAGTTATATCATCTCCTACGTTATCAATTCTATCCGGCAGGTCATCCCCGCTTATTCCCTCATAAGCTGTTTCCCGAACATCATCCCATCGCCCTCCAATTTTCTCAATATCCTCTTTAGTTTTAGGGAAATACCATTGGGCAAGAGTTAAATTATATCCTGAATACGCAAACGAATATGGAAGAAACAATCCCCATTCACCTCTCTGCTTCATCTGTTCTTTAATTTTTGATGTGAGTTTTGCATACTCATCTTCGGTATACTGCTTGTTTAAAATACAATGCTTTTTCTTTCTTAATCCCACACAGCCAAAACAGTTCTCACAATCCTCACAATAATCTAAATATGCCGAGTGGCGACAATTCGAGCACCACACGTTTACAATTGCATCATAATAGGTAATCCCTATACTCATCGCACTCTTTTCTGCCCTGCCAATACCGACAGAATCAATCACATCCTTGTTTTCTAATCCCCTGAATACATATCTGCAATTCTCTGATTTTTCTAAAAAGTAACACGAGAAACAATCTTTACACTCATTGATAAAGTTTCCGATGGAATTAGTAACTTTAACGTTAAAATTTTCTCTATGTACGGCCTCTCTCGCCGTAATATCGCTGAACTCTTTCTTGAGTTCTTGAACCTTCTTATATGAATGAGTGTCAAACTTCTTAAGTTCTTCAAAATATTTCTCCTTGGAATACGGTTTGTTGAGAATATGATATTGCTTATTTCTCAAATTCCAGCACATAAAACAGTTCTGGACATTGCGACAGTCATAAAGGAACATACTCTCCATACAATTTCTAGCATCAAAGGCGTATTTCACCCTGTAGCACTTAAAACAGTAGAGACAATCATAAGACAACTCTGAGTCGAAACAGTAGGCAAGATCAATTGAATTTTTGCACCCAAAAGCGCGATAGCTATAGCTCAAATATTCACTGCCTATCATTGCTCGACACAAATAGCAGTCCCTACATTCCCATATGTCGTCACACCAATCACAATTTACGTTCTTTACCCCCTGCTGATGGGGGTGTGGAACACTGGAACGCAACTCCCCAAATTGTTCAAGGAAAGAACGTGAAAAATCATATTCTTTTCCATAATCCGTCGGATCCCAGGCATCAGACACCCATTCATTCCGGGCATAAATAGGAAATCCAGCACTCTCCGGTAGTACCGTAATTATTGTCTTCCCGCTCAAATCAGACTTTGTTTTTCGAAACTTTCCGAATGTCCAGAAAGCTAACTGATGTCTCCAGCGACACCTCCGGCACTCCTTTGAGGGAGGAGTGCCTATTTTCTTATACAGGTTAAAATCCTCCGGTCTGATAGTGAACCGCCGCTCACAACTTTTACAAGTTTTAATCTCAGCTATCATATTACTTCACTTTGATAACATTGTTCGCAGTATACAATCTCTCTCCTTTCTGGAGCATAACTTGTCTCAAATTCATTGGGACACCTGCCTTCCAGGTGATGATCATGCTTCGTGATATTCTTATATCTTGTAGCTTGCCCTGAGCCTGTCGAAGGGTCGCATACGCACCGGCGATGATACAACTTACTCTTATTTCTCTGGGCAACCCTCGCATTGTGCCTACAGTCCACACACGTCCGGGGCGCAGAAATCTTTTCTACACGCAGGAAATCAAGTTCCGGTTTAATGAGCCGATACGCCCTTTTACAATCACTGCACCGAATAATCTCCTTTAAAATACTATCCTGAATATCGTTTATGGAGTCGGGTATATCTTCCGATTTCATCGTAATCTCATACTCCCGCGATGACGGTTCCTGCCATTTATATCCTTCTTCCTCTGCCTGTTCTTTCGTCAACGGAAAATGCTCGTTGGCAATGGTTTGATTGTAACCAAAAGGAGAAAGTTCTATGGGGAAAAACTCACCGTATTTATAGATCCTTCCTTTTTTATCAATATATGGCTTTTCACCCATTTGCTTCTTAATTCTCTCTACCAGCATTTCATACTCCTCTTTAGAATATTCTTTGTTTAAAATACAATGTTGCTTTTTACGCAAACCAACGCAACCGAATAAATTTGATGCCGAATGACAATATATACAATATTCCATATCCCGAATGTCCGTCCATGACTCGACGCAGAACTTCACGTTAAACGTCCCCATACCGGTAACAGCATTCTCATACCCCAATTGATTGTTCTGACCCCAAACCGTCACATCATAGCAGTCTTTATTGGGTGGAAACTGGTAATATTGAACATATTTTAAGTTTTCACCTTCTCTAACTAAGTAACTTTGGCGGACATTTTTAGAGTTGGTAACGTACTCACCGCTCACGTTAGTGTTTTTAATCCCTTGTAGATACTTATTGGGAAACTTCTTCCAAAACTCACTTACACCCCCTTTCACCGCAGTAAGGCCGTTCCACGAATGCAAATTCATCCCCTTAATCTTTCTTTCATATTCCTCCTTGGAATAAGGAGTATTATAAATATGATACTTTTTATTGCGGAGGTTAACACACCCAAAACAATCACTGCAACCTTTGCAATTCTTTGAAAACCACACGCCGTGACAGTCCTCGCACTGTGAAGAAAAGTGCGTTTGATAACAATTCTCCAGCCAGAACGAGTCATAGCAACGCTCACACCTACCGATATGTGAATTGTCAAAACAGTTCTTACAATTATCCACTCCGTTACCATAGGCACAATCTTCGTCCTTATTTGAGTTAAACATCAAATAGCAGTTTCTCAGATAGCCGGCATTGGCGCAATATTCGCTGTTTACCATATTAAGCACTGAAAGATTAAATCTTGGTACCACTTTAGCAAGTTCGAAAAATTGTTCAAAAAAGGTTCGTGAAAAATCGTAATCCCTTCCGTAGGAGGTTGCATCCCAATCATCAGCCCACCACTCTTTCTCTTCATATAAAGTAACTTCTGATTCCGGAGGATAGAGAGCTAAAATTTCCTTCCCGGATTTTGCGCTCTTTGTTCTAAAGAGTTTCCGCTCGTTGCGAGACGCAATCCTTCTCTGAAATCTACACTCCGGACAAAACGTCGGCGGCGGGACGCTGATTTTCTTGTAGAAATCAAGGTCCTCCGGTTCGATGGTGAACTCTGTTTTACAGTTCTGGCAGGTCGAAGACACTGAGTCTTGTCGAAGTGTTTTGGTTTCAGTATTCATACCACTTCCGCCTGATAGCACTCCTCACAATAGGGCTTGTAGCCATCAGTAGATTTATAACTGGAGTAAATTTCCTTGTTACAATTGTGACACTTTTCGGGGAAAATCCGATAGTTGTTCAAAATGGCAAATCGATCAACTATCCTTTGGTAGGGATATCTGGTTGGGATAGGCAGTTTTTTTCTTCTGTAAAACTTGAGTTCGGAAGAAATAATCCGAAAGGGATAGCCGGTCTTCTCGCAAATAAGAGCTTTATTTACAATATCATCAGTGACATCTTTAATATCTTTTGGAATATCACGAACAGAAACCGTCTCCATTCCCTTGACATCAATATTGACTTCTTCTTGCCACAGAGCACCAAACTTCTCAATTTGCTCTTTATTTAACGGAAAGATGATCTGGGCCATCGAATCATTGTAGGCGAAGGTACTAAATTTCAAGGGGAAAAATTCTCCATACTCTCCCCTTTCTAAAAGCTTTGTTTTAATGTCATCAACTATTGCCCAATATTCATCCTCCTCATACTGTTTATTAAAAATACAATACTGTTTATTCTCTACACCGACACAAGCGAAACAATTAATGCAATGGAGACAATTTATCAAGTACTCCGATTCGATAATAAACTTTGAAGCGAAAGAAAACTTGACCCTTGAACCCTCGGAACCTACTCCTACTGTCTCATATAGTAATTCCGAACCACCCGAAATGCTGTAGTCCATTGAATCTTTATTCCTAACGGTTATTTCAGCAAATCTGAGGTTCTCTGACTTCTCAGCGTGAAAAACGTTGTCACAATTCTTGCAGCTGGCAATTTGATTCCCAAACGAATTATGTGACTTATCAATTCTAGTAGCTCTGACGGGAGACTCCTTAACCAGATTCCAAAACTTAGCTTTATAGCCCTCGAGTAATTCCCTATCACCAAGGTAAATTTTCTTTCTCTCTTTTCTATATTCTTCTTCGGATAATTGTTTATTAAAAATACAATATTTCTTATTCCGAAGGTTAACACAGCCAAAGCAGTCACTGCAGTTACGGCAATCATAAATGAAGGCGCAATCTAAGCAATCATTTGAAAAGTAAGCATAATCACATCGGTAGCATTTCTTGGTAAGAACGCTTTCATAACACTGTTCACATTTCCAAATACTATAACAATCAATGCTGTCCCTGGAGTTAAAAACTGACATGCTATAAGATATATTCTCGGAACGCCAGCCTCCTGAGACATAGTAGCCATTTTTCAAATCTCTCCCTCCTAGGGTGTAGTCGCTGTTTATACAATAAGGATCACGAATAATAGTGGGTTGAGGAACAACGCTTCTCAATTTTTCATAATAAGTATCAAAAAATGGCTCGCTAACCTCATATTCCTGGCCATATTTCAGGGGATCCCAGCCGGCTGACCGATAAAATTTAAAATCATATACGGTAAAATCTTTCACGGGCGAAACAAAAGAGACAACTTGCTCATCATGCCGGGGAGCATCACAGGACCGTTTATATAATTTAATAGTGTGTCCGAAGGTCAAACGTCTCTGCCGACGGCAGTTAGGACAGAGGGTGGGCGGGGGCACGCGGAGTAAATTATAAAACTCAATATCCCTTTCTATTATTTCAAACTCTTTCAAACAATAAGGTGATTTCCCCGACCAAGCACATTTCCTGGTATGCGGCTTGATATCCTTCAATATCTCATCAAGCGCCCTGTCAAATTGTGGCGTTTTAGATATCATACAACCTCACTTTGATAACATGGTTCGCAATATACAATTTCGGGTCTGTCAGGAGCATAGGTAGTCCTTATCTTCTTCTTGCACTTCGCGCACTCGCGGTCATAAAGCTTCATTGGATTGAGTTTCTTCACGCGCGCATAATCCCGACACAGCGGGCATTTTTGCGGAATAGGAATCTGAAATCTGCGATAGAGGTTCAATTCACCCTTTATTAACTTATAGTTCTTGCCGCATTTTTCACACTTGAGAATCCCTTTCAAAATGTCATCCGTCACGTCTCTAATATGGTCCGGTACACTCACGGTTGCATCCTGATACTCCCGTAAATCGGGGTCTCGCCACCGAAATCCCTTCTTTAAGGCCTCTTCCTTACCGAGCGGATACCATTCGTATGCGGTAGATTCATTGTATGCCCACGGGAGAAACTCCGCAGGAAACAACTCGCCATACCTATACTCTCTGCCAAGCTTATCCCGATATGGGACCTCTATCATTTGCTTTTTTATTTTCTGGACTTTATCCTGATATTCATCTTTTGAATACTGCTTATTTAAAATACAGTATTCAGAACTTCGTATTCCAACACACCCAAAAATATTTCCGGAGCCATGGCATCCGAAACAATACTCTACATCGTGACAACGATAAACCCACTCTCCAAATTTCACATTATTAACGTTGATACCCGTCCAGGAACTCTCATAAATCCATTCCGCTTTATCCGCAAACATCGTGTAGTCATATGATTGCGCTACGGGACCATCCTTTAGCAGCTGACAATATCTGCAATTCTCACCGTTTCTGACCATAAATGAATCTTGTACGTTTTTGCAGCTAAAAATGTAATCCCCGGAAGAATTTGTGTTTTTCCTCCCATGAAATTCTTTACGAGGAAATTTTCTTATAAAATCGTTAACCTTTTTCTTGAATTCCCCAACGCTTTTCGCCGAACCGAAGTTAAATTCACCAACCAGTCGCTCGTACTCCTCTTTTGAGTAAGGTTTATTAAAAATGTGATAACTTTTATTCCTTAAATTGATACAGCCGACACAAGAAGAACACCCCATAAGATCTTGAGAAAACCATATATCGTGGCAATCCTCGCAATCCTGTGAATAAAACGTCCGGTAACATTTATTAATCGTCACCGATCCGTAGCAGAGCTCACAGTTATTAGAAAACGAAACGTCAAAACAATCCTTCATATATTGGATTGTATTCAAATATGCGCAATCCTCGCTGTGATCTGCTTTGAAACATAAATAACAATTCTTTAACGTAGCGGCGGCATTACAGTACTCGCTGTTTATCATCGTTGTATATTCGGTGTAGAGCGCCGGGAAGGGAACCTCCTGCAACAATTCGTGGAACTGTTCAAAAAATGATCGGGAGAAATCATAATCCCGCCCATAACTTTTAGAATCCCACTTATCAGACCACCATATATCTTGGCGGTATACCTTATGCGCCAAGTCCGGAGAATGAACGGATATCACCATATCCCCTGTGAAATCACACTTACGCTTATAGAGAACGCGGTATCCTTGTGCTGCTACTCTCCGTATGAACCGGCACTCCGGACACCATGTCGGCGGCGGCACATGTATTGTCTCATAAAACCCAAAATCATCCGATTCAATCGTGAACTTTTGCTTACAGCTTTGACACTGTCGAGTTTCTTGCTTCATATGACCCTACTTTGAATCATAAAGAATACTAGATTTAAATCTAGTATTCTTTAAATTTCAGGAAGGTAAGAACCCTAAACCCTACTAAATAAGCGGCTCCTCTAACTGAGATGCCTGCTCTTCGGCTGGGGCGCCGGCAGGCCCTCGACTGAGCTCGGTCGAAGTCCCGCCAGCAGACGGACTACCGGTAATTGCTGCTTTTTCCTGGGCGCTCCGAATAATTGTCGCTTCCTCTTCCTCAATAAGCTTCTTGGCAGCATCGGCGGAGATAGTATATTTCCGCCGTGACGCGGCAATGACCTCTTCCTTAAACGACCTGTGGGGCGGGGGTAATACTTTTAGCGTCTCAGCTGAGAAAGGATCATACGATTCACCATCAATCATGAGTTTAATATAGAATTCCTGCATACCGAGGTTAATCATGTCTTTTGTCTTAAAAATCGGTGCCATCTCTGGTTCCAATGTCTTCGCATCCTCGCCGCCAACCCGGAATATAATAATACTCCCCACATTACCTAAAACCGCTGCCCGCACTCTCTCAATAAGCTGGCCGATGTATTGATGAGCAATCGTAATATTAAGTGCATATTTTCTAGCCTCGGACAATAAATTCTCAAACGTCTCGGTAACCAAATTATGGAACTCATCAACGTACAAGTAAAAGTCGTGGCGTTCCTTTTCAGGTAGCTTTGCCCTAGCCATTCCAGCCTGTTTAATTTTTGTAATAAACATCGAACCAAAAAAACTCGAGTTCTCCTCCCCCAGCTTTCCCTTAGAGAGGTTTATTAGAATAATTTTTTTCTCTCCCATAAGTTTTTCAAGATCTACTTTATTCTCTTTCTGACCAAAAATATTCCGCAGCATTGGGTCAGAAAGAAATTGACCAAGTTTATTCACAAGCGGAATGATAGCATCGGTATCAAACTTCTCTGACCAATCAGCAAACTCGATTGCCCAAAAGCGTTTTACCATATCGTCCTCAATATATTCCACTACTTTTTGCCGATAGTTCCTGTCGGTAAGCATGGATATCATTCCTCGCATCGTCGCATGAGGATAGTCAAGAAGAGCGAGAGAAGTAAACCGGAAGACGTGCTCAAGTCGAGGTGTCCAGTTTGCGCCAAATTGCTTCTCCATAACCTCAATCAATCCTTGAGTCAACTGGTGCTTAAATAAAGGATCTATGTTCGACAATGGATTAAATGAAACTGGATAGTCGTTATCTGAGGGGTCAATAATAACTACGTCTTCAATCCTATCCTCCGGAACAAAATCTAAAGTTTCCTCAATAACGTCTCCGTGAGGATCTATAAGACAAAGACCGTGCCCGTAAGCAATGTCCTGACGAATAAGAAGTTCCAAAAGCTTAGACTTTCCAACGCCGCTTTTCCCTATGATGTATAGATGGCGCCGTCGATCCACCCGTTTGATGCCGAAAATAAATTTTTTCTCCTCAAGAGCAGCCACATAGTTAGTGCGGCCGATAAATGAAGTTTCTTTAGGATCAATGCGCCCATACGTCGGTAGTTCCGGCGGCGGCGGCGCATATCTAATTATTTGGATTTTACTTCTAGCCATGCGATGTTTTAATTTTTAATTTTTACAGCACTCCCACCTCCTTAAGAAAGGACTCGTAACTCCTCAAAACCATCTTGGCGTCTGTCGGTGATAAAACAAAGCCGGGTGTGTGAACTAAATTATTGCGAATCTTGTGAGCCTTCCATAAACTCTCTACTGTTTTCAGGTCTCGAGTCCCTAAACGCTCCAATCGATCGGCCATGTGTTCACCTTTCAAATCCATACGTTTTAATATGTCGTCAATAAAACTATCTGCCTCAATAATACCGAGCGTTAATGACTGCGGCGGAGACCTGTGGGCTTTCTCCACAACCTGCTGCCAGCGTCCCTTCAGTACCGCATCTTTTAAAAGTAGGCCTCCTTTAGCCGGCTTAGGATTAAAAACAAATTTCGGACGAAACGGTAATGATTTAATAAAAACGAACACAAATAAGATTATTAGAACAATATCGAGAACTATAAAAACAACCCTTAAAGTAAAAAATATGTCTCTCCAAGGGATACCCGAAAACCATTGAAAAGCAGATTGGATAAAATTCATATTTATCTAAATTTCTCTATTTCCCCTTCTTCGCCGAAAATCGCAAGTCCGGATGGTGGTCCCTTCCGGCGACTCTCCAAGTGTTTAATGTGCGGCTCTGTTAAAACTATTGAGGTCGGCGGGTGGAAAAGAGTAGCCAATCCTTCAATGTTCATAACAAAACGGCGAGAAGCAAAGTTCCAGTTCATTAAATAAGCAAGCACAAGCCGTCCCAGCCGCGTCTCCGGCGGCATCTCTCGCCTAATGAAATTGTAGAGTACACGCTGCTTCCTGTACTCATTACGCCACTTTGGAAAAAGATGCGGCCAGTTCCAAATTAAAGCTCTGGTACTTATGGGCCAATTCTGACGAAAGAAATTAAGATTCAGGGCGCTGTATTGATTAAAAGCGCCGGCCAAGCCGCGACGAGCAAAACTATCATAGAATATGGACTTGGGCGATAAATATATAAAGCGTATCAACGTCTCAAAGGCGGATTTAGAAAGGTTGTTCTCAACGGCTTCCAGAATTTCAGTTTCACCCGGCGATCTCGCAATAAACTTAGCGAAACTCTCAACTTGACCCTCAGCACCAGTTTTAGTCCCTTTTTGGGTTTTCGGTTCTTTTAATCTATTAAGCATACCATCCCATTTATTTACCCATTCGTTACCAGTAGGAGCAATCAATATCTGAATACCCACAACTTCCTCTTCTTTTAATTTACTCAACACCTCCAAAAAAGTTGATATGGGATCAATCAGTTTTTCTTCTTCTTTTTCTTGTCTTTCAAAAGCGGGGTAGGTCTTAATCGGATACAGATCTTCTCTTGCAAGAACCATCTCTGAACCCCACAAATCCATGCCTCGGCCATACATCTCTGGAACGCTTGCCGGAAACTTATCAACATAATCATCCACTTCCACTATCTCAATGTCCGGGTAATAAGAAAAGAACGCTGACTCAACTAAGTTTCTTTGTTTATGGTAAATCCTAACGTAAAAATGAACTTCTCCGCCGAAACTCACTATCTCAAGACTAAACCACCTTGTAACCTCGCCATCAAAATATTTTTCCCCGAAATTACTTGGAAGATTCCGCAGGGAATGCAGAGCAGCTAAAACTTGCTCCATTGATTGCGAGCTCTTCTGAAGTTCTCTGGGAATTATGAGTTCTAAGAGAACAGTCTTAAAATGAATTTTTTTATAAAGCTCTTGCCGCCAAAAAAGCCAAATAGACCTAAATGCAGGAAAAATAATTAGGAACAGTAAAAACGGCAACAACAAAACCAAGACCCGAATTAAAATACCCCCCGGCAGAGCAACTACTAACGCTCCTCCGAGAAGTATAACAAATAAAAGAAACCAAATCTCTTCCTGTTTAAATAACTCCTCAATGATATCAACAAAATGGCCTAAGAGATGACGAAACATACCGTTCTAGTTTATGTTTCTCTAACGTGATAACGTCCATTATCCAAACGCCTGAAGTGGCTCCGATTTTGAAGGCTGAGCAAGATAGTATTCTCTCTCAAAATTCTCTGCTCGTTGACTAAGTTAACAACCGCGCTTGAGGTTAATGGTCCTTGTTTCTTTAATAACCTCACTATCACCTCCCGAACCGTCCCCGGCTCAAAACCATGCTCCACTAAAGCGTACATTCCGCGGCCGACCAAAACAAATCGATCATCTTTAATAAGTTCGTTATGGACGGTTTGAATGTGAGCTGGTTTCTTATCAATGCCATAGTGATTAATGTGCTTGGCAATACCACTAAAGTGAAGTGGTTCACTGTGTTTTTTTAAAACGAGATATGCCTTATCCCGAATAGTCTTGGGTTCAATTTCTGGCCAGGTTCTCAAACCAAAGTCACCAAAAACATTCATCCCTAGATGCTTAGGAACAGAAAGGAAATGATAGAAAGAACAATTTTTACATTCCGTCAGATAACTCTTCTCACTCAACGCTTTCTGTCTATCACCGGCTTTTAGAGACTTAGTAATCTTTTTAACGAAATTTAAAAACTTATTCTTCGAGCCTTCGTCGGAATACCAAAAACCAAACATTGAATCGTCTTCTTGAAAATAAAAAGGTTCTTCGGCAACCAAGAATAAAAACCTTAATTTTTGAGCAGGGTGTTTCACTTTTTTCAAAGTCATCCCTAAAACGTACTGCAAATCACCAACGAAATAATCGTCCCGCCGTACACCGCCAACCCTAACCAAATAAGTTCTGGCTTGATCTAGGATTTCCGCGGCCTGTTCTTTAACTCTAGACCTTAGCCGATCTACGGCTTGTGCCTCAATTTGTCTCACCCTCTCCCTGGTAATGCCCAAATCATCCCCTATTTTCTGGAGGGTTACCCGACTGCCGGACTTTAGGCCGAAACGGCCATCAATAACTCTGCGTTGTTTGGCGTTGAACTCCCGGAGCAAACTATCAATAAATTGGTCGATATTTCCAATCATAATAAGTGTTAATACTTTAGCATATTTAGTTTAAGGGGTCAAGGTGGACGCTATAATAGTGAGGTTAATCCTTTTTTCCCTTCCCCCAAATATATAGTATTGGGCTTGCAACAAAAATTGATGAATAGGTGCCGACAACCGTCCCCACTAAAATAACCAAAATAAAGAAAAAGAGGGAAGGTGGACCGAAGAAAAGCAAAGCCGCCAATATAAATATAAGAGTAAGAGACGTATTAATAGAACGGGCAAGCGTATCTCTAACGCTCTGGTTTATTATACTACTCAAGGGAACGTCCTTGCCGCGGTTAATTAACAAATTCTCCCGAATCCGGTCAAAAACAACAATGGTATCGTGAACCGAAAATCCCATCACCACAAGAAGAGCAACAATAAAATTGGTGTCAATTTCAATTCCCTGCCACCAGCCCAAGAACGCCAGCATACCGATCGGGATACTGACATCATGAAATAGAGTTATAAGAGTGACTACGCCATATTTCCAAGACCTAACCGGCTCCGAAACTTTTCTGAAAGCCCAAGTAACAAAAATAGAAATACCAACAAGGACTAAAATCATCGCCCAGACTGACCTACGCCGAAGATCCGAACCGATGGTCGGACCGATGCTTGAAAAATTTTTTTCCTCCAGTTCTCCTAAACTCTGTTTCAAAACCACTAAATATGCCTGGTGATCCTCTTCGCTCAAGTCTGGCAACCGAATAATGAAACTTCCATCACCAGCTGTTTTAACAGACGCCTCTAAACCAGCTATTTCTCTAAAAACCGATTTAATCTCTTCGACGCTAACAGGGTCTGCGAAAGACACCTGCCATGAGGTACCCCCTTTTAAATCGATGCCTGGTTTTACTCCTAAAAATATAACTAAAAGCCAACTCACAAGCACAAATGCTCCGGCAATACCTAAATATATTTTTCTTTTAGCTACAACATTCATATCTTTAGTAACTAGTGATTAAGCGTTTCTTAAGAATACCCTCAGTAAAGTTCTGGTAATAGTAATGGCTGAAAACATACTCACCACCACACCAATAAAAAGCGCCAGCGCGAAACCCTGAACAAAACTAGAAGTAAAATAGTAAAGTACCGCCGAGGTAATCATGGTGCTTATGTTAGAATCGCGAATTGAAGTCCATGCTCGACGAAACCCTTCCTCAATTGCTGCTGCTTTTGATAAACCTTTCTTTAACTCTTCTTTAGTCCTCTCGAAAACTAAAATATTTGCATCCACTGCCATGCCAATTGAAAGGATCACGCCAGCTATTCCAGCAAGAGTTAAAGTAATCGGAATAATTTTAAAAACAGCCAGAGTAAGAGCGATGTACATCAAAAGGGCAACGGCAGCAAAGAGACCTAAACGCCGGTAATACAGAATCATAAAGAATATTACCACCACCGTTCCTAAGAACCCCGCTGTAACGGCTCTCTCCAAAGAATCCTTACCAAAATCCGCACTAACCGTTTGCTGGTTTACAAGCTTAATCGGCGCCGGTAGAGCACCGGCATTAAAACGCTCAACGATCTGCCGAGCTTCTTCAATGGTAAAACGGCCGGTAATCTGAGCGCTGCCGCCGGAAATTTTCCCCTGCACAATAGGACAATCATCTTCAAAACTTCTAATCTCGTTATCTAAAAATATACATAAAGGGTTACCCACATTCCGAGCAGTTACCTCCTCAAAAATTTTCGCTCCTTCTTTATTAAACTCAAGGAATATCTGCGGCTGCCGCGTAATTTGGTCAAAGGTAAGTTGAGCCCCTTTGATGTAACGACCAGTGAGATCAGTAGGAACAAACGTAACCGTAGCGGTATCTTCCTCTGTCTCGCTTGGTGTTTCCTCCACAACGACTTCTCGAAAATCCAGAAATGGCGTAGCGCCAATCTCTTCTATAGCCTGATTTACATCTTTAATACCTGCTAATTCCACAACTAGTCGGTTCCTACCCCGGACAGTTTCTGTGTACACTTTTGGTTCACTTACTCCGAAGAGGTTAACACGTTTTTCAATAACGTCACGCAGACCCTTCACAACCGATTCTCTGTCTAGCCCTGATATCTGGCCTAGATCAATCTCGTAAACTAAAAAACTACCGCCGACCAAATCTAAACCTAACCGCCAAGGCCTAAAAGAGCTAAATTTACTCCAAAACGGCTGATAATCAAAAATACCGGCAATAAGAGACAGTCCAATTAAGATTATTAAAATAAAAACTAATCGCTTCCGATTAGGCATGATTAAGACAGTCTATTGTTTTCGCAAAAATTTGTAAAGTTCACCGAACCAAAAAACCGACGAGGTAAGGGCAATAATCATTAACCATTCACCTAAATTTAGAGGTTCAAAGCGAAAAGCTTTTTGCAAAAAAGGAATGTGAATAACCGCAACTTGAACCGCTATCGCCGCAAGCAAAGCCAGATTAATAAACTTATTGGTGAAAAAGCCTATTTTGAACACGGAATTTCTAAGCGAGCGCATATTTAACACGTTAAAAAGCTGAAAAAATGCCATAACGGTGAAAGCGACTGTCCTCGCTTTCTCAAGCCCTTGGGGTAAATACAAAAAAAATATAACGATCGTCCCCACCACCATCAATCCCGCCATCAACAAAATATACGGTACTACTTCCTTAGATAAAATTTTCTCTTTCGCGCTACGTGGCTTCTCGCTAAGCTCGTGATGGTGTCCCCGCTCCATAGCTAAACCTATGGTTGGGATGCCGTCGGTTACCAAATTCAACCACAACAAATGAATCGGAAGTAGTGGCAATGGCAAAAATAAGAGTAGTGTACCAATAACAGTAATGCCCTCGGCAATATTTGTAGTGATAAGATAAAAACTAGTCTGGCGAACATTAGTAAATACAATCCTGCCTTCTTCAATTGCGTCTACAATTGAAGCGAAATTATCATCAGCAAGCACTATCTCACTTGTCTCCCGCGCGACATCAGTACCAATTACGCCCATAGCAATGCCGATATCTGCCTTTTTAAGAGCTGGTGCATCATTTACGCCATCGCCGGTCATAGCCACCGTTTCCCCCTGCTTTTGAAGCGTCTCAACAATCTTCAGCTTCATCTTGGGGGATACGCGCGCAAAAATGGGAACGGTCCGAACAGCTTCCTCAAACCCTTCCTCCCCAAGCTTCAAAAGATTCGTAAGATCATCTTCGGTCAAAACAACTTTCTCCAGCTTTACATCAGGATCAACAAGTCCAATCTCACGTGCAATCGCAACGGCGGTTTTCTTATGATCACCGGTCTTCATAATAACCCGTAAACCGGCTTGTTTCGCTCGAGTGATTGCGTCTTTGACCTCCGGCCGCGGAGGATCAATCATACCAACAACACCAACAAAAGTAAGTTGTTTTACAAGGGTAGGCGAGATTTTCTCGGTACGAGCCGGCACTTCTCTAAAGCCTAACGCAAGTACACGTAAGCCCTCTGCCGCCAAATTTTCAGCGCTATAGAGAATCTGCTGACGCTCGCGGTTAGTAAGGATTACTTTCTTACCACCCCGCAACGCGTGGCTGCTTAAGGTAAGTATGTTTTCAAAAGCACCGACAACGCAGATAGTTTTCCTTCTATGTTTTGTTAGTACCGCTCTGTACTTCCTCTCCTGATCAAATGGAAGCTCATCAAGCACCTGCTCCTCCTCCAGAACAATATTTTTTCGGAGACCGGCTTTTTCCGCTAAAACAGCAAGAGCTGCCTCAGTAGGATCGCCTATAATCTCAAAATGGTTATCCGTTTTAAACACCTTACTTTTGTTGCACACCGCCGCTATATGCAAAAGTCTTGAAAGGTCTCCATGTCTTAAAGGATGAATTGACTCATTATCTCTAAAAAAAGAGCCTGAAGGTTTCCAACCGCTGCCCGAGACAGTGATCTCATCTCCCCCGGCCATAATAATCTTCTCTACCATCATTGAATTCTGAGTAATCGTCCCTGTCTTATCGGTGGCGATCACCGTTGCAACACCTATTGTTTCCACCGCGGGTAGGTGTTTAATAATAGCTTTCTTCCTAGCCATGCGATAAGCTCCAATAGCAAGCACTATTGCCATTACCGCCGGCAATCCTTCAGGAATTACTGAAACCAATAACGCAACAGAAAAAATAAAAATTTCAGACAGCTCCAACCCGCGAATAAAAAAACCTATAAAGAAAGTTATCGCTGCTCCGGCAACAGCAATAATCCCCATCTGAAACGCAAGTTCTTTTGTTTTTTTTTCAAAGTGGCTTTTCGGGCGTTTCACCTTAGTAATTGATTCGGCAACCTGCCCGATAGCAGTCCCCGCCCCCGTAGCGGTAACAACGGCTTTTGCTTCTCCGCCAACAACTACCGTTCCCATCCAAACCATGTTTTTTTGGTCCGCTAAGGACGTTGATTGTTCCAATTCATTAGTGGTTTTATCAACCGGAAAAGACTCCCCTGTTAGTGATGCCTCGCTGGTACGGAGATTTTTAACGTCAATAAGTCTTGCGTCGGCCGATACTTTGTCGCCTTCTTCTAAAAAGAGAATATCACCAGGCACCACCTCGCTTGCAGGAATCCGTAACAGCTCTCCGCCGCGATATACCTTAGCAAAAAGAACTAGTATCTTCTTCAACTGTTCTATCGCATTCTCTGCTCTCAACTCCTCAAAAAAACCGATCAGGGCGTTGAAGAAAATAACGGCTAGAATAACGTAAACATCAACAATGTGATCTAAAAAGAAAGAAAGCAGAGCCGCGCCAAAAAGGATATAGATAAATGCGCTATTAAATTGTTTTAAAAAAATAAGGGCTGGGCGAATCTTCTCGGTGGGGGGTAACTCATTAAAACCTGATTCTAGGAGACGTTCACTCGCCTCTTTTTTTGAAAGACCGTCTGGATTCGAATCTAAACTTTTGAGTGTCTCTTCAACGGTTTCGGTATGAAAAATATTCATGATCGAAGAACGTTACGACCGACTAATGTGTTCCAAAGAGTAATTGGGGTCGGCATAGACCTTCTTTCCTGGATTAAATAAGTTCTCCGGATCAAAAATATTTTTCACCTCTTCAAAAAAGCCATAAACTCTGTTCCCATACATTTTCTTTAAATAAGGACTGCGAATTATACCGTCATTGTGTTCAGCAGTGATTGAACCGCCATATTTAATAACTAAATCGTAAATTTTATCTGCAACTTCCGGGATTTTTTTACGCTCGGATTCTTTAGTAAGATCCATTAAGGGGATTATATGGAAATTGCCGCTTCCTGCGTGCCCCGCAAGCGTCGCCTTAATATTGTAGTCCTTAAGAATCTTTTGTACTTTGGGTAATAATTCCGGAAGTTTTGAGGGTTGAACGATAATATCATCAACAAAAGGCGCGGTTCTTTTCCCTTTCACGTGCTGACGTAAAAGATTAAAACTTTCTCTCCTTATTACCCAATATTTTTCTGCCTCTTTCTCCGTGTGTAAAATACGTCTGTGAACTTTAAATGGTTTAAGTTTGTCTTCAAGTTGCTGTAATTTACGTTCCGCTTCTTCATTAGAATTCTCAGCAAACTGAACTAAAACTACTAGCTTTGCAAGACGAAACATACGCAGCTGTATCAGCGCGTCAGGAAGAAATTGCCAGGCAAAGGTAATGAGGTTCTGCGATTTCACCTTTTTAGCAATAGCCGGGAAAAAACGGATTGCTAATTTTAATGTATTATCATCAAACATCTCGAGACCCTCTGGCTCAAGCGGCAAAATTGTGTTAATAATCTCAGGAAGTGATTTCAAGTCTTTTAAAAAGAGTATCGCCATTTTCCTGTGCTCTTTAGTTTTAATAAGTTGGAATTTAACCTCAGTAATAATACCCAATGTTCCTTGGGAACCCACAAATAACTGTGTTAAATCAAAACATTTTCTATCCCACACGTTCCAAAGAGCATATCCTGCAGAGTTTTTTGAAACTTTTGGTTTAGCGTCTTGAATAACATCGTAATTATCCTCAAGTAAATTGTACATTTTGCGGTATATCTCGCCTTCAAAATCAGACTGTGCCATCTTCTTTTTCAATTCTTTCTTATTAAGACTATTTAATGCATACTCGTTGCCGTCAGATAGTACAACCTTCAGTTCTTTTACGTATTTTTCTGTTTTGCCGTACCGCAACGTTTTTTCCCCACCGGCATTATTTGCCACCATCCCGCCCACCGTGCAAATCTCTCGCGAGGCGGGATAAGTTGGCAACAAAAGACCCTCTTTTAGTGTTTCTTTCTCAAAATCACGATAAAAAACACCGGGTTCAGTCACGACAGATGAATCTTTTATTCTCTCGATGTGATTAAAGTGCCGAACAAAATCAACGACAATTGATTCACTAAGCGGTCCGCCACTCATATCAGTTCCACCTGAACGAGCGGTAAGCGAAAGATTACTTGAGGTTTTTTTTCTCTTCTTGATAAAACGAACTAAATTTTTAACATCTTCAACGTCTTTAGGAAAAACTACCGCCGCCGGCCTTACCTCAAAAAGACTTGCGTCGCGGCTGTATTTTGTAAGAGTTTCGTTGTCATCGGCTACTTCTCCTCTTAAAACTTCTCTTAGTTCGTTTGTTATCACGATTCCATTATACCACGTTATTTATCCGCCTTCGGTCGCCGTAGCGACCTTCGGCGGATGAAATCCGCTTAAGAAGGTTGCGAAGGAGATCTTCTCGCCCGCCAGCGGGCTTCGGCGGGCTCCACCTCTCTGTTTCGAAACATTACTTCAATTTCTTAAAAAATCACCGCTCCTTATCTTTTTATGATAAGTGTGCGCAAAACGATGAGCTTCATCACGAATCCTAATTAAAGTATTAGTCCCCACACGCCGCGGAACAACCCCCACAAAAACATTCCTCTTTCTTTTAGGGCCTTTTGCAATACCCACCACCGGGATTCTCAACCCAAACTCCGACAAAACATTCCTCACGGCATTAACCTGTGGTTTACCCCCATCAACTAAAATGATATCAGGTAGGGGCCAGGGGTTATTAAAACGACGACTTAGTACCTCTCTGAGCATCCCAACATCGTCTGGTTGGGTGATAGTTCTAATTTTAAATTTCCGGTACTCGCCTTTAGCCGGTTCACTATCAATAAAAACAACCATTGCTCCTACCGCCGACTGCCCTGAAATATTGGAGACATCGTACCCCTCGACCCGTACCGCAACTTGCGACCTGCGATCTGCAATCTGTGATTTACTAACTAACGAGACATCCTGAATGTGCTGTAGGGCAAAAATCTGACGACGCAGTGTCCGAGCTCTTTCAAATTCAAGGATCTCACTAGCCAGGCTCATTTCCTTCTCTAAATTCCTTAAAATCCTTTTCTTTTTTCCTTCAAAAAGAAGTTTGATATTCCTAATATTTTTCAGGTAATCCGATCGAGTCACGCTATCAATGCAGGTCCCAGGACAAAGACCGATTTCAAAGTCGAAGCAAGCCCTTCGATGTGACTCAGGGTAAAGTCTCTTTTTTCTCGGGGGACCTGCCCTGAGCTGCGTCGAAGGGTGGATACTGTAAGGAAATATCCGGCGGATAATCTTAAGCGCCTCCCGAATGCCGGAGGCAGACGTAAACGGCCCGAACACTTCGACTCGCTTACGCTCGCCGAGCGCAAGACGTTGACCCCGCACAAGAAGCACGCGGGGAAATTTATCTTTCGTAATCTCAACATAGAGAAAGCTCTTATCATCTTTTTCTTTAATGTTGTAAGGCGGCTGTTGTTTCTTAATGAGATCTGCTTCTAAGATTAATGCTTCAAGAGCGGTGTCCGTTTTTTTATAATTTATGCTTTTAGTTTCGTGAACTAATTTTTCAGTTCTTGAACCGTGGGTCCGCCGGCCAGCGGAGAGAAAATAACTAGAAACTCTACGCTTCAGGTTTGCAGCTTTCCCAATATAAAGAGTCTGTCCCCGACTGCCTTTCATTAAATAAACTCCCGGTGTCCCCGGCAGATTCTTATAAAGATTTCTAATTTTGACCATACGCTTACAACACGACAATATCATTTTTATAGTACGATAGTATCACCTCAAAGGAAAAATAAAAAATATTCAAGTGGTATAAAAAAGCAAAAGCCCCCGTTCTACATAAAGGGGCTTTTGCTCCTGTAAATAAGACAGGTAATAACTATACTAATTGCCTTCACCAGAACCGGGCTGCGCTGGTTGGTCTCCGCCTGGCTGCCCTTCACCTTCTGACGGCTGCGGTGCTGTTGGCTCAGCCGGAGTTGGTGTCTGACCTGGCTCTCCAGCTGGCGTGCCACCTGGAGCATTCGGATCTTGATTAATAACGTCCATAAAACTTTTCACTCTCTGCACAGCAGTCGTGCAAAAAGCAATGTTAATCTTCTAATCTTTTCGACCTTTCATACCTGTTAAAAAGGTTTCTTAATTGTATATTAAAGATAATTATTATGTCAATCCCCCACACAAGCGCTTATATGGAGATTAACCACGTTTAATCAACTAACTCTGCCCCAAATGTAGTTCATAAACCTTTTCTGCAGTATAATTGGAGCCGGAGCAAGAGTTATATCCCCCTAACACCCATTTTCTAAAGTTTTTTGTTTCCGGAGACTTCTGCTGATGAGGAAAGCAGAAAACTTTATAATACTTTCCTTAAGTACTCTCCCGTAAAACTTCCGGCCCTTTTTGAAACGCTTTCCGGAGTACCAATGGCCACTACCTCACCACCCCCATCTCCTCCTTCGGGCCCTAAATCAATAACCCAATCCGCAGTCTTTATAACATCAAGATTATGCTCAATTACAACCACCGTATTCCCGCGACCAACCAATCGCTGAAGCACCTTAAGAAGATTTTCAACGTCAGCAAAGTGAAGTCCGGTCGTCGGCTCATCTAGCAAATAGAGAGTTCTCCTCGTATCACGTTTCCCCAGTTCAGCTGAAATCTTAACTCGCTGAGCCTCCCCCCCCGAGAGCGTCGTTGCCGACTGGCCCAATCCTAAATATCCCAAACCAACTTCGTCTAAAATTTTTAGGCGGTCATGAAGCCACGGAATATCTTTAAAAAATCGCGCCGCCTCCTCAATAGTCATCTGCAGCACCTCATAAATATTTTTACCATTATACTTCACCTCTAAAGTTTCCCGATCAAAACGCTTTGCCTTACACACGTCACATTCAATATAGACGGTCGGCAAAAAATGCATCTCAATCGCAATCGTCCCATGCCCTCTGCAATTTTCACATCTCCCGCCCTTCACGTTGAAACTAAATCTCCCTGGTTTATAACCGCGAACTCTGGCATTTTCTGTAGCGGCAAAGAGATCTCGAATATATGTCCATGCCCCAACGTAGGTTGCGGGGTTTGAACGCGGCGTTCTCCCGATCGGCGATTGATTAATGTTCACCACGCGATTTACATACTCAAGTCCTAACATCGCCTTATGCAATCCGGCTTTATAATTTGCGCCGTTCCATTTATTAGCAAGTGCTTTATAGAGAACGTCATATACGAACGTGCTCTTACCGGAGCCGGAAACGCCTGTTACCGCCGTAAGACGTCTTAGAGGAATTTGGATATCAATGTTTTTAAGATTGTTCGCCGTCATTCCTTTAATTTTTAAAAAGTCGTGATTTTTCGTAACGTTGCGACGCGTCTTCGGGACTCCTATGAATGTCTTTCCTTTTAAATAATCAATGGTTAATGAGGAAATTTTCTTATTCTCCAGGATATCAGGGATAGGGCCCGCAGCAACTATTTTCCCGCCATGCACGCCGGCTTTAGGGCCAATATCTACCAAATAATCCGCTGATCTAATTGTTTCTTCGTCGTGCTCGACAACGATGATGGTATTACCCAAATCCCGCAGATCGTGAAGCGTCTTGATAAGCTTTGCATTATCCCGTTGATGGAGACCGATAGTTGGCTCGTCTAAGATATAAATCGTGCCGGTGAGCCGCGACCCAATCTGCGATGCAAGTCTTATCCGCTGCGCCTCGCCGCCCGAGAGTGTTCTAGTCTTGCGATCAAGGGTGAGATACTCAAGCCCCACGTCATTCATAAACTTAAGACGATTTTTTATTTCTCGGATCGGAGCTTCAGCGACTACTGAGTTAAGACTTTGTGATTTCTCTAGATTATTGAAAAATTCAAATACTTCTCCGATTGATAAAGCTGTTACCGCGGCAATATTTTTACCGTCTATCAAGACGCTCAAAGCTTCTTCCTTAAGTCTTTTCCCAAAACAAGTCTTACAAATTTTTTCTGACCATGCGTGTTCGGTGCCTAATCCATGGCATTCTTCACAGGCCCCATAAGGACTATTAAAAGAAAAGAGACGCGGCTCAATCTCGGGAAACGAAAAGCCGTCGTGAGGACAAGTAAACTTAGCTGAAAGCGATGTTTCTTTATCGGCGATAATCGTCACCACGTCGTTCCCATACTTAAGCGCCGCCTCAACCGCCTCGGCAAGCCTCAGTCGGTTATCCTTATCTTTCATAAGAAGACCGCTCGGCAAACGGTCGATAACAAGTTCAATGGTGTGTCGCCCATAACGGCTCAAATCTATCTTATCGCGAAGTGAGTAATACGTGCCGTCAATCCGAACCTCAGAAAATCCAGCATTTAAAAAATCATATAAAAGTTGATAGTATTCTCCTTTTCTCCCCCGAACCGCCGGCGCTAAAACTACCAGATTTCCATCCGACTTCCGTCTCTTATATAATTGCACTACCGCATCAACAATTTCTTCACTCGTCATCTTTCGAATCTCCCTACCGCACTTCGGGCAATGTGGTTTTCCTCCTCTGGCAAAAAGCACCCGCAGATAGTCGTATATCTCGGTGATGGTTGCAACTGTTGAACGGGGATTCGACGTGTGACTTTTTTGATCGATTGAAATCGCGGGTGATAAACCCTCAATTTCATCAACGTCCGGTTTATCCAGTCGCCCTAAAAACTGCCTTGCGTAGGCTGAGAGTGACTCAATATATCGCCTCTGTCCCTCGGCAAAAATCGTATCAAACGCCAAGCTCGACTTTCCTGACCCTGAAAGCCCGGTAAACACAATCATTTTGTTCCGCGGAAGCTCTAAATTTATATTTTTTAGATTATGCTCCCTCGCTCCTTTGATACGTATAAATTCACTCATGTTTTTGAAATTGCTTTGATATTAATTTTCTTGCTTAACACTCTGACTTCATCCCTCAAAATCGCTGCGAGTTCAAAATCTAAACGTTCTGCGGCCTCTTTCATCTCTTTCTCCTTTTTATTAAGAAGTTCGCGAATAGCTGTGCGCGACCTCGGCAGCGGTTTCGTCTCTAGTTCCAAAATATCCTCAACTGGAATGATGTCGCTGATTTTCTTAACAATTGTCTTTGGTGTAATTCCGTGTTTCTTATTATATGTAATCTGCAACTTACGCCGCCGATCGGTTTCATCTATTGCGCGTTTCACCGAACCGGTAATTTGGTCAGCATACATTATTACCTCACCCCGAACATTTCGTGCCGCCCGACCAATAGTTTGGACAAGAGATGTCTCACTCCTTAAAAATCCTTCTTTGTCAGCATCTAAAATCGCCACCAGAGATACTTCCGGCAAATCAAGCCCTTCCCGTAAAAGATTTACTCCCACAAGCACGTCAAATCCGCCGGACTTAGCGGATCCTTTTCTTAAATTTGTTAAAATCTTTATGCGATCCAGAGTCTTCACATCACTGTGGAGGTAAGTAACCTTAATCTCCCGCTCCTCAAGATAGTTAGATAAATCCTCTGCCATACGTTTAGTGAGCGTTGTTACAAGCACTCTTTCTTTTATTTTCACACGCTCTTCAATGCGCGGAATTAAATCATCAACTTGGCCGCGTGCGGGACAAATTGTTATCTTTGGGTCAACAAGGCCGGTCGGCCGAATAACCTGTTCTACAACCCCTCGACTTCGCTCAGGGTAAGTTTGCCCACTCTTCCTCAGTTCATACGGGCCGGGTGTTGCTGAGGTATAGATAACCTGCCCAATCCGATTCTCAAATTCATGAAATTTAAGTGGCCGGTTATCAGCAGCAGACGGCAATCTAAATCCATACTCAATAAGAGTTTTCTTCCGTGATGCGTCACCTTCAGACATACCGTTCAACTGCGGAACGGTGACGTGCGACTCGTCAATCACAGTCAAGAAATCACCGTTATAGTAGTCCAGGAGCGTTGCAGGCGGTTCACCAGGGGCGCGGCCCGAGAGGTGACGTGAATAGTTCTCAATACCGTTGCAATACCCAATCTCTCGAAGCATTGAGAGATCCGCTCTTGTGCGACGCTCAAGCCGTTCAACTTCAAGATATTTTTTTTCTTTCTCAAAATATTTCAATTGATTACTTAGTTCCTCTCTAATCACATTAAGAGCTCTTTCACGTTCTGGGCGCGGGGTTATGAAATGTTTGGCAGGAGCAACGTAAACTTCTGAAAGTGTAGGAGTATTACCCGGTTGAAATCCCTTCACGGGATCTACTTCATAAATTTTTAGAATAGTATCACTTCTTACCTCAAAATTATAAATAACTTCTCTATCCGGCGGCATAATTTCCCAGTTATCGCCTCGCAAGCGAAAAGTCCCTCTCTTCAAGTCAGCGTTCGTTCTTATAAATTGAAGTTCAATAAGTTTACGAGTAAATGCCTTACGATTAATAATGTCTCCTACTTTTAAGTGAAAAATATTCCGGGCATACACCTCGGGTGATCCCAAACCATAAATACATGAGACCGAGGCAACAACGATTACATCTTGACGCGTAAGTAAAGCCATTGTTGCCGCATGTCGAAGCTTGTCAATTTCATCGTTAATCATCGCCTCCTTGCCTATGTAAGTGTCTGTATTAGGAAGATACGCCTCTGGTTGGTAATAATCATAGTAGGAAACAAAATAGTGCACGGCATTCTGAGGGAAAAGCTCACGAAATTCGTTGCAAAGTTGTGCCGCAAGAGTCTTGTTATGCGCAATAACAAGCGTAGGTTTATTCACTTTCTCAATTACATTGGCAACCGTAAACGTCTTCCCGGAACCAGTAACCCCCAAAAGTGTCTGGTGCTTAAAGTTTTTCCCTAAACCCGAAACAAGCGCCTTTATCGCTTTAGGTTGATCCCCAGATGGTTTAAATTGAGAAGAAAGATTAAATCTCATTATGTTTGAAGTAAAACTTGTAGAAATCGAGTTAAATAAATCGCAGTTCTACTACTCGATCATGACGAACACGCAAAGACCCCCCGAAACAAGACTATAGGGGGACATATACGCCAAGTTTAGTTTCTAATACCCGAGAAGTCAATGAAAGAAGCCCGCCAAACTTCTGACGGACTTAAAACATTAGACAAGACTGGTTAGCCCTCCCTAACTACTTCTGCTTTCCCTGGCATATAAGATTTCAATAAACGTCTCACAATTAAAACGGATACAAATGCTATTACCACAGCTCCTAAAATATCGCTTAGCCAATGAATACCGACAAACACTCTAGCCAAACTGTTCAAGGCTGAAAATCCTAAAAACCACCACCCCCAACGTCTTCCGTCAAAGGCGGAAAAGTAAAATATTGCTATTGATAGAGCGAAGAAAAATGCGGCATGACCCGACGGGAAAGAAGGATTAATATCCAGAATTAGTGGATTAAAATCTAAAACCTCAAAAGGTCTTGATCTATCATAAAAGAAACGGATCACCTCCGTAATAATGCCCCGCGAAAGAATAACGCTTAGCGCCAACGTTACAAAAACAAAAATTTTCTCTCTCAGGGGTTTTATGCGAAAAACAAAAATAAGAGCAACGATTACCAAAATATATGGAAGGTGCTTAGCAAAAAAAATGGCCAAGCTGTCTAAAAAATACAACCGGCCGGCCAAAGAATGGATGATTTGAAAGAAAAAAAGATCCATACCAAATTTACTTGTGAGCAAAGCGAACAATCATAGATTAGACAAAACCCCTACTTCCTAACAAACGGTAATAGACCCATTATTCTCGCGCGCTTTATGGCTCGAGCCAGCTGGCGCTGGTGTTTTGCGCACACCCCCGTATGCCGTGGGTCAATAATCTTTGCCTGACTTGAAATATATCGTTTCAAAATATCAATGTCCCGATAATCTATCGCTTTAACATTTTTAGAACAAAAATTACACTGTTTCATGCTGATAAGGTTTACTATCAGAGCAATCTCTTCAGAACTGTATATCCTCGGGTTTTATATCGTTATCATCAATATTAATCTCGGGTAAACTATCTTTTTCTCCGCCCTGATTTTGGGGAGAAGGAGTTCCTTGAGAAGGAATGTTCGCACCGGCCGACCGCGGCCCAAATTGAACTCGCTCGCAGATAACTTCTGTAGTTCTCCTATTTTGACCTTGATTATCCTGCCAGGTCCGGGTTTGCATTCGGCCTTCAATCATCGCCAAGCTGCCTTTTTTTAAAAACTGATTAACAATCTCTGCTTGGCGTCCCCATACCACCACATTATGAAATTGAACGTCTTCCTGGCGCTGACCCGTTTTATTGGTCCAAACTCTGTTCGTAGCGAGCGATATAGTTGCCACTGACTGACCCGCCGGAGTAGTCCGTAGCTGCGGATCCCCCGTGAGACGCCCAATTAAAAATACTTTATTGAAATTCATGAAAACTATTGCGATATTTCTTCAATCTTCTTCTCAAGATCTTCGTTTGTTAAAACCGGCTCTAAAGACTTTCTGGTCTCAGCCTTTAGAGGTTCTCTTCTACTAATTGGTACAGCACGGGTTAATTTTCTCTCTCCTCTCTTCTCCACTTCACTGGTCTTAATCTTATTGATCATGTAACGAATTATATTCTCTGCTAATTTCATATCAGAAAACATATTTCTTATATGTTCAGGATCAACCTTAAATCTAAAAACCCCTAAAAAACCATAATTTTGCTTCTTTATGGGATATGATAAACGAACCTTTTTAAGTTCTTCTTCACCTACAATATCCGCTTTATTTTTTTCTAGAATCTTTCTTATCTCGGATAAATCCTCCTGTCTCAAAACAAATGCGATCTCATACATAATTCCTAAAATCTATCAATATTTTGTTCTAAAGTCAATTAGAAAAAATATTAGGGGGTTCCTATCTCCTGAGGTTGTGGGATTAAATCGTCCTCACCCTCACTATCGGTAACTGGGGGATAAAACGTTTTCTTAAGCGTTTCCAGCTCATCCTCGGGAATTCCCCGGTATCCGGTGCCAACAGGAATTAGTTTTCCAATGATAACGTTCTCTTTGAGCCCCCGGAGAATATCAGTCTTGCCGGCAACTGCAGCGTTCACTAACACTCTACTTGTCTCCTGAAAAGACGCCGCTGAAAGAAAACTCTCAGTGGTAAGAGATGTCCTTGTGATACCCAAAATTAATTGGGTACCTTTGGCAACGGCTTTCCCTGTTTTTTTCACTTCTTGATTAACTTGCTTAAATTTAGATTTCTCAACCACGTCGCCAACCATAAAATCGGTATCCCCTGAGTCCTTAATAAGTATCCGCGATAACATTTGGCGGACAATGATTTCTATGTGTTTATCGTTAATAGAAGTGCCCTCCGGAACGTAAATTTTCTGAACTTCATTTACAATATAATGTTTCACGGCTTCAATGTCTCTATACATTAGAAGCTCCTTTAAATCCAAAGGCCCCTCACTAAGCGGCTGTCCCTTTACAACCATATCCCCTTCTTTAACATTTAAGTTAACGCCCGAGGGAACTGAATACTCGGAAATAGATTTTTTACTGTCTTTATCTTTTAGAGCAGTTTCCTTAACTTTAACAACTCGGGTAAGGCCTTGATCTTCAATAGATGCCACCCGACCATCAGCTTTGGCAATAAAAGCTTTTCCTTTAGGTGGTCTCGCTTCAAATATTTCCTCAACCCGGGGTAAACCGGCAGTAATATCAACTCCAGCTACTCCGCCTATGTGAAAAGTTCGCAGAGTAAGCTGTGTCCCCGGCTCGCCAATTGACTGGGCAGCAATGATACCAACAGCCTCGCCTTTATTAATTAACTTTTCTGTAGAGAGATCCCAACCGTAACAAGTTGAACAAATGCCATAAAGGGTTTTACAAGTTATAGGGGAACGAACTTTTACCATCTCTATTTTTAAATCCTTTATCTCTTTAGCTTTCTCTCGACTAATAATCTCACCCGCTTTGACGATAATCTTACGACCGACTTTTACATCTTCAAGACTGGTCCGCGAATAAAGACGTTCTCTGAAAGAATAACTGTATTCGTCTCCTTCGCTCTTTACTATTTCCATTCCTCGGCGAGTCTTGCAATCAACCTCTTTAATAATCAAGTCTTGGGCAACATCCACTAAACGACGGGTAAGATATCCAGCCGAAGCGGTCTTTAAGGCAGTGTCAGTTGAGCCTTTCCGGGCGCCGTGAGTAGAAATAAAATATTCCAAAATTTTCAACCCCTCTTTGTATGACGACTTAATTGGCAACTCAATTGTCTCGTTCTTTGGGTTGCTCACAAGCCCTTTCATCCCCATTATCTGGTGTGATTGAGCCCAACTACCCCGAGCGCCGGAATCAATGATGGCGTATATAGGATTATAAGAATCTAATATAACCCGGTCCCCTATTTCTCCTTTAATCCTGGTCCAAACGTTAATAATGTTTTCTTTTCTCTCTTTTTCAGTTAAAAGTCCTTCATTGAACTGACTCTCAATCAAAGACACCTCCTTGTTTCCTTTCAATATTATATCTTCTTTTTCCTTGGGTGAAACAGTATCACCCATGCCCAAGCTAATTGAAGAAAGGGTAGCATAAACAAACCCAAGATCTTTCACGCGATCAAGATACCTGTGGGCGAAGTCGACCCCATATCTATTAATAACTTGAGTAACCACCGAGGAAAGTGAACCTTTATTAAGGTGCTCATTAACAAAACCGAATCCCTCGGGTAAAGACCGATTAAAGATAAGGCGGCCATAAGAAGTTTCTATAAGTTTCCCTTCCTGGAAAATTTTTATCTCTGCATTTAAATCCAAAAGTCCCGTTTCATAAGCAAGGGTAGCTTCAGTAAAACTTGAGAGTACCATTCCTTCGCCCCGGCTACCCGGTTTTATTTGAGTCAAATAGTAACAACCGAGCACCGTGTCTTGGGTGGGAGAAACAATTGGATCGCCGCTTGCTGGTTTTAGAAGATTCCGAGCTGCATCCATCAAATTTCTGGCCTCGTATTGAGACTCCACCGTAAGCGGTAGGTGAACAGCCATCTGATCACCATCAAAATCAGCATTAAAAGCAGCACAAACCAAAGGAGGTATCCTGATGGCTAAATCTTCAATCAAGAGCGGCTTAAAAGCTTGAATACCAAGTCGGTGGAGCGTCGGAGCACGATTTAAAAGTATTTTCTTATTAGCAATAACCTCTTCAAGAATGGCCCAAATATCAGACGTGCCCTGCTCGATTAAGCGGTTTGCTTGCTTAATATTATAAGCCAAACCCCGCCCAATGATTTTATTAATAACGAAGGGTTTAAAAAGCTCGAGAGCTAAATTTTTGGGCAAGCCGCATTCGTTAAGTTTAAGCTGCGGTCCAACTACAATCACTGACCGGCCCGAATAATCCACTCTTTTACCGAGTAAATTCTGACGAAAACGACCTTGTTTACCTTTCAGCATATCTGCCAAAGATTTTAAGGGACGCCGCCTGGTTGAAAGTATCTGCGTTCCTAAACTAGGTGAATTATCAATAAGCGCATCAACGGCTTCCTGCAACATCCTTTTTTCGTTGGTGATAATTACTTCCGGGGCTTTAAGATCAGTAAGCTTTTTTAAACGGTTATTACGATTGATGACCCGACGATAGAGATCGTTTAAGTCAGCGGTGGCATACCTACCGCCGTCTAAAGCCACCATCGGTCTGAGTTCCGGAGGTAAGATCGGCAAAACTGTGAGAATCATCCATTCTGGTCTGATACCAGCTTTAATTAAGGAACGAACAAGTCTTAGTCGCTGCAGAATGCGCCGTATTTTATTGGCATCTCTCAGCTTTTCTAATTCTTGATAAAGTTCCTTTACAACTTTCTCTAAATCCATCTTTTCTAAAATTTTTCGCAAAGCTTCAGCCCCCCGATCAGCCTCAAAAACGTCGCCAAACAGCTTGGCTAAAGAGTAATATTCCTGCTCAGTTAAAATAAGTCCCGGTCGGAGCACGGACAAAATTTCCTCATGCCGCTCTTTTACCTCTTCTAAATCTTGGGTATCGCCTTTTTCTTTCTTTAAAGATTTAAACTCTCGTTTGAGCTTTTCCAGAACCCGAGTCTTACTCTCTTCATTAACCGAGGTAACAATAAATGCCGCGTAGTAGAGAACTTTTTCAAGTTTGGGGACGGAAATATCAAAAAGTAGACTAAGTTTTGAAGGAACCGTTTTTAAAAACCAGATATGGGCAACTGGTGTCGCGAGTGTTATATGACCCATCCGCTCGCGACGGACAACGGATCGAGTTACTTCAACTCCGCACTTTTCACAAGTAATTCCTTTATACCTGACTTTCTTATACTTGCCGCAGTAACATTCATAGTCTTTGGTGGGACCGAAAATACGCTCAGAAAACAAACCATCTTTCTCTGGTCTCTGGGTTCGATAATTCAGGGTTTCCGGTTTTATCACTTCTCCGTGAGACCACTTAACAATCTCCTCGGGTGATGCCACCCGTATGGAAATAGATTTTAAATCTAGGCTTCTATTCATAATTACTCTAGTTTTTCAGCTTTTATATCATCTTCCCTACCATAATCAACGCTCAAGCCCAAGGATTTCAATTCGCTAACTAGAACATTGAAAGATGCTGGGATGTTAGGTTTTTTGATGTCTTGACCGCGGATAATTGATTCAAAAGCAGCTGACCGCCCGATTATGTCGTCGGACTTAATAGTCAGCATTTCCTGGAGGGTGTGGGCGGCGCCATAACCTTCAAGTGCCCAAACCTCCATCTCACCAAAACGCTGACCACCAAGTTGAGCTTTCCCACCAAGCGGCTGCTGGGTAATTAAAGAATAAGGACCGGTTGAACGCATGTGAATTTTATCTTCAACTAAATGACTGAGCTTCATTATGTATATGTAGCCAACGGTAACCGGCCGATTAAAAGCTTTACCTGTTAAGCCGTCGTAGAGAGTAATCTTGCCGCTTGGAGGTAAACCAGCATTCACGAGTTCTTGTTTAATATCATCTTCAGACGCCCCAACAAAGTTGGGGACAACAGCTCTAAAACCAAGACGTTTAGCAGCAAAACCTAAGTGAGTTTCCAAAATCTGACCAAGATTCATTCGGGAAATCACCCCCAAGGGGTTTAGAATAACGTCAACCGGCGTACCATCCTCTAAATAAGGCATGTCTTCAACGGGGCGAATTTGAGAAATGACTCCTTTATTCCCATGGCGGCCGGTTAATTTATCACCAGCCATAATCTTTCTAATCTGGGCTACCTCAATTTGTATTTTCTTAATAATACCCGGTTCTAGTTTATCACCCTTATCCCTTGAGAAAATCTTAATACCTATAATCCTACCCTGCTTACCGTGGGGTAGAGTAAGTGAGGTATCTTTAACATCGCGGGCTTTCTCACCGAAGATAGCCCGGAGAAGCCGTTCCTCAGAATTAAGCTCAGACTCGCCTTTTGGCGAAATTTTTCCGACCAAAATATCGTTAGAGCGGACCTCAGCCCCAATCCGAACGATGCCCTCCTCATCTAAATTCCTAAGTTTTTCTTCGGCAACATTCGGGATATCCGGCGTGGTTAACTCCGGTCCCAGCTTTGTATCCCGAACCGAACAAACCGAAGTTTCGATGTGAATAGACGTAAATAAATCATCTTTTTGAACACGCTCGGAGAGAATAATTGCATCCTCAAAATTTCCTCCATGCCAGGGCATAAAAGCGACCAGTAGATTTTGACCCAACGCGAGTAAACCCCCTTCCGTAGCGGGACCGTCGGCTAAAAGAGTTCCTTTTTTAACCCTGTCCCCGACGCTCACTACTGGCTTCTGAGAAAGACAGGTAGATTGATTGGAACGTTTAAATTTTGAAATCGGGAAAATTTTTTCTTTAGAGTCGGCTTTAATAACAATTGACTCTCCATCCACCAAACTAACAACTCCTTCAATATCAGAGATCACTACTTGTTTAGAGTCTCTAGCAGCTTTTTCTTCCTGACCTGTTCCAACAAGCGGCGCTTGAGGAAGAATAGACGGCACAGATTGACGTTGCATGTTCGAACCCATTAGTGCTCGGTTCGCGTCGTTGTGCTCTAGAAACGGTATAAGCGAAGTAGAGACACTGATAAACTGATCAGGTGATACATCGATGAAATCAAGTTCATCCCGCGAACAATTTCCAGGTTTCCCTTTGATCCTTGATGGAATCCGTTTTTTTATAATAAGGTTCTTCTCGTCAGTTTTAATATCAGCTTGACCGATGTTGTATCTTTGCTCCTCTACCGCATCAAACCATACTATCTTATTCGTCACCCGGCCCTTTTCAACCTTAAAATAAGGCGCTTCCAAAAACCCCAGCTCATTAACCCTTGCATAGTTCGCTAAGTAGTTGACCAACCCAATGTTTGCTCCCTCAGGAGTCTGAATTGGACAAACACGGCCATAATAAGAAGGATGAACATCTCTAACTTCAAAGCCAGCCCGCTCGCGAGTAAGCCCTCCCGGACCCATCGCCGACAGACGCCGCTTATGTTCGAGCTCAGCCAATGGATTTACTTGGTCCATAAACTGAGAGAGTTGAGAAGAAGTAAATAGGTCTCTTACAACGGCTGTCAGCACTTTATAATTAACCAGTTGAGCTGGTTGAAAATTTTTTCTGTCTAATGTTGACATCCTGTCCTGAACGCCTCGGCGCATCCTCGCAAACCCCACCCTTAATCTTGCTTGAACTAATTCACCGACGGCTCGAATGCGACGATTCCCTAAATGATCAATATCATCCGCCTCAGCATACTTATCATTGTTCAAGCGAATAATCTCTTTCACCATCGCCACTATATCCCCCAGATCTAAAACCCCTCCCTTCTTTTTCTTTAAACCAAGCCGCTGATTAAATTTAAACCTGCCCACCGCACCCAAATCATAACGATCAAAACGCTGAAACATTGGCTCAATAAGAGATCGGGCGTTATCAGCGGTTGCTAGATCTCCGGGCCTTAACCGTTTATAAATTTCAACAAATGATTCATCAACGGTTTTCGTTTCGTCCTTATCAAGTGTCGCTTTAATATGTTCAACTTCACCGGTATCAACGCCTTTGAAAGTTCTAATTATTGCTTCGTTTGTTTCAAGCCCAAAAATTCTAAGAAGTTGTGTCACGGGCGCTTTGCGTTTCCGGTCAATTTTAACGCTGATTAAACCGCTCGCATCGGTTTCGAGCTCAATCCACGAACCGCGGCTCGGAATAACTTTCGCGCCAAAAAGTTTCTTTCCTTTAAAAACACTAGCCGTGAAGTAAACGCCGGCAGAACGAATAAGTTGGGAAATTACCACCCGCTCAACACCGTTAATAATAAATGTTCCCCTCTCCGTCATTATTGGGAAATCTCCAAGATAGACCTCCTGAGTCCTAACTTGTTTAGCTACTTTATCAACTAACTTAAGGTTAACTCTGAGAGCGGCTTCATAAGTTTGGTCTTTCTCTTTGGCCTGATTCTCGGTGTATTTAGGCGAATCAAATTTATAATCCAAAAAATGAAGTTCTAATTCATTACCAGTATGATCTTTGATGGGAGATGTCTCACTAAAAAGTTCCTTCAAACCCTTTTCGCGGAACCATTTGAAAGAATTGAGCTGAACCTCAATAAGGTTGGGGCCCTTAAAAGCATGGCCTTTGTAAAATGAAAAAACTTTGGTTTTAAGCATATAATGGCTAACCATGACAATACAGAGCAACAACGACCACTAGCAGCTTTTTAAGCTGTTATTGTTATGGTTATTATTATTGTAAAACTAGAGGTATCTCACCCGATTGCGATTATGCTCTTCCAGTGTTCTGGAAAATATTGTTTCTTTTGTTTCTTTTGCTGAAAGGTAATATAGGTAAGGACTTGCTTGAGAATTAAGAGCGGCGGAGATCGCGGACTGACCAGGATTTGCAATAGGCGTCGGTGTCCATCCTAGTCGCTGATAGGTATTGTAAGGGGAAGAAAGAGTCAAATCTTTCCTGGTCACTACCGCTTGGGAACACTCCTTAAGTTCACCACCGCATCTAAAGTAACTAACTGTCGCATCTACCTGTAATGGTATGCCGAGACGCAAACGCTTAAGTAAAATACCAGCCACCACCTGCCGGTCATTAAAATCAGGAACTTCTCTCTCTAAAAATGATGCAAGAATGAGAAAGTCATACCAATTCTTTTCTGTCTGAAGAAGTGACCAGGCTTTGATTTTAAAGTTATCAAGAAAACGCTCCACAACCCTATCTATTCCAGAATCAACTTCAAATCGATAAGTATCGGGAAAAATAAAACCCTCTAAAGAAGTAACTTGGGCAAGAAATGGATAATTATCTGCAAGTTCATCAAAAGAATAATTAATTAAAGCGCCCTTTTCAATTACCCCTGCCGCTCTTAAAATACCATCAATGTCTTTAAAGGTTGTTCCCTCGGGTATAGTGACAGTAACCTCATTCTTACCTCTCGTTGTTAGTAGATTGACAACCTGAGGCACGCTCATGGTCTCTCTAAGCTCGTGAATTCCGGGTTGGAATTTCTGGGCTTTGCCAGTTAGTAATGAATATAATTTAAACACAGTAATAGATTTTATAAGTGACTGACTAGAAAGACGAGCGCTAATTTCTTTAAGACCTTCCCCTTTGGAAATTTTGAAAATAGTCGGCTCTATATTTTGGGCTGCACCGTCCACAACCTCCTCCGATACGTTTGGCTGCAAACCATAAAAAAAATAGGCAGTCATCAGTATCAAAAATAAAACCGCTCCCAAACTTATCAGAAGACGTAAATCTAATAAGCCTCTTTGTTTAGTATGAGGATTCAAGCTTAATTTTCTCAATTATACTTATAAGGACTGAAATCGTCAATATGCTCGACCCGCCATAGCTCAAAAAAGGAAAGTTAATCCCGGTTACGGGCAAAAACCCCAGATTTGAGCCAATATTAACAAAAAAGTGTATAACCAATATTAACCCAACGCCTAAAACAATGAATTTCGAATCATTATTTCTGGCTTTTATGCCAATACCCACCATTCTAAAAATAATTAAAAGAAACGTCAAGACAACGAAAATTCCCCCAAATAAACCCCACTCTTCAATAAAGGCCGCGAATAAAAAATCGGTCTGAGCTTCCGGTAAAAAATTAAGTTGAGTCTGAGTCCCCTCGCCAAATCCCTTACCCCAAAAACCGGCTGACCCTATAGCAATCTTAGATTGAATAACATTATAATTGACACCCAACGGATCCGACTCTGGAAAAATAAAACCTGTAAGGCGATCTTTTTGGTAAGGTTTAAGAAAAAACATCCAAAGCAGGGTTACCACAAGAACGGCAACAACAAGACCTAAGACTAACCTTTTTTTGTTAATACCGCTTATAAGTAAAAAACCGATCCAAATACCTAAAATTACCAGAGCCGAACCAAAATCGGGTTGTATAGCAACAAGAACGACTGGGATAAGAGTATAGAATAAAGAAAGAGCAATGTTCTTCCCTAACCACGCCGCGATGTACCGGCGCGAAAAAAAACCCGCCAAAACTATAATGAGCGCTAGTTTCGCGAGCTCCGCAGGTTCAAATTGGAGACCCCCAAATTGAAGCCAGCTTTTTACTCCGCGAACCGTCCCTGTCTGTAGATTAGATAAAACGAGAAGCAAAACACTAAACCAATATAGACCATAGCGAAACCGTGGCTGACTAATTAATCTTCTCCAATCTAGACGGCTGGCTCCCAAAATAATAATAAAACCCAAAATATACCAGACCAATTGCCGCCAGAAAAAACCTATACTGGAACTTGCAAGAGAAACGAGGCTTGCAACCGCAAGCACTAAAAGACCAACAAATAAGACCCAATCAAAATTACGTAACGTACCCATTATTTGTAAGAAATCCTAGCATCGTTTACAATTTTTCGTTATACAAGCCGAAGTAAGTAGTTCCGATTCGCGAGGGTAAGACCGGGCTAGCGCCCTCGGAGCGCACGAGCGAGTGGAACTATTTGCTGAGGTGAAAGTGTAAACAACGCTCTATATTCTTACACATTATTGAACGTTAAAAAACACCTTTGTTGCCTCCTCGTCAATCTGCTCACTAAAACGAGTGTCCGCTGGGAAAAAAATATTAAACGGGGCCTCTTCAAACCCACCAATTCTTGCAATAACCGTCTGCGATGCAAAGAGTTCTGCCCCGTGAACATTGTCCAAAATAACTGCCACAACGTTCACGGTTGGAGCAATAACCGGTGATCTGTTTCTCATTATCCCCGCCACTCGCACCTTCCCATCTTCCTCCACTACTGTGTCCACTTCCGATATAATAAGCGAAGGATATGGCATCTCCGAAGCAACCACCCAGTCGGGCTTACTAAAAACAAGTTCTACGTGCGAAATGTCAGGAGTTTTCACGACAACATTCGGCTCATACATATACGTTCTCTCTGAAGGATACAAATGTTCTTCTCCTACAATAGTCTCAATAAGCGCGCCGCCCCGATTATAAAGACGAAATCGGTAATCAACTATTGCGCCGTAGGTAGAGTTAGGATTCACAATCTCAGCCAAAAGAACAGTTTGTCCTGAGGATAGACCGAACACCCGCACCGGCCCCGTTACCTTGGGCGCTTTAAGGTTTAGCTCCTCACACGATATACAAGGACCATCACAGTCTATCCCCTTCTCATCCTGGTTAATCTTATTATCAAAACAACTGGGACTTGGTTTAAACGCCGACGAATAAATACTGAGTAAAATCAATGCAAAAATTGCCAGATAAAAAATGCCATAGACGAATTGTTTAAGAGAACGAGACATGATGCCTAGAACTTACTCGCTATTCGTACTATCTTCCTAAACTCCAGTTGCTTCAAACTCGCTCCTCCAACGAGCGCGCCGCCTATCTCATCGTGCTTTAAAAACCCCTCAGCGTTTTTTGCATCCACCGATCCTCCATATAATATCCCAGCTTCCGGCTTAACCCTGGCTTTTAGCACTCTTTTTATAAATTGGATCATTCTGACGGCATCTTCTGGCGTATCGCTTTTTCCCCCACTGACCGAAGAAATTGCCCAAATGGGTTCATAAGTAACAATTAACCGATTAGTGTTTAGTAGGTAACTCTTAATTCCATACAGATTCTTCGATAATTGCTGTTTAACAAACCGCTTCGCAGCGGCGAGACCTCTTCTCCGAACCGCTGGAGGTTCGCCAACGCATAAAATTACTTTTAAGCCTGCAGTGAGAACTGCAATCACCTTTTTATTTACTTGGTTTTCTGTTTCACCGAGCGCACGGCGTTCAGAGTGACCAACTATAACGTATTTCACCCCAAGCGATTTCAGCTGTGAGGAGGACACTTCTCCTGTATACGCTCCTCCGCCGGCTGACGGATTCTCCCAAAAAACGTCTTGAGCGCCAAGCTTAGCTTTTTTCATTACCTGATTCAAAGGCGATAAAAATGGGAATGGCGGTGCTATCACCACTTCCACACCGCGAGGAATTTCCCCATCAATTTGTCTCGCAAGACGCTCCGCTTCTTTCTCGCTGGCTGGATTCATCTTCCAGTTTGCAATAATTATCTTTTTCACCCCGTTAGAAAATTAAAACCAGTGTCTTTCCGACCCAAAAGACGCTTTGTTCTTGTATGAAGCCCTGAATTAGAATAAACATTTTTGTTAATTTTCTAACGGGGTTCATAAAAAGAGTAGTGTCGTCTCAGATAATGATAAAACAACTAAACCGGAAATGATAATCCCGAATGCTATTATAAATGTCGCTCGTCTCGGGGGTACTCCGAAGACGAATGCGGCCACCGTCCCGCTCCACGCACCGGTAAAAGGCAGCGGTATGGCAACAAAAAGTAAAAGCGCCAACTCTTTCCAAACCTCAAAGCGTTTTTCATGCCTCGCCCGCGTTCGCTCAAAGAGCCACGCGAAGAAACGGTTAAGAAAGTACAACCGGTGAATAAGCTTCTCATAGAGAAAATTCCAGAAAAAAAGTAGTGGAATAACCGGTAAAAAGTTCCCCACCACGCCCAAAACGTACGCCTCAAATGAAGGAATGCCAAAAGCAAAAATAGCCACCGGTATCGCCCCTCTTAACTCCAACACCGGCGAAGCAGCTATAAGAATAGTGAGTATTTCTTTAGAAAAAAACATAAATGTAATGTCTTAAACTCTACTTTCTTTTGTTGCTGAGTATCTCGGAGTGAGGCTACAAATTACCGAAGCGAGTGAGGATAATTTGTCCGAACGAAGAGCACGAAACAACAAAAGAAAGTAGAGATAACTCACTTCTTTACCCGTAAAAGCTGTGCTGCTTCGTCCGGGTCAACTACGTTAATATCAATGCCAGTCCCCAATTCAAAACCAGCCGCAATACTTATCTTGGGTAAAATCTCAATGTGCCAATGGTAATGTTTATATCTTTTCTTGTTTAGAATAGGACTCGTATGAATGAAAAAATTATAATCAGGATCACTCAAATTCTTCTCCAGCGTTAAAAGCGATTTCTGGAGCGCTTCTACCACCCACTTTAATTCTGAACGAGAAACATCTTCAAAAAATGGCTGATGTCTCTTTGGAAAAATTCTTAGCTCAAAGGGTGCGCGCGAAACAAAAGGAGCAAATGCAATGCTTCCTCGATTTTCATAGATAACTCTGGATCGCCCTTTCTGTTCCCATTTAATCATCTCACAGTGAACGCATTTCTTATGTTTTTTAGAATAATTAAATGAACCATGAATAGAATGTTCCACGTCCGGCGGGATAATCGGAAGTGCAATCATCTGGTAGTGGGGATGATAAATTGAAGCCCCCGCGCTCGGTCCCCAATTATGAAACATGGAAATATAAGCTATACAAGCGTCATCACCAAGCATTAAATAACGCTCCTTAAAAACTTCAAAAACCTGATTAGCACGCTCGGTACTAAGATGGGGAAAATTCCTATTGTGGTCGCGTGTAACTACTAAATCCTGATGGCCAATATCCCCGACCATTGAATAGGGCCCCTTTTTAAAGATCTCTGCGCAGACTTCCTGATGAATTAAAATAGGATATTTATTCTCAAAAACCTGTACCTGCCAATCACTTCCATTTTTCTTAATAATAAAAGGTTCTCCATGGCCGGTTTTCTGGGGATTTTCAAAAGGACACCCTTTTAAAGGTGCTTTTCTCCTTTTTGCTTTTTTTTTAATGATATCGTGAGGACGTTTGCGGCGACCCGGGGCAATAACAATCCAATCACCGGAAACGGGGTCTTGCCGTAATTGTGAACGCCTCATGATTTAATATTGTACTTTCCTCCCCATAACCACCACCGTACTCTCACCACATCCCAAAGCGTTGAAATATAACCTTTTATGCCTACGTGCGAGTACGGATCGTTAACCCACGTTACGGGAATTTCTTTAATCTTATAACCTAACTTTTTAGCCAGAGCGAGAGCTTCAACATCAAACCCCCAACGGTCAATTTTAACCAAGTTAAAAATCTTTTTCGCAGACTCTTCAGAAAAAGACTTAAAACCGCATTGAGTATCCCAGATACCGGGTAAAACAAGCGCTTGAATAAACAAATTGCCGAGATTACCCAACAGTACTTTGTACCATGGCTGCGGCGGTACTAATTTAGCTCCTTTTATGTCCCGAGAACAAATCACCACGTCATAACCTTTTTCAAAATAAGGAATCATTTTATTGAAATGATCAACAGACGTTGAATTATCTGCATCCGTAAACAGCCGCCAACTCCCTTTAGATTCAAGCATTCCCTGACGAACCACCCAACCCTTACCATGATTTTCTTTATTATCAATCACCCTCAAGTTTTTCATCAAATTACTAAATTTCTTCACAACTTCCACTGTGGAATCCTTAGAACCATCACTCACCACAATAACCTCCGAAGAATACTCGGCTTTAGAAAGATGACGATTAACATCAACAAGCGTCGGGATTATCCGCTTGGCTTCATTATAGGCAGGGATAATGACAGAAAGAAAAGGTTTCATATATTAAAATTCCAAATCACAAGTCCCAAATTATAAACAATATCAAAATTCCAAATTCAAAATTCAAGACACGTTTTGGTCATTTGAATTTCGGTCATTGGTACTTATTTGTGATTTGGTGCTTGGTGCTTGGGATTTAAATACAATGTACCTGTATGCCAAAAAGTTCCATAAAAGAGAGATGACGGTAGCAATGAGTGCTCCAATATTAACCCATAGTCTTGGATCTACCTCAAAAACAGGTCCTAAGACGGTAACTATAAAAGAAGCGATACTCACGTTAATTAAAAGACCTATGATTGTAAAGAAAATAAACCGGCTGAATTCCTTCAATTTAACAGGTATTTTACTCTGGAACGTCCAGAATTTATTCCAAAAATAGCTGTTGACCGTAGCCGCCAAAAAAGAAATGGCTTTGAAAACGCTAAAATAAATCCCGGCGTAAACACCTGTCAGTAATATCAAAAAGTTCAGTACTCCTAAATCAATCACTGTGTTCAACGCTCCCACTGCCGCGAATTTCCCAAATTGATAGAGCACCGCCCAAAAACGGCTTAAAAATTTGAGAATCAAAAGTGCGATCGGAGCTAATACGGTAAAGCCGACAACTGAGATGAGAGCCAATTTAGGAGTAACTACAAGACCTAAATTTTTAGCCGGTAAGAGCACCAACAAACCAAACAAAAACCCAATAAGTGATACAAGATATAAATCTTTTTTGGTCATTTATAATTAATAATACGAGCTACTATCTGCTAACCTCTTAGTCTTTTATAAATTTCTTCTTCAACTTCTTTGCGGTTCCGACCATATTTCTCTCGCGAGATTGCTTTTATCTCATCTGCAACCTCTCTATTGCCTGCATGGGCTGGGATAGTTTTAATATTAAAAGGCTTAGTTGTTTCCCCTCGTATTAAAAGTTTAACATAAGCGTTGAAATTATCTATGTTGACAAGATCTTGCTCTCCGAAAACCGGTTTAAATTGTTTAACTAAAAACTCAGCATCCAGTTCACCCACTCTAAAAGCGATTGTTGAACCCACGTTACCGAATACGGCATCTCTAATTTCTTCACTAAGCTGGCCGATAAATTGGTGGGCAATGGTTAAGTTTAGGCGATACTTCCTGGCCTCAGAGAGAATAACGGCAATGGAATCGGTAGTAAAATTCTGAAATTCATCAATATAAAGGTTAAAATCACGCCTCTCGTCCTGAGGCATGTCAACGCGTCCCAGAGCAGCCATAAGAAGCTTACCCACAATAATCATCCCCAAAAGATTAGCATTAATATCTCCAATTTTCCCTTTAGAAAGATTAACTAATAAAATTTTTCCCTCGTCCATCACAGAACGGAAATTAAAAGCAGATTTAGTCTGACTAATAATAACCCGCATATAGTCATTGGCCGTGAAATTATTGAACTTAGAAGTAATGTAGGGAGTCATATTTGCCAATGATGCTTCCCCTCCAGCTTTTACCGCTTCTTTCTTCCAAAAATCAATAACGGCGGGATTATTAATGCGTTCCAATTTACGCTCCCTAAAATCGGCGTCGGTGAATACCCGCGACACCTCCATTAGAGTAGCGGGTTCTTCTGTAGAATCTTCCATTAAAAGCAAAAGCGCATTCCTCATATATTGTTCAAACATAGGTCCCATTGTTTCAGCGGCAAAAAGTTTGTTAAACATGTTCTGCATCTCATTTACAATAAATGTCTTCTCTTCCGGCCGTTTGAGGTCGTATTCGATTATATTCAAACCTGATGGCCTATCAATATCTCCCGGATTAAATACAATCACGTCCTTAAAACGCTTCTTCGGAATTAAACTCAAAATATCTTCCGTAAAGTCCCCGTGAGGATCGAGTACCGCTACTCCTTTGTCGTTACTAACGTCATCAATTACCATGTTAGTTAGCAAGTTAGATTTCCCGGTTCCGGTCTGGCCGACAATATAGATATGGCGCCGACGATCCTCATTGCCGACACGTATCTTTTTTACTTCACCGCGATAAACGCTCTCGCCGATCAAAACACCTTTCTCCGGCAAATTAGAAGGAGGTGGCGCTTCTTTAGATTTTAACTCTTTAATCTTCGGAATATCTGTAAAAGGCGTCGGAAAGTGAAATATACTCGCAAGCTCTTCGCTGTTTAAAACCATTGCTTGTTTGCTGTTAAATTCACGAAAAGAAAACCGGTGAACCAAATTCTTAACATTCCTGGATCGTACAAGTTTAAATCCGTTGCGCTCCGGCGCGCTGAACTGAGAAAAACCAGCCGCAATGCTACCCAGAATACTATCTGCTTGACTCTGGCTTGGCGCTGAAGAAACCACACGCACGTTAACTTCAAAAAAAGGTTTTGATAATTTCAGCTCTAGTGCTTTAACGGCTTGCTCATCAACCAGTTTTTCATAACCTTCCTCTTCTTTTTTAGGTTTAGGTGAGATTGCTGCGGTAACATCAGATAAAGAAACTGATAAAGGATGACGTAGGACATAATCCAGTCTATTTCCTTTCTTTAGAAATCTTAAAGCTACTTGGGTTTCTTTTTTATAGGCGCGGGTGGCCGGGCGAACAATAAATTGAAGAGCCGCTCCTTCTCCTAGTTCGTTAATTTTTGTAAAACCTCCTAAAAGTGGCGAGAAAGTGTCTGCGTCAAACTCTTGATACGTCCGAATGGGTAAAACAAAACGTTTTTTAAGGTCTAACCAAGCGCCTAACGTTACGCCCGAATAATTAAAGATATTATAGTCCTCTACTGCTCTCACTTCAGCGTCATTCCAGAGAGATTGGACTTGACGAACAAATGATTCACTAAGAGAACTCTGAACAGCAATAAAAAAATGAATTTCCTCACCTATGTAAGGAACTGCTACCTCAAATACGAATGGTTTTTTGAAAGCGGCGAGAGCACTGAAAAGCTGTTCGGTAACGTTAATTTCTTGCTTTAAATCTTTTCCTTCTTTACTTACCCACGGCATTCGAACTAAAAACAGTTTTAGTTGTAATGTCTCCAGGATTCTCTTTTTACGAATTATCCGTCCTACAAAGTAAAAAACAACGCCGAACCCGAGCACTATCAAGACAATTATGAGAACAGAAAGGGGCATGTGAAAATCTCTGCGAAACTCTATTTGAGTATTCCTTTCTTCTTTAGCTCCGGTAATAATTTATCTACCAGAGCATCATGAAATGCGTCTTCAATAAAGGGTGAATGCTTGCTAGCCTCTTTAAGAGCCTTCTCGAGGCCTTTGTGGAAGACCAAATCCACCAAGCGCTCAACCTCGAGTTTAACCCGACTATCTACGCCTTCACCTTGGAGATATGTTGGTAGTAACTCGCTTTCACCGGCCGAAGGAACGTCCTCGGGTGGCGTACCACCGTTATCTTTAGTGGTCACTGAGCTAGAGAAGGACTTAATGGATCGCTTAACCAGTTCCCGTTCTGGAAGTGCTTTAGTCTCAGAGTGCTGTCTCTCTGTTTCAATTTGCTGCCCAAGTCTCTCTAAACTTCTCTCAAGCTCTTCGTGAAAATTTCTGACTTTAACCATGCTAATGTTGTCTAAATTTAAGAGTTTTGTAAATAAATTTACACCCGCCCGCCTTGACTTCGCCACGTCAAGTTCATTTTTTTGACTGACGGGAACGTTAATAAGATATAACCATTAATTTTCATTTTCAGTCAAGGCGAAGTCGGGCGTGGTCGCCTCTGGCTCGAAAATTTAAACAAAACTCTTTATAATTATAGAGTAAATGAGCCCCCATTGGAAAATAACAACTCTTGTCTTCATAATTTTTCTCGCTTTATTTTTCAGGTTGTTTGACCTAAAAAACACTCCGCCTGGTCTTTATCCCGACGAAGCGATGAACGGGAACAACGCTGTGGAAGCACTCGAGGAGACTTCGCCAACCGGCGGATTCAAGGTATTCTATCCTGAAAACAACGGCCGCGAAGGACTCTTTATGAACATCCAGGCCGGCTTTTTGAGTCTTACAAAACTTATAAGTCCCGGGGGCCTCATTAATGAGCCGTGGGCTCTAAGACTGCCAAGCGCACTTTTCGGAATACTTACGGTACTGGGAGTATTCTTTTTAACCAAAGAATTATTTGGAAATTATGAAATTGCTCTCCTTGCCTCCTTTCTAATTGCGATCTCATTCTGGCATATTAATTTCTCCCGCATTGGTTTTCGTGCCATTATGGCACCGGCGTTTCTCACATGGGCACTATATTTTCTGCTGCTCTCTCTCCGAAAAAACAGCAAGTGGTTTCTGCCAGCTCTTGGAGGACTAATCTACGGCCTTGGTATGCATTCCTACATCGCCTATCGGGCCACACCGCTTTTAATAGTCCTCGGGTTTTGGTTTTTAACTTTTAGGTATGGCTGGAAAAGTGTTTTGAGAATAGGGGCGATATTTACTTTGGCTGCAATAATTGTCTTTCTGCCTCTTGGATTTTACTTCTTGGATAATCCTCAAGATTTCTTCGGCAGAACAAGTCAAATTTCAATCTTCAGTTCCGCCACGCTTTTTAAAGATTTGAGTATCAACGTTCTAAAAACTGCCGGGATGTTTAATATAAGCGGCGACTGGAACTGGCGGCACAATATTGCCGGCCAACCGCTGCTCTTCTGGCCGGTAGGAATATTGTTTTTGGTCGGTGTGCTCTTCGGGTTACGAGCGGTGTTTAGGAAGGTGTCCCGCAGCGTTCCTCGAGAACAATACTTGCAATCCTATATATTGCTTTTTTCGTGGCTCATTGTTGCTGCTCTCCCGGTAGTTATCTCCAACGAAGGTCTCCCCCACGCTCTCCGCGCCATTATAATGATTCCTCCGGTTTTTATCCTCGCCGCAATCGGCGGACGCGAGGTATACAACTGGTTATCAAAAAAAATATCAAAACGAATCCTACTCAACACTACCTACACACTGCTTGCCCTACTCATCATCGAAGCCTACGTCAGCTATTTCATAATTTGGGGAAGAAACCCCGAAGTTGCCGGATCATTTAACCAAAACTATGTTGAAATTGGACGTGAATTAAACAACCTGCCTCAAGAATTACCAAAATATGTCTTAGTTGAAGCAAGAGGTACTGATGTCCGGGGGATTCCTATGCCCACCCAAACTGTAATGTTTATCACCGACACCTTCTCGCTGGAAAAACAACAAGAGAAAAATATTCATTACGTGCTACCTTCTGACGTTGCTACTATCCCTCCGGGAAGCTTCGTTGTAACGCTTAATTAATGTGATTGTCAGATTCTATAAATATTAGAGTCCTTCAATTTTTATAGAACCTACGGGATTACTTACGCCCGTCGCGCTTGAGTACTTACTACCCGGATTAGTAAGCGGCCCTTCTTCTCCCGATCCGCCGGACCAGTCGGTTTGGTTAAAAACTCTATTACTCCAACGAGTAATGTAATCAACTATTTTAACCTGACCCACTGCGCTTCCTGCTCCTGGCCATTCAACGTATGTGGTAATTTTCTGGGTTGAAGGATCATCGTCGCCACCCGATGCGACGATATTCCCACTGCTGTCCCGGTTCACATTTTCCAGGTTTAAGTATCTTGTAAAAACCGTACTGCCATAGAGCCGGTTTATCTCATCAGCTGAAAGGGCACGGTTGTAAACACGAACGTCGTCAATGAGGCCTTGCCACATATCGACGGAAAAATCACTTCTACCAACTCTAAAATTATTACTGTCGTCAAAAGACCCATCCACCGTCCCCGAACCATCAGTTACACCGTTCAAATACACCATCATCGTAGTACCAGACCTCACTGCAGCAACATAGTACCACTGATTCAAACCCAGAGAAGTATTCCCGATCGTATCGTTTTGTGGGGTTAATCTGTCTCTAAATATAAGTCTCCCAGGATTGGCAGCATTAATTCCAAATCTCCAACCAGTTGTATCAACTGCACTATTGTCTTTTGCTAAAATCCAAGCCCAACCACTCACGTTAGCGCTATAAACCCACGCTGACAAAGTAAAATCATTGCTGCCGAAATCAAGCACACCGCTTGATGGATCACCTACATCAACTCCATCATTAACCCCGTCAAAATCCAAACAGTGGCTCACCTGACATGTTGACGTCGCTCTCGATGTGCCGCCGACAAGTGTCCCATTATTGCTATTACCTGAGGCATCATACGTAGTGGTACTCGCCGTACTCGTCGCCTCATCAAATTTCCAATGCCCGACCAACCCACTTGAAATATCATCACCCAAAACTCCTTCCTTCCCCTCTAGAATAATCAGTTCTGTACCGGAAGCATTTATAAAATACGCCGTACTCGTCCCTTTGGTTAGTCCGTAAACGTTCTGCCAATCAGCAGAAGAAACCGAACGTGCCCTTTCAACTAGATCCCGCGTGAGTCCTGAGGCGCTCTGCAATTTCTGGTTCGCGGTGCTTGAGCGAAGAACAAAAGCAATGCTTAAACTTGCAGTACCAATCAAAATCGCACCGATAGCAAGAGCAATCATAATTTCTATGAGTGATTGACCGGCTTGACCCTTGGCTGATAACCAATGACTAATGACTGTTCTCTTTTGTTGTTGTGTTTTGTTATTTGTCATAAATTATCAGTCATTTGTTATTTTAAATCGTTGTAATGATTTAAAATCTCCTCCGCGCTAAGCGCACGATTGTAGATACGGACTTCATCAATGCGACCGTTAAAATTCTCTGTAGCTCCTTCGCCACCAATACGTGGAGTAAATACAGAAAACGACCCACTTTTCGTTGAAGATGCCACCGCGCTGCCATCAACGTACAAGACAGCAATCGAACTATCATACGTTCCCACCACATAATGCCATGCTCCATTGATATTCGTGGTGTACGTTATCGGGTTAAAAGGATCGTTACATTGTCCACCAAAAGCAAGGTTATTATTGGAAAACCCGAACAAAACGTTTCCACAACCGCCCACCACAATGTCATCCCAATCAGAAGTTGAATTATGGAAAACCCACGCCGAAACAGTCACAGCATCCGCATAAGGTTGAGAAGCGCCTAATTGAATATAATCATTCACCCCATCAAAACTCAAACACTCCCCAGCTTTACAATTTGAACTTGTCTGCCATGTCGGACCATTGGTTAATGTACCGGTGTTACCAAAACCCGAAGAATCATAGGATTTAGTACTCGTCGCCTCATCAAAATGCCAGTAACCGACGACACCAGTCTCCAATCTGGTCGTAATTTTACCTTGGGGGAGCATAGTAACGTCTCCCACTAAGTTATCCCGTCTCTGGCTAACAAGGGAGATAATTCTCGTCTCCCCAAGTTTTCCGCTTATGGGATTGAAAATCGCATCCACATTTAATCCGTCACTGGGATTACCAAACGCAACACCACGCTTTAAGGGATATAAACTATTCACCGTGCCTGAGGCATAACTCACCCCGCTAAAAACCTCATATGAATGAATAGTGCTTGTTGAGTTTATAAAACGCAGACCCCACCGTTTACCGTCTTGTTCTGTAATTGAACGTCTCTGGACGTCTTTTATTACCGCTGCCAACTCGCTCATGGTAAGCCTAACATTCTGGCTGCCTTTATAACTTGTGAATGCAAAAAAACCGACCGTTGAGACGGTTACAAGCACAGCAATAGCGATAAGAATTTCAATTAACGTAAATGCCGATTTCTTATAAATTTTAGAACGAAGTGATGAAAATTTATCCATAAAAATCGAGCACCTCCCCTCCTTTCTCTTTAAAACTGCGTAGTCAACTGATAAATCGGGACAATAATGGCAAGCGCAATCAGACCAATCACAAGACCAATAAAGAGAAGGAGGGCCGGCTCCAAAAATGAAACCAATGTCTTTAAGGAACTGTCAATTTCGCTGGTGTAAAAGTCAGCGAGCGTGCCCAAAACTTCTTCAATATGACCCGCTTTTTCAGATATCGCCATTAAATTTACTATTGTCCTTGGGAAAAACGGCTCTTTCTTAAAAGCCTGACCCACAGTTAAACCTTTCAATAATCCCTCGCGAGAAATTCTAAGCAGGGCCCGCCTAAGCTCAACATGACCCACTGTCTCAGCAGTAATCTCAAGAGCATCTGTTAAAGGCATTCCTGCTCTAATTAAAGAGGAGAGAGTTGCAGCAAAACGCTGAAGAGCGATCTTATTAACAATGTCTTTAATAAGAGGGATTTCACTAACAATAGTAGAAATAAATCTTTTAAATAGAAGAGAGGAACGATATGCAATAAATAAAGCAATTGCTCCTACTATGGCGGCGACAAGAATAAGGATGCCGAACTTTCCAAAAAATAATCCAACACCGAAAACAATTCTAGAAAAGAGAGGTGGTTCGAAACCCGATTCTAAAAATACGCCGGCAATCCTTGGCAAAGCGAAAGTAACCAAAAAAATCAAAATCAAAACCGAGGTAGCCAAAAGAAGAATAGGATAAACAAGTGCGCTCCGCACTTGATCTTTAAGCTTTTTCTCCTTACTCAATGAACCCGTAAGATTATCAAAAATCTTCTCTAAATTACCCGATGTCTCCCCTGCTTTAACCAAATTAATATATACCTGGCTGAAAACCTTGGGATGACGGGCAAATGTTAAGTAAAAAGGCAGTCCTTTCTCAAGATTAGAACGAATCTCTATTAAAAATGACCGGAGAGAGGCTTTCTGGAAATCCTCAATCAAAATATTAATCGCCTGGAGAAGACTGGTGCCGATCTTCAGCATTAAAGTCAAATATTTAGAAAGGAAAATCTGATCGGTTAAATTTATCCGACCTCCAAATAATGTGGAGAAACGTTTTTTAACATCCTTTTTTAAGGGTTTAACGCTTACTGGTTTTAAATTACGCGAAGTTAAGAAACTTAAAACCTCAGCCACGTCTTTGGCGTCCATCTCACCCTCAACAACTTTACCATCCGTTTGTGAAGCTATGTATTTAAACTGCATACCTAAACGTTATTTTACTCTCTTATCACTCTAAACAGTTCTTCAACCGTTGTTAACCCCAGCTCGACCTTTTTTAAGCCGTCTTCAAACAAAGTTATCATCCCCTCTTGATGGGCAATTTTTTTTAAACTATCCAAATTAAATGCCGGGTCAATAATAAGTTTCCGAATCGGCTCAGTTACATTCAAAACCTCATAAATACCCGTTCTTCCCGAATAGCCAGTGTAATTATCAGCCGCACAGCCCTTACCCCGATAAAAGGTTTTAGGTAATTTAAAGGTTTCAGTGTTCACGCCTATCTCATTTAGCGTCTTCTTAATCGTGGAGAGTACACCCTGATCAGGAACATAAGATTCAATACAATCTAGATGGATCCGACGGGCCAAACGCTGGGAACTTACTGCATTCAAAACAGCGGCCACTAGAAAGGGTGGTATACCCATATCAATCAAACGAGGAATGGCCGTCGGTGCATCATTGGTGTGCAAACTCGATAACACTAAGTGACCCGTGAGCGCCGACTGCACTGCAATATCAGCAGTTTCTTTGTCGCGAATTTCCCCAATCATAATAATATTAGGGTCCTGCCTTAGAATTGAACGAAGACCCGTTTCAAATGTGATGCCGGCCGTTGCATTAACCTGCACTTGATTAACATAACGCATGTCATATTCAATTGGGTCCTCTATTGTAACAATATTGACCTCGGGACGATTCAAAATATTCATAATTGAGTAAAGAGTGGTGGTTTTACCAGAGCCGGTAGGACCGCAAGCTAATACCATTCCATAACTTTTCTTAATTGCTTCCTGAATAACTTTAACCGTCCCCTCGAACATACCCAATTCAGCTAAAGAAAGTGGCTTTTGAGCGGCTGAAAGAAGTCTTAACTCTATTTTCTCGCCATAAAAAGTCGGGATTATCGAAACCCTAATGTCAACAATGTCATCCCCAATTTTATAACGGAACCTGCCGTCTTGAGGATGGGTATGCTCATCAACCCGAAGACGGGATAATATTTTCATTCTTGCAACCACCGCCGGGTGAATCTCTTTAGGCATCCTGATAACTTCATGTAAAACGCCGTCAACACGATAACGAATTAAAATTCCGTCATCCAAAACCTCAAAGTGAATATCTGATGCCCGTGAAGAAAAGGCATAAGATAGTAAATTATCAACAATGGCAACAACGGGCAGGTCGGCTGCAGCTTCTTCAAGATCACCTTTACTAGCTTTTATCTTTAAAGATTCTTTAATACTCCCCTCTATGATTTCCTTAAAATCTTGAGTAAGTTTCTGCTCGTAAAGAGAAAAGCCTCTATTAAGGTCTTCGTCGGTAGCTAAGAATGGTTTTATAGGGCCTCCCAATCTCAGTTTCAAAAAATCAATCGTTTCAAGATTAGTTGGATCTTCCATAGCCACATCAAACTTCCCATCGGGCTCGCGGCCGAAAACAATAACTTTCCTGTGCCTCGCCGCATCCTCGGTCAAAAGGTGTAGAACTTTCTCGTCAATCTTAACCGTCCCTAAATTCACCCGTTCAACGCCCAAAGACTTAGCAATGAGGATGTATAGGTAATCCTTATTAATAAGTCCTTGAGAAACTAACACGTCAGCTAAATTCTGACGTTTCCGTTTGGCCTCTGTAAAGAGCTTATCAAACGTATCCGAATCAATAATACCTTGCTTAATTAAAATTTCCTTAAGTTTTTGCGGGGGGAGAGAAATCATGCCATTTTTGTAATTATAACCAATATCGCGACCGGCAGCCACAGCCAGTATAATGAGAACCTGCGGTTTTCTTTGGTAATCAGTAACTGGTAACTGGTAACTAGAGAGGCCATTAAAAGAAGGGTAATAATGTAATATATCCAAACATAACCCCACGCAGGATTTCCTAAAATAAAAACAGCAAGAGCGCCCAAGTATGGCTCCTCGTCTTCAAAAAATCTTCTTTTAAATTTTATATTAAGGCGGCTAGCTAATACTAATAACAGAAGTGCTACCGCAAGAGATACAAGATAATAAAGCCCAAAACGGGTGAAATGATAACCAAACACATAGGCGATACTTTGATGAGGAGGCACTAAGAGTTGAGTGAAAGAGCCACCGTCCCGCCAGGCAATATACTGGGCATAAACGAGGTAAAAATAATAAGTGAATATGAACGCAACGGAAATCCAGAAAAGATATTTAAAAATCCTATACGCCTTACTTGTCCTGCCTGCCCCGAGTTTCGTTGAGGGGAGCTGCGTCGAAGGACCTGCTCCGAACCGCCTCAAAAATAACTGCACAACAAATCCCCCGCCCAAAACCGCAAAAGAGAATATCTCAATAAGCATCCACTTCATTATATATCAAAAAGCGCCGGACTCCCGGCGCTTTTTAGTTTAAAAATTAAGACAAAAATCTATATATTAAGGTCACTCCCCACTTCATAGATGTTAGGATCGCTTCCACCATCCGTACCCTCCACATCAGAACCTCCGCCCGCAAACTTCGTGCTCTCCATCGTAGCACCTAACTCGTAGTTAGTGCCATTACAGGCAAAAGAGTAAAAACACCTCTCATCGGTAGCCCCACAATTAGTGGATCCTTGAGTGGCAATGGGATCAACTGGAAGCCGGGATAGCGGTGAACCGCTCGAGATGTCAAGGAAATCAACCCCAACCCAGCCGACACCATCAACGGTCGTCGAAGCATTAGTGGTGCAGGTTGCCTCAGCTCTTCCTGCTGTCCCAAAAGTGCAGCGCTCGGTAGCCGAAGAACAGGCCTGACCATCCGCCCCATCAAGTCCGGGGGTTGCTACATCAGCAAGGTAAAGCGAGACTGCACTGTTTAACGCCGCCATGTCAGAAATCCTTGTTGAATCCCGCGCCTGCTTAATAAGTTCGGCGGGGTTAATAACTAAAATCACCGCCGTAGCCAAGACAGCAACAATCGCAATAACAACTAAAAGCTCAATAAGAGTAAATCCTTTCTTCATTGCTATTTTATTTATTGTATCATAATCAGCATCTCCAATGCCAAGAAGTTATCCACAAGAACCGGCAGACATCAAACAGCAAGAAAACCTTTCACTTTCTTCACCAAATCTTCAATTGACATTTTGGCCTTAACAAAATAACCGATTGCTCCCAACACCTGACCTTTCTCAACGTCACTCTCCTGACCTAAGTTGGAGATAATAACTATCGGCGCCTGATTATAGGAAGGATCATCTTTCAGGATTTCCATCAACTCAAACCCCGATACCTTCGGCAAGATAATATCCAAAAGGACCAAGTCGGGCTTGATACTTTTTAAAACTTTTAATGCCTCCTCGCCATCTCTGGCTAAGTTAACAATAAACTTCTCCTTTTCCAGCCGTTGCTTAAGGAGATTACCTAAAAGCGGTTCATCTTCAACTAAAAGGATGGTTTTTTGATCTGGCATTGACCTGATTATAACATTTACCCCGTTAGAAATCCCCCTATCTATAGCAATAGTAGGGGGGGCAGCCTCGACATAATATCGGGGCTTGTTTCTGATTGGGGTAAGTTGAAAACTTTTTTAGTTGTCCCATACCCGCCATAGCTTTAGAGCGACGGCGGGGGCCACCTACTTAAAGGCTGAGTGGCCAACACCTTCCGCCTTATCAGCGGAATCGACTCAAACTAACAAGAGGTTTTATAACGGCTGTTATAAACTTTATTAGTTTTAAATTAATTAATCCACCGACAGCTTCCGCTACCGGTGCCTTGTTACGACTTCATCCGTGTTACCAAGCTTACCCTAGCCCAGCTTAAAATTCACGATACTTAAAGTTCGCGAACTTTAAGCTGGGTTTCAGGCACTCCCGGCTCCCTTGATGTGACGGGCGGTGAGTACAGGACTCGAGAACGTATTCACCGCGGCCTGCTGATCCGCGATTACTAGCGATTCCGACTTCATGAGGGCGAGTTGCAGCCCTCAATCCGAACTGGGATCGGTTTTTAGGGATTGGCTCCACCTTACGGCTTAGCGACCCGTTGTACCGATCATTGTAGCATGTGTGTAGCCCAGAGCATCAAAGGGCCATGCTGATTTGACGTCATCCCCACCTTCCTCCGCCTATACGGCGGCAGTCTCAGTAGACACATATAACTACTAATAGGGGTTGCGCATGTTACCCCATTTAAGGGAGCGCCTCACGGCACATGCTGACGGCAACCATGCAGCACCTGTCCCGACGTCTCGAAAGAAATCCAACGTTTCCGTCAGACGTCGTCGGGATGTCAAGCCCTGGTAAGGTTTCTCGTTTGCTATCGAATTAAACCACATGCTCCACCGCTTGTGCGAGTCCCCGTCTATTCCTTTGAGTTTTAGCCTTGCGGCCGTACTTCCCAGGCGGTCCACTTAACGCGTTAGCTTCGCCACTCCGAGGGTCGATACTCGAAACAGCTAGTGGACATCGTTTACGGCGTGGAATACTGGGGTATCTAATCCCATTCTCGCCCCACGCTTTCGCGCCTCAGGGTCAGGAGTGTCCCAGCAAGATGCCTTCGCCTTTGGTGTTCCGCACGATATCAACGGATTTCACCCCTACACCGTGCGTTCCACTTGCCTCTAACACCCTCTAGTCCCGCAGTTTCCATTGCAGCTCCACCGTTGAGCAGTGGAATTTAACAATGGACTTGCGGAACCCCCTACGCGCTCTTTACGCCCAATAAATCCGGACAACGCTTGAGGCCCTCGTATTACCGCGGCTGCTGGCACGAGGTTTGCAACCCCTTATTCCTACGGTACCGTCAGTCAATGCAAAACATTGACTTCTTCCCGTAGAAAAGCAGTTTACGCCCCGAAGGGTGTCATCCTGCACGCGGCGTCGCTCCATCAGGCTTTCGCCCATTGTGGAAGATTCTCGACTGCTGCCTCCCGTAGGAGTATGGACCGTGTCTCAGTTCCATCGTTGGGGGTCAGGCTCTCACCTCCCCTACCGGTCATAGCCAAGGTAGGCCGTTACCCATACCTTCAAGCTGATCGGGCCTAGGTCGGTCCCAAAGCCGTTATCCTTACGGACACGTTTTACTCTTGCGAGACTATCGGGAATTAGCCAACCTTTCGGCTGGTTATGCCCGTCTTTGGGGTACGTACCAAGGTGTTACTAACTCGTTCGCCACTCCCCGACGTAATGTCGGGGCGTTCGACTTGCATGCCTTATCCACGCCGCCAGCGTTCGTCCTGGACCAGGATCAAATCCTCAATAAAAAATTGGGACAACTAAAAAAGTTTTCAATTCTGGTTCTCCGATTTCACAATATCGGAGGTATATTCATATTTTCAAGTAACATTCGGCTCAATCATAGTCAAAATAATACACCCACCTCACTCGACATGATCGACGTCTCAAGTGGGGTGGATGTACTAAACTCCAAAGTTCTCTCCAAATTTTACTATCTATGTACTATCCATTGTTAGTTTCAGTATAGTGAGTCACCCGTGCTTGTCAATCCCCCACATAAGTACTTATTTTGTGGGGGGTCAACTCCCTAAAACCAAGGGTTTAGTTGAAAAATTCAGTCTCAGGTGCTAATATTCTTGCAATCTAAACTATGAAACCTAAACCATGAAAAGTGATATTCACCCACAATATTACCCGAAGGCTAAAGTAAGCTGCGCCTGCGGAAACAAATTTACGGTTGGAGCCACCAAGTCGGAGATCAAAGTTGAGATCTGCAGCAAGTGCCACCCTTTCTATACCGGCTCACAAAAGCTTATTGACACTACTGGAAGAGTAGAACGGTTTAAAGCAAGGAAGGCGAAGGCTGCCACCAAGAACGAAAAGGCGCGAAAGAAGAGTACGCAAAAAAGTGCTAAAAAAAATCCGCGTAAATCCGCGTAGCTATCCGCGTTTATCCGCTTCTATAAATTTATGGAACTTAAAGTTAAAAACCGCATAATTCTTGGCAAAAAAGTAAAACACCTTCGCGACAAAGGTTTAATCCCTGCTGAACTCTTTGGTCACGGCGTAACGAACAAACACCTGGAGATTCCGGAGAAAGATCTTATAGATATTTATAAAAAAGCTGGCAGTCACACCATTATCCAGGTGATAACAGAGGAAGGAGAAAAAATACCAGCCCTGATTTCAGAGGTGCAACACCATCCCTTATCAAGAAAGCCTCTTAATGTTGATCTCCACCAGATACGAATGGATGAAATTATTGAAACCGGAGTTCCAATTAAATTTAAAGGTGAAGCCCCTGTCGAGAAAAGTGGATTTTTTGTGATGAGGGTCTTAGATGAAATTGAAATTAAGGCACTGCCGGACAAGATTCCTCACTCTTTTGAAGTAGATCTGTCTACTCTTAAAGAAGTTGGCCAGAGCATTAACGTAAACGACATTACTGTTCCTAAAGAAGTTAAAATATTAACTCCTGGAGAAACAGTTATCGCAACCGTAACCGAACGCGAAAAAGAAGAAGAGGAAACTTCTTCCCCGGCCGCCGAGGCTACCGAGGTTACTGCTAAGACTACGCCCGAAACCACTGAAACGCCAAGTAAGCCTACTGAAGCGGAAAAGAAAAAAGAACCGGAGAAATCTAAAAAATAGTTATTTCTGAAACGTTATCCGCCCCTGTGCTATTATATAAATATGAGAAGGATGTTCGATATAGTTCCCAAACGCCCTAACCGCTTAAACTTCTCTTACTCCAAGCGGTTCTTTTTCCCCTTAAACGCTTTTATGAAAATCACGGTAGCCGTGCTGGTTCTTCTGCTTTTTACGGGTTCTGTGCAGGCACCGCAAGTAGCCTATTACACCCGCGCGGCCGAAAACGAGGATGGAGAAAACAATAAAACTACCCAAGAAGAACGGCTGGAACTGGAAAACAAACTCACTGAATTAGAACAGCAAATTGTTGAACACCAAAACACTATTGATGAATATAAGAGACAGGGTAAAACTCTAAATAATGAAATCTACGCCCTGAATGCACAAATCGGTCAAATTAATCTCAAGATTAAAGCTATTGGCCTGAATCTTGAGAAACTTAACGTTGATATAACCGACACGCAGGCGCAAATCAACCGAAGCGAAAACAAAATTGACAGCCACAAAGTCGCTCTTGGAAAAGGTGTCCGGGATCTCTACGAAGCTGACAACGTTGGCCTCATTGAAATTCTCCTGGCTAACAACAGGCTCTCCGATTTCTTCGGCAACATCAATGATATTGCTCTCGTCCAAAATAACCTGCGAATAGACCTAACAGACATCATAAAACTTCGCCAGGAACTTCTCGAACAAAAACAAGAACTTGCGCTCGAAAAAGAAGATGTCGAAAATCTCAGGACTTACCGAGAATCCCAAAAACAGACAGTAGCTGTAACAAAGGGAAAGAAAGCAAATCTCCTGGACATAACAAAAGGTAAGGAATCCGAATATCAAAAACTACTCATAGAAACAAAGAAAACAGCAACTGAGATACGGGGCAGAATTTTTAAATTTCTCGGCGGCGGCGAGCTTACCTTTGAAGAAGCGTATGACTACGCACGCCTCGCAGAAGGCGCTACCGGCGTACGCGCGGCCTTAGTCCTTGCAATTCTTGACCGCGAATCACTCCTCGGCAAAAATGTAGGCCGCTGCGGTTATAAAACCGCCATGCACCCAACGCGCGATATCCCCTATTTCCTCGATATGCTACGACGCTTGAATATTGACCCAGATTCAACCCTGGCAAAGGTATCCTGTCCCAATGCTCACGGTTCCTATGGTGGTGCTATGGGACCGGCACAATTCATCCCATCAACATGGGAGCTCTATGAAGATAGAGTCGCTAAAGTCACAGGAAACAACCCCGCAAACCCTTGGAATAATTCAGATGCGTTTGTCGCGACCGCGATCTACATTGAGGATCTTATCGGCTCATCAGGCTGCCAAAGTTACGGAGAAAAAAACAAACACATCGTTCCGAAACAAACTCTTATTGAACGGTGCGCTGCTGCTAAGTACTATTCCGGGAAACGGTGGTATACCTACCGTTTCTGGTACGGCGAACCGGTGGTTACAAAGGCAAACGAGTTTGAGGAAGATATTAAAATCTTAACTAGCTAGCAGCTACCCGCCGCTTTTCCGAAACGCTTTCACAATCGGCTCCAAGTTACCTTCCAAAATTTTCTCAATATTTCCCCATTTCTTCTTGATTCGGTGATCGGTGATCCGGTCTTGGGGAAAGTTATAAGTGCGGATCTTTTCCGCTCGTTCCGCAGAGCCAATCTGTTCTCTTCGAAGTGAACTTATCTCTTCCACTCCCGCAGACTGCTGAGCTTCATAAAGCTTCGCGCGCAAAATATTCATTGCTTGTTCCCGGTTTGCGCTCTGTGAACGCCCGGCTTGAGAAGAAACAGTTACACCTGTCGGAATGTGGCGAATTCGCACTGCGGTCTCAACTTTGTTTACGTTCTGTCCGCCCGGACCGGAAGACCGAAAAAAAGAAACTTCCAACTCATCCGGCTTAACTTGCACTTCCTTTGGTTCAACTACGGGTAGTACGGCAACAGAGGCGGTTGAAGTATGAATCCGTCCCGACTTTTCGGTTTCGGGGATGCGTTGCACCCGATGAACTCCAGATTCATTTTTCAAAATCTCGTAGAGATTTTGTCCTGAGCCTGTCGAAGGATTACTTATCTCCGCAACAAACGTTTTATATCCCCTGACCGAACTGGCGCTAGAATCCAAAACGGTAAAGCGCCACTCGCGCTTCGCGGCGTACTTCTGATACATACGCGCCAAATCCCCGGCAAAAAGCGACGCCTCTTCACCTCCGGTTCCGGCACGGATTTCTAGGATTATTCTGTTTATATTCTGTTCCATAAAAGCAGTTTAAACATAAAGAAATTCTCAATTTAAGTTAACGGCTCAACGACACTCATCGTTGAGCCGTTAACAAAGATCACGCTCACTAAAGCTTATTAAACAACCTTAATCTGTTCTCTATCACTTTCTCCATCTTCTCAATAACTTCCGGCGTAAGTTTATAAGACGCTATTTCTTCTGGATTATTCTTGAGCGCTTCCTCAAAGCTTTTGCGCCAGGCGACACGCAATTCCGTAGAAATATGAATAATAGAAATTCCAGCATTAATTGCCGCGACAAAATCCTCATCACTGACCCCCGATCCCCCATGCAAGACAAGCGGCACTTTCGCAGCGTCTTTAATCTCTCTAATGCGTTCTATCTGCAAGTTTGGGTTAGATGCGCCAGAGAGCATCCCATGAACGTTTCCCACCGCAGGCGCAAGCATGTCCACGCCGGTTTCCCTGACAAACTGCTCGGCCTGCTCGGGTGTAGGAAGATCTTCTAAACGAATCGCTGCGCCTTCTGGTAATTCTTTTAGGACTTTAGACGACTGACCGATATATCCCAATTCTCCCTCCACAACAATTTCGGGGTTGATTTTTTTCGCAATCTGAACCGCCTTTTTCGTCTGTTGAACATTCTCCTCAAACGGTAATTTTCCTCCGTCAAATATAATTGAGTCATATCCAACCTCTGCTGCATCTTTAACTTTATCTAATGAGTATGTATGATCTGCATTTAAAAAGAGCGTATACCCACTACCCTTAGCATGCTCTTTGTTATAGCTCGCAATCAAATCAACGCTGTGATGAATGCCAAGAAATCCGCGTTCTCCTTCCGAGGTACCGATGATAACTGGTAACTGCAATCTCTCCGCCACGTGAGAGACAGCTTTCAACATCTCAAGATTAGCAACATTAAAATGACCAACCGCTACTCTTTTCTTTTCCGCTTCTTTTATTATTTGGATTAAACTTTTTGTCATTTAAAATTTGATAATGCCTTTATCAAAATTACACAAAAGAAGTTCTTCTGTTTTATCTTCGCCGCCCACGTAATCCTCAAAAATTCTCGTCCACATTGCTTCTCTTTGATGATAGGTGAAAAATTTTTCCTTACCTTCCATAAAAGATACTAGCGACATTGCATTGTCTTCCAAATCAAAACTTACCAATTCTTCCCTCCCTCCGTCATCGAAGAGTCCTCCTACCCAATCAAGGTCGTGCCATAACTCCAAATCAAGGTCATTCCGATCAAGGGCGAATTTGGCCAAATCCCGCTCGCCTCTTAACCAGTGCATGGACTCGGGGTTGACTCTCGGGAGAAACAAACGGGGGTCGGCAGGATTCTCCTTTGCTAAATATCGTTGAACAATGAGCCATTCGCCGACTCCTACTTTATTAGTTTCCAAAACGTCGCCTCGGAGAAGTTTTTTAAAACGCTCGGCGAAATTTTTTTCTTTGCTGTATCTCCTGAAAAGTTTGGAATAAAAGTCAATTTCATGGAAATAATGCAAAAGCAGGGCAAAGTCCCGCAAAAACTTTCCGGGGACATCCTCTTTGATTGGATTTAAAAATATAACTCCAAACTCTTTTAAGTGACTGACGTTATGATGTTTTTTAGCGACGAATTTCTTACTCACGTCAAGCCATTTCGCTCCCAACATCTTAAGTTCAATTGGCCGTTCTTCGAAGTCGGATGCCTTAAAACCGCTGTAAGCCTTTTCAAAAGTTTCGTGCATCCAATCGTTTGACTCAATGAATCTAAGAGCGCTGAATACCTCCAGAACATCCTCGTTCTTTATAAGCTCGTCAATCCCCTTGTAGCCGAGATAATCCAAAAGTTTTTGGGAAGGTCTCTCTTTCAAAATTTCCTTCAAGTAATCTTTCTTTAAAAAAAATCCGTCTGTAGCTGTTGATATTTTTTTAGCCAAACTCACGGATTTCTCAAATTCATTTGCGCCTGGAACGCCCGCTAAAAAACCAAAAAACTGCTTCTCGTGATTGAAAATTGTTTTCCGCAAAGCGCCGCGGACATGATTTGCTTCCATAATCTTTGAATTTATCTTATCGAGTGTTGAAGCAATGGTCCGCTCATTTAAATCGCAAAGTTTTTCCATAACACCCGAACGACCCGTTTTCTCGGACATCTTTCCGTCAAGTTCTTTTAACATTTGAGGATTGACCTCTAAAACTTTCGCGATTTTCTCTGCTGCAAACATGTTTATACTGGATCAACGTCTAGGTCTAAATACTGCCAACGTTTCTTCTTAAAATCGCTCTTTCGTAAAATGCCCTCCTGCGCCCCAATATGCTCAATAACCGAGGTGGCGTTTGCGCTTGCAAGTCGCAGAGCCCAACAAATATCTTTCTTTTGGATTAAACCAGCGACAAATGCTGAACCAAAGGCATCACCAGCTCCTGTCCGGTCAATAAGTTTTTTCTCTTTGAAAGTGCCGGCACGATAAAAATATTCTCCATCTGAGACAAATGATCCTCTGGCACCGTCGGTCATAATGGCTGTGCCGCCAACCATATCTTTAAATTTTTTGAAAATTTTCTTATCCCGCTTATAATCCAAACCTGTTAAATAAGATGCTTCCTCCCGGTTAATAACCACCACATCAAGACTTTTTAAGAGGGGTTTTAATTTTTGAGCACCCATTTTTAAATAATGTTTAGATGGGTTCATTGCAACCATTGTTCCCTTCTTCTTTAAATGGGAAATAATCGACTGAATTACGGTAATGGCAATGGTACCCGGTGAAATGTAAGCCCAGCGCGCTTTTAAACTTCTAATCGGTACTTCTTTTTTTTGAAAATCTCCTGAAGCTCCCCGGTAAACCAAAACGGTCCGCTCGCCTCCTGGTGTCAGAAGAATAGTTGAATAAGCCGTACCGGTTTTCTTGTCTTTCACGGCTATCGGCGTAACTTTTTCGTTTTTTAGTTCCTTAATTATTGTTTCACCAAACTCGTCACTACCCACTCTCACTAAGGCTGCTGTCCTGAAACCTTGCCGGCTAAAGGTGATAGAGGTATTAGCCGCCCCGCCGCCGAGGGCAAGGACGGGTTCGTCAATGTTAAGCTTCGTGCCCAACGCGAAACATTCTGCCTCACCGGTTTTAAAACCAATCTTTTTAAGATGTATTGGATCTCGTAAAACCTTAAAGAACGAGCTTTTCAAAAACACGTCTCGCGTCGCTGTACCTATGGTTATTATGTCAAACATAATTTATGATTCATTTCCTCTTAATTACTTTCTTCACCGCTTTTTTAATATCTTTTACGCCCATCCCATATTTTTCAACTAAGTCATGAGGCGGCCCTGATTCGCCAAATATATCCTGCATCCCAATAAACTCAATCGGCACAGGAAATACTCGGGCTAAAACCTCCGCTACCGCTCCGCCCAGACCGCCGGTTATCTGGTGCTCTTCTACAGTCACAACCGCCCCTGTCTTCTTAGCTACTTCTTTGACTACTCTATCATCAATTGGGTCTAGAGTGTGATTGTTTAGCACTATCGTTCCGATTTTTTCCTTCTCTAAATCGTGTGCGGCGAGCAGTGCATTGTGCACTAAAATTCCACAGGCAATAATTGCGCACTCTGGTTTTCTTGACTGCCAAAACACCTCTGCTTTCCCCGGCGTAAAAGGCGTGCCCTCGGTCGTAATTACAGCGCTTTTCTCTCTACCAAAACGAAGATAAACTGGTCCCCAAATCTTAGCGGCTGCAACAGTCGCCTTTTTAGCTTCAATCGCATCACAAGGACAAAGCACTTTCATATTCGGCATTGCCCGCATAATCGCCATGTCTTCCGTCGCCTGATGGGTCGCCCCATCAGGACCAACAGAAATTCCTGCATGAGCACCGGCAACTTTCACGTTAGAATCGTTATACGCAATGGTGGTGCGAATTTGCTCATAGTTACGCCCTGGTGAGAACACCGCGTAAGAAGAAATAAAAGGAATTTTTCCGGAAATACCAAAACCTGCAGCAATGGTTGCCATGTTTTGTTCGGCCACACCCACTTCAAAAAATCGCTCGGGGAATTCTTTGGCAAACAAGTGCGACCGCGTAGATTCGGTCAAATCAGCGCAGAGCACCACCACGTTTTTATTCTCTTTTCCCGCACGCACTAACCCTTCACCATACCCATTGCGGGTCGGCACCATTTCAATGTCCGAATCGAAAATCTTTGAACTCAATTTTGCTTCTAGGTTTAGCATATTACTACTCATGTTCGCTCTTTATCCTAGTACCTAAGGTCCTAAGTTCCTTTAACGCCTGTTCCGCTTCTTCTTTGTTCGGCGGTTTGCCGTGCCAGGCAAAATCCCTTTCCATAAAACTCACACCCTTCCCCGGAATTGTGTGGGCGATAATAACCGTCGGTTTTTCATAAATCGCCTTGGCTTCATTTACCGCATCAACAAATTCGGTCATATTATGTCCGTCAACCTCCATCACGTGCCAATTAAACGCTTCATATTTTTCTACGAAAGGCTCAAGAGGCATGATTTCCTCAGTAAAACCGTCAATCTGAATATTATTGCGGTCAACAATCACGATAAGATTGTTCAGCTTGTGTTTTTGCTTCCCAGCGAACATTATTGCTTCCCACGCATTCCCCTCCTGATGCTCACCGTCAGAGGTAACACAATAAACAAAATATTTTTTATTATCGAGTCGGGCAGTAAGCGCCACCCCTATCGCTTGGGATATCCCGGAACCTAAAGGACCTGAGGTTGTCTCAACTCCGGGTAGTACGCCACGGTGCGGATGGCCCTGCAGACGAGAATTGATTTTCCGGAGTGTCTTCAACTCTTCAATCGGAAAATACCCGGCGTATGCCATAGTCACATAGCGCACCGGACAAATGTGCCCATTAGAAAGGATTAATCTGTCCCGATCTGACCAATCCGGCTTCTTAGGCCGGTGATTTAAAATATGAAAATAGAGCGCCGTAAAAATATCAGCCATCCCCAAAGGACCGGCCGAGTGTCCTGACTTTGCCTCAAGAAGCGTCTCAATAATTGTTTCTCGGATTCCCGTCGCAAGTTCTTCTAAATGCTTTAATTTGCCCTCGTGTAAAGGTTCCATTTCCCCATTATAACCCAGACAACAGATACGAACAATTAAATTCGGTGCACAGCAGTCCGTATTAGTTCTAAAAACAAAGGATGAGGTTTAAGAGGTCGTGATCTAAACTCAGGATGAAACTGAGTACCGACAAAAAACGGGTGAACGTCCTTTGGCAGTTCAGCAATTTCCATTAGCCGGTGATCCGGCGAAAAACCGGAAAAAATCAGACCTTTTCTTTCTAAGCGTTTAATATACTTAGGATTTACTTCAAAACGGTGACGATGGCGTTCAGAAATTAAATGCTTTTTGTAAGCCGCGCCAGCAACAGTTCCTTTATTAAGGACTGCCGGATAAGTTCCTAAACGCATCGTAGCGCCGTAATTGCTATCCGAAATATTTTTCTTTTGTTCCGGTAAAATATCAATAACCGGATAAGGAGTCCTAGGGTTAATTTCAGTTGTATGGGCTCTCTTAAACCCGGCCACCGACCTGGCGAACTCAACTACCGCCAATTGCATTCCATAACATAAACCTAAGAAAGGGATTTTCTTCTCGCGACAATAGCGAATAGCAGCTATTTTCCCTTCCACTCCCCGATCCCCGAACCCACCAGGCACAATAATGCCGTCATAATCCGACAACTGCCGGAGGTATTTGGGACTGCTTCTAAATTTTTCAGCATTCAACCACTCGATTTCCGGTTTCCAATTCAAAAAATAAGCCGAGTGCTTAATAGCTTCAATTACCGAAATGTAAGAATCACTCAAGATAAAACTACCGGTGGAAAAATACTTCCCCACAATGCCGATTTTAATTATGTTCTTCGACTCCCGAATGGATTTCACCAGACGCTGCCAACGTTTAAGATCGCGGCTCCGAGGTTTCAATCTCAGTTTATTTAAAACAATATTACCAATCTCATCCTTTTCAAGGTTAACCGGTACTTCGTAGATACTTTCCACATTAGGAGCAGAGATTACGTCTTCTTCCCGGATACTGCAGTGGAAGGCTATTTTCTCTTTTCTCTTTTTATCAATGGGTGTTTTTGCTCGTGCGATAATAATGTCCGGCTGGAGACCCGCGGCATTGAGCGCTCGCACGGCGTGCTGGGTAGGTTTTGTTTTCAATTCATTATCGTCTCCTTGGAAAGGCAGATAGCTTACAAGCACGAGAAGCACATCCTCCGGCCGCTTGATTTTCAACATCTTTATCGCTTCCAAAAAAAGAAGGTTTTCATACTCACCCACCGTGCCGCCAATCTCAGTAATGGCAACTTCCGCCCTATTTTTTGAAATGGCTTTGTCAATCCTGCTCAAAACCTCCAAAGGAATGTACGGAACCACGCTCACAGATTTTCCCCCGTATTTAAGGCTCCTCTCCTTATTAATTACTGAAAGATAGACACTGCCGGTCGTCATATAGTTAGTCCGGGTAAGGTCTCTATTAAGGAACCGTTCATAATTTCCCATATCCTGATCACACTCCAAACCGTCATCTAAAACAAAAACCTCGCCGTGCTCGGTCGGATTCATTGTTCCGGCATCAACGTTGACGTAAGGATCAATTTTAAGCGCGGTTACTTCAAACCCCCGCGACTGAAGAACTTTGCCGATTGACGCAGTAGTCACCCCTTTACCAACACCCGACATAACGCCACCGACAACAAAAATGTACTTAGACGGCTTTCTCACACGCCGTTTTCTTTTTTTCATTGCCCTAACTATATCACACCCGGCTATATGCCTTGGAGCCCATCAAATGCGGCCTTCGGATCAGCGCCACCCCAAATGTACGAAGCCGAGGCAATAATATCCGCACCCGCGTCCTTCACAAGTTTTGCGGTCTCGATATTAATTCCCCCGTCCACCTCCACAGTGACGTTCGGAAATTTCTCCTTTAAAAGTCTTACTTTGTCTAAAACTATGGGGTTAAATTCCTGCCCGGCCCGGCCGGGATTTACTGCGAGCGTCTGGACAAAAGAGATGCTGTTAAGATAAGGAAAAAGTTCTTCAGTACCTGTGTTCGGCGCGATAGCAAGTCCTATCTCTGCCTGAGAAAACCTTGTTTTCCATTTTTCAACTAGCTTAGCAAATGTCGGCGCATCGCTTCTTAAGGCTTTGATGTGCATGATGACTCTCTTTGCTCCGGACTTTAACCAATCTCCAACTACCTCTTCCGGACCTTCAACCATTAAGTGGATTCCAATATTAATACGTTGACTTTGGTGGACAGCTTTTGACAACTCATCCGGATTACTCCACGTCTTATAAGGAGTAAATTCTCCATCCGCAACGTCAATATGCACCCAAGAACTGCCAAGCTCACCAACTTGGCGTATGCGTTTCTTGACGCATAGAAAATCCGGACAATTGATTGCTGGGATAACAACCATTAATAATTATTCTTCTTCCTCACCAACAGGATGAGAAACTTTTGATTCTATCTTAGAAATTTTCTCAAGCCGCCGCTTAAATTTCTCTTCCCCGGCAAATGGCGTCTCAAGCCACGTCACTGCAATGTTTTTTGCCTCTTCCGGTTTTAAATAATCTGCCCCTAGAGCAAGAACATTTGTATTATCATCATTGCGGCTGTCATATGCTTGATCCGAGGTGGCAGCCAACACCGACCTTACTCTCATAAACTTATTCGCCACTACATCAACCCCGACTCCTGAACTACAAATAACAATGCCCAGAGCCTTCTCGTAATTTAAACTTATCTTCCGCGCAACTTTCTCCGCAAAATCAGGATAGTCGTCTCCCTCTTCATAATGATCATTACCTAAATCCACCATCTCATAACCCTTTCCTTTCAAAGAATCTTTTAAATATTCTTTCAATTTAAATCCCCGATGATCAGCACCAATATAGATAATCATGCCATTAGTAATCAGTAATTAGTCATTTAGACTAACTACACGAGCGCCGTGGCGTTTACCACGTGCTTAACAAGAGTAGCCACATACCCCCATTCGTTGTCATACCACGAGAGAACTTTCACTAAATCCCCGTCAACAACCCGGGTAAAACTAAGGTCAACAATGGCGCCATAAGGTTCGCCAATTATGTCAGAGGACACAATCGGATCATCCACAACTTTCAAAATTCCATCCCACAGAGGTTTGCTGGCTGCGTCTCTTAATATTTCATTAATCTCGGAAACGGTGGTATTTCTTTTTGAAATAAACGTAATATCGGCAACGGAGCCGATTATAACCGGCACGCGCATCGCAATGCCGTCAAATTTATTTTCTAATTCCTTTATTGCTCGCGTGACCGCAGTCGCTGCTCCGGTTGTTGAGGGGATAATATTCTGTGCAGCAGCTCTGCCGCGCCTTACATCTTTGCTCCTCGTCGGTCCGTCCACTAAGTTTTGGGTAGCAGTATAGCCATGCACCGTATTTAAAATCGCTTTCTTAATCCCGGGGTTCAGAGATAATATCCGAATCACCGGTGAGGCGGCGTTCGTTGTGCAAGACGCGTTTGAAGATAGAACCACGGATTCCAACTCGCCTTCATTGACACCCATAAGCACTGTTTTTCCTTCGGTGCCATCGGGATCTTTTGCCGGGGCAGTGAGGATTACTCGTTTCGCGCCTGCGTCCAAATGCACACGAGCCTTCTCGTATGAATCAAAAACGCCCGTTGACTCAATCACAATATCAACCCCCAATTTTTTCCACGGCAGATCGCTCGGATTTTTTTCCTGAATAAAAGTAATGCTTTTCCCGTCCACCACCAACTTGCTGTTCTTGGCCTCCACTGTTTTATCATACCGGCCATAGACGGTGTCATACTTCAGCAAGTACGCCAGATTTTCACAATCACCCAAGTCGTTAATGGCAACGATGTCAATGTCTTTATTACCGAACGCCTGTCGGAAAAACAACCGCCCAATTCTACCAAAACCATTTATTGCTATTTTTGCCATGCGAATTTTTCAGCCCGTCGAAGGACTTTCTTTTAATTACTCTACTATTATACCAAAAGATTGAGCTTTGTCTTATTGTCTCTTTTCCGTTTCATTTCCCTCAACACGGTGAAGTGTATCTCAAGTGTTCCGCCGACTGTTCCCCTTATCAAATGACCGCCGATTGCACGATAATCCTTGTCACCAAACACCGCGTGTTCATGAACAATAATATCTCTCCCAGAAACGGCAACGTTCCCAACTAAACTCAATACCTCAAATACACCTTTGAATGATTTATCTATATATTCCTTTTTCTTAAGGTCAAAATATGCAACCGTGGGGTTCTCAAACGCACCCAAACCGAAGAAAAATCCGCCGCGGATTTTCTCTCTTTTTAAAAATTTAATAAATACTTCAGGATATTCCTCTCCCTGCTCAAACCTTAAAACCAATTGGGATTTTTCTTTCCTAATAACTTTCATGTTAAACCTCTTTTACCATACCTTAGTAATATTTCCGTAGCCAACCGAGGTATGTTTATCTCTAATTCAAACCCGGCACAAGAGGACGAATCTTCACCTCGTCGTCAACCCTAACCCGTAAAAGACTTACCCGGCCGGCCTTAAGCTCCAAAACTTTATTCACTGTCTCCGGCGGATAATAAACCGTAAGTTCTCCGACTCCAACTCCCGGCTCCGGCTCTACATTCTCCTCAAAACCAATAATTTCATTGCCGCTTATCCAAATAATATCTATCGGAAACTTCATTCCCTTCATCCAAATTCCATGATTACCGGGGTTTTCAAATAAAAAAAGCATGCCTTCGTTAATGCCTAAATTGTCCCTGCCGGAAAGGCCCTGCTCCCTGTCCTTATCGGTCTTGACCACCTCGACAACAATAGTTTGATTATTAATCTTCACCTCCGACTTGCGCTTAATTTCTTTTAACTTACTTAAATAGGGTGCGCTAAACAAGCTCGCGCCGATTATGACGCCTAAAAATACCACGACTACTACTTTAACGACAAAAGTGGACACGATTCAAATTAATCATACATCAATAAATCAACCCATATACAACAATCCCGAAAGCCACGCTTACATTCAGCGATTCTTTCCTCCCCCTCATAGGTATTTCTAAAATATTATCCGCCCGCTTTAGAATTGCAGGCGAAAGCCCCTTAACCTCATTCCCTAAAACAAGCGCCACCTTCACTCCCCATCCCTTAACTTTTGCCCTATGGTACGGCACGGAGTTTCTGTCCTGCTCAACGGCAAAAATCTTATATTTTTCCTCTTTCAACTTTTCAAGTAATCGCGAAGTTGCTTGCGCCGAACGCGCTGAAGCATCCCACCGGACATTCTTTTCCGCTCCTAAAGAAGTTTTCGCAAACTGCGACCTGACTTTTCCAAACTTGTCCAGAGGTGTCGGTGTAATCCCGGATAGATAAATTTTCCCTACACCCACCGCATCGGCCGTCCTAAAAATAGACCCGACATTGTGAACGCTCCGCACATTATGTAACACCACAACTAAATCCTGCATTTACTGACATTCTACAACTATTAAATGTTTATTCCAATTGGCAGCGAGCTCGACAAGTAAAAACTCATTTTTATTTGCGGCGAGCGAACCAATTGAAAGCAATGTCACGATCCGTGACATTGCTTAAAAGAAAAAGCCGGCACTTGGATTAGTGCCGGCTCATGGCTCTCGGGATATTCCCGATTTCACGGAGGGATGGGGTATCGAACCCCCCTGGGTCGCTCCGACGAAACGAATGCAACGCTCCGCTCCGCTGGTTACCTAGGCCACACAGACCTAGTCTCTGCCTAACCAGTCCCCAGTAGCTTCCGCTAATAGCTTTCCCTCCCAAACTACTAAGAGAGAGATTACTCTTACCACAGAATCTTGTCAAACACCCCTAACACCAGAACAAAATTCTCAATAAAAAAACGAGCCGTTCTCCTCCAAGAACGGCTCATTGTTTTTTATGATCAGTCACAATCATGTCGTCATCCACTCCCCACTCAAATTCAATGACTTCCCCATGCGGTGCATGTCCCAGGTAAATACCCCACCTGCTAAGCATCAGTGCCGCTGGTCTCCCTTTCCACTCATTGAAACGAACTCTATCCCTTGGGCCCCCTTCTGGAGACAAAAGGATGAGCTTCCACTTTCTTCTCTCCTTGGTCCAAATTAGTGTTCTTCTTTTCTGATCGAGTTCGAGCATTACCAGGACTTTTTTGTTCTTACGGATGGATTCAACAAATTTCCTGGAACAAATCGAATCTATGCCAAAGACTTCACTAAGCTCGGTAATAGCCGCGGAGAGAATTTTTGAGAGCGGGGGGGATCTCTTCTGCCTGCTCATAGTGACACCTCCTTCCTACATAAAAACTTCTAACTTCGAACAAAGTAAATGCATCAACCACCTCCTTCGCAAAACGTGTTGGGTTCTTATATATAATTCTGCGGATTACAATAACCCGCCTTGGTCTTTAAAAAAATCAAAGAACTATCCTGCGAATAGTATCAAAAACCGACCCGAAGTCAAGCACCCGCCCCACAACACTAATCAACTCTCCCTTAGCTTCAAAATAAAAGAAGTCCCCGCACAATTCTGCACGAGGACCATCTCACTGTATTACGCAACTGCAACGTCTCTCGCTCACCTGGCAAGCGGAAGAGACCGGAAAAGCACACAGAGAGCTATAATTTCTCCATCACGTACATGACTGCTAGTACGCGCGGCTCAATCTGCGTTACGGGACACAAGGACTACTGGGGGCTCCATATTCCCCAGGCCAGGTCTTTACCCTGACTAATGCCCTTACCCCTCCGGTCTCATTTTCGTTACGTAAACATTCCCCTTCCTCTATTGCGTTTCCTCGTCTTGCGATAGAAGGGAATTGGTGTGGCCACTCCTGCCACAACTATAAGAAGATAAAATCCCCCAGACGCAAAATCCGTCACCCACCCCGAGCTGATCATTTCTGTGCCGAAAAACGTGGCGGTGACGGCAGTAGCCAGCGTGGTGTAAGCCAATATGAAACCGCCTCCGCTTACCACCATCAAAAACCAACCCAGAATCTTTGTCCCCGCACGCGCGTCCCTTTTCAACAATCTCTCGCTGCCGTCTAGCGCCGTCATAACGGAAATCACCAAGCAGATACAAGTCAGCGCGATGAGCACAAATATTGCCTGCATTGCACGCTCCCTTCCACTTTTATGGTTCACTAACTTGGGTTACAACCCAACAACCGCGGCACGGGTTTCAGACGTGGGCTTCAGTAACAGCACCCAGCCTATCCATCAGCACCCGAAGCGCTTTGGAAAACGCGTTGCACCGTTTGGCCTCCTCAAGCCTGAGGATAAACCTGTTCACGTCTGTCCCTTGAGCCCGCTTTGCTATTCTAATAACCTCATCGCGCTGCTCCCATAAATCGCAGGGCTCAAGATTGCAAAACCGCTCGAGTGCTTCTCGCGTTCTAATCTGCCTTCTTTCTCTGTTTTGCATCCGTCTACTCTCCTCGTTGTGCGGGAAAATCAGTCAGGATGACACTGTGGCAGCTGGCTGCTTCAAAACATCCAGCAATCTCCGGAAGGGCGGATAAAACTCGTGCTGCTGGGTAGCCATCTTGAGCTCGGCGATGTGTTTGTCCACGACAGGACTCATACCCAAAGCCCTCTCTGCTACCTCGACAACCTCATCGCGGTGCTTCCACAGCTCGCGAGGCACGAGCGTACCGAAATCCAAGAGTTTTTCATACACCGCAAGCTGCTCCTCTTGCTCATTTCCCATCTGTCCACTCTCCTATTCATAAAGTCAAAGAGCTGAAAAATAAATAATAATGTAAATCCAATCTATGTCAAACTAGATCTGTGGACTGCAACCAATAACATATCACTACCCTCCCCCTACAGAACGCATTCAGAACTCTGGATTGGGTTGGTATTAGGAAAGGGCTGGGCGCTGTTAGAACTTGTTTAAGGTAAGGAAAAACTCCGAAGGGCTAAGCGGAGGGTTTGCCGACAATTACTATAAAAGACTGATTAGAAAAACTTTGTTGCTTCCTTGAGAGATTTTACTGTTACCGTAGGATAACCTGTGGTTTCGTTTGGTAGTTCATTCGCAAATTTACCTCTCTGAATCCAAATAGTTTTGCAACCTTCCGCTATCGGAAATTGGAGCCTTCTCATTATGTCATCTATAACTAAAATTTCTTCTGGCTTAAATTTAAAATTGCCGAATGCATTACGGAAAAGAGAATCTTTATCAGAGATATGAAAAAGCGCGAATCGAAAATATTTCCTAATGTCGTATTCGTCCATCTTCTCAAACCGTCCCTCAATGTCGTCATCAATTGCAAGAGATACTACTGCAAGGGGGTGTTTCTTGGAAGCGTATTCTAAAACCTCTTTAGTTTCGGGGAAAAGCCTCTCGTTTTCTTTGTCATAAATAGTACGCCCCCAATCGAAAATAATAGCTCTTATATTCTCTATCATTTTAAATATACTAGCATTGCCTTCTGTAGAAAGAAAATGTTTTACCTACTCGTCTTAATCTCTTGTGCTAGCTCCCCCTACAGAACGCATTCAGCCTGCCCGACCAGGGAACCTTGGATTAGAATAAGATCAGGGAAGAAATAGCAAGTCTTAGAGTATCATTTAAAGTTACTCTTAGTTATAGTGAGGTTTGCAACTATGGTAAAAAATATTAAACAACTTAGCGGGTGGAGGATTATCTTTAAATATCTCCTCGAATACAAGCGAGAAATTGTTGCTCTCTCGGCTCTCGGGGTTATTTCTGCTCTTGCAAATGGCACTGTTCCATACATCGTGGGTAGTTTTTTTGATGCAATTCTTGATATGTCGAGCGTGTCATTTAGTACATCAATAATATTACCTTTATGGGCAGTATTTTTAATACTCTGGAGTATCGCTCAGGCAGTAGCGAACGTGGTTGATTGGATTATCGGTAAGCAGAGTAGCAAGATAGGTACATTGCTCCACGCCACATACCAGTCGAGAGCATTTAGTTACTTGCTCAAATTACCGCTCACCTTCCACGTTCACCATAAGTCGGGTGTGGTTTGGGATAAAATTTCACGGGCAAGCAATGCACTTTGGGGTATTGTCGAGAGAGTAATTATCACCATTGCACCACAACTTTTGAGCGTTATTGTAGGATTTACCATTGCCTTCTTTATACATTCTGTGCTCGCTGTTATTTTGATAATAGGACTCTTACTTTATATCGGGACGTTGTTCAAAATCGTTCCCCCGCTTGTAAAACTCCAAAAAAAGGGACATAAAGCATGGAGTGAGGCATACGGGGATGCACACGATGCTCTTACAAATGTGCAGGCAGTCAAACAATCCACTGCTGAACTCTATGAAAACAAAAAAATTAACCGTCGGTTTGTCAGTCAAGCCGCTCGCCTATGGTATAAGATAGAGCAAATCTGGGCTGGAATTAACTTCTACCAGCGAGTTGTAGTTGCGCTTACACAACTTACTATATTTGTTCTCGCAGTTCACTTCATACAGGCCGGTGAGCTTACTATTGGGGGTCTCATTGCCCTAAACGGCTACGCAGCGATGATTTTGGGACCATTCGTGAGACTCGGTTATAACTGGCAGACAATACAAAACGGTGTTGTAGCAATTGAGCGAGCTGAGGAGTTACTCAAAACGCCTACAGAAAATTACACGCCCAAGAACTTAATAAAACTTCAAGAATTACGTGGCGATGTAGAGTTCAAAAACGTTTCATTTACTTACAAGAATAACGAACCGGACGTGCTTAATAATGTAAGTCTTAAAATTACACAAGGAAAAGTCATCGCTCTTGTGGGAGAGTCAGGTGTTGGTAAAAGCACGGTCGTAGATTTGATATCGGGGTATTATTTTCCAGACAAGGGCAAGGTGTTGGTTGATGGACACGACATTAAGAAGCTGGATTTAGAGTTTTTAAGAAAAAATATCGCTGTTGTTCCTCAGGAAATTGTGCTCTTTAACGATACTATCAAAACCAACATCAAGTATGGTAATTTTGGGGCAACCGATGAAGAAGTAGAAAAAGCGGCAAAGGCAGCACACGCAGATATTTTTATTGAAAAGTTCCCCAAAAAGTACAATCAGGTTGTAGGAGAACGAGGTATCAAGCTCTCAGTAGGACAAAAACAGCGTGTGGCAATTGCACGAGCGATACTCAGAAACCCTAGAATCCTCATTCTTGATGAACCCACAAGCGCACTTGATGTAAAAACAGAACAGTTTATTGCAGAATCTCTTAAAACTCTTATGGAGGGAAAAACAACGTTTATCATCGCTCATCGTTTAAGCACGGTGAGGAATGCTGATAAAATAATTGTTTTTGATAAAGGGAAGGTAGTTGAGAAAGGTAGGCACGAAGAATTGATACAGAAGGATGGTGTATACCAACGTCTCTACAAACTCCATGTTGGGTTACGGTAAACTTTTATATCCTCGGTCAGGACTCAAACCGATCGGCTCGAAACCTGCTTAAACGAATCAATTATCCATTGTCCTCACTTTGTCCACATATGTGGACAAAGTGAGGACACAGCAGATCTGCTTGAAAATCAAATCAAGTTAAGAAAAGACGCACAAGAAGAGTTAAATCTATTTAGTTTCTAAAAAGAAGGGTAGCGCCAATGGCTGCACCGTTTTCTTGAAGGGCAGATTTTTTTGTTTTACATTTTACCCCTCGTTTTATTAGTTCGGTTTTTAATTTAACAAAGAGGTTTTTCTTCCCCTTTTTGATAACTCCACCGCCGAATATAATGGTATCCGGTTTGTAATATTTTATAATCGGCAGTAAGTGTTGAGCGATAAAAATTGTAAGCCTTATCTTTTTTCCGCTTCTTATTTTTTGGTATTGTTTTTCCCACTTTTCAGGATATTCAAATCTTTTTATCTTTTTCACCCTCCCATTTTTTACGAAAGCTCTTCCAATGCCTGTGCCTAACGTAATTACTAAAAGATTTTTTGATTTTTTTCCAGCGCCCAATAAATATTCTCCTTTAGCAAAAGCCCTGGCGTCGTTATCCACTTTTAGTTTTAAGGATCGCGGAAAAATGCCCGCGAGATCCATTTTTTTAAGATAGGGAATATTAGGACTAAAAACTATAGTGTTTTTATTAATTACTCCGGCAGAGCCCACGCCTATTTTTGATACTCGATGACCTTTCTGTAAAAATTTATTGGTAATTTCGTGAAGGATTTTTATAAACTCGCTTTTGTTTAGCGGGGTTTTCTTCTCATAAGAGGCCTTAATCCTTTTGCCATCCCATAAGATAGCTCTTATTTTTGAGCCGCCAATATCAATACCTATAATATCGCTTTTATGCGTCCTCATCTTTTCTATTGTAACAAACGCAATAATAGTATTTATCTCTATTTGCCACTGGGCGTGATACAATGGAACATGTTAATATTCATGAAACTGTGAAAAAGCTCCTGGACGATAACATAAAAGACGCTGTTTTGAAACTCATGCTTAAAAATAGACGGCAGGCCGGGGAATATCAGTACACGCTCCCATCCACCGAGACGTACCCCTATCAGTGGCTATGGGATTCCTGTTTTCATGCCATTATTTTAAACCATTTCAGCGCGGACGATGCTCAAAAAGAGATTTTGTCATTTCTTTCTAAACAATTCGACAACGGCCTTATTCCTCATATGATCTATTGGGAAAAAGCGGATGTTTTTAATATTAATTGGGGCACTGAAGGGACCAGCAGCATCACCCAGCCTCCGATGGTTGCCTATGCGGTGTGGCGAATCTTTCAAAAAAATGGAGATGAAAAGTTCCTAAGGAAGGTGTATCCGAATCTTTTTCATTTTTACAAATATTTAATCAATGAAAGAGATCCACATGAACAAAATCTCGTTGGCATCATAACTCCAGACGAATCTGGTGAAGATAATTCACCTCGCTTTGACGAACCCCTTGGTCTTCCCCCCATCCATTCCAGAAAAACGAACTTCAAAAGAAGGCTCAAATTAATCGATGAAAATAGGAAATGCAATTTTGATGCACCGTTCTGTATGAAAAACTTCTTCTGGGTAAAGGACGTTCCCTTTAATGCGATTATGGTGGAAAACTTAAAATGCCTCGCTCACATTGCTGAGCGACTCGGTCATGACTATGATGCCGAATACTTTGGCAAACAGCGGCAAGAAATCATTGACGCGATGCGTGAACTTATGTTCGAAGATGGCATATTCTGGACAACCTATGGCGAAGATTACAAAAAAATTAAAGTAAAAACATGGGCGCTCTTTGCGCCACTCTTTGCAAAAATCCCCACACAAGAAGAGGCTGAACTACTGGTGAATACGTATCTTCTCAATAAGGAAGAATTTTGGACAGAGTATCCCCTCCCCACTGTTTCTCTCGGAGAACCGTCATTTAATGCTGAAGGATATTGGCGTGGTCCCACATGGTTTGCTCCAAATTGGTTCATCTATAAGGGGCTTATCCAGTATGGCTTCATGGATATAGCTTCCAAACTTAAAAATAGTTCTCTCAAACTTCTTAAGAAATCAGGTTTCCGTGAACAATTCAATCCCCAAACAGGAAAAGGTCTTGGGGCAAAAGAATTCACCTGGGGCGGACTGATCATTGATATGAATGACACATAATCTTTCGATGAATTGAAAAAAATGAAAGCCCGTGCCCACACCAGACCTTGGCTCCCCCTACAGAACGCGTTCAGAACTCTGGATTGGGCTGTTATTAGGAAAGAATTGGCAGCGTCGCCTGCTTTTGTATAGAAAAAGACCGCCCGAAGGAGGTCTTCCTTTGAGCGGTTTGTTGTTTTCATGGGATAGAGCGTAGACGTCAATTTGCCTTTAGCGATTTCCCATACGCTGCGATTACGATGATGAAACTGAAGGCTTGTTGGAGTGCCAGAAGTGGATATTCCTGCATCCACATCAGAGTTCCTGCAGACCCGTTCATTAGTAGATACCAAGGCCACCCCGTTGGATTCTTTCTAGCAAGAAGATATGTCCCGACGAGAAATCCAATCGCAACACCAAGCTCCAACGCCTGAGTGAGCGTCACAAGTCCACCAAAGACGTACAAGCTAACACCAATTCCAACGAACGTCATTACTATTGCGAAAGTATTGAGCCACTCTGGTTCCTTACCACTACCACGAAGGGCAATAATTAGCCCGAGAACCATTGATGGCGCACCTCCGCCCTCGACAAAGATGAGAATCAAATCACTTTCAATGAAAAAGATTACCATCCACATTGGAAGACCGATAAGATATGCTATCCATCCAGAGATTCTCCAGCGACGCCCACAAACTGACTCATCTCCCTCTGCAATGAGGAGGAAGACTTTTTGCAGAAGATAGCCGAGACCAGCAAATGCTTCGACGACTCCCATTGCAACCTCCTCTCAAGTGTTCTGTTAAAATATCTAGTAGAGATTATATCAGATATTTAGAATACGTCAAGTAATAGCTCCCCCTACAGGACGCGTTCAGAACTCTTGATTGGATTGGGATTAGGAGAGATTTAGAAACTATAGTTGGTTTTATAAAAATGGAAAAGGCGGGTGCAGTTTGTCACTGACCCGCCCTCTCTGCTGTATTCGCTATTAGAAAATGAACCTAATAGACCGTTCCTCAATGATGCGTATCTGGATGGTCTCTATGGGCTCATTAAGCCGAAGCGCTTTACCTACGACGGCTCGCATGAAACAGTGGCCCTCCGAGCTTCCGGTGATCTCCATAGTAGATTCGAGCCACCCGTCGAGTCCTTCACGTTCGCCCCTGCGAAGTAGCGGTCGTAATGTCTGCAGCAGCTCCCCACCAGTTTCCTCGCGCCTCTTTGATTCCTCATTGATACACAGAAGGCACGCGGACAAGCCATCTTCGAAGCCGATGTGAGGCCTCTGGTGTTTCTCGCAGTAGAGACCTGACTTGATCGCACAAGGGACACAGCTAGTGAGCTTATCGTTCCCGCGTGCTTTAGGGAGAAGCACGATTACTTCAGGATCTTTACCGCAGATCTCGCATCCCGCTAGTGTCTCAGACATATAGGTTAATCCTTTTCCGATAGTTGGTAAAATATTCAAAGAGCAAAAACAAGATACTACACTACATGGTAGTCCGTCAATACCTAGCTCCGCGAGCAGGACTCAAACCGATCGGCCTGAAACCTACTTAAACAAATCAATCACTGCTGATTCTAACTGTCCTCACTTTGTCCACATACGTGGATAAAGTGAGGACACGGTAGATCTGCCTGAAAACCGAAAAATTAATTTAAAACTGTAACCGGGTGGCCGGTAAAGAGCGGAGTATTTACGACGTCGCCCAAATTGCACGGCTCGCCCACGTAGAGAGCAAATTCCACTTCCCTGCCCAATAAATCACTAGACACTGCAGTGCCGCTCAAAGAAGAAAAGTGCGTTTCGTACTGCCAGCTGCTTATTTTTTCTTAGCGAGGAACAAGCTTAGAAAAACAAGTATCCCGAGCGAGTCTCAAACGAATGTGAGAGACGACGAGGGACTACCAAATATTGATTCGGAAAGAAACTAACGAAAAATGAGCCAGTCGATTGGCTTATTTTTCGGATTAAATAATACACAACAATTTCGAATCCCAGCCCGGCAGCCAGTTAGTGGGAGGTTCAAGTGACCTGATTGGTTCACAAATCTCACTAATTTCTATTATTCATAAATTTGTTAAAATAAGACTACGAATACAGTTGAGAAAAAAGTATGGTCAGAATATTTTCAACAAATTCTTGATGTTAAAAGGACTTTTGAACTTAGACTGAACAATTTTGAAATTAATGAAGGCGGTAAAGCCGCAACGTGTTAAAGAGGTGGAAGATGACTCAACCTAATTCGTTATGCCTAATGATAAACAAGAAACAACTAGCGAAATTAAACTAATCGGCACGATGCCGACTTATAGGGACTTATTTCCTGAACAAGGAGCTGTTGGAGAAAAATTTGTAATAAGGATTTTACAAAACCTCTATCAGAGAGATTGTTTATTGATTTTGTATCAACTTTCTAAACATTATTACAAATATTGCCAGAAAGGTTGCGGAGGGAAAAATAGTCTAGATATTTACAAACAGAGATGTTTTGAACTGGTAAGTTCAGAAATACAGGAAAAAATAAAAAAGAAAAACCCAATGCCACCTAGGGACTATATGATCATTTTTCCTGAGCCATCAATAGTCCATTTAGTTAAGCTTTGTTTGCGATATTGCGACAACGCAGACTACACAAAAAATGGCGTAGAGTTCTCACAAGAAACTCTACACAATATCGGCAAGAGTTTACTTGTAGTTAATTCTATCTTCGCAGATTGGCAGTTAAAAAATACCAGCGAAAAAACTCGAATGACCCTTGATTTATTGGCTAATCTTACAAAACAGCAAATTGTAGATAAAAACTTTGAGATGTCTCAGAAGATGTATCAGAACTACTTTATCTTTAAAAAACTATTAAATAACTACAATGCCAAGTTTGATCTTCAAAGTCTTTTTCAGGAAAAGTTTGGTGTCGAGGTGCAGGAGTATTTCGCTTTCCTAGCGGTGCTTCAGGGGCAATACGATATTAAAGATATACTAGATGAAGATTGGGCGTTGCCATTCTTAGACTTCGACATTGCGTTAAAGAATTTAAAATCAAAATATAAACATAAACTTTTAGATAGCCTCCTAATTAATAATATGAACTATAAAAATCTTAGCATGAGCTTTTTTGATGTGACCGATGTCATAAAAAGGCCACTTGTGAAGTTACCAGATAATAAAATAATACCCCTGAGTTTACGTCGACTTTTTAACCGGCTCTCAACCTCTGTTTATTTTGATTTACTAGACTCTCTAACCAATAAAAAAGAAAAAGATAAATTTTCTCAGTATTTTGGATATGCTGTGGAAGACTATTTTCGAGATTTAATTCGTTCTATAGATAGTAGCGTCTTGTTTCCGCGCTACGGTAAAGCCGATGAACAAGAAGCAAATGATGCAGTTTTGGTTCAAAAGGATGCAGTTATATTTTTTGAATGCAAAAAACGCCCATTTCATAACCTCGAATTTCTTCAAAAGGGCAACGGCGACTATTACCTGGATAGACTTAGAGAGTCTTACTTCAAACCACTAGATCAGATTTGTGAAAGAATTAAAGATTTTAGAGATGGTAAGTTCTCTGTCGAAGGTGTTGGGAACGATGCACTTGTATATCCGGTGGTTGTATCTCCTGCAACTCCACCACTTTTTTCTGGAGCTTGGGACAAGTTTAATTTGAATCAATATGTTTTGCCTAAATATTACAATGAGGATAAGAGCATAGCCCCACCAGAGTTTATTGATTTTTCAGAGTTAGAACATATAGAGGAAGTCCTTAAAAGACAGCAAGATATTGATATTGTCGACCTGATAAAAAGGAAACGGGCTGATACAACGTATCACAGCGCTAATTTTTTGGTGTTTCTCCATAAAAACCATATGGTCTTTCACAATAAGAGATTATTGGAAAAGTATTTGAGCGAAGTTAAAAGCTTCAAAGAACTTCTTTTTAAAGATAGTGAGAAAAGGTCGATAGGTGGAAAGTGATAAGGGGGTGTGTCTCATTTGTCTCATTTACCATATAACACCCCTGACCCGAGTGGGTTGATTCTCGTGCTATAATAGCTTCAAAGAACCCCCTAAACACCCCCATTAAAACAAATCACCTTTATTTTCATGTCCTCAATATGTCCACGTATGTGGATAAATTGAGGACAAATGAAATCCGCTCTGATAATCAATGTCTCCTACTCAACAAATTATCAATTGGAAACGGTAACTGGGTAGCCGGTAAAAAGCGGAGAATTTACTGCAAACGAAAAATGAGCCAGTCAATTGGCTCATTTTTCGGATTGTGGTTTTATACGATAAACCACTCCTCTACCAATTTTGCCCACTTGTTCCACGCCACCTTCTTTTTCGAGCTCCTCCATATAGCGGGCAACAGACCTGCGAGAGATACCTAAAACCTCACGAATATCGGAATTGGTAAGTTCTGGCCGCTCTTTAAGGAGTTCAAGGATTCTCACTTTGTTCTTATTCTTCCTAACAGTTCTGTCTAGTGCGATATTACAAATTCCCGCAAACTCTTTCGCGGTGGTTGTGTCATGCTTTTTTGCCTCACTACAAGACAACCAGAACAGGATAAACAAAAGGGCAACAAAGAGAAAAAGAAAGATTAATAAATTCATGCTTTAAATTTATACCTGCTTTAGCTATCGTGTCAGATCCTGCCGAGGTTTTAAATTTTCTTAAAAAGTTCGGTATCCATTATTCTCCACCACATCATTTCCTCGCTTACTTTGTATCTCTGAGCCAGTGATTTCACATCTTTAATTCCTTCTGCAAAATCTCTTTTCAAAAAATCAATTGGCACTAAAAGCTCTGCCGCAAATTTGTTTACGGCTGTTTCTTCGGGATTCTTAGAATTGAAATCATCACCATTATTTCGCAAATCGGCATGTCCCAATATCAGATGCCCTAATTCGTGTGCAATTGTAAATCGTTGACGATGTGGGTGATGATCTCGATTGTATGCAATTACATGTTTTTTGTTTTTGCTAATATGCGCGCCGGAAACCTTATTGATAAAAGAATGCGACACGAGTTCAATTATAATCTTTCGCTTCCTGCTAATATGTTGAATAACTTCTTTAATACCAATAGGAGGGTTATTTATTTGTAGTTCACTGATAATTCGACGCGCTAATTTTTGTGGGAATTGTATTTTACTTTTCATAATTTCTTTTTAAGTATATCGATTGAATATTGAAGTTTTCGCTCTTCTTCTACTGTCAACCCCTGTTCAGACCTAAAAGCGACCTTAACTACTGGATCATTTCTTTTAACAACGGTTCCTCCGTAACTTAATGGGAACCTTCTATCTATCAATTTTGGCTCAATCGCTTGATTGAGCACTTGTTTTATTTCAAAAACATTTGCACGAGAACTTTTCTTTGTCGAATCAATTATAATAACAAACTCCGTATTGTGTCCTCTATCCTCTACGTTGACCCCAGAATATCTTTGTGAACTTACTCTATATCGTTTATATTTCTTAAGCACTATGTCGAGGTATCCTTTATCAGCAAACATATCTAACAGCGTATTGAAATTTACCAAACCATCCGTGGAGTAACTTATTAAAATAAATCTGGCTTTTAATTTACTGATTAATTCTCTAAATGCTTCTGTGGCCGTATCTCGATAGCAATAGAAGCTCTTTCTCTCGGTTCGCCAATCCAATCTGATAGCCGATTTGTTGACCGTTTTGCCATTGACCAAAATCTCTTTGTTAATTTTTGGTTTATCCCAGAGGTCAATAGTGCTCAAAAGATGGTAATTTGAACCATATTGATGTTGATTATATGGAGGGTCTATATAAGCAATATCGCACTTAATATTAGAAGCCAACTCATTTGCGTCCTCTTTATATACGTTATTTTCTTTACCGTTATTGTGAAAAAGTGGCGGCTCAATCGTTAATCGACTTCTGATTCTATAGAGAGCAGTGCTCGTTGATCCACCCCACCCCCGATGATAGGCCTTGAAAACACCTGAGGTATTACTGCAGTAAGCTCCTTGAAAAATTAGTGGCGCTAACAAAACTCGCATCTCACTTTCATTGATAGTTCCATCCTCTCTCCACTCTCGTATCTTTTCTCTGATCGCATCAATTCGTCGACCGTTCTCTTGCGTATAGAACATACGTTCTTTATCAGGGTTAGGATTTTCATCATTTGCTGGGCAATAGTACGTAGCAATATAGCCTTTGATTGGTTTGAGATTATTCAAAATACCAAACGCCTTCTGCATTCCGCCTAATTTTCTAAATGTTGGCGGGCGGTTTCGTTTAATATAGGTATGGTTGATCGTATAAGAATACGGCTCCCAATCATTACTAATGACTTGGTAGCCAAAAACTTTGGCTAATCTTGATATCACACCGCTACCTGCGAATACATCAAAAAACACGCCGGAGTTCACGCCAGTTTTGCGAACCGCTTGTTCAATAAGAGGCACTAACCGCCTTTTGTTCCCTATATAGGGTATGAGCTGATTATATGTAAAACTATCTTGATTGCGCGGCATATTATCTTTGAGTTTGGGTATCCCTTATGAGGTTATGCCAAAGTTTCTCTACATTAATGATCGGAATTTTGATCTTTTTCTTAGTAGTATAGATGTCATTCGGATAATTGCTGATCCATGCAGCTACAAATCTTGATCGGGTAATATCGTCTTTCGGAGACTCGTGCGCACTAAACTCGAATGCATCATATTCTGCCTCAATTTCAAATAGTCGACCTTTATAACTATCAACATTTTGAATGATATCATGACGGATCGAAAATAAGTCCATTAAATCCAAAGATTTAAGTGATTTATTAAACCTTTCAGCAGGAACGAGGTCATCTAAATAAATACAAAGGAGATCTGGATAGGCCGTATCCACCCGCACCACGAGAATTATCTTTTCTTCTTTGTCTTGTTTAACCTTAAGAGCTTTAGCTAAGCTTAGATTTTCTATATAGGAAATAACATTTACTTCTTGGTTTGCCTCTTTATACTTTTTAATAAGTTTAATTTTGTCCTCGAACGTACTTGTAATTTGGGCATGTAGCTGTTCTCTATATTTTTTGAGACGAGCGTTTTGAAATGGCGCGGTGTATGGAGCTTTACTAATGTCCTCAATTTTATTTAACTTGTGATATTCCGCGAGCGGGAGTATTGGTTGGCCTGTTTTGAAATATAACCATTCCTCACCGTTTTTAGGCTTAATAAAAAAGTAAAAGATATTAGCGGCGTCAGGTTCTAATTTTTTAAACACTAAATTATCGAGGACTCGAAACGGGATAGTGTAAAAATCTTTATATTCCAAATCATCTGTTAATATTTTGAAAACAAAATTCGGGCAGTTTTGATGGTAGATAAAACTTTTTGGTATCGAGTAATAAATCCTCGGATGAGATTTAAGTATCTCCTCATAAGGTATCGTCGGATACGGAATATAAATATGTTCGCGCTTGTTGGTTTCAAAACAAGCCTTCCGTTGCTCAAAAAAATATTGAGACACTTTCCTGCCGCTGTTTGATATCTCTTGGATCACTGCACGCTTCGGCCACTTTTTATCATAATCTCGCAATTTAAATTCTTGAGTTTTGCGATCCAAGAAAACCTGTAACGCTTTCTCTACTTCTTGTTTGAATGCTTCAAACTTTTTATTGCTGACTTTCGTGATGTTTGTAAATTGAGGTTCAACATCACCGTCCGATCGAACCCTAAAAAGCAGGATACCATCTTTTATTGGTCTAAATAAAATCTCAGGTAACCTGTAGTAGTAATCATCAGAACCTCTAACAAGACCTATCGCATTGAGAACCATTGAAATGTTGCCGGGGAGCCCCCGTAAAAATGAGCGAATCTTTTTTTCTGGTACTGACCTACCAATACCCATCATCATTCCGATATAAGCAGGGTTGTCGCGAAAAAACTTTAGAATGTCATTAGTTGAAAATCGATTTGCTTTCAGCTTGCCATGTTGGACAAAAATGAGAAACTTTAATGGGACGCGGTCTTTTTTAATAACCATGGTTTGGGGATTATCCACGCTTTATTCCATTATATACTATCGTTCTGATTTTAAGTAGTTAATAGTATATAAATCAAAATCAGAGATCTGGCCTATCCTGCCAATCGTCATAAAGCGGCACAGCAACATAAATCGCAATTAAAAAAATAAACGCCAAAAAGGCGATGAAGACAACCCAAAACCATCTCTTTTCTCCCGGAGAGACTTTTTTTTCCGAGTTTTTAGAATTAAAAAAATTAGGGCCGGAGGTCCCACGTTGCTCATCCATAGCCGAGTTTTTTGACCCGAATCGGAGGTATTCTTTCTTTAATTTAAGTCTTATAAAGCTTCTACTTACTGTCAACCCCGTACAATTACACCGCTCGCGCTATCCGAGCGCAAAAGACACGAAGTGGCGGTGTAATTATACGGGATCAAGACAAATCTTCCATCGTCTTCACTTTGTCCACATATGTGGATAAACTGAAGACATGTTCCGTAAATTGAGTTGTCCTCACTTTATCCACATATGTGGGGCTTTTGAAGACAGATAATATTGTTATAATTCGGTAACACAAAAATGGCTAAAACTTCTCGCGACACGTGGAAACATATAAGGGAGTGGAGCGGCTTCTTCAAAGACGAAAAAGCCGTTACCGAAGCATCGGTGGACAAATTCCTGACGCATCACAAAAAAAGAAAACACTTGAAACAAAGTTTGGACCGCCTTATCAAACGCGGATTTATAAAAGAGCGAGGCGGCAAACTCACTCCAACAGATAACGGCATCCGCTTTTTCCGAAAGCATACCGGCGCGCGGCAAAACCCAAAGCGGTGGGACGGCAAATGGCGCTTAATATCTTTTGACGTGCCGGGTGGCTACAGCATAAAACGCGACCAGCTGCGAGCGCTCCTTAAAGAGTTTAATTTCTATCCCCTGCAGAAAAGTGTGTGGGTGTGCCCAAGTTATGTCGCAGATGAGTTTTGGAAACTGGTGACCGGATATGATCTCGATAAATATTGCAAAGTAATGCTCGTAGATATTGTAGAAGGAGACAAAGAATTAAAAAATCATTTCAGGCGATTTATTAGTTAACGTTTCTTTCTCTTTCTTAAAAACGCCGGGATGTCCCACTCTGATTTATGAGAGTCTTTTTTCTTTGCGCTTTTCTTACCTCTCGTATCCTCCTCTCTTTCTTCCGCCTCCTTCACACTTCCTTCGTCTTTTATCTCCGTCACGCCTTCTTCCTTTAGTTCATCTTTTAGGAAAAGAGACGGCATACCCAAACGATTGCTGCTCATCAAGCCGTTGAACCCGGTGGCAACCACCGTTACTTTAATGCTCTTGTCTTTGAGACTGCGGTCATAGTAAGCGCCGAAAATTACCTTAGCATTGGCGTCCAGGTTGGCTGAGATGGTTTTAGCTACCTCGTTTATTTCCGCCATTTTCAAGTCTCTCCCGCCGGCGACGCTAAAGAGTACCCGTTTTGCACCATCAGTGGAAATCTCAAGAAGAGGGGAATTAATTGCGGCTTTCGTCGCCTTCAGGCTCCGGTCGGCGCCCGAGGCAATACCGATGCCAATCAGCGTCGGTCCAGAATCTTTGATAATTGCCTTAATATCAGAAAAATCAACGTTTATAATGCCTGGTGCGTTTATAAGGTCAGCAACAGCACTAACCGCCTGCTGGAGAACCTCATCAACAAAACTGAAGGCGCGGGCGACAGAAGTGTCTTTGCTAATCAAACCAAAAATCCGGTCATTGGGAATTACAACCAGGGCATCAACTTTATCCTTCAAATTACTAAGTCCTTCTTGGGCAATCCTCGATCGATCCATTCCTTCGAATGAAAACGGCTTGGTAACGATGGCAACTGTCAAAATATTTTTTTCTTTTGCCGTCTCGGCAATAACAGGGAGAGCTCCAGTGCCGGTGCCGCCGCCAAAACCAGCGGTGAGAAAAACAATATCCGTCCCTTCCAACGCTTCTATAATTTCCGAACGGTTTTCTTCAGCCGCTTGCTTGCCGACATCCGGATTCATGCCGGCACCAAGTCCACGAGTAAGAGCTTTACCAATGTAAATTTTACGGTGAGCCAGCGTATGATTTAGGTCCTGAGTGTCTGTGTTTATAGCAAGGAATTGAACGCCTCGCATCCGGTTCCCTTCCATCATTCTGGTTACGGCATTGCCGCCGCCGCCGCCAACTCCGACAACCTTAATAGACGTAACACCCGATTTTGCTTTACTCGGAGATCTCAACTTTAATACCCTCCTTGCCTTTCTTGCTGGCCTTGATCTGGGTCTGGATCTTTTTAGTTTGGGTCTTCTTCTTATTCTTCTTGCCATAATTATTGTTCCTACGGCACGAGGTTCCTAAAAAACTTTCTAACCCCGCCGATACTGCCTCCCGATTTTCTATTCTCTGAGTCTGCCCATAAAACCAATCCCACCGCCGTAGAAAATTCAGGATCATCCAGAAGTTCTTTGTGGGCGGAATTCAAAATCTCAAAACTACCAAGCTCCGGATAACCAACGTGGGCCGGCAACCGCAACTCCCGCCTCACTAATTCAACCATACCGGCCAGCTTAACTCCTCCCCCAGTTACAACAACACCGGCTGGAAGCTGGGTGCTTCGCCCCAAGGCTTTCAGCTCATTATTAACAAGATCCAATATTTCCGCAACTCTGATTTCAATAATTTCAGCAAGGAAGCGCCTTGAAATGTCACCTTTGGCGGTGGGGTCAAAATCAACAAGTTCAATTGTTTCTCTCCTTGAAATTTCCCTGGCAAGGGCGAATCCGTGGGTTAGCTTCAGTTTTTCGGCAGCATCAATTGAAGTTTTAAAACCAACGGCAATGTCATTGGTGATATACCCCACGCCAACCGGCAAACTCTTTACGTGCGTAACTTTATTTTCTTCAAAAATGGCCATCGAAGTGGCTCCAAAACCGAAGTCAATCATTAAAACCCCCAAATCTTTCTGCTTTTTCGTCAGTGTCGCCCGGGCGGCGGCAAGCGGGCTAAAAATTAAACCACCAACCCGGATCCCCACCCGTTCCAAACTTTTTACAAGAAGATTAACTTGGGGTGAAAAAGCTTCAACAATAAGAGTAGATACTTCCAGTCGATTACCGGTCATCCCTAAGGGGTCGTGGATATCGCCCACGTCGTCAATAAAATACTCACGTGCGATGTTATGAAGAATCAAATGATTCGGCGAAAGCTTAACTGCCCGCGACCCTTGAATAACTTTTTCAATGTCGTCTTGCTGGATTTCTTGGTCAGGCCGGGAGACCACGACCACCCCTCTGGAATTACGAGGTTTAATATTCTCGCCGTTTACATTTACAAAAACGTTATGAACAGTCTTTTTAGAAATTTTCTGGAGATCAACAACTAAATCTCTCAAAATCCTAGTTGCGTCCTCCACGTCCACTAAAAGCCCTTTACGCAGGCCCGATGAGGGGTATTTAAGAGCAGCGACAACCGAGAGCTTGCCTTTTTTCTTCTCTTCGGCCACGACGCACTTTATCTGAGACGAGCCGATATCTAAACCAGTGATTATATTAGCCATATGAGAGTATTTTCTCTTCTAATCGTTCCATCTCTATCCTATCACTCTTTTTCGTGTGTGTGTATCCCAAGAGGTGGAGCAAGCCATGAATCGTGAGACGGCCTAAATTTTCTCCTCGACGGTGAATATGGCCCGGTGCCAGGTAAATCTCACCAAGGTAAGAAAGACGGCTCTCCGGATGCGGCCATTTTTCTGATCGTTCTTTAAAACTCAAAACGTCAGTAATTTTATCCCTTTTGCGAAACTCTTTATTCAACAACTGCATCCTCTGGTCGCTAATAAGGTATATTTCCAGTTGAACACCACCTTTCTTAAGGTAAGTTAGAGCAAGCTTAGCTGCTTCTTTAGCCTCTTTCTCCAACCCTCTAAATTTCTTACTCAAACTAAAAACGGATACTCTGTTCATGCTGAACCGATTTGTTCTACTACTCGTGAACTCCCTCTAATTTCTTTTTTATTAATCCGGCAACCATTTGTGCGTCGGCCTTGCCTTTAAGCTGTTTCATTGCATCCCCCATCACTTTACCAAAATCAGCCGGACCTCCCGGTTTCACTCGCACCATTGTCTCGTCAAGAATTTTTACTATCTCCTCCTCATTCATCTGGGAAGGCAGATACTCCTCAATAATGTTAAGTTCTTTCTCCTCCTTCTCGGCTAATTCGCCTCTCTTTCCTTTCTTATACATTTCAATCGCCTCTTTCCTCTTTTTCGCTTCTTTTCTTAAAACCTCTAAAACCTCATCATCTCCCAGGACAACTTCTTTCCCTTCACTCTTTCCTTTCTTCTCAATTTCTAAGTTATGAGTTGCCGAGAGGACCAAGCGTAGAGTTCCGCTTCGCAACCCATCCTTTTCCTTCAATGCTTGAACTAAGTCACTCTTTATTTTCTCCTCCAATGTCATGAATGGCCGTATTTTCTCTGCCGAGCAACTTGTTTCTTTTTTTGGATGCGATAAAGAGCAGAAGCGCGCCGTTTGTTGCGATTCACATTTCTGGAATGAAAACGCCTTTTCTTTGCTTCTTTAAGAATTCCGCTTTGCCTAATCCTCTTATTAAAGCGGTATAGAAACGAGCCTAGACTTTCTCCTTCCTTTTTTTTTATTTCGATGGGCATATACGTTAAAAATTAGCTCGCTTTCAAAATTTTTTCTTTTATCACCTGTAATGACTCCTTCGGCGGGTTGTTGACCACTCCGTGAATGGAGGTACCGCCGTCGCTATTATAACGAGGAATAACAAGAACATGCAAGTGGTCGATCGCCTGACCAACTTTATGGTTAATGCCTATCGTAAAGCCGTCTGGTTTAATCGTTTTATCCAAAAGGTCGGTAACTTTCTTCACTGCTCGGAATAAAAGATTAACCTCATCATCCGAAAGTTCAAGAATGTTCTCGGCATGAGTTCTTGGTATAACTACTGTTTGACCCGGCGCGAGCGGATTCACATCTAATAAACCAAGTGCCGACTCATCTTCATAAATAATGTTATCGGCAGGAACTTCCTTATTAGCTATCTTACAAAATAGACAATCACTCATTTAAGTCTCTTCTTCGTCTCTTCAACCAGCTTTTCAAGAATAATATTTTCCTGCACCCCTGATTTCATATCCCTAACAATAGCCGAACCTTCAAAAACCTCTCGCTGACCCACAATAATAGCGAGCCGCGCCTTAAACTTATCCGCCATCTTAAGCTGATTTCCTAAAGATTTCTTGCCGAGTGATTCGAGGGTTTGAATTCCATTTGAACGCAGCTCGTTAATAAACTTCAAGCTTGCCTTCTTAGCTTCATCTCCTATAGCGATAAAAAACACTTTAGGTTTCGACTTCAGAGGAGGAGTTAAATCTTCGGCCTGCATAGCCTCAATAATCCTCTCAAGTCCCGACGAGCTGCCCACCGCCGGCATGGGTCTTCCTCCTAGAAGTTCCGAGAGATAATCATAGCGGCCGCCGCCTGCAAGTGCTGCCTCGGGTAGAGAAGAAGAAAAAACTTCAAACACCGTCTTATTATAGTAATCTAAGCCGCGGACTAAATACGGGTCGGGAACATAGGCAATATTATTATCCTCCACTAATTCCAAAACTGATCTGAAGTGATTATTGCAGCTACTACAAAGATAATCAAGGATAATCGGCGCATTTTCTCTTAACTTCTGACATTCCGGCTGCTTGCAGTCCAGAAGCCGGAGAATGTTCTGGTCATATCGCCGCACGCAGTCGCGGCAAAGCTTGGCTTTCCTGTAACGGTAATACTCCTTGAGTTTATCCCGATAGGTTGGACGGCAAATCCGACAACCGATAGTATTAATTTTTAAAGTTGGTTCTTTAAACTTCAACGCTTTCAAAAAACTAAGAACCACTAAGATAATCTGAACATCGTAGACAGCGTCACTGTCTCCTATAATCTCAAATCCCCACTGGTGATGCTCACGATAGCGAGATTTCTGAGGTCTCTCGTATCTAAACATCGGACCGTAATAAAACACCTTTAGGGGTGATGCAAAATAACCCAGGTGGTGCTCAAGATAACTCCTCATAACGGGTGCTGTTCCTTCGGGGCGGAGGGCTACTTTCTCACCGCCTTTAGTTTTAAAAACGTACATTTCTTTCTCTACGATATCCGTTGCCGCCCCGACGCCCGCTTCAAAAAGACCAGCCTGTTCCACAATCGGCGTCTCAATAAAACGGAAATCGTGAAGCTCACTAACCGTCCAACCGACATCAAAAATCGCCTTCCACCAACTCTGGTTTTTCGGCAAGATATCTGCCATCCCCCTGACCGACTGAAATAAGTGATTTTTTTTTCTTTTCTTTACAGTCTTCTTACTCTCCTGTTTGACTGTTTTTGATTTAGGTATATTCATCCGCATTATAAGCTAGTAACTTGGCGCACTAAACGCCATCACTTCATTAATCGGCCACAGACGGAAACGAGCAAAACCGACAATGTCGTCCTCTTCTAGTGGCCCCCAGCTCCTTGAATCAAAACTAAAATTACGGTTGTCCCCCATTACAAAGTACTCTGTAGAACTAAGCGTTTCATCAAAACTACCTCGCGTTCCTGTCCCCCAAAGATATGACTCGGAAAGAATTTTTTCTTCCCCGTCTTCGTAAACCAGAACCTCACCATCTTTCACTACCACCCGCTCACCCGGTAGACCAATTATCCTTTTAATATAAAAAGCTCTCTTATCAGCCGGATATCTGAAAACAATCACCTCGCCGCGCTTTGGCTCACGGAAACGATACGTAAGTTCATCAACTAGTAAGTAATTATTATCATAAAAATTAGGCTCCATACTGGAACCACTCACTAGAAAAGGTTGGGCTATAAAACTCCTAACCAAAAAAACTATCACTACCGCGATAACAAGGGTTTCAACTATTTCGAAGAAAGACCAAAGAAGTTTACGCATATAATATGGCAGACAATAAAAAACTATGCGATAATTCTACAAAATATGCAACAAAAATTCAACCTTAAGCAGATTAAATTAGTTATCGGTCTCGGTAACCCCGGCAAAAAATATGAGGGCACGTACCATAACATCGGCTTTTTGTTCGTAGATTATCTAACAAATCCGCCGGCTGGCGGACCAATTTCTAAGCCGCTCAAATCGAGCGTACACATGAACGAGTCAGGAAAATTTGTGCGAGCATCGATGAAAAAACGTGGGGTAAAACCCAAGGAATTGCTGATTGTCCACGACGATTCCGATATAATACTTGGGTCTTACAGATTCTCCTATCGTCGCGGTTCAGCGGGACACAAAGGGGTGGAATCAATTGTCCGGGTTCTCAAAACGAAAAATTTTTCCCGTCTCCGCATCGGCATCCGACCCAAAAAAGCGGGTCTGCCCGCCGGCTTGCCCGCCAAAGCTTTAGCATCGGCAGGAGCCCGGAGGGCGAAGGCGGGAGAGTTGGTGTTAAAAAAAATAACCCCAAGCCATAGAAAAACATTAGAAGAGGTATTTAAGAAAATAGAGAAAGACTGCTTCTCCTTTACCTAATCCGAAAACTTACATTAAAACCTACAGAACCGTCTTTCGAAACTGTAATCCCTGCAAGGGGTAAATCAACGTTGAAAAAATCGGATTCATCTACTAATACATTTTTAAACTTTATCACCTGGGAATTACTGGGTGCGCGGCCAACAAGGCTCACAGGTTCGGTGCTGGCCCCAACGCTAAGCCTACCCAAAGTAATATTATTCCCGTCCGCCAACTGCTTGATCCGGCTAAAAATCTGATGCCAAGGTCGGGATTCACGTCTTGCTTTTTCCACCGCCCCAACTAAGTTATTAAACTCGTCTACTTTTTGCCCAAGTTGAACTAACTCAGTTTGAGAAATCTGGGCTTTAAAAACATTTAACCTATCAGTTAAAATATTTGACTGCTTTACTAAAAATACGGCTGACATCCCGAAAGCCCCCAAAAAAACCAACATCGCCCCAATAACAACACCTCTCCACATCCTTATAAAATTTAGAGCACGTTCCTGATAGAACGTCTCGACTAAGCTCTCGCCGCTTAAATTAACCTGAGTGTCTCGACCACCATGCAATTTTCCCCTCATTGCTGATCCTAAAACTGCGTACCAGCCGGGTGCAAGCGGATAAGATTTAACAGAAAGCATTGTTGCTTTTAATTTGAAATGGTTTTGAAGTAATTGCCCAATATCTCCTTCAAAACCAGGTGCAATGATAAGTACTTGGCTTACATTTTCTTTAAACCGCTTAAGAGAAAAATCAATAACTCTTCTTACCTCTTGGATTACTACTTCCTCGAAAGCCGCCTTGGAAATCTCATGACTTTCTCCTTGAACCGACTGCCAAGAACGGAAATATTGAAAATAGAGCGATCCTTTTTTTAGAATAGAAAGGTCTAGGCCATCACTTGAAATTTGGAGAACAATCACCGGTTCCAGAGATAAATTAACAGAACTGCTTATCACCCTCGCCAAGGCTAGGGCCGGAAACTCAAAAATTAGACCATCAAAGTTAGCCGCTGCCAATAAACTTTTTAGTTTATCTACAACATCCTTGGATACAAAAGCACCTAACAGGTCATACCGGTCCTCCGTATCACCGATTACCTGCCAACTCATATGAGCATCTCCAACGTCAATCGGAGATATTATTTGAAGGTTAAGTTGAGCGGACTCTTCAAGTTTTTCTTGGTCAATTTTGGGGACATTAAAACTTTGAGTGTAAATAACGGCGGGTGGAAGAGAAACAATAACCTGCAATTTACGATTATCATCATTGGAAGAAATCATTTTGTGAAGCTGGCGCAGAAGACTCAAAAGCTGATCGGGAGCTTCAATTTTTCCTCCCTTAACTACTCCCGGCGGCAAACGCAGAGAAAAAGAGACAGGTTTTCCTTTCTCCAAAAGAACGTACTGGATAACTGAGTCACTAATCTGAAGCCCTCCTGTTTTTGGCTTTGAGCCTAACTTATCAAAAAAGTAAGCAAGACTTTCAAATATTCTTCTCATAGTTTACAAATTAAGTTACCGGTTCCTCACTAAGCGACTGAAGTTGGACATAACCCGTGGTCTGGTTAACCACCAAGATTGCAACTAGTTTCCTCTGCCTACTGCCGGCTGTTGCTGTGGAACTTATTGTATAAATATAGATATTTAAAGCGTTATCAACGGTCCTCATTGCGGAAACCGAGGTATTATCATCACCTACAGTTAGATTATAGTTTTGAGGAGTAGAGCCGAATTCTTTGTCCCTTGTAATTTTAATCATTGCATCGCGAATGCCTGAATGGGCTGCCGCCGAGGCTCTCAAAGACAATCGCTCTCCTAAACCGGCTGTGCCCAAAAAATAAGTTACGAAAGAACCGGCAATGGTAATCTCAATGATAATGCCGCTTATAAGAAGAATAAACGGAAGAGCAATCTGCCCTCGCGCGGAGTTATATCCCATGTCACTATAATACCAAAATGTACATCCTTGTGTCATGCACACTTAACCAAACTAAAAACTCCCCATATATGGGGAGTTTTTAGTTGTTGGAAAACTGTTTGTGGCTCATTCAGATTACTATTGTCCTTCTGGTACTTCCTGTGGCGCAGCGGGTGCGGCGGGGGCAGGAGCTGACGGCGGACCAACTGCTCCTCCTTGAGCTTGAGGCAAAAGATCCGGATTTGCTCTAATCACTTGGGCCAGCTGTCCTTGGGGATTAAGTTTAGTAATCCAAATAACCTCTTCACGATTAAGTTTTATCCGGTCCTCCGGCCCCCAAAAAATATTCGTAAACTTCTGAATGCTAACAGGGTTCTGTTGGTTTTGTGGATTAACTTGCAGGAGATATACGTTCTTCAAACCGAGGGATGGAAAACGAGTAAGCTGTCCGAAATAAAGGTCGCCGGTCCGCAAAAGAACCGCGTAGTAAGGCTGGCTTCCTAAAACCGTTTTCCAAACAACTACTCCAACCAGAACTATTAACAGCAACACGACCAGCACCAAAAGAATTTTATTTGTCCTGCTCACAATATGTAATAATATAACATACTCTGCCTTTTTTGAAATTCCTGCCTGTGGATAACAAGAGGGCCCCGACGTCTATACGAACGTCGAGGCCCTTACTACAGGTTACCTCTTATTGTGGAACCGTTTTGTGACAGGATCAATGTACCCTATCAAACTGCCGTCAACCTTGACGGCTACCTGACCGTTTACGATGAAACCTCCACTTGCGCCGGCGGGTGCCGTAACGACAAACCTTCGCGCATCCTCTGCTACCCCCTCGCCGACAGCCAAGGTGGAGACAAGCCAGTTACCAACACTGCCAAATTCAGCCTCGAGCTCGAAGTCAATTCTCTCGCCAGCAGCGTAAGCCCTACCGAGGTAATCGTCAACGACGAAGGCGATTGAGACGCAGGGATTTTGTCCCTCTACACATTCCGGCCACGCCGCTGTGAAAATAGCATATCGCAGAGCGTTGTCGGCGTCACCCCAGAACGAAGCTTTAAAGGTGTGGGTACCGTCAACGGTGCTACTTTGGACTTCCGCCCCGGATCCATCGGTAATGCTAAGCTCCGTATGGACAAGATTATCGGCTGACGGGCTGGCAGTCACGAACATCCAAACAGGACCTTCCGTCTCACCAGCATCGTTTACGGCCGTCACCTGCCAGTAATGGGGGGTCGAGAAAGCGAGTCCCACCACACTCAGGGTTGTATCCTGAGTAGTGCCACACACGCTCAAGTTGTCTTCCGCAGTACCTCGGCAGACTCGGTAGAGCTCTGCTCCATTAGTCGTGAACCACTTAAAAGTGGTGTTTGTTAACACGACTGTGCCTGCTGTCGGCGAGACATAAACCGGTGCCGCAGGCGGCATAAGAGCGGGCACGGTTGTAAATGACCACATATCTCCCCAAACGGTAGTATCGGGTGCAACAGCTCCCACCTGCCACGGGATGGTGGTGCCATGAGGAAGATCAAGGAGCGCAAGACTGGTTTCCCGGGTCTCTACGCTATCCATTTGGTCTGGACGAGAACCCACTAGAACGATGTACCAATCAGCTCCTTTAGCCTCAGACCACTCGAGTTCAATATTCACCGGAACATCATCTGCACCGTTTAACGGAGACAGATATTGAGGTTTTTCAGGTACTACAGTTCCCGGTCCAGTCCCGTCGCTGCAGGAGAGGGCAGCGAAAACTGCGACCGCAAGCGAGATGCGCATATAGATTTTCACAACTCCCTCCGTACGCTTAGGGTTAATAAATAAACGATCTATAGTCCTTATACTATAAAAGACATCCTTTGTCAATAAAATGAAAAGGCGCCCACTGCTGCGAGCGCCTTTACTAACTTGAATCCCCCATCGGAATCACTGCGACTCAAGGGTATTCGTAAAGCTTGCGAAATCGTAACTTACGAACCCCAAGTGCCACGTTCCGTCGCCGGCCAGAGTTGAGAACCAGACTCTCAAGACACCACCGTTCCCGTACACAAAAGATGCCCTGTAGAGCGACCGCGATGCCCAATCGGCGAAACCCTTCTCTAGAAAAGGTGTCGCGTACGTCTCCCAGACAACGCCGTCAGCACTCCTCGCGAAAAACAAGTCATTGTCTCCGCAACCAGACCCCGACGGATAGGCAGCATAGATTGCCCAGTACTCCCTTGAAGAGGGAATATAGACAACGTCAATGTGCCATATAACGTAGCCGGGTTGGTCAAACGCCGTAACCACCGGCTCCGACCAATTAGCTCCCGAGAGTCCCGAACCAAGACCACCCAAGCCGCTCGCCGACCTCATCTTGACTTCCGTAGAGGTAGCTCGGCATCCCGACGACCCCGAGTCAACGTACCAAATCTTAGGATAGAGTCCGTCAACAAGAACTAAAGACCTGCTCGCTGCTTGAGAAACGGCGCTGTGATTCGGTTCCTGAAACGCGATCTGTTCCGAATGCCAATCAATCCCGTCCTCCGAAACCCGCGTTTTGATAACGTTGTTTCCGTCTCTCACCTCTCGCCAGGTAAGAACGAGACGATCCCTAAAAGAATCGTAGAGTAAGTCCGGGTCGGAGTTGTGAAGAGCGCCCGGCTCGAGAGGAGCAACAGGGTTCGTTATCCCTTCGGGCTCAAGCCACGTCATCCCATCCTGACTCACTACAATCGAGGGATTTTCAAGTCTGGCGTTCCCATTCGGGTAGGGTGTAATCGCCATCCAGTAGTTCCATCCATTCCACCCTAGAGAAAAATGCAGAATGTCGGGATGAACGGTTTGACCCGACCCATCGTACGTCGGTACACTGAGCTCCGTCGGTTCACCAAGAACCGAAACGGTGAGTTCCATCGGTCCCGTAAGCGGCCCAGGCAGCTCCACCGTGGATGGAGCATGACTGTCCGTGCAGCCGAGAAGCACACCAACAAGCAACACTATCGATCTATTCATGGTTACATCTCCATGCGCTGAAGTGAATTTGCTAAAGCCAATATAACAGAATCGCGAGTATTTGTCAAAAGAGCTCAAGAGAGCCGGAGTGAGATTACCACGTCTCTGCCGATTCAACGACACTGCTGGGTCCTTGTTACCCAGTTACAACCGTAAGCCTGCCAAGGACAGCCATCAATCATACAATCGCCGGGGTTTGTGTAATAGGTAGCTGATGACCCACACCCAGGAGCTGATCCGCTCCAACCCGTACCGCCTACTCCAAGCGGAAAACATTCCCCGTTCCCGTTCGGAAAATGTTGGAAAGCTAAAGCGTCTTCTATAAGAGTTGCGAAGAACTTACTATCCTCCTTCCGTGCTTCCGATGAGCAATTCTCACACCTTCCACCGGTCTGGGTGTACCTTTTCGTCTGAGAACCGTCGCAATTATAATCAAACGAACCGTCGCCCCGGTGGGTTGTGAAATAAGACGACTGCCCCGGTTTTGCATTTGAATTGCTGTCATAGCAATCCGTAGTGTAAGAAGTTAAGACACTTCGACGGCGGCGACCACTTGCTGAACCCGTATATTGGGTGGAATTTGCCGGATAGCCGTCACTATCAGAATCAGCCATATAAAGATACGCTTCTCTAAGCTGGCCACTACTTCCAATAACAATTGACCCGCTGTTAATGGAGACTGAACGCCCCGGGTTCCGTGCGAAAGCAGCATTTAACGTAAGAGTATACGTTTGTATAGTCACGTTTCCATTATCAACTCCGTCTGTTGAGGAAATAGTGCAATTGGCCGTCGTGGTCCAATTTCCGGAAATAGGAATTCCACATGCGTCCGACCACGCAATGGTTATTGAGTTTTCTCTGTCGGCTGCGTCTCTCGCAACAAATATGGTGTGGTAAAACGTGTCGTGGGTATCTTTGACCTGCCATTCTCCTTCCCAAGTTTCTTCTCCTGTCATCTCAAGCGGGACCGTTGTTGTTCCGTTGTCGGTTTCAATGTTGGCAATAACCGAGTTTATCCCTGCCGGTGATTGAACTACAATTCTGAACTTCTGGATATCACCGACATGCACGTCAGGCGGGTCAACGACTCCTTCAAGGAACTTTGGCTGCGCATTTTCGGCGGAGATCACCTGGAATACATACTCTCCTTCAGGTAACGGTCCCCATTTTTCTCCTTTCTCATTCACGAATTTCCTATCACTTTGCAAGGCCTGCTCATCAGAGCTGGCTTGTTCCTTATTCCTCTGCGGTTCGTAAAATTGAACAAGCACACCAATACCTACCACAATCAAAACTGCAAGAATAATTAAAATATTTTTCCTCGTAATCAAGCCTTTGTCCTTATTAATATTACTGGTATAAATCGTGAAGAATGCGGCAGGGTTCCACGATACGCGGGTTTGTAATTTTATAGTAGACGTTTAGTCCTTCACGTCGCGTCTTAACGAGTTTATTGTGACGAAGTACTGCAAGGTGCTGAGAAACATTTGCCTTTTTAAGCTTGAGTATCCCGACAAGTTTTTCAACAGGGAGTTCACGCTTACTCAAAATATTCAAAATCTCAAGGCGCTTTGAATTTGCCATAATCTTATAGATCTCGGCGTTACGGAGGTAGGTTGCTTTTGGAAATGGCGATTTCATAGTTTCGAAACTATGCAATAAGTATATAATAATACGGGCATCCTTCAAGGGGGAGTTATCCACGTCCAACTCGGTGGGAATTATAGACACACCAGGTTCATAATTGACAGGTGGGAGGAAGCGGTTACCATAAAGTTATGCAACTTAAAACAAAATACCTGAACGGTTTACTTATTTTTCTTATAGTTGTGGCAGTTGTTCTGGGGTACGCTATTTACAGCCAGTCGCCCGAAAAACCCGAGCTTAAAGCAGAAATATCGTCCTTGACCCCGACCCCCGACGAGTCCGAAGTTTTAAACGTTCCCGACCTTAATGCGTCCACTGAAGAAAAACAACGTCACTTTGAGCTTGTAGTGCAGGTTGCTAAAACCGCTGAATTCTTGGATATAAGCGATTGCAATCCATCACCGGTAGTAATGAAAATAAAAAAAGGAGAAACGATAGCTGTCAGAAACAATGACTCAGCCGATCACTCAATTGTGTTTAATTTAGAGAGCATACACCCCATCCCCGCAGGGAGCACAAAAAATATTACCAACGTCTTTGATAAGGGTCCGGGAGTTTACGGTTATGGGTGCGACGCATCAACCGGTGCTGTCGGTATGTTCTTAGTGACCGAATAGCTGATTTCTTTCTTGGTCTATGAAATTTATTATCCCCAAAAAACCTCTTCTTTTGGTGCTCCTTGCCTTTCTTATTCTAGATGGCCTACTCTTGGTCTTCTTACTTCAAGGAAAAGCGGAAATTCAAATCCCTAAAAACTTATCAGCAGCACTCACAAATTCCTACCCAGAAATAGCCGATCTCAAAGACAAACAACTGTCATTTAAAGACCTATCCAACTATTTTAGCGATCTTGCCGAAGAAAAAGATGCAGTGTATGCCTACGAAGTGCTCAAGGTTGCACCAATCCCTCCCGGAATAGATATGCATTTAATGGGGCATGTCGTTGGCGACATTCTTTACCGACAACAGGGTGTTCGGGGCATAGGTGTCTGTACCCACGATTTCCGGAACGCCTGTTCTCACAGCATCGTGGTGGGTCTGCTCCTTGAAGGTGGTGAGGGAGCCATACCCGAAATCACTGAAGCGTGCGGCGAAGCGCCTGGGGGAACCGGCGCCTACTCAATGTGCTTTCACGGGCTTGGGCACGGAGTTTTAGCTTACGCCGATTATGATTTAGAAAAAGCCATTGAGCTTTGTAAAAAAACCGGCAGCGCAGAATCCCCTCGCAGAGAACAAGTGGAATGCGTTGGTGGCACAATCATGGAGATAATTGGTGGTGGCTTCCACAACCCGAAACTATGGGCCGAGCAATCCAAAAAATATCTTAGCGCTGATGATCCTCTCCACCCGTGCAGTAGCGACTTCATACCTGATATCGCCCGCCCTCAATGTTACATCTATCTTACTCCTCATCTCTTTAAAGTGGTTGGTGGAAGTCTTGGTAGTCCTACCCCGGAAGACTTTGAAAAAGCATTCCTTCTTTGTGAAAAAATTCCCGCCTCTGACACCGCTAGCCGCCACACGTGCTACGGCGGTTTTGGAAAAGAATTTATAGTGCTCGCAAAAAACCGCGACATACGAAACATTGATAAGATGACAGACGAGGAGCTCGCAAAGGTGTATGAGTGGTGTCTTCTAGCGAAAAACCAGAACGGAATATTAGCGTGCGTCAACAGCGCCGCGGCCTCACTGTATTGGGGTGGTGAAAACGATCGCGGAATTGTCATTAAATTCTGCGGATCATTGACAGAACCGAATATCCAAGCCTCCTGCTTTGCAAACATTATTGGAGGAGTTTCTTACTACATCAACGATCCTACCTACAGACGCGGATTTTGTGAGGAGTTACCACCTACCTACCATGAAGACTGCCTTACCAGATTACTATAGCGAGATGTTATGGACGTTATATTAAAAAAAATTAAAACAGCGCCAAAAGCTCCGTTTTTCCTCGGGGTTCTGGTCCTCGTCGCACTTATTGGGGGTGGCGGAACGTTCCTAAAAAATAAAAGTGGCAACACACCAGACCCGAATCTAACAAGCGCGATAAGCTCCGGTTTACGCACCACCGATCCAATAAAAGCTCGCAACTATTGGGCAGAACGCATTGATGCCGTAGGCGCTAAGCGTGCGTATGAAGAATTTAAAGAGACTTACTACAAGGAACACTTCGGTATCCAACATACTCTCGCCCACGTTATGGGGGAGCTGCTCTACGAAAAAGAAAGTGTTCAAGGGCTTACGGTATGCGACGCCACTTTCGCCTTTGGTTGCTATCACAGTTTCTTCGGGAGAGTATTGAGCGAACACGGAATCGCAATCATACCCGAACTCGATAAGGCATGTGTCGAAAAGTTTGGACCCCTAGGAACAGGCTGCCAGCACGGTATCGGCCATGGATTAAGAGAATTTATGGGTAGTGAGAAACTAGTGGACGCTCTTGAGGCGTGCATCTTGACCACCCAACTAAAAGATTTGTTTGGTTGCACATCAGGCATCTTTATGGAAAACAACGTTCCTATAGTCATTAGCGCAGACAAACCGGCGTATACTGAACCACGAACCCTGAATCCAAATAATCCTTACGAACCGTGCAACACAATAGTACCGGAACAGTTCAGAAATTCGTGCTACTACGAAATGGCACAGTGGTGGAATCAGGTATTTAATCGCAACTGGGAAAAAATGGGGAGATTGTGCGAGGAGGTCGGCAACGAAGAATACACAAAGTCATGCTATTTTGGTATCGGCAATATTACCGCTCCCTCAAGCCAGTATGAAGTTGAGGCGACGATCAATAAGTGCAAACAAATGCCCTCCCGAGAAGCGGAGGTAACCTGCAGATCAGGAGCGTCGTGGAGTTTCTTTGCCGAACCGATTGCAAGAGACAAATCACCGGAGATATGTAAAGGGCTTGGAGCTGAAATAGAACAGAAGTGCGCGAAGGAATCCGACCTAATCGGCAACGGTGAAAAATTTATTCAATAAGTTTCTATTATGGTGAAAAAAATTTTTATCGCGGCTCTGTTTGTAATAGTTCTTGCAGAAACTGCCGTACTCATAAAAGATAAACTACCACGCCTTACCGCGTCGCTCTTTCAATCCAGACAAGTTTCCTTTGAAGAGTATGCCGATCGCGTGGTTGAAAAATGTAAAGACGCGGGATATCGCCCGAGCTGCTACGATAAGGAGATTCCAGAACTTATGGATGCAATCTCAATGGAGGATGCCTTTGAGGTTACAAGAATTGTCCAAGATCAAGATAGATCATACTACTATTGTCACGTACTCGGGCATGAATTAAGTGCTCGAGAGGTGCGCAAAGACCCGAGCAGTTGGAAGGATGTTGTTACACAATGCCCAAGCGGTATGTGCTCAAACGGCTGCCTCCACGGCGGGTTCCAAGAACGCTTCCGAGAAGGAGCCTTTACTGAAACCGAAGTGCGAGAGATCACCAAAGAACTCACCAACCTTTGTGAAGAAAAGCCTGCGTGGCGCCCCACCGGCCTTGAACAAGCTTCCTGCTACCATGCACTGGGACATCTCACGATGTATATCACGAGCGCCGAACTAAACAAATCATCAGAAATTTGCGAAGAGATTGCAGTAAAGCCGGATGGTAGAAATTACTCGCAACTTTGCTTTGACGGAGTATTTATGCAAATCTTCCAACCGCTCGAACCCGAGGACTTTGCGCTCGTTGAAGGAAAACAACCCACAAAAGAGGAGGTACCTCTATTTTGCGGAAACTTCACAGGCAAAAAGAGAGCATCGTGTCTCAGCGAAAGTTGGCCGCTATTTTTTAAGGAGCTCAAAAATCCCGAAAACTTAGTACGGTTTTGCTCAATGACCGAGGAGAGCGAACGGACAAGGTGTTATAACGTTATCTTCTATGTAATGACCGCCCAACTTGGCTTCAATGTAGAGACACTACAAAATTATTGCGCGGGCTTGCCCAAGGAACGGCAGGGGTTGTGTTTCGCAAACGCTGCCTCTCGCATGATTGAAACTGACTACAGAAACATTGATAAGTCGGTACGCTTGTGCACCACCGCAGAAGATTACGATGCAGACGAAGAGTGTTTTGCAGAACTCTTACAGTATTCGACTTACAATTTCCATGCCGGATCAGAAGCGTTTTTCCGTCTCTGTAACAGTTTACCAGAGCCATGGAGCGAGAAATGCCTAAGTAAAAACACGGCCTCTTGATAACGGTGTCGCATAACGTCTTCAAAATATTCCTCGTTGCTCTCTTCCTCCTCTATTTTTTAGGGAGTTTCTACACCTCCGGTACTCTTGAGGGAGAAGCGTATCCGTTCTTTTCCTGGTTTGTATTCACAAAAGTACCACCTAAATTTCAAGAAGGATACACAATAAGAATTCTCAAGTACGGAGACAAGCAATTACATTCGCCTGTCTCTTTTGAAGACGCCTACGATGTGTACATGAACAGAGGTATAGCCTCACCCCAATACAACTACATGATCAGGGCTTTGGGAACAAGCGTTGAAAATAAAGACTTGAGAGAAATAAAACGACACCGCCACACACTAGAAGCAACCTTCCTGTCCCAGCCAGTTGTGTACGAGGTAGTAAAAATTAAATTTAGCACGCTTGAGCGCTGGAGAACAGGACAAGTACTCGAATCAAAAAGTATCGCCGTCTTCAATGTTCCAAAAGAACTATGAAGTTGAACCAATCAATCAAAAATTTACGCGCGCTCGTCTCCTCTTTCCCGATGATTACATCTTTTGCCACAGGAAAACGGTCGCTCGAGAAAGCAAAAACCATTACCCGCTTTCTCTACTATTTCTTGGCGTTCCGATCTTTGTCCATACTGTTCGGTCGCGGGCAGTATGCTTCACAGGAAGGAAACTTCTCACCCATCTGGTCAATTAAATGGGCAGAGCTTCTAAATTTCCCTGACGTAATCAATATCATTGTTTTTTTCTTCCTCATCAGCGCGTTTGTGGGAGCACTTTTTAATCAGCTCCGCGTAGGTCGCGTTATAGCTTTCTTGGGAGTATTCCAACTGCATGCGTTCTTGAGTTCATTCATACAGGTTGACCATCAGTGGTACCCGTGGCTCTACGTCACGTTTTTGTTAATTTTTCTACCAGATGCTCCTGCACAAGAATACTCCTTTGAAAAACGCAAGAAGTTTTTATTAGTTTTTTTTGGTGCCCAAGCTGCTATATTCACGATCTATTCAATGGCAGGTTTTGGCAAGACGTACGGTGCAATCGAGCAGTTTCTGCAAGGAGGGGTCCACGCATTCGCACCCGAGGCTCTCGCGCTTCATATCGCACATTGGCTAGTGGCAAATAATTCAACAAGTCTGGTAGGATCTTTTATAATTGCGCACCCCTTAGTGGGATGGCCCTTTTTTGTCGGCAGTATTTACCTACTACTCTTCTCGTTGTGGGCTGTTTTCAAACCGTCTCTCCATAGATTGTGGGCATTTGGATTACTGCTCTACCATATAGGAGTGTATGCGGCCATGAACATAAGTTTCTTGGGATCCCCGCTGCTTTTACTGCTTTTGTTCTTCGACTCGCCATTTAAAAAACGGGGCGTAAAGTGGAAAGAAATAATTCTAGATTTACCACTCTTCGGGTGGCTATTGCGCCGCCTTAATTGATTCGAAAGAAAAACGTGCTAAAATCAATACGCAGCATTTTATGACCAAGCGTTCTAACGTCGTTCTTACAGCACTCACTACGTCAATCTTCCTGGGAGCACTATTCTCTCCCACAACACCCACGCACGCACATGGAGTCTGACACAATGTTTGAAACAATAAAGCAAATCCTTACTTTAACTTTAAAATCAAGGAAGATCTGGTTAATTCCTCTCCTTCTTTTACTAGTCATTATCGCCCTACTTGTTATCGGCGCATATGTCTCCCCTGTTCCTATATTTATCTACCCAATAATATGAAGAGAATTGTCCGTGTAATGAACAATTTCTTCATTTCCGTTGTACTCACAATTTTCTATTTCACCGCAGTGGGGTTGTCATTTATTATCTTACGATTGTTCACAAAGTCCAAACCGGAAAAACATAAAAATTCTTATTGGCAAAGTATAAACAAAGAAAACCCAAATAGAAACTATTTTGAATCAGCTTACTGAAAATGTATATTCTGGGAATCTCCGCATTCTATCATGACAGCGCCGCAGTACTTATCGAAGACGGACATATACGTTCCGCTGCTGAAGAAGAACGCTTCACTCGCGTGAAACATGATAACAGTTTTCCCTTTAATGCGATCGAGTCCTGCCTGGATAACGCAGACATCTCCATTAATGAAGTGGACTACACTGCTTACTACGAAAAGCCACTCCTTAAGTTCGAAAGGATTCTCGACACATTTGTCCGCACGTACCCTCTTTCTCTGAAGCCGTTCTTGAGAGGAGTCCCTGAGTGGCTCACCTCGAAAATAAAGGTAGAGGGGATTATTCGAAAAAAGCTGGGATACAAGGGAAAAACCTTTTTTATCCCTCACCATCTCTCTCACGCCGCCGCAACGTTTTACCCCTCCCTTTTTAAAGAATCAGCAATCCTCACTGTGGACGGGATAGGAGAATACCAAACAACAGGTTTGTGGACAGGTGAAGGTGTTACCATCACTCCGCTCAAGGCAATTAATTTCCCGCACTCTCTGGGGCTCCTCTACTCTACTCTTACCTCATTTCTGGGATTTAGAGTCAACGAAGACGAATATAAAGTTATGGGGCTCGCGGCTTATGGAAAACCTAGTTATGCAGATCAAGTCTATAAGACAGTAAACGTAAAAAACAACGGAAGTTTCAACCTAAACATGAAATTCTTCTCCTTTAGAGAACGATTTCAAATGTGGACTAAAGAATTCGAGAAACTGTTCGGAAAACCGCGATTACCCGATGAACCGATCACCGAACGGGAAAAGGATATAGCAGCAAGCATCCAGAAGGTGACCGAGGATATTTACCTTGGTATGCTCAACCACCTCTATAAACTTACAAAGTGTCCAAATTTATGCATAAGCGGCGGCGTCGCGTTAAACGCCCTCGCAAACGGAAAAATATACGAAATAACTCCCTTTAAGAGGGTATATATCTTGGGTGCCGCCGGCGACAGCGGTGCTACACTGGGGGCAGCGCTTTTTACACATCACGGTATTCTCAACTTCAAACAACGATGTTCAATAAATAATTTATGTCTCGGTTCCTCCTACGATAATGAGGATGTAGAACAGATACTCAAAAAATATAACGTATACTATAGAAAATTCGGCAACGAAACCAACCTCGTTAAACATACCGCCTCACTCCTCGCCGACCACAACGTAATCGGTTGGTTCCAAGGGAGAATGGAATTCGGCCCCCGGGCACTCGGATCACGATCCATCCTTGCTTATCCCAGCCCCGCCTCTATGAAAGAAAAAGTTAATACAATAAAAGTGCGGGAGCAATTCAGGCCTTTCGCATGCTCAATTCTGGAAGAAAAAATTCATGAATACTTCAACGTTCCAGGACCCCGCCACGCCTCACCTTTTATGAACTTTTGTTTCCGGATAAAGAGAGTAAAAACGGCAGAGTTAGCTGCCGTAGTTCACAAAGATGGAACCTGCAGAATTCAGACAGTAACTAAAGAAAACGGACGGTACTATAAGCTAATTAGAAAATTCTACGAGTTGACCGGCACTCCCTGCATCTTAAATACGAGTTTTAACACAAAAGGAGAACCCATTGTAGAGAGTCCCGAAGACGCTATTAAAGACTTCTTAAAAACTGAACTCGATTACTTGGTTATCAACAACTTTATCGTTTCAAAACCCGGGTCACACGGCATAAGATTCTTCTGAGTAACGTAGCGTAAAAGCTCGTACGCAATCATCTTATGTCCCTTGGTATTGGGATGCCAGTCGGGCAATACTCCGTCGGGCCTGAGACGCAACTCGCTTTCATAGAAATATGTGTTGGCACGAGAGGCAACGAAACGTCCTATAATAGGTCTGTACTTATCTTCAATCTTGCTCTCATGAATCAAGCTAAATACAACAAGCGGGCCTTGATAGTACTCATTAATCAAACTTAGTGCTTCCTCCTGATATTGGGCAACTCCCTCTTCTCCGTACTCCTTAAATTGATCTCTAACTGCCCTCTGCCATATTCCAAACTCAAGTTCATCGGGCGGTTTGGTAAATTCTCTCCATGAACCCCGACGGCCATCACTGTCTCCTCCCTCTGCACTCGCCTGTTCTGCAAGCCGCTTTGTTCTCGGTTTAAGAAATTCATTGATTTCTTGAAAATCGTTTTCAATCAAGTGCCACAGCACAAGGTCGGGGCTGTACTTCATTCCACGCATCCTAAACCGCTCCACGGCGTATCGAATGTCATAGCTCGGCACACCTAAATTTACCACTTCAAACTTCATAATAGTGTCGCAGTCAAGCTCATTGTTTAGTAAATCTTCCAGAACCTCTGAGTAATTATTCTCTGTGTTCATAAACATGCCGTATGTCCAAGAATCACCTAAAGCAATAACCCTAAACGTACCCTCGGGTTTTTCAGTAGTATAATTGAAACGCTCGTTTAAAGTATCAGCGTTAATGGTTATCTCGGGAGTATACGAGAGCCAAGTAGGAATAAACACTTGTCCCTGGTAGTCGGGGTTTAGCTCGTAAAAATGTTGAAGATCTGAGTCCTCTGGAAAACTGAGACTTTCTCTCGGAATGAGTGCAATACTTGCCGTGTATCGGTTTTCATACACATTGATACCGATAAGCACAATAACGATAAGTTGGACAACCACTAAACCTATAACCAATGAATTTTTTTTTCTAGTCTTTATCATAAAGTTGATTCGCAAAATCGGTGTGTTAAAATCAGTATACGCAGCATTTAATCCTCTTTCAATTTATGATCAGGCGCTCCAATGTCATTTTAACGGTACTAATTATATCGCTCTTCCTGGGAGCACTATTCTCTCCCACAATTCCTGTCCGCGCCCACGGAGTAGGAGAATCATTAGAAAAAGTTGTAGGAGAATATCTCGTCGACATCGGCTATGACGCTTTCGAACTCCGCGCTAAAGAATCAGTTCGCTTCGACTTTTCCTTATGGACAAGTGACCAAAGCGAAGAAATACCCTTTACTGATATCTGGTTGAGAATTAGTCAAAACAACAAAGCTGTTCTTGCTGGAGGAATTCAAAACCCCCGTTTTGGCAAAGCGGGAGTCACCTATGCATTCCCCGAAAAAGGCGAGTACACACTCTTTGTACGATTCCAGAATGGAGATGAGTCACTTGTTGAAACATCATTTCCGCTTGCAGTTGAAGAGGGCAACGAAAGCGCGAGCAACACCTCTCCGGTTTCAAAAGAGCTGCTCATCGGCGTAGGTGTAGGGCTTGTTATCGGTTCACTAATCACTTTTCTCCTGCGACGCGTACGCCATGGGTAAAAAAGCGCTAATCTTCTTACCACTCCTCGTTCTTACTATTGGCGGTTCCATTACTTACCGTGAGCTCCGAGTATCGGACACAGAGCCCGCACGGATGGCGAGCGAATACGTCGTAGAACTTCACGAAGACGGTTTCCACCCAGAGAAAATTACCATCCAGAAAGGTGCGGTGGTGACTTTCATAACCACAAGAAACAAAGATTTCTGGCCAGCATCAAACCTCCATCCCACCCACATTATCTACAGAGAGTTCGATCCCAAAAAAGCAATCGCGCCTGACAATTCCTGGAACTTCACGTTTAATAAAACCGGTGAGTGGAGATATCACGACCACACTGCCCCCTATTTTACAGGAACAATAATTGTCGAAGAGCACGACCACGACAAAACCCACGTTCATCATCTCGACACCGCAGAAAACATTGATTGCAGTAAATTGGATGCTCTCAACGACTACGAGAAAGAAAAATGCTGGGATAAAGTCCTGGGCGAGGCGCTCAGGGAAAAAGGGGTAGAAGGATCTCTCGAGGCGTTTAGACAACTCTACACCACCCAACCTAATTTTGCCCAAAGTGGATGTCACTGGTATGCGCACCGTATCGGTGAAGAAGCCTACGGATACTATAGAGGCGGCGAAGATCTCGATCTTCCGCAAGAAGTGAGCTACTGCGGCTATGGTTTTGTACACGGTTTCTTAGAGCACGGTTTCAGGGAAGAAAGAAATCCAACCGAGGCAAAGAGGCTGTGCAACTACCTCGACACCCAACTATCAGATATCCTCCCAAGAATTCGATTAAATTGTTTCCACGCAATAGGTCACGGGTTCATAGATGATCCACCAAATCCAAGAATATGGGGAAATTCTCAAGCTATAATAGGGCCGGCGCTAAAAATCTGTGAAAGCGTTTCCGACGTACCAATCGAAGTCAAAGAATGTTTTGATGGGGCATACAACACTCTAGTAATCTTTATGCAAACGAACCAGTATGGGTTGTCATTCGATAAAAAAGATCCACTCGGTTTCTGTCATAATGAACCTGACCGTTACCAACTCTCATGTTATTATGAGTTTGCCCAAGTGCTCGACTCCGCAGGTGACCGGGATCTCGCGACAATTGCAAAATTCGTTGAAGGCATTCCCGAAGATACGCTTGCAGGTATGATTATCAACACCGCAGCTGCAGGTGTGGTGCAGGGAGATATCACAAACGATGACTTCACAAACTATATCCTTGAGTGCCGAAAAACAGGAGAACGCCTGCGCCTGCAGTGCATACGAGGCGTAGTAGGGGGACTTCTCGCCCACGGTGAACCGGGAAAAGAGTACATCAAAGCTCTGAAGTTATGTGATGCCGGTCTACTCCTTGAAGACGAGCACAAAGCGTGCTTCCATAACACTCTAAATGGAATCAAGACTATCTATCCCCGCGAGAAAGTAGAACAAATTTGCAAAACAATTGATGAGAAATACCAAAGCTACTGCACCTATCAATAAAAAATGAGCAACCAGACAAAAAGGCTATCCCTATTTATTTTGATCGTACTCGTTGCAAGCGCTGTTGGTTTCCTGCTCTATAAAAGAGCACAACTCGGTGCAAGTCTCCTTCCTGCCGCAGGATCAGAACACGTCGTCGAGCTTCGAGAAGACGGATTTCATCCCGAAGAACTTACCATACATAAAGGGGATACCGTCACCTTCGTTACCAAAAACAGTAATTATTTCTGGCCTGCCTCCAATCTCCACCCCACCCACACTATTTACCCCGAATTCGATCCGGAGGAACCAATTGCGCCCGACGAACGCTGGGGTTTTCGTTTTAAAAAACCGGGAGAATGGAAATATCACGACCATCTCGCTCCCTACTTCACGGGAAAAATAACGGTTATAGATGGCTCTCAAGCGCGTGCCGCCCAAAGTAAATGCAAAGACGACAAAAACTCGTTCGAGTGCTGGCAAGAAATTCTCCTCACCACGCTCGATAAAAAGGGGGTTGAGGCAACCTTCGACCGCTTGGCCGAACTCTATGTAAGTGAATCTTATTTTCCACTAGCCTGCCACTATCTTACTCATAATATCGGTATTGCTGCTTATAAACACTACCTCAAAGACAAAGATTCGGTCTTAACCCCAAAGGCTGCGTACTGCGCAAACGGTTTCTACCACGGATTTATGGAAGCGTTCCTTACCGTAACGAAAGATCCCGAAAAAGCAAAAGCATTTTGCATATACGTGGATAGTAAGCTTACCAAAGACGCACCGGATGCGGCGCTTCAGTGCTATCACGGGGTCGGCCACGGCGCAATTGAAACGACGCTTGCGAGGTGGACAAGACCCGACGGGGGGGAAGATGAGATGGTGAAACCCGCGCTCGAGATATGCGAGGCTATCTCTGATGCACCGGAAGAACTCTACCGCTGCACTTCAGGCGTGTTCAACACCATTGCAAATTTCTACACCAGCGGTGGGTTTGGACTCACCGCGAATATGGAAAATCCTCTTTGGCTCTGCGATAAACAACCCGACGAGTACAAACTAAGCTGCTATGGCAACATGAACACAGTACTTCGATGGATCGCCGGAGAGGATTTTCAAAAAGCTGCCCGGTTTATCGAGCAAATCCCCGACAGAGCATATACTGCCCCTGCCCTACGCTACCTTGCAAACATGTACACACTGTTTCTTGCTCGAGGTAACTACACGGGGGCGGTAGAGAACTGCCGCGCGCTTGATAAGTCGTTGCATGTCTCTTGTATTGAGGGATTCGCGCACGGATTCCTTGAGCAGGGAGTGCCGGGAGAAGAGTACATCGAAGCATTCGCGTTCTGTAGAGCAGATGCGCTCTCTGAAGAAGAGCGTGAGATATGCTTCAAGTATGCATTAAATCTTGATGGTTGGTATGATAAAGAGAAAGTAAAAGAAATTTGCAAAACAGTGGAGGAGGACTACAGACAATATTGCATCATTAAAAAGTGATTAAATTCCATAAACATTTTCGTTTCTTCCTCGCCGTTACCCTTATTTTAGGTGCGGGAATGCTATTTCTTGCCTTTTTTAATCAACACCCCAAGGAAATATTAGCGTCTCTTTTCACAAGTAACAAAACCGTATCGCTTGAAGAACATGCCGACCGAATGATAGAAAAATGTAAAAAGGCTGGTTCAAACCAGCGGTGCTACGACGAGGAAATCCCCCACCTAATGGATTTCATCTCGATGAAGGAAGCATTCGAAGTAACAAAAATTATCCAAGAAAAAGATCCTACGTATTGGTTCTGCCATGAGCTCGGGCACAACTTGAGTGAAAAAGAGTATGCGAAAGATCCGGCAAAGTGGAAAGATGTGGTAACAAGCTGCCCGGTGGGGATGTGCTCAAACGGATGTGTCCACGGCGCAATCCAAAGGCATTTCATTGCAGCATCACTCGACAACACCCAGCTACAAGAATTACTGCCTGTCGTAGAGAGCTTGTGCGAGAGACGAACGAATTGGAACCCAACTCCGCTCGAGCAGGCAAGTTGCTACCACGAACTCGGCCACCTCTCGCACTACCTCACCGATACCAACATTCCCAAATCGAAGGAGCTGTGCGACACGATCGCATTAAAAGAAGACGGGAGAAATTACCTGCAAACATGCTACGAAGGGATGTTTATGCAGTTATTTGAACCTCGTGAGCCAGAGGACTTCGCCCTGATTTATAATATTGTCCCCTATAAGGAAAAATTGGGTGTGTGCGAACAGTACACAAGCGGGGTAGAAAAAGGAGCGTGCTGGAAGATAGGGTGGTTAGGAAAAGAAAAAGAGTTTTGCAACCAATTTACTGGAGAAATTCGCGGCGCATGCTTCCGTGAGGCATGGGTAATACAGGACGAGAAGATAGAAACTCCCGAAGGGATCGTAGAGTATTGTAACTACTCCGATGATCCAACAGAGAAAAGAAAATGCTACAACAAGCTCTACTATTCCCTAATGGCGAAGTTCGAATTTGATGAGGAACGGATGAAACCAATATGCATGGGGTTACCTCGTGCGCTGCAGGGTCAGTGCTTTGCAAACACGGCCTCCCGAATGATCGAAACTGATAAACGCTTGGTTGAGAAAGCGCTTTCTATGTGCGCGTTTGCCGCAACACTCGGTGTAGAGCGCGAATGCTACGGAGAACTCGCTCATTACGCTACATTTGCCCTCCATGCTCAATCGGACGAATCCCTCAGTTTGTGCAACAGTCTCCCCGAACCATGGAGCACAAGTTGTTTATCTCGTTAGAAATTAAGCAGTTCGTCAAAGTATAATAATCACAACAATGAGAAAAAAAGCAATTACTCTTCTGGTTACGTTCGTGCTCCTCATCACTGGTACACTCATCTATCGAACTAATCAACTACCAGCTCAGCTTGTCAGGGATGGGGGAAACACCCCACAGACAATATCCGGAAAAGAACACATAATTGAGCTTCGTGAGGGGGGCCTGTCCCCAGAAGAGATTACCGTACAGAAAGGCGACACAATAATCTTTGCAAACGCTAGCGACGAGCCGTTCTGGCCCGCGAGTGACCCACATCCTACACATCAATTCCTATCCGGGTTTGACCAAGGACATGCGATAGACAGCGGCTCCAGTTGGAATTACACATTTTATGAACCAGGAATATGGTACTACCATGACCACCTCAACTTAACTCTGAAGGGCAAAATAACAGTTGTAGACAGTAGCAACTTAGAAAAACCCACTGGCGAACTCGACTGCGAGTACGGCAGCGAAAACGAAAAAGCACGGTGTTTTGACGAACGGATAAAAACCGCAGTAAAGGTTGAGGGGGTTGGTGCTGCATTTAAGCTCTTCGCCAAACTTTACGAGAGCGGGTCAGCTCCCGAGAGCTGCCACTGGACCGGACACCTGATCGGAGAAGAAGCTTACCACGAATATAAGCAAGGAAAAGACGTGCCCGTAACTTCTGAGGCTAACTATTGCGGCTATGCATTCTACCATGGTTTCTTGGAAACCCTCTTGAGAGACAATCCGGACATCGAATGGGCTCGTTCATTCTGTAAGTATGTGCTCGAAAAAGTCGGGCCCGATGCACAAGATAACTGTTTCCATGGGATTGGACACGGATTCACTGAAGACCCACCCGACCCTCGCCTTCATGGAAATGCCAGAGGCTATCTCAAGCCTGGGTTAGAGGTCTGTGAATATCTCTACGGGGATACAGAAAATAAGTGGGAGATATGCGCAACGGGTGTCTACACTGTCCTTGCTGGGTTTATGTGGGATGGAAAGTATGAGTTCTCGCTTGATCCTAAAGATCCTTTCGCGTTCTGCCGCGCGCAACCGGAACGCTACCACATCGCGTGCTACGGGGAGTTTGCGCCGCGGCTTGACAGTGCAACCAACTGGGACGTATCCAAGCTCCCACAGCACATTAAGAACATTGACAACCCGGATCTAAGAAAATTTGTCGTCAGGGTCGCAGCAGGAGTGATGATGCAACGAGACATTGCAAAATATGACCTCACAAACTACATCCAAGGTTGTCGGACGTTAAAAGGGAATCTCCCACTCGCATGTCTCGGAGGCGTTTCGTGGGGATTGGTAATGAGCAGCGAACCAGGGAGAGAACATGTGTATGCGTTGAGGTTCTGCGGGTCAGGGACACTCAATGAAGAGGAACGCGGGACATGTTACAGAGAAGCGCTCCTACAACTCAAACGCTCCCTCACACCCGAGAAACTAAAGCCCGTCTGTGAGAGCGTCGATGAAAAGTACAGAACGTACTGCATTAAGAATCCATAGAATAAAGATATGATATAATTATGCTATGCAGGGTAAGGTTGTGATTACTATTTTCGTGCTATTAGCTGTTGGGGTAGGATATACCCTCTGGAGAAACGGAACCCCTTCATGGCTCTCCTTTAGTACCTTAAGTGATAAAGAGGCATTATTTATCAGCCTCCCTACAAGCACCTCAACACAGGAAGAGGTAAGACGCCACCGTGAACTCGCGGGAAAACTTGCCGAAGACGGCAACGAAATAAATATCGCCGGATGTATACCCGACCCACCCGTGCTCAGAGTAAAAAGAGGTGATAATATAACTTTTATAAACAACTCTCAGGAAGAAGTTCGCTTGCAAATCGGTAACGTTGGCATCTTTAGTGTTCAACTGGAAGATACGCTTGTTGAGAGGGCAGAATTCGGTACAACAGGCGAAGCCCTAGTCGCTTATCTGTGCCACAGCGGTGATTCATCAGAGAGAGATTTTGGATTTATTTTAATACAATAAAAGAAAGGTCGTTGTGCTATAATAAGACATATGAAAAACAAACTTACCCTTATTGTTATTCTCTTAATAGTAGCCGTCGTCATAAGCTATCTCGTTTACAGCTCGGGTGCACCGCAACCAGCAGAACAAGAATCACCCATACAACAGTTAACATTAACAACAGAAGAGAAGAAAGCAATTTTAAACTTTCCTGCGGCTGATGCATCGGAAGGAGAACAACAAAGGTACTTTGAACTTGCAGAGAGGCTTGCGCAACAATCCGGGGTCTTGGACGTCACAAACTGCAACCTACAGCCATTGGTACTAAACGCAGATTTGAAAAGTGACATAATACTAAAAAACACAAGCGACTACGATATCACGCTAGATATTGAAAACGAAAGCAACACCGTCCCCGCAAATCAAGAGGTGGTTATAAAAGTTGACTTCGGCAAGGGAGGAGGACTCTACGGCTACGGATGCAACTCCGCTAATCCAGATGGGAGCAGCTCTGGTTCCGGGCTTATCCTCGTAGGAGCCGAATAAGAAAATTGCTCGATATAAAAACCACCCCGACATCACGTCGAGGTGGTTTTTTATAGGTACAATTAAGTTTTACCTGCACTGTTTCGCAGGCGGAGCGAGTCGGATCTATAATAAGACTAAACCTAAATGCATAATCTTTTTCCCACGCTAAAACAAAAACTCTCTCCGCTCTTTCAAAAAATAAAAGAGTACTATAGCATAGACACGCGGGCACTGGCCGTTTTTCGTATTGGAATTGCCTTAATGATACTTGCTGATCTCTTATTACGCCTGAGAGATATAGGGGCTTTCTATGATGATTCTAGCGCCCTGCCACGCGAGTTTGTTATAAAAAACTATACTATCTTTTCACGACTTTTATCAATTCATCTATTACATGGGTCGCTTCATTTCCAATTAGTCTTATTCTTTTTAGCGGGAGTGTTCTCAATTGCGCTTTTGGTAGGCTATCGCACCCGCTTCGTAACAATCGTATCCTGGCTTTTGCTTGTTTCGCTACAAATCCGGGGCCCCGTAATCATTCACGGAGCAGACGTCTTACTCCGTTTTATGCTTTTTTGGGGAATATTCTTGCCGCTCGGCTCACGATACTCTTTGGATGAAAAACTCAATACACCCAATAAAAAAAGTGTCGCCGGGCAAATTTCCTCTCTGGGAACTCTGGCCTTATTCTTACAAGTTGGCATAGTA
>JANBVK010000001.1:299448-303828 GCA_024239035.1 Patescibacteria group bacterium
ATTGGTTTGCGGTATTATCAAAAACTGATACCATCTGGCTCTCTAAAGGATCCGCGATATATTATACATTACAAAGCCATTACGGGTCGCTCTTGGGACAAATTCTTCTTAGTTTTCCATCATTTCTGAAAGTACTTAATTATTTTACCTTAGGGGCTGAGTTCTTCGGTTCGGTGGTACTGTTTTTTCCTTTTTTTGCAATTCCTATCCGAACCATTGCGATGTTCTTGCTTATAATTTTTCAAATTGGTATTTCTTTAACAATGAAGTTGGATCTTTTTCCGTTTATTGCAATAGTTGCCGTCATACCTTTTTTACCAAGTTGGTTCTGGAATAAAATATTTAAAGATTCCAGAGCGCATCCCAGGACCGAACAACACTATTCTCGTCTCATGAATCTAGGCAACACGGTCGCGGGAGTGTTTTTAATTCTTGTTCTGCTGAACAGCCTGGGATCGATACATAGTACATTTCGCGGTGTGCGTGAATCCTGGATCACTAAACTATTTCACCTCAATCAGAGTTGGACTTTGTTCGCTCCTACGCCGCCTCTTTCAAATACTTCATATTCTATTATTGGAAACTTAAAAGATGGGGGACGTATAGAATTTGTAGGCGACGGCAATACAATAAGCTATAATAAATATTGGAAAAAATATCTGTCAAGACTTTCTTACGAACGCCACAAAAAGCTTCGCCCTTATTTAGGAAAATATCTCTGCGAAACATGGAATGATGATAAAAACAACCTCATCAAACATGGGTTACTAGCCTCGCTTGAAGTTTATAGCCTACGAAAAAAAATATTTCCGTACTATGAAATGGGCCCAACAAAAGAGCGGCTGATTTTCAATTATGATTGCGGGAGTCACAGAATCAGAGATGGCGAGAACATGCGATAGGCAATAGTAAAGTAATTCTTGCTGAACAATAATGAAAAAGCCGGAGACCGCTCCGGCTTTTTCACTTAAGTTTAGTCTCAACGTCCAATCAAAACTACTAACATGGGTCCGGAAAATCACAGCCGCCGGGCCCAGGCCCATAACCCCCCTGACCATAGTAGTACCCTTGGGTGTAGTAGTAGCCCTGGGCGTACGCCTGACAACTACCACCGTCTATCATAGTACACCACCCCGAGCAACAACTAGGTTCGCTCCTAGGATAAGGACCTAAACAAAATGTCCCATTTGCGTCGCAGTAGCTCCCCTGGGTGTAATAGTAGCCCTGGGTGTAGTAGTAGCCCTGGTAGTACCCCTGGGTGTAGTAGTAGCCCTGGCCGTAGTAGTAGCCCTGGCCGTAGTAGTAACCCTGGGTGTAATAGTAGCCCTGGTAGTACCCTTGGGTGTAGTAGTAGCCCTGGTAGTACCCTTGGGTGTAGTAGTAGCCCTGATAGTACCCTTGGGTGTAGTAGTAGCCCTGGGTGTAGTAGTAGCCTTGGGTGTAGTAGTAGCCCTGGGTGTAGTAGTAGCCCTGGGCGTAAGTTTGGCATGTACCTTCTATAGCCGGAGGGGGACCTTCACACCACCCTGAGCAACAAGACGGGCTGGGATTGTCAGGAGGAGAACACGAAGAACCATTTGGGTCGCAATACGTTCCCTGGGTGTAGTAGTAACCTTGGGTGTAATAGTAACCCTGGTAGTACCCTTGGGTGTAGTAGTAGCCCTGGGTGTAGTAGTAGCCCTGGGTGTAGTAGTAGCCCTGACCGTAGTAGTAGCCCTGGTAGTACCCTTGGGTGTAGTAGTAGCCCTGGGTGTAGTAGTAGCCCTGACCGTAGTAGTAGCCCTCGGCGTACGGCGCACACGCGAAACTAGAGCATATCAAAGGGGAACAGCACTCTCCTTGTACGTCATCAGGAGCAGTGCAGGACTGAAGCGCATCACGGCAGTTGTCCAAATCATTTTCGCTATCATTAATATCTACTGTGGTAAGTGCCCCTGCCGCCATGAGGTTCCTCCTTCTGCCGTTTGTGGGCGCCGTATCCTGCGCAAATTGGGTAAGCGTTGCCGCCCAACCATCAACATCTGCATCAGTCATCCACAAATTAGTCTGCCGAATCTGCGCTCCGCTCGCACTCACTGCCACCGTACCATTCACTACCAAACTGTTCCCAGAGTTAAAAGCAATGGTCTGATTCGCGTTAATGGTAAGCGTCACGCCGACATTTATCGTCAAGTTGCCAGCATCAACGCCATTCACCGAGCCCGAAAAAGCACAGTTAAAAGCAACTATGTGAACTCCTCCCGACGGAGGCGAACAGCTTGCAAGCGCAGCCGGCACGGCAATCCCCAAAAAGAGCAAAGACGCAAAGATGATGACCCAAAAAATTCTCCTATGTAATATATTCGCGCTCATGGTAGTGGCTGAAACGTTAACACAACCTGAGATGAAGCATCACCGCTTCCTGCATCAATAGCCGCCTGATATATATCTTCGTGAGTATCACTAACTTCCCAGTTACCCATCCAGATACCGTCAAGTGCCGTGCCTTCGGCAAGCGAAAGCGAAACCGGATAAGAACCGTCGTCCATAATAACTGTAACAACTACCGATTGAACCGGCTCGCTGTACCGAACTTTTACGATCCAATTCTGAATTATGCCAGGTTCTGCCCCGCTCAAAGGACTCATAGTTGCTTCGTAAATCTTCGGTCCGGGTCCAGCGCTCTGAATATAGTAAGTATCTCCCCCTTCGGGAATTATACTTCCCCCTTCGGGAATCACGGGAATCAGCAGTGTATCGTCCTCTGTTCCTATTACGGCTCTCTCCGCCGGTACTTCAGTAGTCGGCGGTTTACTAATGCCTGCCACCACCAAAATCCCCAACGCAATCAAAATCGCGAGTATAATCGTCGTCTGGCCTTTCCTTGAATCATTAATCATGAGTTATGCATTTTTGCTCCTCCATAATTCATTTTAAAAGTTTATCCAAATTAAATCCTTCATGCTCGCCGCCTCCCGCGTAATAATTTGACCAACCTTGGTAATCAAACCGCGGAGCAGTCAAACGGTACGAAACCTCACCACTTTTATCGGCGAGAATTGTAATTCTCTTATTTTCAATGTCTTTCTCATACCAGACGCGGCCGTCAAAGCCGGGGGTAAGAAGCACCGTCATATTGTCAAAAAGTTCTTCGGCGGTGGTGCGATACACGGCACCGTCTTCTGCCACATATGCCTTGCCGTCAACGTTCACCGTTTGAGCAAACAGCCACAAATCACTACCCTCCTCTAAATTATTGAAATCAATTACCTGTCCATACGTTCGTCCCCTTGATTCATAATTCATAATTCCTAATTCAAATACACCGGTTGTTTCTTCTTTCACTCCTGTCATTCCCGCCATGTAAGTGGCGTATCTATTACCGCCTATGGTGTAGACCGGGTCAATGGTGCCAGCATCAATTTTCCCGCTGCCGCCGCCTACCAGCAAGCATGTCGAGGCACAGTTTACAAGTTGGTGCTGACCGCCCGATGTAACGATGTAACGGTCTGTAGCAGCACCTGTTCTAATCCTCAAGGAATCGTCCGTGTCTTGGTGGATTGACGTCTCACCAGCAACACCGTTGTTTCCGAAATTAATAAAAGGATTCGCGCCAGATCCTCCTGCCCCACCCACGATAAGCTGAAATCCGGCTTGGTTACTCGCACCCGTTGGAGCGTGAATCCTCATTATTGCGTCTCCGCTCGAGGGAGCGAAATGAACTGATATGTCTGTAGGAAAACTTGCCGTCCCGATGCCAATTTTGGCAGCGCTGGTTAAGTTATAACCCTGCATGGCTATGGCTCTGGATGTTAACGTCCCTGTTAAAGTATCGCCAGATGTATTCACCCAAACATCCAAAGCGGATCTAACTTGTGCAGGAGTAGATGGACGAATATAGTTATTAGAAACGGTGTCAATCTGGGTCATGATGAAATTAATGGTTGCGTTGGTAGGATCGTATTCTGACCTAAATAGACGCGCATTAATGTCTCCCGAGCTGTTCCTTGCTGCAATTGTGCTTATAGTAGAGGCGGTGGTAGCGCTAAACCCGTCAAGAGTCCCTGTGTTAGTAAGGTTATCCGCCACCTCTGAGTCCGCCCAGTCAAAACTAAGAATGCCGCTGTTAGCTATCTCTCCTTTTTCTATCGCGCTGCCAAGCAGGGAAACGTTCGCAGAAAGTGCGCTGTCATTCACCGAGCCGGAGGCGCCAATGGTAAGCGTGTCCGACACTTCTGAGTTTGCCCAGTCAAAGGAAAGGGTTCCACTGTTAGCTATCTCTCCTTTTTCAATGGCGGTGCCAAGCTGACTGAATGAAGCTGACGAGAGCCCGTCAAGTAAATCAGCATTAAGTCCTGAGCCAGAGCCGTCGTTACCTGCGTGCCAGACGGTGCTTCCATC
>JANBVK010000001.1:303928-621264 GCA_024239035.1 Patescibacteria group bacterium
TCGAAACTAAGTGTGCCGCTATTGGCTATCTCTCCTTTCTCGATTGCTGTACCAAGTAAAGACACGTTTGCAGAAAGCGCGCTGTCGTTTACCGAACCGGAGGCGCCCACGGTGATGGTGTCGGAGACATAAGTGTTGGTGATGGCAGTACCTTGCCAGGTTCCGGCGGTTACCACGCCTGAAGAATTGATTTGGAAAAGATCACCGTTCCCTACCGTAAGAAGTGCCGCAGGAGTAGTATCCCCGATACCGACATTGTTTGCGGTGCTGATGAAAATAGCGTTGCCGGTTTGCCTTGCCGTAATGCGAATCGCACCGCCAGTCGTTGCTTGGGTCGAAATTTCCAAATTCCCAGTATTGTCTGTAGTGATCTCAAATCCAACGCCCGTAGAAAATATCTCCGAGACGACTCCGAGGGCTTTCGGTGCAGACACCACACTCACAGCAAGGACAAGTGTGATTGTAAGTACTCTAAGTTTCTTCTGAAACATTGTGCTGATCAACACCCTTTAGCCTTCTTTTGGCACAACGACGAACTTCCCTACAACCTGCGTCTTGCAAGTTGTGCAGAGAACATTGTATTCTCCCAGCTCCAAAACCTGTGTTCTCATTGACGCAGTACCGCCAGGCGCAATAGTTCTTTCTATGAAGTTCGGCGCAAAAGCGGATGCGCCGGAGATATGCACTGTCTGGTCCTCATTCTCACTATTCATTATGGAAATTCCCAAAAGGTCACCTACCGGCACCCGAAACTCAAACGGGTCTAGTTTCCCCTCTCTAAGTTCAGTCTCAAAAACCCAATACTGTTGGCCCGGATTACCTGACTCGCCCTCGGCAATTTTTCCAGGTACCCCTACGCCTTCTTCGGGCGCCTCTTCGCCCACTTTAGGAACAATGAGATCTTGCAATTCTTTTGCCGTTCTCTCTTCGCCCCCAACTCCGCCTATAATGAGGCCTCCTCCTTGCTGAATCCCCCGCACCACAAAACCAACAATAATGGCAATGCCTGCTAGCACAACAAGTCCTATAATTAAATTCTTCCCTCTTTTACCAGGATCCATAACTTCTGTTTATTATTATAGCATACCCACTTCCCGCATTATTTTCGCTATTGTCTAATAATAAAGTATTCCACTCTCACCTGGCTTATCCATGGACTTTGGAATCGGTCCTTTGAGGGAAAAACCTCCGCCTTCCACCGGAAATCACCACCCCGCTTATTAAATTCAACGAACTTATTAAGCTCTACTTCTATCCATTTCTTACCGCCACTATTAGAGAAAAAATACTTGATACTGCCATCATCTTCTCCATCATCAGCATGCGTTAATCTTCCCCGTACAATCTCCCCGTCCCAGGCATTTAACCGGAGTGATTCCCAGACAAGTTTGCGCGTCCTTTCAAAACCCGCGTCACGGTAACGGAACACGCGCGAAGAACTCCCATCCCCCGTAATTCCGTAGAGAACATTGGAATCAAATCCCGGCACCAGTTGAAAAAACGGCGTGCTAATCAGATTAGGAGTTAAATCATTGCCAACTCCACCCCTAATCCTTAAAAATTTAGGCAAGGGGCTCGAAGCCGCAGAACCAATCCACCAGGCACCACTTTTATAAAAAATTTCGGGGAGCACTCCGCCTTCATTCATCACCCTAGTTGTAAAGAAACGAGAATAATCCTCCAAAATTTTGAATTTTGAATTTTGAATTTTGAATTTTTGTGCTTGCCCTTCAAAAGCAACATATACTGCTAGAATTTCATTGGATTCATTATTAAAACCGAAGTAAATCTCCCCCGGATACGAAGATGAGAAAAGATTCTCGGTGCCATCTAATAGAATTAAATTACCGTCCGATACTCCATACAACTTTCCACTGTACGTGCCGATCTTCTCATTTACTAAACCCATTATAAACGTAGAGTCGGTTTTACCAATACCAACTGAATAAATACTGTCGGGCAGTTCCAAAATTTTGGAAGTCCAGCTTCCAAAGCTCTTGCTAACCGTAAAAACCCGACCGCCAACTTGAAGCAGGCATCTGGCATCAATACAAGTTAAACGAGGCGGTACGTTGTTGGGATTAGAGAATGAGAGTTTATACGAACTCTCACTAAAGAGCTTGTCACCAACCCGAAACTCAAACATATCAGCTCCATCCTCCCTTAAAACTGAAACAAACCACCTATCACTACCGCCGTCGTAATCTACAGCAACAGATCCTGTGAGACTCTCCGGATTTACAAAGCTTACTAAATTTATCGCATTTACCTCCTCGTCTCGGCGAAAGAAACCAACCTCGCCCGCAGAAGTCACGAAAAAAACTTCTCTTTCGTTACCTTTGGCAGCTAAAACATACAGCTCGGCAAAAACATCGCTTAGCCGATCAACTTCATCCCAGTCATACGCCGGCGGAAAGGAAATTGTTAAAGTCTTAAAATCCTGGTAAACATTTGAGTTCTCTGGATTTCTCCACCCCACCCCGGAAAAAAGTTCGGTAAAGCTCCCCTGCAACGGCACCCGACTTATTGGACTTATAGGAGACTCGACCGAAGCTTCTTCCTTAAGTTCTGACTGCTGGGTACGGATAAAAACATTTACCATCCACTGCTCAATAAGCGGTCTGAAAATTATCACAAGAACAAACACAATCAAAGCAAGGCTTGCCCAGAAAATTACTAATTCTAAGCCTATATGCTTTAAAAATTCAAAAAACCCAGGACGAAGTTTGGGTTTTTTGAAAATTAGCTTACGTTTTTTCGTCGCCATTATTACCTCACCGTCATCACTCCCGTCTCACCTCGTGCTTCATGTCCCGGGACGTCACAGAAGAAAGAGTAGTCTCCCTTGCTTGGAGCGTTGAAGGTAATTGCTCTTGTCTTGCTTGTGCCTACGCCTATTGCAACGGCTGAGAGGGAGGGATCTTTGAATTTGAAGATATGAGACCTATCATCAGCGGTGGTGAGGGAGAGGGTAACAGCGGTGCCTGATTTTACAGAGAATGCGTTTGGTGAGAAACCTGTCTCTGAGGCCTGCAGTTTTATTGCTTCTTTGGGTAATGACTCTTCACTTACTGGGTTTGACTGCTGAGGAGCCTCAGGGCTTCCTGGTTCTACGTCAAGCTTTACTGGGACGCCTTCCTGGGTGACGACTTCGCCATCTTGGGTTACAGCACTCGTGCCCGGCGCAACTGCCGTCCCCTGCGACCCCTCTACTGCAATCTCACTCTCAGAAGGAGTTGAGGTTCTAGGACTGGGTATCACACCGCTCGAGAAAAGATATACCACCCCGACTACAATAATTATTACAACTACAACGATGATTATGTTTTTTTTGTTCATTTTTTTCTTATTAGACCTATCCGTCTTAATTTATTTTAATAGGTCCTATTTGTTCTATCTTCGACCTTTTTATCTAACAATTAATGAAGCTTTCTCGTTTTGGTCCTTAGCAAGCGTTGGCCATTCTCTCCAGTCAAACCTCTTCCCGACTAAGCGGTATGAGAACTCGGCCGGTGAATCGCCGCGGAAAATTATCTTATCTCCTTTAATTACATAATAGATGCTCGCGACCTGACCATAGGGGGTTACTAACACATCAACGTTGTCTTTGGAAAAATCAACCGTTTTGTACCACACCCACAAATCCAGTCCCTCTTTTAAATTACCAAAATCAATTACGTGTTCATAATTCCTGATTCCTGATTCCTGATTCGTAGAAGCGAGTTTCGCTTTGCCGATAAATTCTTCCTTCACGCCGCCGGCAATTGACGCCGCATACGTAGCATACTTGCTCTTGCCAATTTGATAAAGCGGGTCAATAGTGGTGACGGTTAATTTGTTTACGCCGGTAATATTACCACCCTGGAGATTAGCGGCGTTCATCTCACACGTTGCATCACCACTACATGCATTAGAATTCGCCGCTGTGCCACCCGTAACCGTGGTGTCAACATAAAGCTTTGTTGCAGCGTGGGCGTTGGTGGTGGGATCAGCAACAATAACTGGTTGGGTGAATCTGCTGGTGCCGGAGACATCTAGTTTGTATGAAGGGGTAGAGTCCCCGATGCCGACTTCCCCTTGAGCATCTACTACTAGAGCATCTACAGGCGAATCTCCTGAAACGCTAAAAGCAACCACATCTCCAACCGCTCTTACTTGGAAGTTGCTTGCTATATTATCTAAATCCATTCTAACGTGACCTCCTCCTGTGGCGTAGAGACCAGTGTTAGAAACTTGTACCCAGTCACCAAACCAGCCGTTGGTGCCTCCAGTACCAAATGTCCATGTACCACTATCGAAGGATACGTTCCCCGCTACTTCCAACTTCGCTCCCGGACTCCCCGTCCCAATCCCCACTCTTCCTTGAGTTGTTGCCAGAGTGCTCGTTCCGGTGACGGAAAGAGTAGAGAAGCTGCCCGTCCCTGCTCCACCGGTTACCGCATCATCAACGTATAGCTTTGTTGCGGCGTGGGCGTTTGTGGTTGGAGTGCCAACAATGATCGGTTGAACAAACCGCGCTGTGCCGTTAACGTCTAGTTTGTAACTAGGTCCTGTCGTCCCAATACCAATATTGCCACCATCACTAACTTGGAACCACACATGACCACCCAATGAAGACTGGGGAGCAGAACTCGTATCTTCTAACTCCACAATCTCAAAATTTTCATCATTTGCCCGCAGTGCTACCTCGACACCTCCATCTGTCACATCGTTTAATCGTATTGTCGCATCCTCTTTGAAAATTTCTAAGTGCGAACCGGGATTTGTCGCCCCGATGCCGACGTTGCCAGACGACCCCTCAATATAGAACTTCGAACTTGAGTCTTGGACAAGATTCAGTAATGGACTTCCTGTTGTCACGTCCCAGAGTTGTAAATAGTCAGTTGGCGCCCCTGCGCTTCCAAACACGATTTTACCTGCGTTTGGTATCCTGATATCACCATTCACATCTAATTTAGCATCCGGACTCGCCGTCCCGATGCCGAAGTTGCCGCCGTTATTGATGTAGTTGACTGATGTATCTCCGCGAAGCTGAACTACCCGCGTACCGGCGGAGTTGTCTATAGCAAAACAACCACCGCCCGCTGCACATTCCCAAAGTGAAACCCTGTCATTACTACCGACGTTGAGAGTTCCATTAACGTCCAGTTTACCATCAGGACTCACCGTCCCAATCCCCACTCTTCCTTGAGTGGTTGCCAAAGTGCTAGTTCCGGTGACGGAAAGAGTAGCGAAGCTGCCTGTTCCTGCTCCACCGGTTACCGCGTCATCAACATAGAGCTTTGTTGCGGCATGGGCATTGGCGGTGGGATCACTGACAATAACCGGCTGGGTAAATCTGCTGGTGCCGTTAACGTCTAGTTTGTATGAGGGAGTGGCGTCATTGATACCAACGTTGTCGTTGCTACCTTCAATGAATATGCTGGGGTTACCGTCCCCTAATTGGATGTCTTCTCCACCAGAAGTGCGAATCGTCAAATGGGGTGATGAATCTTGAGCAAAAAATGTCCCTCTTTCATTACCTCCTGATGTTAAAAGTTCAAGCTCACTTCCACCTGTAATTCTGATGTTTCCTGCAACTTCAAGTTTGGCGTTCGGTCCCGTCGTCCCGATACCGACGTTGCCGTCTCCTTGAAACACTATATCCTCCCTAAATCCTCCCGTTCCATTTGCTAATCTAAATCTTATACCGCCTTCTTCTGCGCCGGCATTGTCAGATTCGGCATACAAACGTATCCTTCCATATTCCTGTGCGGCTGCTCCAGAATCCAATGCATCCCAACGTATATCAGCAACTATGTTACTATCGCCCGATGATGATTCATCAAATTTCAAAGTAGGGTTGGCGGTTCCGCTAATAGAAAGTCCATTGCTTGACCCCCCAGCAATGTGTAAAATATCTCCTGGATTCGTCGTCCCAATCCCCACTCTTCCTTGCGTAGTTGCCAAGGTGCTCGTTCCGGTGACGGCGAGAGTGGAAAAGCTTCCCGTTCCTGCTCCGCCGGTTACTGCATCATCAACATAGAGCTTTGTTGCGGCATGGACGTTGGAGACTGGGTCACCAACGATGACCGGCTGGGAGAATGCGCTTGTTCCATAGACTTGCAGTTTATAGGCAGGGGTGGTGGTAGCGATGCCGAGGTTGCCTCTTACATATAAATCTGAATCTGGGTTAGTATCGCTATTTGTTGTTCTGGTTAGTTTGAAGTAATCGATGCCGTTTTCGTCTGTGACCCTCATAAGCACTTGGGGGGCACCGCCATCATTATCAAAATTTATTATTCTAAAAAGATCATCGGCTTGATACGCTCCACCATTAACCGCCGTATCAACGTGCAACCCATACCGTGCTGTAACAGCACCGCCATCTACATCAAGTTTTGATCCTGGCCCCGTCGTCCCGATGCCGACGTTGCCGAGGGCATCAATTCGCATCCTTTCACCTCCGCCAGTTCCTGATTTGTGTGTTCCGAATACTAGATAATCGTCTGTTCCTGTACTTGGGAATCCTATCCAGTTTGCATTGCCTCCTGTTACATCCGCTCCTGCTGCTGCTGACTTTCCAATGTATCTCGTTGCACTGTCTAACCTATCACCGAACTTTATGTTCCCTCCTGTTAACTCAAGCAAAGAGTCAGGCCCCGTATTCCCGATTCCGACGTTTCCTGAACTTAATAAACTCATCTTCTCTGACCCTGCCATGCTAAATCCCATTCTTGCACCATCAGAACGGATTACTAAATCATTGTCAGTCATTCCTCCCTGCCCTGAGGGAGCTAAAGCAAACCAGGCTTTGTCTGTGCCACCATCCTGCAAAGTCATGGCTGCTGCTATATTGGCATTGATAGATAATTCTTCACTCGGACTCACCGTCCCAATCCCCACTCTTCCTTGAGTGGTTGCGAGAGTACTCGTGCCAGTGACAGAAAGAGTGGAGAAACTGCCTGTTCCTGCTCCGCCTGTTACTGCATCATCAACATAGAGCTTTGTTGCCGCGTGGACGTTGGAAACTGGATCACCAACGATGACCGGTTGGGAGAAAGAGGCGGTGCCGTAGACTTGCAGTTTGTAGGCAGGAGTGGTGGTGGCGATGCCGACGTTGCCGCCACTAGACAAAACTAATTGAGGGGAATTGCCGAGAGTAAATAAACTGAAGTCATTCGCGGTTAAGGTGCGTATGCTGTTTTGGTCTATTCTGAGTTTTTGAGTTTCTGCGTTGTTCCAAATGTATATAGTACCATCGCTTGAAGGCCCCTTCACGTGCAGTTGGGCTCCTGGACTCACTGTCCCGATGCCGACGTTGCCGCCTGTGTTGAAAAATGAATTAGAACCAGTAACTCCATTTAGGGAAATTTTTTCTGAACCACCATCGTATAATCGTATCCTCCCGGCATCACCACCTTCTTGTGCAATAAGTAATAAACGTGTACCTCCATTTTCTACACTTATACCGTCATCGTTTGAATTAACTTCCACATGCAATTTCTTATTCGGCCCCGCCGTCCCAATCCCCACTCTTCCTTGTGTGGTTGCTAGAGTGCTTGTGCCGGAGACGGTTAAGGTATTAAAACTCGGGTCGCTGCTCCCGCCACCGATCGAATCATCCACGTACTTCTTTGTGGCAGCGTGGGTGTCAACAATTGGAGCACCTATAATAATTGGATTAAGAAACCGCCCAGTACCCCACACATCAAGAGTGTAGGCAGGAGTGGTGGTGGCGATGCCGACGTTGCCGCTTGCTGCGACACCAATCCCACTTGTCATCGAATCCAGTGTTTGAGTTAAAGCTATAAAATCATTTTGAGAATCAAATTGCAAATAACCACTTCCATCTGTTGGGGTGATTCCCTGCATACGAAGAGTTACTATTTCGTTTTGAACACTTCCTTTAACATGCAATAATTCTGACGGAGCCGTCGTCCCGATACCGACGTTACCGTCATTTTGTATTGTGACAAGTGTCCCAGCATCATCATTAATTTTAAGTTTATGCGAGTCATCACCATCATTGTATAATTGCCACTTTTGTGCTCCCTGATAATATAGTGCTAAAGCTGCGTCTGCATTTCCTCCAGTTCCACCAGAGTCAATAATAACAGCGGCCTGTTTTGCATCGCTTTCTAACAACAATTTCACATCGGTTGCGCCAGATTGGTACATATGCAACATTTGACTCGGCCCCGTCGTCCCAATCCCAACCGAGCCGCTAAAATATCCCCCACCATAAACCGAAAACGTCTGCGGAAGACCGTCTTGCGATGAGGTAGCCACTCCCAAATTAGCCGGGAAAGCAAAATTCCCGTTGCCCTGCAAACTCCCGAACACTTCAGAGGTAACATTCGCCGACGAAACCGCACCGGATACAGACCCAACAAATGACCCGTCTGCTTTAACGTTCCCAAACACATGAAGTTTCTCCGAAGCAGGAGTAGAAGAAGCTATGCCAATATTGCCGTTCGTGTGCACCACTAAACGAACCGCCTGAGCCGTCACGTCCCACAGGGCAAGCCGACCATTGTTTCTGGAAAACCAAACATAGTTGCGCCCGCCACCACTTAAGTTCTTTAAGGCAATACCCGGATTAGTGGTAGAGGCAATTGTGAAAATTTTCCCAAATGATTCTCCAGAAGGAGCAGTGCCCGGCGTTCCATCAGGTGTGCCAAATCCAACATTCCGGCTTGAGTCAACTGTAAACGCCCCACCGCCACTGCCAGGACTCTGCCCCGCCGAAGGACCAATAAAAGCAAAAGCAATACCTACTGGACTCATAAATCCTAGAACGCCTATAAGTCCTATAACCAATAAAAATTTATTCTTAGAAATCATATTCTACGGTAAAACAACTAACTCTCCCATAATTTTTTTTCCTTCTGGACAAAAATCCCGGCACTCAAATGCAAAAGTGCCACTGGTCTTCACCCCAAAACTAATCTGCTTGGTCTCACCTTCTTTTACAAATTGGTAGAGCCCTTTATAGGGCATATTGAAGTCGTAATCGCCGTCTAGAGCAGTGAGTTTAATCTGGACTAAATTACCCTGCCCTACGGTGATAATTGACGGCTCATAGCCGTTCTCTCCAACCGTCATATTAAAAATCCCGAATTTTGCATCACTATTAGGAGCCGCCGGCGACTCAATTACCGGCTCAGTAGGCTTTGCATTTTGAGGAACCTCTGAAGTAAAGACAGACCTCTCGCCATTCTCGTCTTCCAAAAGAGCGTTAGCAGCGTCTCCGTCTCCTTGCTCAACAACCTTAACCGGACTAAGTACACCACCAGACCTCGTTAGTACCCCCACAACAATCCCAACAACCACAAACGCGCCCACCACTACAAGAACAATCATCTGTTTCCTGGTCATTACGTTTAATTATAGCAAATGGAGTATTTTCATAGAACTAATGCCTAGCGCCTGGAGCCTAATTCCTCGCCTGAATTCTTCTCTATAATAATCGGTGCTGGGTTTGCTTCCTTAGCTACAAGATAACCGATACCGAAACTGAGCGTCACGATAAGGAAAAGAATAAAGCCGAGAAGAAACCATTTCTGTTTTGTTGACATAGAAGATTATATAAATATTATATAGGAATAGTGAGAAATGGCCCCCGCCCTAATTTTGCGGGATAGGGCATCATGAAGTAACCCTTCGACCCGCCAGCTGGCGGACTCAGGGTGCTCAATTTTCTAACCTCACTCCGTTCGGAGAAAATTCGCATGGCACATACAAAAGCAAAAAGTTCAGCTAAAAACACTCGGGATTCGATAGGAAGACGCCTTGGTGTGAAACGCCAAGACGGTGAGATGGTAAAACCCGGAGATATTATCGTGCGCCAACGCGGCACGAAATTTTACGCCGGCACGAATGTCCGCCGGGGAAGAGACGACACTCTCTACGCCGTCGGAGTTGGAGTTGTGAAATTTAAAAGACGAAGGAAAGTCTCGTTTGACGGTTCTAGGAAACACATCAAAATTGTAAGCGTCACAGCCAGCTAATCCTCCTACCTGTCTTCTTTCTCCACTAAAACGCTTACCTTCGTTTTTATCCCTTCTCCTAAATCAACGGGAACGCTTGTCTCGCCTAAAGTTTTAATCGGCTTCTCTAAGTCCACTCTTACATCGGGGATGCCATGCTTTTCAAGTGCACGCTCAATGTCTTTCGCGTTCACCGATCCAAACACTTCCTTTTTCTCCCTGGTCTGCCTGCCGGCAGGCAGGTTTTTACGCTTAAAAGATAAAGTTAAATCTTTAATCTTTCCTGCTCTCTCCTCTAAAATAGCGGCCAATTTCTCACTCTCCTCCTCTATCTTGGATTTTTCTTCAATTAATCTTTTTAAGGCTTGGGGTGTCGCTGCCTCGGCCATTTTTTTTGGTAGTAAAAAATTACGGGCATAGCCGTCCTTTACTTCCTTCACGTCCAATTTCTCACCAACGCCCTTTATATCTTCAAGTAAGATTACTTTCACGTCAAAGATTAATAATTAAAACCCGCCTGCTAGATTTCGCGATTTCTTCCTGGAGGATCTCGAGTGCCCTATCAAACTGAGGATCAACTCCGTTCTCTATGTCTTCTTCGGTAAATTCTATCTCCACGTCCGGCTCAAGTCCCACGCTGTCTATCTGGTGTCCGGCTGGAGTAAGCCATTCTGCCACCGAAATTTTGATAGACGAACCATCTCTTAGGGTCTCAACTTCTTGAACCGTTCCTTTGCCAAATGTTTTCTCGCCAACAAGTTTTATATCCCGATTATCACGGAGGGCGCCGGCTACAATCTCCGAAGCTGATGCTGAACCTCCGTTTACCAAAACAACGGTTGGCACTTTTGCTAAAGCATTGGGGCCGCTCACCCGAAACAGTTTCTCGTCGCCGGAACGAAATTTTTCCCTAACAATTACATCTCCCCTCTCTAAAAACCAGCTAGCAACATTGTTAGCAACTTCCAAAAAACCACCGGAATTATTTCTCAGATCTAATATCACCCCATTAGCCCCTTTCAAAAGAGCAGAAAAAGACGCCTGATAAAAAAGTTGGGGAGCACTAGCATTAAAATTATAAAGGCGAAAGTAAGCAATGTCGTCGGATATCATCTCCCAATCAAGGGTTGGTACCACGATAACAGCTCTTGTAACCTTAAACTCTTTAGCTTCACTCCAATCATCCCTCAAAACAAGGAGGGTTACTTCGGTATCAACTTCACCTCTAATAAGCTTCACTGCCTCTTCGATAGTTAAATTATTGGTAGGAGTGTCATCAACCCTCAAAATCTTATCACCGGCCCGCAACCCCACTTCCTCTGCCGGATTACCTTTTAGAGGGGCGATTATCAGGAGCTGATTGTCCCTGATACTAATCTCAGCCCCAATACCTCCAAAACTACCCTGGATATCCTCACTAAATTTCTTAGCGTCGCTAGGATTAAAAAACGATGAATAGGGATCGTCTAGTGAGCCTATTACCCCGGCGATAGCGCCGTAGAGTAAATCTTGGTCTTCAATCTCTTCAATTTTGAAGTGTTTATCTTTAACAATGCGGACCACATCCCAAAATACGGAGAGATCAGCTTCAAGCAAGGACGCCTCATCATCTGTGACGTAAGGAGTAACCCCCACGCTCTCCGGCGCATACAAACCAAAACGAAAGCCGCCATAGAGCACACTCGCCCCCACTATCAGTCCGCTCAAGAACACAAATCCGAATTTTAAAAACTTCTTATTAAACATTCTCTCTATTTAACCAAACAGGTGCGGCAAATGCAAACTTACAGGCCTACACTTGATAACATTTCATACACCTCTCCGCTGCACTTTAAGATTTTGCTCATCTATTTCATACACCTCCTTTGCTTTATCAATAAATAATTTACCGTCGAGGTGATCTACTTCATGTTGGAACACGCGGGCGAGAAGTCCCCACGCTTTGATTTTAATTTTCTTGCCCTGAATATTATAACCTTCAAGTACAATACGCTCCGACCGCTCCACCATGCCGTGGTACCCGGGAACACTTAAACATCCTTCTTCAAGTAAGGTTTTCTCTTTATAAGTTCTGATGATTTTCGGATTAAAAATGGCATAAAATTTTTCATTACTTGCATCATCACTGGACCTCGGCACCTGAGCCACAAAAAGACGCAGAGTGAAACCAATCTGATTAGCTGACAAACCAATACCTAAGGCCGCTTTCATAGTAATACGCATCTGCCTTACAAACTCTCTTAATTCTTTCTTATTCTCCTTCGATAAATCGGTCGGTGGAATCTTCGTTCGCAATACTGATTTCTCTTTTTTGTTATTAATAATGAAAATTTTACTCATTTCTTACTTTTTTTGATTTCCGTAAACAGCTTCATGAAATACGCTCCTTTTTTCTTCACATTCTTGCGAGAAGCTACGTCCTTCGCCAGCTGCATAAGCATCTCGACGTCATTCTCCTTCGCAAGCTTCATATAGAGCGATTTATGTGTTTCGTCATCAAGAATCTCCGCAAGCATGAGCCCCGTTGACTGGTGTGACACGTACACTCGTGACGTCTTTTTTCTCTCCTTTAGGAGATTTAAATAATCTTTACCAGCTGATTTCTTCACGTCTTCATCTTATAATAATAAGATACGTTATCCAAATAATATGCTTTCAGCGCCAAAATACATCTTTTTCGGGACACCGGAATTCGCCGCCATAATTCTGGAAAAACTCATAGCCGCTCATATGCCGCCTGTTCTGATTGTCTGCAATCCCGACAGACCAGTAGGACGAAAGAAGGTCATAACTTCACCGCCAACAAAACTTCTGGCAGCACAACACAATATTCCAATATCACAGCCAGAAACTTTATTAAACTACAAACCGCCAACTACAAATTACAAACCTGATTTCTTTATCGTGGCTGCTTATGCCAAAATCATCCCGAAGGACATTTTAAAAATTCCCCGACTTGGCACCGTCGGTGTTCATCCTTCCCTCCTACCAAAATATCGCGGACCGACCCCAATTCAAGCGGCTATTTTAAGCGGAGATGAAAAGACCGGCGTCACACTCTTTCTAATAGACGAGGAAATTGATCACGGACCAATTCTCGCGCAACGAGCACTCGAGAATTATGAATTAGGAATTATGAATTATAAAGAATTAGAAAAAGGGCTGGCGGGAATGAGTGGGGATCTACTCGTTGAAACATTGCTGAAATTTATAAAAGGTGAGATTAAACCGCAACCGCAGGACGAGACCCAAGCGACATACACAAAGAAATTCAAGATTGAAGACGCATATGTTGACCTAGAGAAAGATAATCCGGTGGCGGTCGAGAGAAAAATCCGGGCTCTTAACCCGGAGCCAGGAGTATGGACGATCAGCACGGGCGGCAAGCCCTTCGACATTGCTCAGGGTAAACGCGTAAAACTCCTGGAGGCCGAGTTAGCAGAGAGGGAACTAAAACTCAAGAAAATTCAGGTTGAAGGCAAAAAACCACAAGAACTAGATTATAGACTTTAGAAACTAGCCAGTGTCATCGCACAAATCCTAACGCCTAGTACCTGATGCCTAATTTTCTAACACCGTGTACTCCATCACAATTCGCTGCCTGTCTTTAAAAATGATTGTTGCTGGATTCTCTACTCGCGTGCCATCAACCGTAATTTCTAAGACATATCCTTCGCGCTCTATTGATTGACCCCACGCCCTAAAGAAATCCACTAGCGTGTATCTGCTGTCGTCTTGTGGTTCAATGTGAAGTTCACCCGTCCTGTCGTGGGTATGTATTGTGCGAAGACATGGACTATTTCCAATAGTGCCGGGTATAGCTTCAAACTCACTATCCACAGTAATCGTAAGTTGAGGATGAATATGTTCTCTGACCGGTAGATGTTGCGCTAAACACGGGATCCCCGAACCACTTGGAGAAGATGAAGAACCAAAAAACTTCGGCAGAGCAAATAATCCTCCGAGAACAAAAACCACAACGATAACCCAAATGATAGTTGATTTATTTTTCCTCATTGTCTATTAATAGTAATACAACCAATGCCGGGTCGTCTAATGGTAGGACCCATGCCTCTGAAGCATGTTATCGGGGTTCGAGTCCCTGCCCGGCAGCCGTTTAGAAATTCATCCCGAAGTTATGAGGGATAGAATTTCAAACGTCCCGAACGAATGTGAGGGAATGCCGAGTGGGCACAAATCAATCATCCCGAGGAACATGAGTGACGAGGGACACCATCAATTCGTGAAACACACTGTCTACATTGTTAAGTGCGCTGATAAATCATTGTATGTTGGATGTACAAACAACCTCGAAAAACGACTAAAACAACACAACGATTCAAAATGGGGCGCGCACTACACAAAAATTAGAAGACCAGTTAAGTTAGTGCATTCAGAGAATTTCAAAACTTTAGTTGAAGCAAGAAAGCGCGAACAGGAAATCAAAGGGTGGCGTAGAGAAAAGAAGTTAAATTTAGTTAAAAGCGAGTAGGTAGCGAGATTCCCCCAAACGGCTCAACGACACTCATCGTTGAGCCGTTCAGATCTAAACCCTTAAATACCGCCCAGTTGCGATGGCGCTTGAGACAATCCCCAAACCTACGCCAAAGAGCAATTGATACGTCAAAAGTTTTCCCCAGTTCCCGGCAAAATAACTATTCAAATCAACCTCCAGGACAAAATTGGCAATATGAGGTGAAGTGAAACCTATTACGGGTACAAATATCAAGAAACTTATTGCTGCCGCAGCGACGCCATAGATAATCCCTTCAACAACATAAGGACCACGAATGAAACTATTGGAAGCTCCCACCAAGCGCATAATTTCGATTTGTTCACTGTTTGAGAAAATAGCCAAACGAATTGTGTTAAAGGTAACCAAAATTGCCAAAAACGCCAAAAAGAGTGTGAACCCCACCACGCTTCTTTTAAAGGTGCTAACCAGAGTGGTTAACCTATCAATCACGATCTTATTTTGGGCATAGGTTACCTTTTCAATTAAATCCTGAAGAGTAGCCGTCTCAAGGTAACCCGCTATCGTACCATATTGATCCAGACTTTTGGCTTTAATATTTAGAGAGGCAAGTAACGGATTTTCATCAAGCTCTTCAAGTGTTTGAATTACCGTCTCATCCTCGGCGTGGCGAATCTTAAACTCCACAAGAGCCTCATCGCGAGAAACATACTCCACTGATTTAACCTCAGAGAGCCCTTCTAATGACCGCTTGATGTTTAAAACGGAATCTTCAGAAGCATTACTTTTAAAATAAACGCTAATATCAACCTTTTCTTGAATTGACTGAGTTGCTCCTTTAGTAACAACGTTAAATAAAATTAACCCCTCAAAAACTATCAGGGCCAAAACCATAATGCCTATCGTCGAGACGGAAAGCCAGCCGTTCCTTAAAAACCCCTGCCAACCGTACTTAATAATACGCGAGAGAGTGACCATCATAGAATAAATTTTCCGCTCTCGTCATCTTTCACGACCCGACCGTTATCCAAGGTTATCACTCGCCGACCAAGGGTATTTACAATGTCTTTATCATGAGTTGCAAGAACAACCATGCTTCCCAACTCATTAATTTTATTTAAAATTTTAATCACTTCCCAAGTATTGAACGGATCCAAACTGCCGGTCGGCTCATCGGCAATAAGAACGTCTGGTTTATTTATCATAGCCCTTGCAATTGCCACTCGCTGTTTCTCACCCCCAGAGAGCTCTGCAGGAAAATTAAACATCTTATCCTTCAACCCTACCATATCCAAAACCTGAGGCACTATTTCGTTAATTTCCCTCTGCGGTCGGCCCCAAACTTCTAAGGTGAAGGCAATATTCTCAAAGGCGGTCTTTTTGGAAAGCAGTCTGAAATCCTGGAAAATAACTCCGATATGACGACGAAACTCGGGTAATTCCCCGGACTTAAGTTTGTTAACTTCGTAAGAACCAAAAAAAATCTGACCCTTTGAGGGCCTGTCTTCTCCGATAAGTAATTTAAGAACTGTGGATTTACCCGCTCCGGAACGCCCGACAATAGAAACAAACTCGGTGGGCTGAACTTTAAAACTAACTTTCTCCAGAGCGACTGAACTATCCCCGTATTTTTTAGTGACGTTTTGGAAAGTAAGCATGCGAATACGTGAGTTATTGTATCTTATCTAAGCAGCAAATCAAGATTGCCGTCTAAAACCTCCTTTACTTTTGATATTTTAAGACCAGTTCGGTGATCCTTAACCTGCTTGTAGGGGTGCAGCACATACGAACGGATCTCATGCCCCCACTCAGGAGAAACTTTGGTTTTTAAATTTGCTAATTCTTTCTCCTTTTTTTCTTCCATGAGCTTCGCCAATCTTACTTTTAAAAGGTTAAGTGCCTGCTCGCGATTCCGAGCTTGGGAACGCTCACTCTCTGACGAGGCAACAACACCAGTAGGAATGTGGTTAATCCGAACCGCCGTCTCGACTTTATTAACGTTCTGTCCGCCGGGACCCGAGGAACGGTAGAAATTAACCTTTAAATCTTTTTCCGGAATTTGCAGCTCCGACACAAGGGTTTGCGATAATGCGGGTAAAACTTCAACTCGGGCGAAGGAGGTGTGACGCAATTTCTTTACGTCAAAAGGAGAAATGCGCACTAAACGATGTACGCCGGCTTCCTCCTTTAGCGCTTCGTACACCTTCTCTCCTTTAAGTTCTAATTCAAGATCGCGAAGGAATTTCATTTTCCAATTCTTCCTGGACGCGTACTTCCTATACATATCAACCAGCATCCCTGCCCAGTCCTTAGCATCTTCACCGCCAGCTCCGGCATATACGGAGATGTAGGCAATGTTAGAATTGTGTTCCATAACTTGTGGAGCCGGAGGCGAGATTCGAACTCGCGACTTGCTGTTTACGAAACAGCTACTCTACCAAACTGAGTTACTCCGGCTTATTCGCTACCAATAAACGACCTTCTTTTACTCTCTTGCTTAAAACTCGACCCTTCCTACCGTTTCCCCTATTTAACCCAGCGTATGTAGAGGTCAACGAATCACAATTAGGGCAAATTAGACGAAGATTGCTTTCAATGTTATTGCGCCAATTACCATCTATATGATCGGCGACTAGTGGAATCTGCTTAGTTTTAGGATTGATCTTTGCCCATCCGCATAAACAACATTTGTTCCTGAATTTTCTTCGCAAGTATCGTTTAACGTGCCCTGAAACTACGCCATGACCTTGTAATCCGTTCTCTTTTCCGGTTTTCCATTTCTTAATATAAGACTGATGCTGACATTCCATTTGGCACGCATTGCTGCAATATTTATACTTCGCGCGAGCCGGTTCTTTACCGCAAGTAAGACACTCTTTTCTAGATTTTTTAGGCATTGGCACAGATTCAGTATACAGTATCTGCGACCAACATTAAAATTAGAAGTGGTTGTAAATTGAAGGTGTTGCTCACTGACCCACACTTAGCCTTGTTATAGTGTGGGGTACCAACCAAGTTAAGGTGGCACTGCTCTCTCCGGGCAAAGGAGTTCTACTTATTTACGTCTTCAGCGCGCTCTCTTCGTGAGCTAAAGCGGTATCACTCACCTTACGTTCAATTGACCGCAGGTAATCATACAGATTTAGTACTGCCTTTACCGCATCGCCGGCAGAAATATTATTTTGCTTATAAAGAACGTCTGTGATATCCCCCGCCGCCCAAATGCCCGTCTCTGAAGTTGCTTGGGTTTTATGATTAACTATAATCTCGCCAAATTTATTCAGATCTACAAGTCCTTTTACAATCTCGCCGTTCGGAACTGAACCAACTTCAACAAATACCCCTCCTAAATCAAGTTCTTTCATCTCTCCCGTCTTTTTATCCTTATACCGCAATCCCTGCACTGTTTTATCACCTAAAATTTCTTGTGTTTCAGCATTTAATATCACTTCTGTTTTAGGATTGGAAGTAACCTCCTCTTGGGTTGTCGGATCACCTTTTAATTCATCTCTGCGGTGGAGCAAATAAATCTTACTGGCGTAAGGAAATAAATCAACCACTGCCTCCAACCCCGAGTTACCGCCGCCTACAACAGCAACTACTTTATCTTTAAAGATAGGGGCATCGCAGGTGCTGCAATACACAACTCCTTTCCCTTCAAATTTTTTCTCTCCGGGAACACCAAGTTTTCTGCGCCTACTGCCTGAGGCAACAAGCACGGTTTTTGTATCAAAAGTCTTGCCCCCCTTAGTTGTCACTCTAAAGTGAGCAGCACCCGAGACATCTGGTTTTATTTTTTCTACCTTAGAGACTAGATCGGTATCAATAATCTCAATATCCTCCTGCGCTCTAAGATGATCTTCAAGTTTTTTAGCGAGGTCAAATCCACTAAGTGACACTGTCCCGATCCAGTTCTGGACATCATCGGATACAAGTGACTGACCACCAAACGACTCGGCGATGAGAACAATTTTAAGTTTCTTCCGGGCAGCATAAACCCCGGCCGCAACACCAGCCGGACCGCCACCTATAATAACTAAGTCGTACATGCGAAAATTTATGCCAAGCCCTTCAAAGCCTTCTCAATTTCCAGACGGTTGAATCCGACAAAGACTTGATCGTTTATCTCAATAACCGGCACGCCTAGTTGGTGAGATCTTTGAATCATATCCTCACGAGCCTTCTCGTCCAGAGCGACATTCAGCTCCTGGTACTCTATATTATTCTTCTTAAAAAACTCCTTAGCCATCTTACAATAAACGCAAGAGGGGGTGGTATAAATTTTTACAGACATATAATAATTTAAAATTGGGGATTGTTTAATCAGTTGGGGGTGCAAAATTCCAAAGTGCAAAAACAATTATCAGACCGCCAACCATCAAATTATTCCAAACAACTAAATTAATATCAGAAAACCCTAAAAGCCAGGGCGAAATAAAAAGCCAAACACCCAAAGCCAAAACTGTCCAATGATACCACTTCATAAAGGGTTCGTGAGTAATGCTAATTCGCGTTATTAGCGATTACTCTCTAACGCTTGATCAATAAGCAACTTCACTCGTTCAAAAGGTAGAGCACCCGGAATGGTGTATTTTTTACCGTCCGATGCAATAATCACAGAGTAAGGGGTCCCTCTCGCTCCGGAGTTCTCCGCATCTTCAATATCAGAAACAATCTGAGCTAATTGCGCACCACTCTCTAAACACGACTCAAATTTGCCCTGATCTAAACCGATATCTCTTGCAATTTGAGGTAAGAGGGCGAGATTTAAACCATTATTCGAAGGGGTAATCTCAAAAAGCCTATCAATATAAGCCCAGAAAGCATCGTTGCCTCCCAACTCTGCAGCACACTCGGAGGCCTCAGCCTCTTTCCTTGCTTTTGAGTGAATAGAATCAAGCGGTAAATGACGATACACCCACGCTACCTGATCACCATACTCAGCAACAACCTGCTGCATGGTAACGTGGAAACGCTTACAAAACGGGCATTCCAAATCAGAAAATTCCACGATTTTAATCGGGGCATCAATACTCCCTAAAATATGGTCTTCTCTCGTAACCGGTCTTATGTTTCCAATAGAAGAATCCTGAACTACCCGCTCATTATCTCCTGCGCCGCCGGTCAGACTAGCTGTCCCGCCATCGCCCGATCTCTTCCCGGCGCTATAAACTAAAGAGACAGAAATAAGCAAGGCGGCAATTAAGATACTTGCCGGTAAAAAGTAATCACGTCTCTTTTGCTCTGCCATAATATAATGAGCACTATAACACCGAGATTAAGAAAGTCAAACTCTCGGCTCACGATTTCGTGGTAAAATAGAGAACATGAGGAATATAAAGTCAATTCTTTTTGAAAATAAATCTCTAAAACAGACAGTTCTAAAAAACACGTTCTGGATGACATTCGGAAACCTTGTAAGCCGCCTCATCCGGGCAATTCTTATCATCTATGCCGCCCGCATACTGGGAGTGGCGGGGTACGGTGTCTTCTCCTACGCCCTATCCATTGCCGGTTTCTTTGCTATTTTCGCAGACATCGGCCTCACTCCGCTCCTCACGCGCGAGAGCGCCCGAAGGCCTGAATCAAGAATTCAGTATCTTAGCACCGCGCTTTTTATAAAGTTTATTTTTATAGTAATAAGCTCACTCATCATTCTTTTTGTTGCGCCGTTTATTGCAAAACTTGAGGGTGCAACTGAACTGTTCCGTATCATTATTTTTCTCTTCGCCTTTGACACGCTTCGCGATTTCCTATTTGGTTTCACGCGGTCAATAGAACGCATGGAAATAGAGGCCGGTGTTAATATTTTAACTAACGTCGCTATTCTCCTTTTAGGAGGTTCAGCGCTTCTCCTCTTTCCTTCAAACGAAACCTTAATTATCGGTTACACGATTGGGAGTGGAATTGGGCTTCTAGCTCTCGTTTGGGTTTTAAGGGAGCACCTCAAAAATATCTGGCGTTCTTTTAATAAAACTCTTATAAAACCGATACTTACCGAGGCGTGGCCGTTTGCTCTAGCCGGACTCTTGGGAACTATAATGCTGAATACCGACATGATTATGCTCGGTTGGCTAAAAGGCGCCGAAGATGTTGGTTTTTATTCAGCCGCCCAGAAAATTATCCTTCTCACTTATATCTTGCCGGGATTTCTTGTCGTAAGCCTCTTCCCCACCTTCTCACGCCTTGCTATGAAAGATAATGAAAGATTCCGTTCAATTTTTGAAAAAGGAATTAGAGCGGCGATGCTTGCGGCTTTTCCATTCGCAGTAGGCGGGATACTTCTCGCGCCCAGCATTATCTCCCTTATTTATGGGGTGGCCTATCTCCCTGCTGCTCCTGCTTTTACAATCCTTCTTTTTACTTTGTTCATTGTTTTTCCAGGAATATTCATCGGCAACGCCATCTTTGCCTACAACCGACAACGAATGTTTTTAGGCTACGTCGGGTTTGGCGCATTGAGTAACGTTATCTTAAATTATCTTCTTATCCCGCCTTACGGCATTATAGGAAGCGCGATCGCGACAATTGTCTCACAACTCCTAGCAAACGGTTTCGCTTGGCGCGCTCTAAAACGCATTAATAATTTCAAAACGCTAATCCATCTCCCGAAAACCATTGCTGCAACTCTCGTAATGGGTATTTTTGTCTTCGGATTATCATCTCTCCACCTGCATGTTGCTTTCATAATCCCTATATCAGCAACAATATATTTCTTTACGCTCCTCCTTCTCCGAGAACCTCTTTTAGAATACTTGAACCCTCTCCGTATTTTACGGCGTCAAAAAACAGGAGGGGGCAGGAATATTTAAAGATCATCCAAGATTTTTCTGACGTTCCCGTCGGCTGGCCAGTAACGCGAAATTTCCTCCCCGACTTCCCTGATTCGTTCTTTATCTCCCGCCGCCATGTATAACTGAAGTAACCCATAAAGAAATTGGGGGCGACGCGGGCTTATCTCTAACCCCCTTAAATAATTCGCCTCAGCCCTCTCAAAATATCCCTCATCACCATATAATTCCCATCCTAACTGGTAAAGATTTCCAACTTTTAAAAGGACTTTTGTAAGTTCCAGACTTGACGGATTACTAAGAATCGGCTCAATCCTCTCTGTTGCATACTCAATAACAATTCTGCCGATGGGTTCTTGGGGACGGGTGCGTAAAATAGTCAACATTTGATCGGCAAAAAAACTGATTGTTTCATCTCCCGCAATCGGCGAGTAGAGGTTAAGCGCATCATCAAACCGTCTTTGAAGAATATCAACGCTTCGCACCGATGCTAGAGACCGTGTAACCGCAACGAAACGGGTTGATTTCTTAAACGGCAGGTACGCCCCGAAGTATAAGGAAAAGACAATAAGAATAATAACGGCTAGAATAACTAATTTTTTTAATTTAGTAATCATACAAGACGGCGGTCGCCACCCATAAACAGAAAATTAGCGAACGCTAAAAATAAGAAAAGATTAAGATAAATTGGGAGCACGTCAAAAATCACAAGTCCCTGCACGAGGTAAGCAACCGGCATTGAAAACACAAGCGCCGTTGCTACAAGAGATTTTCCAAACCGGCCGCCGCGCCTGAAAAATTCAATATAGAAAACGACAAACATGCCGAGGTAGCTTAAAAGCCCGAGAATCCCCGTTTCAGCTAAGTAATCAAAAAAGACACTATGCGCCCGATCGTACCAAGTATCGGACGGCACGCCCGGGACAAAATGGCGTGTATCAAAATACTTATCAAAAACCCTGCTGAAGTTTTCCGGTCCCCACCCCAAAAGCGGCCGTTCCTGCCAGCCTTTCAGGGCCGACTGCCACGACCAAAAGCGGCTCTGAGCAGAAAGGTTAGAAAAGGTGATGTTAAAGAACCGGGTGAGAGCAAGTTTTTGCATAATTGGCGCATCCTTTATCTGGTAAAGCGTTCCCCCAAATACAATAACTATAATAAACAAAAAAACACCGACTCGGCGATACACACCAGCCGACTTGAAAATTAAAAAAAGCAGGAATACAAGTAAGCCAAACCCGAGACCTAGGAATGGGCCGCGAGTCTGGGTAAGCCAAAGAAAAATAAGAAACACCGGCACTAAAGACCATAAAAGTACCTTGCGTTTTTTTGAAGATTTTATGGTAAGGAGATAAAGAACGTAAAATAAACTAAAGAGAAGATACGTCCCCACGTAGGCGGTGTTGCCGAGAGATCCTTGAAATCGACTGCCAACTTTGAGCGACACCCCAACAAAACCCGTTACCCCCAAACCGCCAAGCACACCATAGACAATCATAAGCACGGCGGAAACAAGCGAAACTCCAAATGCGGTTAGCCACTCTTTTTTGTCTCTAAAAAGAGTAACCAAAAGCAGGAAGAACACGTAGAAATGAATCATTTGAAAGCCGCCTTCCCCCCGCTCAAAATTCGACCAAAACGAATGACTGGAATTAAGACCAAAAAAACCGGCAAGCAAAAAAACAATTACAAAAACCGAAACCGCTATCACAAGCGGCGACTTGAGACAACTTAAAAGATCACGTTCAAATCGCTTCCCTTCTTCCCGCGAAGCAATGGAAAACCACCCCAAAAGAAAAGCGATGAGCGCAAACGCCACCGTCGCCCGAAAAAAAACATACTTAATAACTATGAAAGGAAAGAGTGTCTGCGTGCTAACAAGCACTATGCTAAAAAGCGCAGCATAGAGAAAAAACTTTGAAATTTTGAAAAAAGTCATTGTTTAGATACAATCATAACATGTCCAAAACGAACTCAAAAATCAAAGTGGGAATAATCGGCTTTGGTGAGGTTGGCCGGGCAGTGGCAAAATTCTATAAGAAACCTCTAATAAAAGACCTGAAGAGAAACGATGACCTCAATGGGGTTAGTGTCCTTCATGTCTGTATTCCCTACAGTAAAAATTTTGCAAAAATCACAGCCAAAGAAATAAAAGAGCTAAAACCAAAACTGACAATTATTCATTCAACAGTTGCGCCCGGCACTACCAAAAAATTGATAAAGAAAACGAGAAACGAAATGATTGTTCACAGCCCCGTCCGAGGCGTTCATCCCCGTCTTTATAAAGGAATTAAAACTTTCGTTAAATTTATCGGTGCAGAAAGTAAAAAGGCGGGCGAGGCAGCAAAAAGACACTTGAAATCCCTCGGAATCAAGACGGAAGTTTTCTACCCGGCAAAAACCACGGAACTTGGGAAACTCTTTGATACCACCTACTACGGGCTTTGCATCGCCTGGCACGGCGAGATGAAGAAAATTTGCGACAGAGAAAAAATTGATTTTGAAAAAGCAGTAACGGCTTTCAATAAAAGCTACAATAAAGGATACAAAAAATTAAAAATGAGCCATGTAATGAGACCTATCTTGAAACCGCCAAAAAGTCATATCGGCGGCCACTGTATTGTCTTCAATACTGAAATATTGAAGAAGAAATATAAAAGTTTGTCGTTTGATTTAATATTAAAATATAAAAAAAAGTAATCTTATGAAGATTCTCGGCATCCACGACGGCCACAACGCGTCGGTTGCGCTCTTAGAGAACAGTGTTATTACTTTCGCCCTGCAAGAAGAGCGACCCACAAACGAAAAAAACTTTTTCGGCTTTCCTAAAAAAGCTCTTGAACATCTTTTAAAATACAAAAATCTTACACCTCGGAACATTGACTATGTAGCACTATCATCACACTACATAAGCGCACCAATGACGGGGAAAGAGGTAAAACAGCATTTTGGCTGGCAGGGTACGCCGCTCGCTGTCGTTGCTAAAAAAATATCTAAACTGCCGCTCATCCAAAAAATAAGAGAAAAAAAGAGTTTAAAAAGGAGATTTTTAATACTCGAACATTTAGGATTTCCGGCTGAAAAGATAAAAGTTTTGGATCACCACTTATGTCATGCGGCTGCTGCTTATCACGGCTTAAGAGAATCTTCGGATAAAAAATATCTCGTGCTTACCCTCGACGGCGGCGGCGACTGGCTCTGCGGAACGGTAAATATCGCCCAGAACGGAAAAATTAAAACCATTACCCGAATACCCTACGGCCACTCTTTAGGTGACCTTTATGCCCGAACCACTTATTTGATGGGTTTTACGCCGTGGGAGCACGAATACAAATTAATGGGAATGGCTCCTTATTCCAATCTAAAACATGCCCGCAAGGTTGCTGCAGTTTATAAAAACTATCTTGATTTAGACCCGCAAAATCCGTTGTCCTTCAAAAAGAAGATATTTGAAGACACGAATCATATACTTCCCCGACTGGAAAGAGATCTGAAACGCATCCGTTTTGACAACATAACCGGCGGTCTTCAGGTTTTTACTGAAGATCTTCTTATAAAATGGGTACGGGCCTGTATTAGAAAAACCGGTGTTTCCGACCTTCTTCTCAGCGGTGGTGTATTTATGAATATAAAAGCCAATAAAGTTGTCTCGGAGATGCCTGAGGTAAAAAGCATTGCTGCATTTCCTTCTTGTGGCGATGAATCAAACGCTTTGGGTGCCACCTGGCTTTTATACCATCAGATTACTGAAGGTTCCGGGAATCCTCTTCCACATTATTATCTCGGACCCGCTTTCTCCAACGAGGAAGTTTTAAAAGCTTTAGAAGAGGAAGTAAAAGAAAATTATTTTACTTTTGAAAAAGTCTCAGAAATAAACAAAGTCGTTGCCAAACTTTTGGCTGATAGAAAAATTGTCGCCCGGGCAAGCGGACCAATGGAATTCGGCGCGCGGGCGCTCGGCAACCGTTCAATTTTTGCAGACCCAAAAAATCAAAAAATTGTTCCGATTATCAATTCTCTTATAAAGAGTCGCGATTTTTGGATGCCTTTTGCGCCGATAGTGCTTAAAGAAAAATCACAAAAATACCTCATAAACCCAAAAAATATTTCCTCGCCCTATATGATGATGGGATTCGACACGACTGAAGCCCACGAAGAACTCGTTGCCGCAATTCATCCGGCCGATAAAAGCGCTCGCCCTCAGATTCTTGAGAAAAATCAGAACCCCGACGTGGAAGAAATATTGAACGAATTTGAAAAATTAACAGGCCGCGCCATACTTCTTAATACGTCATTTAATCTCCATGGCTACCCAATTGTTTTCAGCCCTAAAGAAGCGCTGTGGACTTTTAAAAACTCAGGACTTGAATACCTAGTAATGGAGGAATATTTAATTAAAAAAAATGCAAAATAAACCATTTATTTCAGTTATTATACCTTGCCGCAACGAGGAACAGAGCATCGGCAAGGTCTTGGATTCGCTCATTGCAAACGATTACCCTAAAGAACTCTTGGAAATTATTATTGTTGACGGCACAAGTTCCGACCGCACAAAGGAAATTGCGAAAGATTATTCCGCAGATCATACATTCATCAAAGTCCTTGATAATCCAAAAAAAATTACACCCGTAGCCATGAATATAGGCATTAAAAACTCAAAAGGCGAACTCATAACTAAAACCGACGCTCATTCTCTTTATCCAAAGGATTACCTCTCAAAATGCGTTAAATATCTCAGAGAATATTCCGCAGACGCAGTAGGCGGAATTGCGAAAGCAACGCCAAGTGCGCCAACCATGACCGCAAGAGCTATCACTTCCTCTCTTAGTTCGGTATTCGGCGCGGGCGGTTCCGGATTTAGAACAGGTACAGAAAAGCCCAATTGGGCAGACACCGCTTTTGGAACATGCTATAAAAAAACTCTTTTTGAAAAAGTTGGTCTTTTTAACGAAAATCTCGTACGCAGTCAGGATATGGAGCTTAATTTACGTATTAAAAATTCCGGCGGAAAGATTCTTCTTGTACCGGATATTGTTATTGAATACTACCCTAAATCAACGTTCTTTTCGTTCCTTAAACACAATTTCAAAGACGGTATCTGGGCAATACTGCCGAAGAAGTACGGAGCGCCGCTTTTCAAATTACGTCACTTAATTCCTCTTATTTTCGTTCTAGGTTTAGTATTACCGTTAATACTATCTCTTTGGTTTCCCTTTCTCTTCTGGTTAACCATCGTCATACTAGTGCTATACTCTGCCACATCCCTCTATTTTTCCGCCCGCATCGCCGTAAAAGAGAAAAACCTCTTACTGATACCTTTCTTGATTACCGCCTTTACTGTGAGACATTTCGGCTACGGCATTGGTTCAATAGTCGGATTTATTAAATTGATACTCCCTCAATGAAAATAGCGTTCCTTGCCGCGGCAAATTCAATCCACGGCATCCGGTGGGTTAAGTATTTTAGAGATAAAGGTCACGAAGTAACCTGGGTTTCCCTCGCACCACCAATCTCGGAAGCAATCAAGCTTGTGAAGAGTGTGCGCTTTTATGAAGTAAAACCTTCACCGCTCAGCGATATTAATGGCTCACTCGCCATCCGTCACCTGCTATTAGCGGTCAAGCAACTTAAAAAAATACTAAAAGAGGTTAAACCAAACCTCCTTCACGTTCACTCTGCCGGTACCTATGGTCTTGTAGGCACTCTCAGTAATTTCCATCCCGCTGTGCTCACGCCTTGGGGCTCAGATATACTTTTAAGCAAGGGTTTTAAAAGATCGCTTGTAAGCTACGTCGTACGTTCGGCCAACGCTTATACCTGCGACGGCGAAAATACTTTTCAGAAATTAATAGAACTCGGCGCCGATAAAAACAAAATCCGGTTTATCCGCTTCGGTACCGATGTAGAAAAATTTAGACCTCTTAAAAACCGAAAATCCAAAACCTATAAAGTTATCTCTTTAAGAAGTTTAGTGCCTGTTTACGACATTGAAACACTAATAAGAGCGGCGAAAATCGTCGTTCAGAAATTTCCAAGCATTGAACTTACGCTTGCGGGAGACGGACCTGAAAAAGAAAAACTTAAGGATTTGACTAAAGAATTAAATATTGAAAAATCGGTAAAATTTTTAGGAAAGGTTGATAATGAAGAATTGCCCACCCTCCTCCAATCAGCTGATATCTACGTCTCTACCGCTTTATCTGACAGTGGCCTTTCAGCAAGCACCGCTGAGGCAATGGCGTCTGGCTTACCGGTTATTGTCACCGACACCGGCGACAATAAGGATTGGGTTCAAAATGAGTTTGTGATACCTGTTAAAAATCCTGAGGCACTCTCCGAGAAAATTTTCAAAATTCTAAAAAATAGGAATTTAGCTGAACAATTAGGTAAAGAGAACAGAAAAATTATTGAAGAAAAAAATAACTATTATATCGAAATGGAAAAAGTGGAACTTTTATATGAGAAAATTATTAAGAGTCGCTAAACGTATTTTGAATAAAATTTTCGGTACTTTAAGCGATCTCTGGTTTTGGAAATATCGCCATTTTTTTGATAAAAATTGGTCAGAAAACTATATTTCCAAAAACTCTTTAAATCATCCTCACCGAAAACTCTTAATCCAGAAAATATCATCACATGCTCCTTTTCAAAGTGTTCTAGAGGTCGGCTGCGCTTCGGGTCCAAATCTTTTTCTTCTCGCTAAAAAATTTCCCAAAGCGAGATTAAGTGGTATTGACATAAGTAACCGCGCAATTGAGACGGGTAAAAAATGGCTCCGCCTCCAAGGAATTAAAAACATTGAACTCTATAAAGGTAATGTTTTAAACCTTAAAATTTTTGGGGACGAAACGTTTGACATTGTCTTTACTGATGCAGTTCTAATCTATGTCGGTAAGAATCATATTCAAGGAGTGGTGAAAGAATTAATGAGAATCACAAAAAAAGCTATTATCCTGACCGAATGGAAAACCGACGAAAAAGAATCTGAATACGTCGGCCACTGGGCGCATAATTACGAGGATCTTTTCAGACAGCTCGTCCCTAATGCCGAGGTAAAACTCACAAAAATCCCGGCCGAAATATGGCCCGGCGAGTGGGCTGAATACGGATATACAATAGAAGTTGAATTATAAAAATAGACGGAGGGTTTTAAAAATTTTATAAACAAATGGTATTTTAAGTAATATTTTAAAAATAGAATACCTTAACCATTGAAGCAGGTAGAAGACTTGAGTATTAGAAAAATCCTGATAATGACGTTTCATAACTTCTAGTGTCCATTTGGCGTCCTTGTAACGTTGTCTGACTAAATTTCTGTCTTTAAATGTAGCCTCTCTGTACTTTAAAAAGTAATCAGGTAAAACTGATACTTTTCCTTTTTTAGCAAGTTTCAACCATAAATCATAATCTTTACCCCTCGGCAAACTTTCATCATAGCCTCCGACCTCCAACGCCTTTTCTTTCCTGAACATCACCGAGGAATGAGCAAAAGGATTACTTCTGAAAAATGATTTTCTTAATTCTTCGTCGGCTGATGATATCTGAGATTTTACAATTTCCTTTCCGGATTGCGCATCAACAACAACCGTATTAGTTCCTACAAGAACATATTCCTTACTCCTGTCTAAAAATTCAACCTGACGACCCAATTTTTCTTTGGAAATCCAAGCATCGTCGTCATCAAGAATGGCGATATAATCACCTTTAGCTTGATTTAAACCAACATTCAAACTCCTCGCCGAGCCAAAATTTTCTTTGTTTTTGATATAGAAAATGCGGGAATCCTTAAAAGAAGAAACAATCCCATCTATTTCTGCGCCGGACGGATCATCATTAACAACAATAAGCTCGAAATCTTCAAATTTTTGAGATAAAACGCTCCTTATAGCCTCGCGTAAAAACTGCGGCCTCTTAAATGTGGTAATAATGACGCTAACCTGTGGTTTTGCGCTCATTTTTTACGAAGAGATTCGTTGATTTTATCGATTATCTTTAAAAGCTTGGGTTCAACTCCTTTCTTTTTAGCGAAGTCAATAAAAGCCTTCATATCTTTAGGAAAACAACCACCACCATATCCCCGTTTTCCGGAAACAAAAATATCGAAATGACTTGTGCCGACTCGCGGGTCAGCACCGGCAGCTTCTTTAACATTCTCATAGTCAATTCCAAGAGTCCTACAAAGGTCGTAAATCTGGTTAGCAAAAACCACCCGATTTGCTAAAAAAGCGTTGCCGAAATACTTCACCATTTCTGCCTCGGTTGCCGGCATAATTCTCGTGAAATGCGCCTTAGGGAGTAATTTTAAAATCTTGCTTGCAAGTTTCTTGCTTTTTTTTGTATAGCCGATAATCTGCCGCTGGGGTTTAACAAAATCAGCTTTTGCTGTTTTAGCTTTCAAAAATTCGGGGTTAAAGAGGATGTTATATTTTAGGAATCTTCTTTGGAATTTCTCTGTAGAACCGGGGAGGATTGTTGATTTTAAAACAACAATTTTTGGTGACTTTAGATTCTTTAATGACTCAATAATCGCCGAATCATCATAACCCCCGCTTTTATGATAGGGAGTGGGTACGCAAATAAAAACGATGTCTGCTTTATTAATTTCCTCAACTGAACCAATTTTTTTATATTTGTCATAAACAAAAAGATTAACTTTATCCTTTTGTTCTCTGCGAAACCAATAATCCAAGGCGCCGCCCACATATCCCAAACCAATTATCCCTACTTTTTCTTTCATTGAATTCGTGGAAATTATCGCATAAAATAAAGACCTAATCAATGAGACTCACCCGTTATTTCATGTATCGGCGGATTGAAGAGCTTTTCCCTGAAAAAATAAGCGGAAAAATATTAAGCGTCAGCGAGCTCGGCGACATGTCTTTTTTAGTCAATCGTTCCAAAAGCGGTATTACTGAAACTTCCTATCCGGAAGTTAACATGCAAAATCTGCCTTTCAAAAATTAAGAATTTGATTATGTAATCAGTGACCAAGTTATTGAACGCGTTGAAAACCCAATTTTCGGAGTTATATTGAATTAACAATGAGCTTATCATAAAATTACTCCCATGACAAGATCTTTCTACGAAGGTGGGAGCCCAGAGGAAGCCCTTGAACTGTACCTAGCAGGCCATGACAATCTCTACGGCCGCATGCAAATCCAGACAATCAAGCGTGCTATGCGAGCAGTTTGCCCGAGTTTTAAAAACCTCAAGATTCTAGAAATTGGATGCGGAGGCGGCATCTGGACGGAATTTTTCATTAAAGAAGGTGCCAAAGTCACCTCCATAGATACGCTCTCTCATCCACTTCAAGCAAATAAGGAGCGCAATCCAGAAGGGACTTTCATTCTTGGCGACGCTGCATTGGTCAAAATAAACGATTCTTTCGATATAGTTTTCGCTAAAGATGTGATTGAACATATTGAAGAGGATGATAAGTTTCTTGCTAATATGCATCACCACCTCAAAGAAGGTGGTTCAATTGTCATTGCCACCCAAAACTCGTCGTCGCTAAACTACCTCGTTCAGGGAAATTACCATCGTTATGTAAAAAGAAATAAAAATTGGTTGGGGTGGGACCCAACTCACGTACGTTTCTACAATTATTCCTCTCTTTCGAAAAAATTGAAAAAGGCGCAATTCCGGCCAATGCGCTGGTTTGGCAGCTATTTTTTCCCCTACCGGCTTTTCAGCGACCATTTCGGCAAGATTTGGGAATCGCGAATTTTTTGCCTGATAGAAAGTAGTCCGCTTTGTCTCCGTTTGCCACTCGGCATTTGGGGCTGGAACATCGGCGTCATTGCTCAAAAAATGGCTAAATCTTTCGATAAAACTGACCAATACAAGTTCACGCCTTGGAAGTTCTTGACAAAGCTGGACCTTTTGAACTGGACAAGATATGCGGCCATCGTCAAGGAACTCACTCTCCTCAAGCCGCAAAGGGTACTGGAAGCCGGTCCCGGCGAAGGAGTGGTAAAAAGCGTAATGGAAGATTTTGTAATGAGGTTCGACACAATCGACGTCAATTCCCAGCTTTCACCGACTTATGAAGGCGATATCCGCGATTTTTTCAGCGAAGCGGCTGGTAAGTACGATAGTTTCATTGCAGCGGATATCCTGGAACATATTCCTTTCGATGATTTAGAGGCCACTTTAAAAAATATCAACGCTTATCTCGTACCCGGCGGCACTGCGTTAATCACCATTCCCCACCGCCTGCATTACATTTTTCTAATGACTTCCGTTTTCGGCCACAAGCCGATAATATTGAGATTCCCCACACTAAAGAAACTCCTCGGCCGGAAAGTTTACATCGACCCGTACCATGAGTGGGAAATTGGGGATGGAATCCACACCGTTGAAAAAGTTGAAAACGTTATGAAAAATGCAGGTTTTAAAATAGAAAAATGTGAAAAACTCCCCTATGTTGATTTTTGGGTTTTAAGAAAATAATGAAAAATCGTTCGGCGATAGCCTCTTCTGGCAAAAAATTCAGAACTAAGAATATCTCAAGACGAGTGAGACAAATCGTCATCTCCCCGATTAAAGAGATGTCAATTTTGGCTGATGAACTGGAGGAGAAAAACGGAAAAAAACTAATATCCCTTGGTCAGGGTATTCCTTATTTTGACACGCCGCCTTTGATTAAAAAGGCAATGAAAAAGGCTCTCCAAGAACCCGACACGGCCAAATACACGCTTGAACCGGGTATCACTAAACTACGCGAACTTATTGCCCGCGACCTCAAACGGCGCAAGAACATCAAAAACATCAAACCGAAAAAAGAAATTATGGTCTCGGGCGGCTGTCAAGAAGCAGTCGCATGTGCTCTTGCAACCGTGATTGACCCCGGCGATCATGTACTTCTACCCGAACCGGCATTTGCTTCACATATTGAACAAATTTTACAGTGGGGTGGGAAACCGATTTTTGTGCCGCTTAAAGAAAAAGATGGGTGGCGGCTTGATATAAAAGAATGTAAGAAAAAAATAACTAAAAAAACAAAAGCGATTTTGTTCAGTAATCCCTCAAACCCGACTGGAGCCGTGTTTGGTAAAAAAGAGTTAACTGAGCTTGCCCGATTCGCGAAAAGAAAAAATCTAGTAATAATCACTGACGAAACTTATGACTTTTTGACTTATAACGGAGTAAAACATTTTTCACCGGCAAGTATTCCCGCATTACACGATCACGTAGTGCTTTGCGGAAGCTTTTCAAAAAAATACGCCATGACCGGTTACCGCGTGGGTTATGCTTTTGCCGACGAAGGAATAATTGACCACATGTTAAAAGTCCACGATGCCTTGCAGATCTGCGCGCCGGCAATATCGCAAAAAGGCGCAATTGCAGCCTTAAGAGAACCACAAACCAGCGTCCGTGATTTTGTGAAGAAACTCGCCAAAAACCGTGAACTTATGTGCCGCGAACTTGATAAACTCTCAGATTTCTTTGAATATCAAAAACCAATGGGCGCTTACTATATTATGGTGAAATATAAGAAAATAAAAATGGGTTCATTTAAACTCTCGCTAAAAATCCTACGCGAGGCGAGGGTTGTTGTCATTCCCGGCGCCGCTTTTGGTCCTAGCGGTGAAGGACATATCCGATTATCTTTCGCTGGACAACCGGAGGAAATCAAAGAAGGGTTCATAAAATTAAGAAAATGGCTAAAAACTAACTTCAAATGACAAAAAGACTATTTGATATTTTCTTCACCTCTATCGGTCTTCTTTTTCTCTCTCCCCTGCTTGTCACGCTCGCAATCTGGACAAAACTTGACTCATCCGGTCCGGTTTTCTATCGCGGCGTGCGGATGGGAAAGAACTGGAAGAAATTTAAGATTTTCAAATTCCGCACAATGGTGGTTAACGCCGAGAATATCGGCGGGCCCTCAACGCGAGAAGAAGACCCACGCCTGACCCGAAGCGGACGCTTTCTCCGTAAGTGGAAACTTGATGAATTCCCCCAACTTTTAAGCGTTATAAAAGGTGATATGAGTTTAGTGGGACCCAGACCCGAAGTACCTGAGTACGCCGCGCTTTACAAGGGAGAAGAAAAAATTATCTATACTGTAAAACCGGGTATGACTGACTATGCCTCCCTCTGGAATCTCCACGAAGAGGAATTGCTATCTAAAGCGAAAACTACTGAAGAGACAGAAAAAATTTATTTAGAAAAAATCAGACCGGAAAAAGTCCGGCTCCAGATGAAATATGTCAAAGAAATGTCATGTTGGACAGATATAAAAATTATTTTTAAAACTATTAAGAAAATTCTTCTCTAAAATTGACGTGGCTTTATTAAAAGACAATAATTAAAAACCAATCAAAAATGACCGATTACAAAAAAATAGCGACTGAAGCAAGAAAAAAAACGCTTGAAATGATCTACCGGGCCCAAAGCAGCCATGTCGGAAGCAATTTCAGCTGCATTGATATTTTAAGTGTTTTATTTGAAAAGATGGATTTGAAGAAAGATAAGTTTATCTTGAGTAAGGGCTGGGCAGCAGCCTCGGTTTATTACTTTCTGGCCCAAAAGGGAATTATACCAAAAGAAGATTTAGAACGTTATTGCAAACCGGGCGAAAAAGAATACATAGGTCTTATAGAGCCGAGGGGGAAATTTGGATTGGAATTTGCCGGGGGGAGCATGGGTTTCGGCCTGCCTGCCGGGGTTGGTTTTGCTTTGGCTAAAAAACTAAACGGAGAAGAGGGAAAGGTTCAGGTTCTCATAAGTGACGGGGAAGTGCAAATAGGAACCACCTGGGAATCAATTCTAATTGCCAAACAACATAATCTTTCTAATTTGATAGTCTGGGTAGACAATAACCGATTTCAGGCGATGGGAGAAACTAAAGAGATTTTGAACATAGAACCGTTAGATGAACGAGTAAAACCTTTTGGGTGGGCAGTCCAAAGAATAGATGGCCACGACTTTGAGAAAATAGAATCCGCCTTGGGAAAAGTATCAGGCTCGTCCCCAAATATGATAATATGCGACACAATTAAAGGTCACGGTTGGAAGAGGGCAGAAAACAACAATCTCTATCACTATAAAGCTCCTTCAAAAGAAGAATACGAAGAAGCTTTATCTGAACTAAATGGCTGAAATAATTCAGAAACTGGATAATCGGAGGATATTCATTGATACTCTTTGTGAATTGGCAGAGAAAGACAAGGGTATAGTCTTTATAATTCCGGACGTCGGCTTCAATTATGCAGAGAAATTCCAAAAATTATACCCAGGAAGATTTTTCAACCTCGGCGTTACAGAACAAAGTTCAATGATAATTGCTTCGGCCTTGGCGCTTTCAGGTTTCAAGCCTTATATTTACTCTATGATTAATTTTGTTACCTTTAGAGTTCATGAAATGGTAAGAAATGCTATTTGTATGCACGGGGCAAATGTAAAAATTCTGGGCGTTAAAGGAAGTGAGAAATACGCTTTTTTGGGTTTCAGTCACAACCTTCTACACGAAAACGAAGAGATAGATTTCTTGAACAAATTGCCCGGCATGAGCACCTACGTTCCGATAGATCCGCAAGAAACCAGAGAAGTCATATTAAAAACTTACCAAGACCCCAACCCAGCCTATATAAGGTTATAAGAATATGGAATATAAAGTTAGATTCGCAAATCCGCAAAAGCAATATGCCGACCACCGCGATGAATTTCTGAAAGTCTTTGATGAGACGCTCTCGCGAGGCGCAATCGTAAACCGTGAAGAGCTCTGGAAATTCGAAGAAGATTTTGCCAAATTTGCCGGCACGAAATACGCTGTTGGCGTAAACTCAGGTACCTCAGCGCTTGATATCGCCTTTCAGGCGGCTGGAATCGGCCCCGGAGACGAAGTAATCACCGTTGCCCACACTTTTATTGCAAGTGTTTCCACGGTATATCTTACTGGCGCAAAACCGGTTTTGATTGACGTTGGCAAGGATTTCAATATGGACGTAAAACTCATTGAAAAAGCGCTAACTCCAAAAACCAAAGCAATTGAACCGGTTCACTTAAATGGCCGGCTTTGCGACATGGAAGCAATAATGGACGTAGCCAAACGCAAAGGACTTACGGTGATTGAGGATGCGGCACAAGCTTTGGGAGCGACAATGAAAATGGCCGACGGCCCGGTGAAGCGCGCTGGTACATTCGGTTTGGTCGGCTGTTTTTCCCTTTATTTCGCTAAAACCATGGGCGGCTTCGGTAACAACGGAATAGCAATAACCAACGACGAAGAAATAGCTCAAAAAATGAAACTTATGCGCTACAATGGGGAGGATCGGGAAAGCCGCAAATTCTACTATCACGCTCATAATTTCCTAATGGATAATGTTCACGCCGCACTTCTTAACATTAAACTCAAACATCTGCCTGATTGGCTAAAACAGAGAAAGGAAATCGCTGAAAAATATCGTGAAGGATTTAGTACTCTATCACGGGTTTCACTTCCGCATTTTGACGACCCCCGTTTCTCCGATGTTTACACCAATTATGTAATTCGTGCCGAACGCCGCGACGAACTTAAAAAACATCTTGAAGAACGAGGGATTGAAACTCTAATTTCATGGGAAATCCCTATATATGAAGAGCCTGTTTTCGCGGAGCCGAAATTTAATAAAGGTTTTGGAACACCAAAACTCATAAGCGAGGGGGGTGAGTCAAACAAACTCCCCGAAACTGAAAAAATATGTGAAGAGGTGATCTCTCTACCAATGTATCCCGAGTTGACAGAGAGCCAAATTAATTATACTGTGAAAGCGGTTCGTGAATTCTATAACTAACTTTTTAGGGCGGCAAAAAGTAATCCTTTTTGCGCTTACCGACGTATTTTTCGTCGCCCTCAGTTTAATATTGGCGTTTCTTTTAAGGTTTGACGGCGTACTGCCCCTTGAATATCAGGGGAGATTTTTATTGTACGTCGTGATCCTTGCCGCGCTAAACGTTTTCTTTCTTTTCAGACAACGTCTTTACTCGTTTGCGTGGGAGTTCGTGAGTCTCCGGGAACTTGCAAAACTCTTAAAAGCGATCACCTTTGCCAGTACGGTTTTTGCTCTTATCGTCTTTTTGGGACTCGGAAACACCGAGCTTTTTGCGGGATTCCCTCGCTCAGTAATATTTATTAACTACGCGCTGAATTTAATTTTTATCGGCAGCGTCAGAATTGCAAAACGAACGTGGCAAGAGGTGGTAAAGAAACAGCCTGTGTCTCAAGCGCCGCGAGCCCTCATTGTCGGGGCAGACGTTGAGGGAGAAAGACTCATCCGCAATTTAGTCAACACAACAAAAAGCTATCCTTTTATGCCTATAGGCATTGTTGACCACCGAAAAGAAAAAGTTGGTACGAAAATCCACGATATAGAAGTAATGGGCACCATTGAAGATATCCCTAAATCTGTTCGCGATCATAATGTGGAATACGTCATCATTTCCCTTGCTTCTGCCGACGCCCATGTAATTCGTGAAGCGGTAAAGCAGGCCCGGGAAGCCAACGTCAAGCATATAAGAATTATTCCCGACACTCATGAGTTACTTTCAGGCCGAGTAACCTTGACCGACCTGAGAGAAATACAAATTGAGGATCTCCTCGGCCGGAACCCGGCTCACATCGAAACAGAGAAAATAAGCGAGTTTATTCGCGGTAAAGTTGTGATGATAACCGGTGCGGCAGGATCAATCGGTAGAGAACTAGCCCGCCAAGCCGCCGCTTTCGAACCAACTAGTCTCGTCTTGGTTGATTTTAATGAAAGCGATCTCTATGATCTCCACGCTGAACTTTCGAGTACTCTCTCTCACGAACATCTGAAACCAGTTATTGCAAATATCAACAACCGAGGAAAAATATTTACTCTTGTAAAAGAATTCAAACCCCACATCATCTTCCACGCCGCTGCCTACAAGCACGTGCCGCTTATGGAAGAATTTCCAGATGAGGCAGTGGAGACTAACATTTTTGGGACTCTAAACGTCGCCGAAGCCGCACTTGAAGCAAACGTTCATAAGTTTGTTCTCGTCTCAACAGACAAAGCGATTCGCCCCGTCTCCGTGATGGGTAAAACAAAACGAGTCGCTGAACTTATCGTCCAAGAACTAAACGAACAGGCCAAAACAAAATTTGTATCTGTCCGATTTGGTAACGTCATTGGTTCTCGCGGCAGCGTCGTGCCGCTCTTTAAAGAACAGATTAAACGCCGGGCGCCTATTACCATCACTCATCCCGATATGACGCGGTACTTTATGACTATTCAAGAAGCTGCCCTCCTTGTGATGGAGGCGGGTGCAGTTGGCGGGGGAGGAGAAATTTTTATGCTCGATATGGGAAAACCGGTTAAAATAGAGGATCTTGCCAAAGAAATGATCCGTCTTGCCGGCCTAAGACCCGACGTTGACATCCCTCTTGTTTTTACCGGTATTCGCCCCGGTGAAAAGATTTTTGAAGAAATATTTAGCGCTGACGAAAAGCAGGTTGGCAAAACCCAATGGGATAAAATATTTATTACAAAAAACAACTACCCAAACAATTCCGCCCCGAACAAAGAAAGGTTAGCTGCTCTCAAAGAATCTCTTATAAACCCTTCTCAATCGATAGAGAGAGCCCTCGATAGGTTCTCAGAACCTAAAGAGAATTGAGAATCTCCCAATTCTCTTTTTCCGCTAAATCAATAATAATGTCCATGTCGGTCTCGAGTGTAGGATCAAGTGCTTTTAGCTTTTGGGCATTGCGGATAATACTCTCTTTGTCTTGCAGGATGCGGTAAATCGTTAATGCGTCGTAGTAGTAATCTATCTGACTCGGGTGAAATGAAATAAGAACCTCCAAGACATCTGCAAATTTATCAGTCTTTCCCCAGGTCTTGTAGAGAATTAACATATTCTTCAAGTCACTCTCAAGAAAGAGGTAATATTGCGTGCTGGTTGGATCAGAACCCACGTACAGCTCGGGCGAACCGAGCCGGTTTCTACCCAACCGACGGGTGACATCAAGTTCTTTCTCGGCTTCCTCACGGTAGACAACTTGAAGCGGCGTCCCTTTGTTCTTATCTGAATCAGCAGCAAGAGCAAGCACTATACCAAGCTGGTAGTGCGATTTAGCTAAACGATCGTCCAGCGCGGCTGTACTCCTGGCGAGCTCAATTGACTCGTCGTACCGTTCTTCCCCCGCCAAAACAAAAGCTAATTGATAGAGAAGGCCCTGACGTTGCGGCGAGAGTTCAAGAGCCTCTTTTATAAACATCTCACTTTTTGGAAATACTGCGGAATCATCCTTCGCTCGCTCATTGTACGACTCAACAAGGCGGGTGAAATTACGCGGTTCGTAGGGTTCTTTTTTAACTACTTCTTCCAGGGCGCCGAGCGCCTTATCAACGAGCGGTTCAAACTTCTCTTCATTGATAACATTGTTATTGTATAGCACCTCTATAAACTGGGCTCGTATTTCCATCTGCGCAAATGTATAGGGAAAAAGGAACGAATCGGATGCGGCAAGTATCTTCTCACCTACCCTTAGATCAAGCGTTCCAAAAAATCTAGTCGTCTGCCGCCACGGCACAATGTTATACGCATAAAGTGTGTATGTTACTACTATAATGATGATGACGGCAGAGAACACTTTTAATAGATATGATTTTGGTGGTGGGATACTACTGGGTTGTTCTTCTCCACTGAAACGCTTATCCATAAATGCCACCATCATTCCGAGTGAAGCAAAAAACGGTATGTAGGAAGTAACCTGATCAAACACAAATAGGTTCTGAACAAAGTATGCAACAAGAACTGCCCCAAAAGAGACTAGAAAACCAAACGGGTACAATCCGGACCTTCCGTATTTTCTGCTTATAAGAAAATAAAAAAGAACCGCAAATATGCTAAGGTAGGCCGCAACACCAACTATACCCTGCATCACGGCGACATCAGCGAGGCGGTTGTGAGCCCTATCAAACCAATCCTCTGCATAAAAAGCGTAGGCAGGATCGTAGTGTTTGTTATAGGCGACGTTGTAATTTTCAAGTCCCCATCCTAAAATTGGCTTCTCTTTAAACGCATCCCAACTTACCCCAAGAGCAATAAGCCGTGTAGCGACCGATGGATTCTCCAAAGAAACCGTTGCCGCTCTCTCGACTCCGGGAATAGACTGCCACACAGGAGCGCTGCGCGTCATCCAGAAAACAACCACTCCAGCCAAGAGCACAACAAGCAATCCAAAGCTTACCCAACGCAACTTGATACTCTTGAAAAATAGATACAATAATAGGAAAAGAACACCCGACAACAGACCAAGCAACGCCCCGCGGATAGCAGTGATAAAAATCGTGAGAACCGCAACCACAGTAAAAATTGCCGTTCCGTACCGCCAGAAACTTTTTTTAGGAGAGAAAAAGAAAACAAAAGCTGCCGCCCCAAGAGAAATAATAATTGAACTTGCCAGAAAAGCAGCATTACCGGTAAACGACCCCGGCTGTGATGAAGAACCAATGAGATTTACAAACTGCCTCAGACGGTCACCGCTGAAAATCAAAGACAGCATCCCCCCTGCCAATCCTAGATACTGTATCCACGCCCATATCATCAGTAGAAACACTGTCACAAGCATAAATTTTGCAAACTTAAGCCACTCATGTCTATTAAACACAAGAAGTCCCATCACAAAAAACAATCCAAAGTGCAGAAGACCAAAAAAACCTTCTCCCCGCTCAAGCGTCCCGAAGAACGCCCGATAAGCATTGGGCGCCAAGATACTACTAAGAAGCGCAGAGATAAAAAATACCCCCACCGCGATAACGAGAGGATTACGAATAAGTGCTCGGAATCGTCTGTGTAATTCATTAACATCCTCACCCTCCCTCCGGTAGAGAATCATAAGGTAATAGACGGCAAGTAAAACCGCGGCGAGTTCTATTAGAACTCTGTAAAAAACCGCCTTACCAAATACGAGTGGGAAAAGCGAACCAGGAGTAACAATGAGAAGAGCTAAAACGCTAAGGAAGAGTAATCCTTTTACCAGCCTTAGTACAATCTTGGAATTCATGACACTCATTGTAATCATTCCTATAATTCTATGCAAACAAAAAACCGCCGGATGGGCGGTTTTTTGTGCACTCAGCGCAATTTCTAGAATTACCAGAATTACTAGTTAGACAGCGAGAACGTGTCAGACGGGAAGGTATCAACAAAGACACCGTTTGCCCAGTCTGTCGTCAGAAGCGTGTGTCCAACCGCTGAATTATCCGACCAGACAAATCCGCTGTCATCAGCGTCAACCACTCCATCAACTGCCGTAGCACCTGAACCAGCAGCTACTAGGAAAGCAACGCCTTTTGCGATGCTCACTGAACTAGTATCCTGCCGCAAAACCAATTGCGTGGAAATATTATCACTGGTATCAGTGGTAATGCTTCCCATACTGATCCTGTACTGGCGAGATCCGCCACCGGCAATCTGCTCTTCGCTGGAGAGGTACAACGATATGTTCATCGACGTTGCGCTATCCGCAGCTGATGTCGCCGTAGTACCAATCGTGAGATTAACGCTGTTAGTCAAGTCACGAAGGGTAACTGTTAACGTACCACTACTAGCAGGCAGTGTCGCGCCGGCCGCGCTCACTTTAAAGCTCACCACTCCCCACGAGAGCTGCTCGTTGGAAGTTTTGTTTACAACAGTGAACTTAATGAGGTCGTTAGTTCCGCCAACAAGTGCCGAAGTGCCGGGTGTCTGAACGGTGATCTCTGGGTAGGTCTCGTAGTAGACTTTTTGTTTACCCAACGCACCTGGACTCAGCGTCGATACTGTTGAAGCGGCACCGGTTGCCTCAAAGCCAGTTTCCCTGACATGGACGTAGATGCTCCTTCCGGATGTTCCACCTCCCGTTCCAACGGTAGGATTGAGATCAGCCTTTACGGTAAGCGTCTTGGTTGTATCTTTCGGAATCAACCAACCCAGGTCCTCAATGGTGACCTCGCCTGCCGAGCTACCTGAACCAATCGGGACATACCCTGAAGTTGAACCTATCAAGTTTGTACCGTCGTAGAGGTAGACCGCAGAAACCTCAGCCGTTGAGGTTGCCGCCGCAGCCGTGGATGAATCATTGTTAACCAAGAGTTTGAGGTCTTGGATTGTCAACGATTCGTTGGTTGCGGTGAACCGGAACTTGCTGAAGATCGTCTTGTTCCCGCCAGCTGCAACGATGGTTGCTTTGCTCTCGGAATCATCCGGAGCAGTCGCAACGGTCACAGAGCCGGCGTTCAAGATAGTGATTTTCACACCAGCTTCCACATTCAGAAAATCAGAGCCGCTGTAAGCGGGCTCATTACCCTCCGTGTCAACGGCGACAATGTCAACACCGGTTGTATCTGCAACATTTACAATAGCAAGCGCGTACTCATTATTGAAGGTTGCTGAAGACGAAAGGTTAACCTTTACAACAAGTACTTTCTGGGCACCTTTCGGAATTATGAACTCAAGGTTGTCAAACGTAGCCGTCGCGGGCGCAGAAGAGCCCGTCAAGGCCTCAGTTGCCCCGATCTGTGTCGTACCGTCAAAAAGCTTCAAGCTTAACATGTCGGCTTTCTGCTGGGCAAGCGTACCGCTCGCAGCAGATGCCGAAATCTTAATGGTTGTCACTTTAATCTGGTCCGAAGTTGCCCGCAAACCGATGCCAATAAGAGGAACATCAGTTGACCCCTTCACAAAGCTGTCAGATACCGGCAAACCGGCCAAGCTCACATCCAAAGTCGGGGCTTTCACCGTCAACGTATTGCCGGGGATAACCGCATCTGGCACCACCTCCGTAGTGGTTAAGAACTGGTTGTTATCCAGGTTCTTAAGATCGCTTGTAAGCGTAAAGGCGTTCAAATCAACTTTAATGGTCTCGAGGTCCAACCAGTTCGTGTCAGTGTCACCTGTTATATTAAGGTGCCTGGTCTGACCCGCATTAATGGTAAAGACGTCAGAGAGAACAACGGTTCCAGTAGCATCATCTACCGGGCCCGCGATCACAAAGCCACTATCAACATCAACCACCTTGAAGTCATCAACACCTGCTTGGGTCGTTGAAGCGGTAACCGTGAAACGGATGTTCCGCACCTCAAGATTAACATTGGAGTGCATTGTGAAGTCGTAGAGCACTACGTCTTTCAGGTTCTTTGCAACGTCTCCTGTGTTCGGACCGCCGAAGGCAATGGTAAGTGTCCCTCCTTGCAGGGTCAAAACGTGGTGATTAGACGCAGTGGAGTTAAAGTTGTTTGTCACACTGACCCCGTGACCGAACTGCTGACCAATACCAAAGATGTCGGACTTCTCCTCAACGTAGATCTTAATGGTTTCATCCTTTTTGGCGTTGCCAACATCGGCAGTAATCTTAAGAGTTTCGTTGTCTCCCTTAAGGACCTTAAGGGGAGTCGAAAGCTCAAAGATTATCAAGTCATCGGTGTTTATCGAAGCAACGGTAGCAAGAGTATTTCCAGCTACGTCTTTCAAGACGAAGTTAGAGATATTTGACTTAGAAATAGTTCCTGCGTAGAAAAGCGCGATACGCTCCACCTCCACATCCTCGGTAGCTGCCGAGAGACGGAACTGTGAAACGTTCGCTCCTACCTGACCGATACTCGGATTAGACAAACTACCTGTTTTTGCCGCGGTAAGCGAACCAGCCGTTGAGCCCGAGACATTCATCTCGTTGCCCCGTGTTGGGATACCGGACACGCTCGCATCTGCGGTAACAGCAACCACCTCAAACGAGTGGCGGTTTGCAGCAGCAGCAGTTGATGACATATCAGCTACAACCGTGAGCGTCTTCACGCCGCTTACTGCCAAGTTAAGGTTAGTAAACGTTGATTCGTGAGAGGACGAATTCACTGAACGACCCGAAGTGAGCCGTGTCACGCCATCGTAGAGATACACGTTGTCAAAGTCGGTGGTTGCACCGGCTCCCACGCGTCTCACTACAATAGTTTGAACTGTCCCGCTTCCTGCAAGGTTAAACTTCAGGAAGGGAACGTTTGCCGCTCCTTTCGGAAGTGACGTACCCAATTGTGTGTCAGATGCCAAGCTCACGGCTAAACCAGTAGCCGGAACAGGCACACCGGGCACACTAGGAACTCCGGGGGTTGCCCCGACAACAGCCGTGTACTTAGCCTGAGAAACACTATTCGCAGCCTGCCATTTCGCGACAGCACCTCTGGTCAAAGGACCAAAGTAGCTTGTCTCGTTTCCTGGCGAACCAACTCCGCTTGCAGCGAGTGTGTTACCGGTTGCATTGAGGTATTGCTGTAAACACTTTACGTCATCACCTGTTGCTCCCAATGTGAGGCTTCGGGAAAACGAACAGGATGCAGACATAGCACCACCTCCTTGCAAAACGGCTAAACTCGCTTGCAATTGAGAAATGGTAGCCAACAGAGCATTAATTTGAGCTGTAAGATCAGCTATTGATTGAGCTGAAGTTACAGGTATAGGGACGAGAAGAGAAGCTCCGGTGAGCCACACTGCCGTTGTGACAGAGAGACCGACCGCAGCAACTTTTTTCGTTAATTTACTCATTTATTTTTCTATTTTTTTATCAGTTTCAACCTAAATTTATTAAATTTAGAGTCGTCGACCTTTTTTTCTGGAACATTACTCCTCATCCTCGACCACCGCTAACATATAGTGAGGATTTGCAACGGAAAGACGGGAAGTAACGGTTAATATCTTTAAAATTTAACAAAAAAGCCCGCTTTTTAGAGCGAGACAAAAACTAGCTTTTAGGCGCTAATAACTAACACCCAAAAGCCAATTCACGAAGCTTAGCCTCACTCTAAGCCTATTACCAAACTATTATACACTAGTCGCGTGCTTGTTAAGAAAAGAGCTGTGGATAACTCTGGTTTCTTTTGGCTTTACGTATATAACGAATGTATCTCCCTCACGTTACTTCCTTTCTTAGTTTTTGAAAGGATCTTGGAGGAACTTGCTTATACTCTCGCTCAAACCCTCATTATTTGAGTCAAAACATCCAGGTTTGAATCCCGGTGGCGGCACAAGTGAAAAAACATTCAAAAGTTGGTGATCGGTCGGGAAATCAAACAAGGAAAGGGTCGGGACATGGATGATATTTTAGAGAAACCTTATTTATGAATGATATAATAAAGATATAAAGGTCGAATTAAAAATTGGAAACGCTCAAATATTATGAGAAAAAGTTTATCTATAACTTGGGTTATTCTAATCATGCTCCTTGCGTCTGCGTCTGTTGTGTACGCTGTTGTGAAAAATCTTAATGGTCAGACTGGAGACATTCAATCATTTGCCAATGATACTAATATCATCATTACATCCGCTAGTGATGTACATACGCTCGGTTGGAGTGGTGTGCTGCAATTAACACGAGGAGGAACTGGAGTAGCAACCTTTACTGACGGAGGAATTTTGTTCGGTAATGGAACAGGAACTATTCAAGCATCAGCGGTGATGACAAATGGCCAACTGCTTATAGGTGACGGAACTACTGAGCCTACACTCGCAACTCTTATCGGAACTGCTTCTGAGATAGATATTACCAATGCAGCTGGTTCTATCACCATTGGAATAATCGATCCCCTTATAGTGGGTAAGGGGGGAACTGGTGCAGCTCTCACTATTACTAAAGGAGATATGTTAGTCGGGGCTGCTGCCGGTGGAAATCTTACGAACGTTGCAATTGGAACTAATGGTTTTGTATGGACTGCGTCTTCAACTGCAACTAATGGGGCATCTTGGGAAGCATTATCTGGTGGCGGTGAAAGCGGAACTGAGATTGATATTTTATTTACTGCAGGTGAAGATTTAACTATTGGAGACCCAGTAGGTATAGGAACAGTAGCAAATGAAGTTTTAGTGGCTTTCAAAGATTTAGCATATAATGGATTTGGTTCAGAAACAGATTTTGAAACTGCTGCTACAGCAAATGGAGTAGCTGTTATTGATATTTCTATTAATAAGTTTGTAGTAGCTTATACAGATACTACTGCCGGTAACGTTGGGGTAAGAGTCGCTACCGTTGATGAAACTACTATTACTTTTGGGACTGAAGCAATTGCAACCACTATTAATATTCCTCCACAAAATGAAGGATTAGATGTTTGTAAAATTGATACTGATAAGTTTGTTGTAATGTATGAACAGCAGACAACGGGAAATCAAAGAATGAAAGTAGGTACTGTTGTTGGAACTACTATCACTTTAGGTTCGGAATTTGCTTTTGGTACACCGGTTGGGGCAGGGACTGCGCTTAGATGCGCTCAACTGGATACTGATAAGTTTGCAACCATTGCAGCAGAAGATAGAGCAAGTGGAAGTTTGGTAATTGGGATTCACTTAGTAAGTGGAACAACAATTACGGTACAAGCAGGGGTAGATCAAACAGTAGTAACTCCTATGGTTACAGACGTTGCCAGACAATACGATATAGCCATTGCGCAAATTGGTGTTGATAAAGGAGTTATAGCTTATAAAAAGCAATCTGATACTCTCGGTTACGTTAGGATATTTACTGTTTTTGATGCTACAAGTACAACTCTTGGTACGGAAACTGTTTTTAATGCGGCAGCTACCAGTAACCTAGATGTTTTGAGTTTGACTGAAGATAACATCATTGTTTCTTTTAGGGACGAAGGGAATAGTAATCAAGGGACTTTTGTAGCCGCAACAATATCTGAAACTACTCCTACTTTTGGTAGTGAAGTTGTATTTGAAACAGGAGCAACAATTGTAACCTCTTTGACAAAAGTAAGTGATAGAATATTTGTTGTAGCTTATCAAGATACAGATGATTCAAGCAATGGTAAAGTTGTCTCAGGGGAGACTTCGTTAATAGGAGGAAACTCAGTCCAAAATGTTGGTTCAGCTTTAGCAATTACTACTTTTAATGCCGCAGATACCAATAGAATTGATGTAACTTCAATAACCCCCGGGGGAACAATAGCTGTCGTATTTCAAGATATTGGTGATACAAATGACGGGACAGCAATGGTCAATGATTCTTCAAGAGCCCCTAATTTTATAGGGATAGCCCAATCGACTGCAACTAGCAGTACTGCTTTAGATATAAGAATTGTTGGAGTGGATACGAATCAAAGCGGATTAGAGGTTGGTGCTAAATACTATGTTGACAATGGTGTTTTGTCTACCAATTCAGTAAATAGCAATGATTCTTTTGTTGGATACGCAGTTAGTTCGACGGCGATCTTCATAAAATGAGGACTATCGCCTAGAGACTGATTAAAATCTCTCTCTTATCCACCTTTGGAAATTTAAGCTCAATTTGTATTTTCTTTTCCATCGACTGATTGCTGTAATATCTCTATCTGTCTTATCTTCATGAGTATGTTCAGTAAGAGTACCTGTAGCGTGCTCATGTTCGTATTCAGCAAATTCTATTATCCCAGCATCACCTACGAACACATTTAATCCACTATCTACTGAGACTGTTTTGGGAGATACAAATATACCTTCACCGCCGAACTGATAAAGAAATTCTCCCTCGCTTGTGAAAATTTGGATTCTCTTATTCCGAGTATCAGCAACATATATATTATCATGTTTATCAATGGCTATCTCGTGCGGATAATTGAATTCGCCCGGTTGGTCGCCTAGTGTCCCGTCGCCGCCGTTTCTGCCCCATTTAAGCAAGAAATTGCCATCTGGGTCAAACTTTTGGATACGGTTGTTGCCCCTGTCTACAACATAAATGTTGTCTTCGCTGTCAGATTCAATGTAGTAAGGTTGGTTGAACTGCGCATCCTTATTTCCAATAGTCGTAGCGTATTGAACATCTATAATGCCATTCACTGACTCATATTTTTTGTTTAAAAAGTGAGTAAGTTCTCCATTTTTATCAAACTTTATTACTAGGTTACTACCGTAATTTGAAATGTAAGAGTTGCCGGAACTGTCAAAGGTTATTCCTAGTGGCTCGATAAGCAGATTGATTGTCTTGCCACTGTTTGATTCTGCTAATATCTTGAAGTTGTCAATGAATTCGCCTTCTTGGGTAAATTTGGATACTCTATTGTTCTTTTCCTCAACTATCCAAATATTACCTTCTGGGCCAATGGTTAGGTCGGCTGGGTGGTCTAACTGTCCTGGCTCACTACCTAGTTCTCCAAACCGGGAAACAAAGACACCATCGAGGGTAAATTTTTGAATGTTGTTATTAGTGCAATCTGATATAAGAATAAAACTACCATTCTCGTCTTCAATAATATCCGAGCCATAAGGCAGGTCGAATTCGCCTTCATCTGTTCCATAACTACCCCACACCAAATCACGCTCGTAAGAGAACCCTAATTCTTTTTCTTGTTCTTTGTTTATCGAATTTACTCCCCAGACAATCAAAATAATTAAGACAGCCCCTATTCCTATTTTCCAAAAGATTTTATTGGTCATTTTAAGCGGATCGCCTGCAATATTACTTTTTAGATAGACCACTGGGAGGCAGCAAAAATGATAAGGGTTATAAAAACAAAAAAAGCGAGTTCACGAAAAATAAAAGATAAATTCAAAAAACCCCTGAAATGGACCGCCAAACTATCTCTCACCAATAAGAAAAAAAGCGTTAAAAACACTGCGGCATTTATAAAACCAAGCGGTAAAAAACTGGTGAGCCAGGCAATTTCCACCGCCAGAATGCCGACAATCCCGAGGGCGGCAAGCGTCCTTTTACCTTTATAGATGCCAAAGAATTTAAAAACTTCCTCAAAAATCAAAACCATCATAAAAAATAATACTATCCCTAGAAACCAAAAATTATCCGGCCGACCCAGATGAAAGACCAATAAAAAAAGTAAAAGCAGTAGCGAGGTATTAAAAATCCCATAAACCAAAAATTTATCTTTAAAAAAGAAGCTCATCAAACCTAAAAGGATAAAAAAAAGAAAAGCGAAAAGCGCAAGCGCAATTATAATAAATAGAGGCGGTGAAAACGAAGACAAAAGCAGTTTGATGCCAATCAAGCTGAAGATTGGTAAAAACCAAAACGAAACTTTGAGTAATCGCCGCTCCGTAATCTGGGAAAAGTAAATACTGACGAACACCGTAAAGAAAACAGCTAGAGCAACCAGACTAAAATCAAACCACAAAACAAAAAGTAAGGTGAGTGTTGCGAGAGCCGTTTTAAACGGCAATCTCCACGCGGTTCGATCGGTTAAGAGAAATGCTAATTTTTTGGCCATCTTTAACTTTACCCCTCACCATTTTATCAGCAAGGCCATCAACAATAGTTTTCTGAATTAAACGCTTAATCGGCCTCGCCCCGTAATCCGGATCAAATCCTTCCTTAGCTAAATAATCTTTAACCTGAGATTTAACATTAAGAAAGATACCGCGTTTTTTTAATCGTTCTTGAACTTCGATGAGCTGAATATCCACAATCTTCCGAACCTGAACGGGAGTCAACGCATTAAATATAACAATTTCATCAAGCCGGTTAAGAAATTCAGGTTTAAACGTGTGTTTCAGAGCATCCATTGCTTTTTCCCGAAACCCGTCTTCTTCTTTAGAAAAAGTTTCTCCGCTAGCACCTGACTCAAAACCTAAGGATGACATTTGACGGAAATATTCACTGCCAACATTAGATGTCAAAATAATAATGGAATTTCTGAAGTTAACGGTTTTCCCTTTGCTGTCGGTAAGCCGGCCATTATCAAGCACTTGAAGTAAAATATTAAAGACTTCAGGATGAGCTTTCTCAATTTCATCGAATAAAATTAGTGAGTAAGGACGGTGACGAATCGTCTCAGTGAGTTGTCCCCCCTCTTCGTGGCCAATGTAGCCGGGCGGTGAACCAATAAGACGTGAGATGGCGTGGCGTTCCATGTACTCTGACATATCAATACGAATTAGAGCTTTTTCATCATTGAACATGAAAGTTGCCAGAACCTTAGCCAATTCTGTTTTCCCTACACCGGTCGGACCCAGAAACATAAAAGACCCTGCCGGCTTGTCTTCGTCAGCTAAACCAGTTCGTGAACGCCTGAGAGCCCGGGCAACGGCGTTTATTGCCTCTTTCTGACCAATCACTTGCCCTGATAGTTCGCTATCCAGCCGGACCAATTTCTTCATCTCCGACTCAAGCATTCTCGCAACTGGAATCCCGGTCCAGCGGGAAACCACAGCCGCTATATCTTCATCATCAACGTACTCTTTAATAAATTTACCTTTCCGTTCAACTTTGAAGTAACGTTTTTCAAATGATTTAAGTTCGCGCAGGGCTTTAGGCAGTTCACCATAAGTAATTTGAGCCACCCGTTCCAGGTCCCCCTCTCTTTCAGCAACCTCGGCAAAACGACGGAGATCGTCAACCACCTTTCTTAAATTGTGCAAATTCTCAACAGCGATCTTTTCAGCGTGCCAACTAGCTGAAAGAGTATCATTCTCCTCCTTAAGTTTAGTAAGTGCTTTCCCTACTTCTTTTAGACGATCAATCGTCTTTTTAGATTTATCCTTACTAAGAGCTGATTTCTCAACTTCTAAACGGGTGATTTCCCGGCGCAACTTATCAATCTGGCCAGGCGTACTGTCAGATTCAAGGCGCCTCGCGGCAGCAGCCTCGTCAATCAAATCCACTGCCTTATCGGGCAAAAAACGGTCAGTAATGTAACGAGCGCTTAAATTCACCGCGGCAATAAGAGCTTCATCGCTAATTTTCAAACCGTGGTGCATCTCATATTTTTCTTTGAGACCTCTCAAAATTGTAATACTATCCTCAAGGTTCGGCTCTTCTACTAAAACCGGCTGAAACCGGCGTTCAAGAGCGGCATCTTTCTCAATATGTTTCTGATACTCTTTCAGGGTAGTGGCCCCGACGGCGTGAAGTTCACCTCTGGCTAGGGCTGGTTTTAATAAATTAGACGCATCGATCGCCCCTTCAGCCGCCCCGGCACCGACTATCATATGAATTTCATCAATAAAAAGGATAATTCTCCCGGCTGATTGCTGAACTTCTTTTAAGAATGCCTTCAGCCGATCCTCAAACTCTCCCCGGAATTTCGTACCGGCAATAAGCGATCCTAAGTCAAGCATAACAACCTCCCTATCCTTCAAAGATTCAGGAACATCCCCCGTCACAATCCGCTGAGCCAACCCCTCAACAATAGCTGTCTTACCAACGCCCGGCTCGCCAATAAGCACCGGGTTGTTTTTCATCCGGCGGCTTAAAATTTGTGTCACCCGTCTTAACTCTTCATCCCGCCCGATTACCGGGTCAAGCTTTCCATCTTTCGCTCTCTGCGTTAAGTTGATCGCGTATTTTTCTAAAACTTGAAATTTGCTCTCCGGCATCTCATCAGTCACCCGCACCGAACCCCGAAGGTGGGCTAAAACACGTAAGAGAGCGTCACGACGGATGCCGAAACGAGTTAGAGTTTCTCGAGCTGCCGAAGGAACGTCCAAAAGAGCTAAAATCAAGTGTTCACAAGACACAAATTCATCTCTTTGTCTTAAAGAAATACCAGCGGCTCGATCCAAGACCTTCATTAACTCCTGAGAAAGATAAAGCTGACTGACGTTACTGCTGCCCGAAAAAATCTTTGGAAGTTTTGTAAGCTCACTTTCTAATTCTTTCTCGAGCTCTGCCAGGTTCACATTAGCCCGAACGAGCATTGGCCGAACAAGAGTGGTATCATCGCCAAGGAGTGCGTGCAGCAGATGTAGGGCTTTTAATTCGCCGTGATTGTACCGCGCGACAAGTTCTTGCGCACTCTGAAGCGCTTCTTGAGCTTTAATAGTAAAACGATGGAAGTTTGGCATGCGTAAATAATCCTCTTTATATCATAAATCCGGTCTTTCTTCAAGTGTCACGCTAAGCGTAACTATCTCTCCTCCGCGGCGTACTTTAATGAGTATTGTATCACCAATATTATACTTTTGAATTAAAAGACCGAGTGGATTATCTTTATTAACGCGCACATTCTGAATCTCCAAAATAATATCTTCAGCCATAAGTCCGGCTCTAGAGGCGGGTGAATCAGGAATTACGCCCGGACCATCGTCCCCCCCTCGAATAAGCGCTCCGTAATCAAACGTCACATTTTGCTCCTCCGCAAACTCGGGAGTAATTGTAAAGTAGCGAACGCCAAGATAAGGCACTTTGATGCTTCCTGTTCGCTCCACTGAGTCTATATCACGTTTAGCTTGGTTAATCGGAATCGCAAATCCTATATTTTGAGCGCCGACGGCAAGAGCAGTATTTACGCCGATAACCTCCCCTTTCAAGTTTAGAAGCGGACCACCAGAGTTGCCGGGATTAATTGCAGCATCTGTCTGAACAACTCCCTGAAGCGTCTCAGCGCCTCTCTGCCCAGATGCGGTTATGGTGCGTGCGAGACCGGAGATCACGCCAACTGAGACAGTGTTCCGAAGTTCACCTAGAGAATTCCCAATCGCAATAGCGGTCTGACCGAGTTTTATGGCATCTGAGTCACCAAGCACCGCGGGAATGAATCCATCGGCCGGTGGGTCAATTTTGATAATTGCTAAATCCTGCACAGGATCTCGCGCCAACACCTCCGCATCGTGTTTTTTACCATCATTAGTGAGCACTGTATATTCAGCCCCAGCATCGGCAACCACGTGCTTGTTAGTTAAAATCATGCCGTCTACTGAGACAATAAATCCGGTGCCGCCGCCAACTTCCCTGCGCTCAGTACCCCTCTCACATGGTTGAAAAAATTCAAAACCACGAGAACCGAAAAAATCCTGAAATCCCGGAGGAAGATCGCCAAAGGGGTCATACGAACACCGCTCAATAATAGGTAAATCTTTTGTGACGACGATTGAAACTACGCTCGGTTCGGCTCTCTCAACCGCTCGTATCACCGCTTCTTCATAATCAAGAGCTGGTTTGTAAAGTTCAACCGGCTCCGGGGTTGATGGAGAAACCTGCTGTTCTACCCTCAGTTTTGTAAATAAATTTAGGAAATCGTCAATAATATTCGCATCCGCAAGCTGCGCCGAAATAAGCGATCCAAAAAACCCGCCAACTAAAGCTGAAGCTATTATGATAGTCAGTAGTCTTTTAGACATACCAAACTTAATTTGTGAGTTACTCTATCTCGTAACTCATCGTTACATTCACAACCACCTCCTGGCTCCCTGGCTCAATATCAGGAGTGACAGCGCCACCCACTCCTAGCGCCGCTTCTCTAAAGAAAACCGGAGGAGGAGTGCGACCCGATTCGCTAATTGAGAGAAGTCGCCCCAACCTAAAACCTGCTGCTTTAGCAATTGATTTTGCTTTCTCGTTAGCTTTTGCGATCGCTTCCGCCCGCGCCTCACTTTGGAATTGATCTGGATCATCTATTGTGAAGTTTAGCTGGGAAACAGTGTTAGCGCCGCTTTGAACGACGCCGGCGAGGATATTGCCAATCACAGTAAAGTCTCTCACCTTCACAAGTATTGTCTGAGTAATTGTATATCCCACTATCTCGGGTGGCGGACAAGGTTCTGCCTCAACGGCCGCACGAGGGCAACTATAACGCTGGTAACGGGGTGTTAAATTATAACTTTGGGTTTTGATATCTTTATCATCAACGCCGCTAGATTTCACAAACGCGATTGCTTGATTTACCTTCCCGGTATTCTCGTCCTGTAAACCGGCAATATCTGTTTCACCTTCTGTTACAACACTAAAAGTAAATTCTGCTACGTCCGGTACTGTTATCACTTTACCCTCACCTGAGACAGAAAAACTCCTGAAAGATGAAGGTTCAATTGATTTGGAGTAAGAACGCGTGTAACTCCACGCCGAAGATGCCAGAACTAAAATCGAGATAATAACCGCGATGCCTAAATAATTCCTTAATTTGTCGCTCATGAAAGTGATTCTAACTACTTAAACGGTTCTGTCAATTATTAGTTTCACAAACTCACGTTCCGAACATCTTCAAAAACTTTCTTAATTCTCTCCAAAGCTTCTTTAATTTCTTGTCTGTCTGTAAACCTACCCAAACTGAAACGTATACTATTCTTAATACGTTTAGTTGGTAATCCTAACGCCTCAAGCACATGCGAAGGTTTAGTAGAACGCGCCCGGCAGGCAGAGCTGGAAGAGACAGCCACACCGGCCATATCGAGTTTAATCAATAAATCTTCAGCTAAGTGATCGGGAAAATAAACATTTAAAATATTGGGTAAGTATTTTGGTTGCCCTAGGTTATAACCTAGGTTATAACCTAGGGCAACTTCTTCGGGGTTTGTATCAGCTGAAGGATAGATTTTTTTTAATCCTTTCCAGAAGTAATCTCTAAGTTCCTTAATTCTCTCGTTTTCCAATTCACGTTTATCCCGAGTAGGATCGACTGGGATATGCTTAGAGATTAATTCTATTGCCCTCGCGAAACCGACAATCCCCGGGATATTTTCGGTTCCAGAACGCAGGCCAAATTCCTGGCCACCGCCAGTAATAAGAGGGTCTACCTGCCTGCTGGGTAGGGATTTTTGGGTTTCAGGCTCTAAGTTACGGACATAGAGTGCTCCGACCCCTTTCGGACCGTAGATTTTGTGAGCAGACAATGTCATCAAGTCAACACCAAGTTCATCTACATCACAATCCAGATATTGAAATGCCTGAACCGCATCAGCATGAACTAAAATTTTTGAGTTAAACCCCTTGACGATTTTGGAAATTTCGGCAACGGGCTGAATCACACCCACTTCATTATTCGCATACATTATAGAAACAAGAACCGTCCGCTCATCCAAGGAAGATTTTAGCCCTTCTAAATCAACAAACCCCTCACGACTGACCGGCAGGTAAACTACCTCTACATCCTCTTCCTCCAAATCCCGGGCAGTTTCTAAAACCGACTCATGTTCAATAGAAGATACTATTATCTTTAAAGGTAAAAAGTTGAAGTTTTTTACCACGCCGCGCAGCGCCAAGTTGTTTGCTTCTGTTGCGCTGCCGGTAAAAACGATTTCTTCAAATTTTGCCCCGATGGCTCCGGTGATTGTTTCCCGCGATTTATCAACCGCCGCTATCGCCTCCTGGCCAAATGAATGAAGCGAACCCGGATTACCAAATTTATCGGTAAAATACGCGTTCATTGCTTCAAGCACTCTCTCATCAATCGGTGTGGTAGCCGCGTAGTCCAAATAAATTTTCTTCATGCAACCTAATAAGAAGGGTTTTCTTCTTTAATTCCCAGCTCGTGATTCACATAACGAGCTAAGGCAAAAAGAATGCTCGAGAGACGATTTAGGAATTTAAGCACCGGCTCTCGCAATTGTTTCTCTTCTGAATATTTTTTGGCTTGTCTTTCAGTCCTTCTTGCAATTGCTCGCGCGACATCAAGACGAGCACTAAGCTCACTGCCGCCCACGATAATAAATTTTTCTATCTTTGGAACAACACTATCGATTTCTTTGATAATAGTTTCTAAGTATCGAGTTTTATCCTCGTTAATTTTTGGGCTCTTTGGATAACCAAAACCTAATGCTGCAACTTCCGCCTGAACAACAAAAAGCGATTCTTGAATTTGCCCTACAACATTTGAAACGTTAACTAATCCTTTTTGAGAAAAATTATTTTCTGCCTCCACTCGACAAAAACCAACCCATGAATTTAATTCATCAAGACCACCAAGTAAATCAATCAACGTGTTGCTTTTAGAAATCTTCTTACCGCGGACCTCACTCTCACCACGGTCACCTTCTCCAGTAAAAAACTTTGTACGCATAAATTCATTGTAACAAAACGGCTCAACGGTAAGTACCGTTGAGCCGTTCCTTTCTATCTGAAAAATCCTACAATTGATTCAATTCAGCATCAATCGCTTCAAATTCTGCATCCAAGTCTATAAGATCAAGACTGTCTAAAACCTCAATAGCAGCGGAAGTTGTATCTTCTTCTAATAATTCCTCTACTAATACAGCCTCCTCAGTAACAACTGGAGCAGGAGTCAAAACTTGCCCCGTCTGCCACCGCCAAATAACAACTAGCGCCAGAACAATTATTATAACAATGACTATGACTAAATTTTTTTTCATGCTCCGAATTTATTAATTATTATCCTCATCAGATTCTCCCGTATCAATTTCTAATTCATCAACCTGGCGGACTTGAGCTAAAGTCGTAGCCGCATTTCGTACCGCATCATGTGCTGACTTCACTGTTAACCGAACTGCGGCTAAATCATCGTGCAACGCTCGACGCACTCCGCCAACATCCACTCTCAATGATTCCTCGTCACTTACAGGAATGTCATACTCCTTGTCAGCTTGCTCGTCTATTGCCGCACGACTTGCATCAATTGCGTTCTGTGCTTCTTCAATTGCAGTCCTCGCCGCAGAAACATCCCTGCCGTGCTCCTCAGCTTTGTCAGCCCGGCTTGAGATATTATCCAAAACCTTATCCATCTTCTCTAACACTAGAGAGAAGTGATCAAGCAACCGGTCATTTAGTTTGGCGATTTGCTCGTGGATACGCTCAACTGCCTGCTTTTTACGTTCATCTCTAACTTTCGTGAGACGCTCTCTTAGCTCTGTTCTGCGTTCCTCAACTCGCTCTTTCATATCCGCACGCTTCGACTCCAACTTCGTCCTAAATTCCACACGTCTTTTATCAAGACGGTCCCGTGCATCAGTTCTTCTACTCTCAAATCTATCACGCGTTTCACCCCGGAGTGTTTTCACCTCAACTCTCACGCGCTTTCTAACCTCGCGAGCATCTTCTCGTAGGTCAGTTGTTCGCTCACGGATTTCTCCACGAAACTCTTCCGCTCGCTCCCGAATATCTCCTCTCTTCTCTTGAATGCCTTCCCGAACATCCTTAACAAAATCTTCTCGGGCATCACGAAGTTGATCTCTTACGGCATCAAGCCGCGTCTGTGCCACGGCCGGCAGAGCAAAGGCTAACGAGAGAACAATAGAAATAACGATTTTTAACATGCTTTAATATAAACTTGCTCAAATGCCCTTGTCAACATGGCTTATGGATAGCTGACTAGAAACAGTACAGAGTATAACGAGATGAGGTAAGTTTCTGTTTCAATAAGCATGATAAAAGAAAAACCGCCCGGATCTGGATCCAGACGGTTTATCGCTGATTGTTGTTCGGAAAAAACCGCTCAACAAGCCGCGGGGAGAAAAACGCTGCAAGTGCAACCATAGCGACGGCAAAGAACGCCCATCCTACCGAGACACCCAACCAGAAAACAACAGAGAAAGTGGTGAGCTTTACTACATTCCCTAGAAGGACAGTAGCTACACCCATTCTCATAGGATGTTTCCTTAGGTGAAGAAAACCGACCCACCAAATTGTGGGAATAATACCGACACTAAAAATTGTTGCCCTGTTTCTTTTCTTATTCATCCTTGCTTGAAGACGAGAATAACGAGCGGGATTGAATAAGCGCTTCGCAATTGGCAGATCTAAGAGAGGTCCTTTTCCTCTAAAGACAATAAACCATATCATTGCGAGATGGATGGTCCCCGTCGTAAGGACTATTGGGAGATACCCCTTCAGCGGATGGAGGCCGTAAAAATAGTGCCAGAGAAGGTAAGAGCTTTCCCCTTGGACAAAAGTCCAAAAAAGAAATGCTCCGACTTGGGGCGAAAAAAAACTCAAGACCAAGCAGACCCCCATCACCGAACCGACATAGATGAAAAGCGCCATGATTCGCTGGTCAAGCGTCTCAAGCCACACTTCTTTGTTGAGACGTGAAGTCTCAGACTTCAGATTCGTTGCCATTCGTTATAACCTCGCGAAACAAATGTTAAAGGGCAGTTTCTACTCTACTATCTCTCAGTCCTTATATCAGATTATTAAATTACTGACAACTATAGATTAATCAACTATCAGTTAATTCTCCTACTTAGCTTATTGGGAACAACAAAAATAGAAATTATATAAACAACTACTCCGGGTACGAAACCTGTAAAAACAACTACCAACAGCCACGTGAGTCGCAAGATAACGGGGTCGACATCAAAATATTCCCCAACGCCGCCAACTACGCCGGCGAAAACCTTATTCTTTTTGCTTTTATAGAGTTTTTTCATAAATTGGGGTGAGCGACGGGGATTGAACCCGCAACCTCTTCTGCCACAGAGAAGCGCTCTACCGATTGAGCTACGCCCACCATTTTCACTATTTTCTAATTATTTAATTACTGACTACTAATCCTTCGACCCCGTTTCTTATCACTCCTTATTTTCTTTGCTCGTATCCGCACATCTTCCGCGCTCCTAGGCGGCTCGGTTGGGATCCGCGGCTTAGGAACTTTAAGCGCGTCCCTAATCATTTTATTTATATGCCAAAGCGCCTTGTCCCTGTTTAACTTCTGAGTACGTTCTTCTTCATTTTCCGCCCAGAGCTCATCTAGATGGTTGATGTGCTTTGCCAACTTTCTCCTCAATCTTTTCTTTTGAATATCGGAAAGCGGTAAGTTTCCTATTTTAACCCAAATCTGCACTTTTGTCGAGCGCCTGTTAGCTCTCTGCCCGCCGGGACCGCTTGACCTGACTGCTTTAAACTTTACGTCCTTTTCTGTAACTAACATGATTACCGCTTATAGTATAATGGAACGATGGCTAACCTGCTAGATGTTCTGGGTCAATGGGTTATAAATCATTATTCCTTCAGACACTTCATCGTTGCGATCGGTATTCTTATCCAGGGCGAGATAACGGTACTAATTGGGACATATCTAATTCTAAATGGCTATCTCGGCTGGGGTAGTTTCCTGATCTCCATTGCAATTAGTATTTTTGTATATGAGGGTTTCTTTTATTTTTTAGGGAGATCTCTTAAAGGCACGCCGCTCGGCCTGCGACTGGAGAAAAAGATTCCCTACCACGATAAGATTCATTTTCATTTAAAAAACCACATAAATAAAATTCTTATCCTCTCCAAATTTATTTCTTATGTAAACGTTGGGGTAATCTTCTTAAGCGGCTGGATAAAATTTAACATTAAAAGTTTTATCAAAAATCGAATTATTGCTAACACGATTTGGTTCTCTGTTTTAGTGACTGGATCTCTCTTCGTAATTGAGGGGTTGAGCTTACTCAAGCTCCGCCAAATGGAGATAGCTATATTTATAATTATTCTCTTTATCTTTAGCTGGAAACACCTGCTTAAAAAACTTATCGGTAAAGAGGTTTCTATTGAGAAGAAAGTAGAAAAAATAGGGGGAATGATAGAAAAGAATTTTCAGCCAAAAAAAGACTAAAATAATACTATCTCAATTCTTCTCATCTAATAAACTGTTAATTTTTGCCGCTAATATAAAGTCGTTTTCAGAGAGCCCTCTAATTGAATGGGTTGAAAGCTCAATGTGCACGCGGTTGTAAGATACATGAATATCCGGATGATGCCCCTCACTCTCAGCAACTTCAGCTACACGATTTATAAAACTTATTGATTCTTTGAAGTCTTTAAATTTAAACTCACGTTCTATCCCCTTACTATCGGAGTTTAACTTCCAACCGGATACCTCTCTTAAATATTCTTCCGCTTGACTACTGGTAAACGGTTCCACGCCGCCTTCACACGCAACGCACTTTTTGCTGAGTAAGTCCATATTTTTTGTGCCGCGGGAGGGAATCTCACTGCTCCCGAGCACATAACGCTTTATGTGCTCGGTGCGCTTTCACAACCCTGCTCCACCGCTGAAGCTAAGGCGGCACACGCGGTCGGTTTTGAATAATTTCCAACACGGGGGAACCTCAAACTTTACCCCGACCCCCTTTCGTGTTCAATTCCTTTTCTACAAAGATGAATTTTTGGATACCTCAAGGTATCCAAAAATTCATATGTGCCGCGGGAGGGAATCGAACCCCCGACGCATAGCTCTTCAAGCTATCGCTCTACCACTGAGCTACCGCGGCGAGTAGATTCTAGTATAATTAAAAAAAACCATTAGTCAAAATGTTTATTCAAATTATAATTGCGAGTTTAACCGGCAGTGTATTCGCACTCGTAGGCGGGATTCTCTTGCTCACCAAAGAACAATTAGCGAGAAAGGTTTCTTTGCTTCTCGTGAGCTTCGCGGTGGGAAGTCTTTTGGGAGCGGCCTTTTTTGAACTACTACCAGAGGCTTTGAGCGAGATCGGAGATAAAAGCGCGTTCTCTTTTGTTATCCTGGGACTGCTTACTCTATTCCTTTTTGAGAAATTCTTAAAATGGTACCACTGCCACGACCGAGAAACGTGCGACATTCACACTTTCTCTGAGGCAGTGCTCTTTGGTGACGCATTACACAATTTTATCGACGGCATTATTATCGCGCTAAGTTTCAGTTTAGGCGTCCCCGCAGGTATTGCCGCAACTATCGCAGTTTTTTTTCACGAAGTCCCGCAAGAAATTGGCGACTTCGGTGTACTACTCCACGCCGGCTATAGTAAAAGCAAAATACTTTTATACAACACTCTTACTGCCCTTACCACGCCGGTGGGAGCCGTAGTAGGCTATATTGCGCTTCCTTTAATCTCCGGAGTACTGCCCCAACTTATTTCATTTGCCGCCGGCACCTTCATCTACATTGCTATTTCAGATTTAATGCCCGAACTCCGCCACAAAACCAAAGGCCCCGACTTTGCCCACTTATTCGCAATCCTTCTTGGTCTTCTTGTTTTGTGGGGTATTGGTATACTTTTTCCGGAGTAGAATAAATTTATGATTATGTCTCCCCGCGAGAAAGCAAACGTCACTCATATTCACTCACTCCCTCAAACCCCTCGGTTTGAGTAATTCCGCTTCACCCCGCCATACGGCGAGGCAGGCGGGAAAACTCCCCTTGGCCCGGGCAGGCCGCTTTCCTGACCCCTGCCTACCGGCAGGCAGGTCTTTCACAGTTCGATTCCTCCCAGCATAACAAAATCTGGACAGGCTACTGTCCAGATTTTGTCTTGCCTCCCCGCGAGGAATCGAACCCCGATTTAGGGATTAGAAAACCCTCGTTCTATCCGTTGAACTACGGGGAGATTAAAACGTACGTTGATTCTAAAGTAAAAATCGGATAATTTAAAGTGGTAACGGGCCGTGGTGTAATGGTAGCACGCTTGCTTTGGGAGCATGTAGTTCGAGTTCGAATCTCGGCGGCCCGACATGAAAAGAGATTTAAAATCAGACCAAGATTTTTCGGCCGAGGAGGTTCGGCAAATTTTTCAACTGGCAAAAAAAGTTAAAGAAAAACAGAAAAAGAATGAACCGCATGAGTACCTGAAAAATAAATCATTGGCAATGATCTTCCAGAAGCCTTCCACCCGGACGAGAGTTTCCTTTGAGGTAGCAATGACTCATTTGGGTGGCCATGCTTTGTATCTAAACCCGAACGACCTCCAGCTCTCTCGTGGTGAAACCATTGCCGATACAACCCGAACTCTTTCCCGATATGTTCATGGAATTATGGCCCGGGTTTTTAGTCATCAGGACATCCTTGATTTAGCCCGTTTTGCCTCGGTACCCGTGATTAATGGTCTTTCTGATAAGTTTCATCCATGCCAGAGTTTAACTGATATTTTCACAATTTGGGAAAAACTGAGTTACCCAGAGAAATTTCCTAACGGCTTTACCATTGTTTTTGTCGGTGACGGAAACAACAATGTGACCAATTCCCTGCTTCTTCTCTGTGCCCGTTTGGGAATAAATTTCCGAGTCGGCTGTCCTAAAAAGTATCAAACCAAAACCGAGATTTTAGAATTAGCTAAGGCTGATTTTTCCAAAAGCGGTTCAACGGCGGAAATAACGAACGATGTTAATCAAGCGGTTAAAGGCGCTAATGTTTTATATACCGATGTCTGGATTAGTATGGGACGGCAAGATGCTGAGAAAAGAAAAAAGATTTTAGTCCCCTACCAAGTTAATCAGAGGGTCTTGTCTTTAACCAAAAAGAAAACGATGGTAATGCATTGTCTGCCGGCTCACCGCGGCGAAGAAATCACCGACGAAGTTATTGATGGACCTAATTCAATTGTTTTCGACCAAGCAGAGAATCGTTTGCATGTTCAAAAAGCTATCCTCATTTTCTTACTTCAACCTAAGTCTGTGGTTAACGGAGGTTTGGCTACTCCGGCTCCAAAATGAAAATAATAATTCAAAAATTCTGGGCGTGGTACGAACGCAACCTCACGCTCAATATTGCTATTGTCGCCCTGCTCTTCACATGGCAGCTCGTTCACCTCTACTGGCTTACGACTGATGTAGTTACTGTGCGTCTCTTTGGTGTAAGTTTCTTCAACCCAACGGGGGTTATAGAATTTCTCATCATCATTGCAGACTATGTGGAGATCCCCGCCATCATAGGTGCTTCCTTACTATATATAAGTCTCCTAAGGAAAGGGTTCAGTATAAAGAGCATAGCCATGCTGGTTTTTGTAAACAGTCAGTGGCTCCATATTTTTTGGATAACTGATGAATTCATAATCGGACAGTTCGCCGGTGGGTCTCCAATTCTGCCGTTATGGCTTGCGTGGGTAGCAATTGGCGTTGACTATCTTGAACTGCCTGTCATCTACGATACTCTAAAGAGATTCTTCACCTCAATTTCACCTAAAAGAATTCGATAAAAGTAAGTATCTTTGCTCGGTCTTACAGGGACTTATCAAACTTCTCTATTTTAACCAAAAACTCTTCGTTCAAATCGTTAATTTTCTCCGCACGTTCGTTCACTTCATCGAGGTAATTCTGAACTGCTCTCCGGTCAGCAAACGAGTTGGTTTGAATAGCCCCTAATAAACTCCCCAAAAAATTATTCAAGTTTTGGGTATAAATAATAAATTCACTGACAAGCGTGATCTCTACCGCTACTGCTTCATAGGCCAAACGCTGACTCTTCGCTGAGGAAATCGCACTTAAAGATTCCGCGAGTTCCTGTAAATACCCGGATAATTCAAAGGCTTGATTGTGCGCTTCTGCATTGTTCTGACGCGCTTCTTGAATTAAGGTATGAGCCTGGCTCGCATTACCACTTAAATCTGAAAGATTAACCGCCTTAATTTTCTCATTGGTGGCGCCCGTGAGTGCCACAATTTTCTTACTCACCACTGCAGCGTTCTGTCTGGCCGCTAGAAATTCGTTGGGTACCTGAATCGGCTGGTTAAAATCGAGAAAAAAATAAAGAGCTATAATCAGAACCGCAATTACAATGAGTACAAACCACAGAATTCTACGTTTTACTGCTTTTTTTAGCTTCAATTTCATATTAGCTGATTATATCTCCAACCAAACCCTCAATCAAATAATCGTGTGGTTGCAAAAAAAACATGCTATATGCAAACATTAACGTAGGCGGGATTAGTTTAGTGGTAGAATGCTAGCCTTCCAAGCTGGAGACACGGGTTCGATTCCCGTATTCCGCACAAGAAGATAAACCCGTGGATCTATTCCGCGGGTTTATCTTTTGCGGGAATCGAACAGGAAAGGGGGTCGGGGAAAAGTTAGGTTTCCCCGTGTCGGAATGAGCGAAGCAGACTCAAAACCGAGGGTTTTGAGGGAGCGATCCTGAGTTTGTCGAAGGAAAGTGACATTCGCTTCCCGTATCCCGCACAACGAATAAATCTAACGGCTCAACGACACCTGTCGTTGAGCCGTTAGATTTTTACAGACTTCCCTATTTGCATAGAAAAGACGAATCTGGTAGATTTCTCCTGTAACGTTACAATTAATTTATATATTGTTACATGTGGTTTTCAGTTTATTTTCCCGAGTTAAGAAACATATTACTAACTATATCGTTCTAGTTTATGAAAGAAGAACAAGAGCTCGTTAAAAAGGCCCAAAAGGGAGAACCTGAGGCTTTTGGTGTGTTATACGATAAGCACCTTACACCAATTTACCGATTCATCTTCCTAAAAGTTGGAAACAAAGCTGACGCTGAAGATCTCTGCCACCAAGTATTCCTTAGTGCCTGGAAAAATATTGGGCGCTACCGTTTCCAAGGATTCCCATTCTCAAGCTGGCTCTACAAAATTGCTTCCAACACCGTTATTGACCATTGGAGAACCAAAAAAAATAATACTAGCATTGAGCTAGTAGCAGAAAGCCTCCTCTCTGAATCACCCAAACTCGATCACCTTCTGGACCAAAAACTCGAAGTACAGCTCATTAAAACCTCTTTAATTAAATTAGAATCGGAACAGCAGAACGTTATCATTATGAGATTTGTAGACGAGCTCACTAACAAAGAGATTGCACAAATTCTCGGCAAAAGCGAAGGGGCAATACGTGTGATCCAACACCGAGCTATCAAACGACTCAGAAAACATATAAGCGACCATAATCATCACGAAACCGAAAACGCATGAATACAAACAAAGAAATTATTACCCAGTTAAAAAGGCTCCGTTATATAGAGCCTGATTCTGCGTTTGCCAGAGGTTCCCGAAGTATAGTTCTCTCAGTAAACCATGGACGAACTCGTTCCCAAATTTGGTTGTGGACTAGCGCCACGGCAGTAACTTTCTTGTTCCTTGCTGCAGTCATATCTTATAACGCACTATTCTCATCTAAGCCTGTTCTTTCCTCTTCTTTTAATCCTGAAAGTCTCGAACAAGAGTTCAGCAACCTCACTATTAACATCCAACTTGAAGAGATTAAATACCAACAAAGCGTGAATCAAGCCATTGCATCGGCTCTAAACGAAATACAAAACACTTATCCAAGACACCTCAATAATTCACTCCTAGAATCGGAGGAGGCGGGTATTAATCTTGATGAGTCAATCAACCCATACATTGATGAGCTTCTAGAGAAAGCTATATTTTAGAATGTTTCAGACCTAAGCCATGAAAAAATTCTTAGTTGCTTTCATAGTACTGGGTATTAGCTATTCACTTCTGGCTGCTTCTGCAAACGCCCAGTCAGCCGCAGTACAGGAAGCTTTTGAAAATGTTGAAGACCAAGTAGAGGACTTGGTTATTGCTAAAGACGAAAATATACCCGACGATTTGGCGTTCAGAATTGAAACTTTTAAAGAGGTGGTTGATTTTTCTATTCTTGAGGCGAAAGACTTAAAAATTAAATTATTAAGCTTGGACCAAATTGAAGAAGACGCCTCTTCTTGGAAAGAAGAAAGAATCAAAGATCTAAACCGAGCCCTAGTCCACTACGACGAACAAAAACAATTAATAGACGATAGCGAAGTAATCGACCTGGAAACCATTAAGAATATTGCGAGTGATTTTAAGGACTGGCGGGAACAAACGTATCTCCCCGCCGCCGAGCAAGTTAATGAGTTCCTCCTGGTTGAACAAGAACAAAACGCGGTTAATATTGCCGAAAGGCGTTGGCAAAGAATTGATAAAGACATAACAAAACTACAAGAAGCTAACCTTAAAGGCGTCTCAGGTCTGCGAGAACTTTTAGATAAGGCTGGAGAACTAATAGAGGAAAGTGATGAGATAAACCAAGCTGCTGAAAATCTTTTCTTTGATCGCTATATCTACACGAACTCTTCTACAAGTTCATCCACCGCCACAACTACTGAAATTACTGACGAGACCGAAGACCAAACTATCATTCATACCGAGGAAGTATCTGATGAACCCGACTCTACGGGTACTGAGGCTGACGCAACGGACGTAGAGTCTGTGCCACCACCCCCTTTGTCAATAAAGGATTTGGTTAGGACATCCTTAACAAAAATTAAGGAGGCCTATCGGATCTTTATTGAAATGAGTAATTCGGTGAGGGAGTTGCTCAGTTAGTAATCCACGGCTTTTTTGCGCGTGGAAATAACAAACCCCTCCGACTAGAATTTAGTCGGAGGGGTTTGTGTTTCTCCAAAACCTGGAGATGCCTTACCTAACTGCTTCTTTAAAAACCTTACCTGCCTTAAATTTAGGAGCAGTCGAAGCAGCAATTTGAATTTTTTCACCGGTTTTAGGGTTAACACCCATCCGAGCGGCCCGTTTCACGACTCTAAATATACCGAATCCAGTAATTGCGACTTCTTCGCCTCGACTGAGTGTCTTTTGAATGGTGTCGAAAACAGCCTCAACCGCATCCTGGGCCTGCTTTTTAGAACCGAGGTCCGCGGCCTGCTGAACAGCTTCTACAAGACCATCTTTTCTCATAATTATTTATTAGTTATTTTAGGTATTTAGCCACTTGGCATCCAGTGACCATCTCATACTCAATCGACCTTTAAAAATCGCTTTTATTATAGCACATTCGCCATTGCCCACGTATTTTACCACTTTTATATCCTTTTAAGCTAGTTTAATCCAGTTTAATCACTTGCTACTTCGCATATTCAACGGCTTTCACTTCCCTAATAACAGTAACCTTAATTTCACCGGGATATTGCACATCGGATTGGATTTTATTGGCAATTTGTTTTGCAAGCTGCAACGCACCAAAGTCATCTATCTTCTCGGGGACAACAAATACCCGTACTTCCCGCCCCGCTGAAACCGCATAGGCGTCTTTTATCCCTTTAAAGGTCTTTACCGTGTTCTCTATATCTTCGAGGCGCCTCAAATACTTCTCTAAAGTATCACGACGAGCCCCAGGTCTAGCAGCGGAAATTACATCAGCTGCCGCTACAATATAAGACTCAGGGGTAGAGAAAGGATACTCCTCATGATGAGATTCCATAGCTTTTATAACAGCCTCATCAATACCATATTTCTTCAACAGTTTTCTTCCGAGCTCAACGTGCGTTCCTTCAACCTCGTGGTCAATTGCCTTGCCTATATCATGAAGAAGAGCTCCTTTCTTGACAACGTCTACATTAACTCCCAATTCACTGGCGATCATCCCTGAAATGTGAGTCATCTCAACTGAGTGGGTTAATACATTCTGCCCATAGCTAGTACGGTAGTTCAACCTTCCTAAAAGACGAATTATCTCTTTTGGTAAATCTAAGACCCCCACCTCATAGACGGCTTCCTCACCAATGCGCTCTATCTGATTATCTAGCTCCTGTCTTGCTTCCTCGACTTTCTCTTCAATCTTAGCCGGTTGAATCCGACCATCTTGAATCAGCTTCTCTAGGGCCAGCTTCGCCACTTCCCGACGAAGTGGGTCAAAGGAAGATAAAAGCAAGCTCTCCGGCGTCTCATCAATAACAATCTCAACTCCAGTCAGACGCTCAAATGTTCTTATATTCCTGCCTTCCCGACCAATAATCTTTCCCTTAATTTCTTCATTAGGAAGATGAACTACGCTTGTAGTAATATCGGCAATGCTACTACGAGCGTAGCGCTGTATCGCTGAAGTGATCACTTCTAAGCCTTTCGCTTCCACTTCTTTTCTTTTCTCTTTCTCTAACCGGCTAATCACATCAACTAATTCTTGCCGATTAGTTTGCTCTAATTCCTCAATCAACTTGGCTTTTGCCTCATCTCGAGTCAACCCTGATACTTTCTCCAGTTCCTCCCCAATTTTCTTCTGAAGCTCTCTAGCTTGTTCCTCAATTTTTTGAACTCTCTCTAATTCTTTTTTACACTCCGTCTCTCTAGATCCAACTTCACTTTTTTGCTTTTCAAGAACGTCCTCTTTTTTAAGAAATCTCTCTTCTAGATGGCGTAATTCCTGCTTCCGTTCGCGTTCTTCCTTCTGAGCCTCGGCAATAATGGAGGCAGCTTTATCTTTTGCCGCCAAGACTACCTCTTTAGCTTTTGAATCAGCAGAAGTTAGCTCTTCTTGAGCTTTGCGTTCTAAAGAGGATGCTTGTTGAAGAGCAAGCGACCGCCTTAGAAAATATCCGAGCACTATTCCTAGAATTAATAAGCCTCCTGCCAACCAAAAATTGATTCCTAAAATCATAAAAGTATATTAGTTTATTTTTTGCCCCCTCTAGAAAATCAAAATGAACCTTTCCCTTATTAGAAAGGTTTTCAAAAATACGAGTTGTAGTTCTCACGATATCAATTAGTTTCATTAATTTTCCAAAGCGGGGTTTACGACGTTTTATTTATAAGTTTGTATTAATTATCGTAACGTGCCTTCTTTAAAATGTCAAGCCCGGATACTTCAGATAGTAGTGATGAAACGCTTCTTTTGATGCTAGAATTAATCCATGAGAAAAACTTTCGTCCTCGCCATCCTCGATGGTTGGGGGATTGGAAAACTCAACGAGTCAAATCCAATCCATATTGCGGGTCTCAAGACTATTAGGTATATAGAAAATTCTTTCCCAAGCGGCGCTCTCCAAGCCTCGGGAATCGCCGTAGGTCTCCCTTGGGGAGAAGAAGGGAATAGTGAAGTAGGCCATCTTACTATTGGCACCGGCAGGACTCTCTACCAACATTTTCCGAGAATCTCAATGGCAATTGAGGATGGTTCTTTTTTCAAAAACCCCGCGCTAAGGAGTGCGTTTCTACATGCACGAAAAAATAACTCTGCCGTTCACCTTATAGGGCTTTTGACTAAAGGTAATGTCCATGCCTCTCTCAAGCACTTAGTGGCGCTAATTGAGATGGCTAAAAAAGAAAACTGCCCAAACCTTTACCTTCATCTCTTTGCTGACGGGCTCGACAGTCCTCCTCACTCTCTTCTCTATCTTGTTAAAAACTTGGAAGGAATTTTACAAAAAAATAAAGTTGGCGTTATTACAAGCTTAATGGGCCGATATTATGCCATGAACCGCGACAACCATTGGGAGCGGACCGAAAAGGCCTACAGGACCCTCACGGGCATTGACACAAACGTCAAATCCTACAAGGAAGCAACAGAAGAAATCTACCAGAAGGACCTAGACGACGAATTTATCGAACCAATTATCATAGATAAACCACATCCTATCCAAGACAACGATGCGGTTATTTTTTTTAATTTCCGCGAAGACAGTATGAGGCAGATAACCGAATCCTTTGCGAACCCTGCTTTTAATAAATTCCCGATCAAAAAATTGAGCAATCTTTCTGTTACAACAATGACCGAATATCAAAAAGGACTGAAAACAGCCGTCGCTTTCCCCAGCGAGAAAATTAAAAACTCTTTGGGGGAAGTACTCGCAGACAACCAAAAAACCCAACTCAGAATCGCTGAAACCAAAAAATACGCCCACGTTACCTACTTCTTCAATGGTTTAAGAGATGCTCCCTTCCCAAATGAATACCGCGTGCTCATCCCCTCCAAAAGCACTATCCGTCAGGAAGAACACCCTGAAATGATGGCCGGTGCCGTCACTGAACGGTTACTCATTGCCTTAAACGAGGGAGGGTTTGATTTTATTCTTATAAATTATGCTAACCCGGACATCATTGCCCACACCGGCAACTACCAAGCAGTTCTGGAAGCAGTCAAGGTAATCGATAAAGAACTAGAAAAACTCATAAAAAGCGTCCTAGCTGGTAACCACGTCCTTTTAATTACATCTGACCACGGCAACGCCGAATCGGTTCTAAACCTTAAAACTGGGGAGCCAGAAACTACCCATGATCCAAATCCGGTGCCCATTTATCTAGTCGCCAAAGATTTAGAGAAGAGTCCCCCAGCAAACTCGGGACAAACTCCGCCTCGTTTAAAAACTATCGGTATACTCTCCGATGTCGCCCCAACCATTCTTGATTTAATGAACATACCAAAACCCTCCAGTATGACCGGGCAAAGCTTATTAGACCAACTAGTTTAAGTCTTGCCTGCCGGCGGGCAGGTGTCCCTAGATTGCAGATAGAGGTATTGACAGGCTTAAAATTAGGATTATAGTGGATTTATCATCGCACATTGACATTTTCCGTGGCGAGGTCTGAGGTTGGTGGCCTTTCTTAGACGGGTGGTTAACGAAACAGCTCGCGAACCCTACGGGCAAAGGCCTATAATGTGGTTGTGTAGACCACTAGGCTGGCTCTAGAGCTAGTCCCACAGTACTGCGTTCTTCGGAAGGGGAGGACGTGCCCGACTGCTGGGTCTAATGGTAGGGAAGGGTTACAAGCGTGGTGACGGCGCAACGTCGTCCCGAAAAAGCGCGTCTCTCCTCCGTCGGAGGCAAGCTACCCACCCCAAGCAAACGGTGTAACTCCCTCCAAACTCACGCCTCGCCACTTTTCCAAATAGTCGGGGTGCAAAGATCGACGAATCCGAAGTACCGCCTCTCGAGACATTAAGAAGCGGTGTGATAGGATTTTGTCAGACCTCCTGCACCTCGACTCCAGCACAACTCCCGCGGCAACCAGCCCGGGAGTTTTTCATTTCTGGTACAATAAAAATAAAGTAAAGTAAGGGTTTTTCTTCTATGAACTAGACTCTTTTATGAAACTCATCGGAAATATAATCTTCCATATTTTCTCAAATGCCATCGCAATCCTCGCTGCAGCTTATTTCATAAGTGGGTTTTCTTTTAGTGGGGATTTCATAGCCCTTGCTATTGCTGCAGCAATTCTCACAGGCATTAATTTAATCCTCCGCCCTATCCTACGTCTTCTCCTTGGACCGCTTATCGTCTTAACTTTTGGCCTCTTCACCATCATCATAAATGCAGTAACCCTTTACCTCCTTGACATCTTGAGCGACCCTCTTATAATAGAGGGGTATATTCCACTCCTTATTGCTACTATTATCTTTAGCATCGTAAACGCTATTATAAACTTCTCAGCAAGAACTACTTACCGAAGGTAATAATATGTTGGTCATCGGTCAGGTTGCTATATCTATAATCCTTATAGTTCTAGTGCTTATTCAGGAGCGAGGAGAGGGCCTCGGGGCTCTATTTGGCGGTGGTGGGGGAGGAACTCCTTACCACACTCGAAGAGGCTTGGAAAAAGTAATTTTTTGGTCAACTATCATCTCTGCGGTTATCTTTGCAGTACTTGCTATTATAAATCTCTTTATAATTTAAGCTTGGATTAGCAAACCCGAGCGCGGGGTCATAGATACTGTTTTTCTAGAAAACATTGCCCTCTCCCAGTACAGGAAAGATGGTTATAATTAAAAAGATTTTTTATTCCTTAACGCACCAAGAACGCTTAATCCTAATAGGCGCGGCGGCGATATTGATTTTATCATCAATAACAAGGGTCTCGGTTGCAATCCAAGAATCAAGTGAGTGGATAGCTGTGTCCGGCGGCACTTACCGAGAAGGAGTCTTAGGACAGCCAATTACAATTAATCCTATTATTTCAGATAACCAAACCGATCAGGATATAAGCCGCTTGATTTACAGCAACCTCTCCGACCTCATCGAAAATTATGAGGTTAAAAATGAGGGACGCACCTATATTCTAAAACTTAAAGAAGGACTCTTATGGGATAACGGTCAACCCCTTACAAGCGATGATATTGTCTTCACAATAGAAACGGTTCAGAATCCCGACTCGCGATCACCCCTTACAAAGGATTGGCGAGGTGTTGTGGCTGAACGCATAAGCGAACTCAGAATAAGCTTATCTATTCCAACACCCTACGTCTTCTTCACAAAAAATATCGAAAGACTCCCTATTATTCCCGCCCATATCTTTGGGAAAATTCCTCCGGCCAACCTCAGGCTTTCTTCATATAACCTTGAACCCGTCGGTAGCGGACCATACCGCTTTGAAGGATTTACCAAACGCAAAGACGGTTTTATAAGTCAATATCGTCTCACTGCCAATGACAACTATCACGGCGAGGGACCCTTCATAGAAGATTTCTATTTCATCTTCTATGAAGACGCTCAGAGCCTTACGAACGATTTTCTACTCCGTAAAGTTGACGGTTTTGGAAGTTTACTGCCGGCTGTTGCCGAAGGACTGCCGCCAAACAATATAGTTATCAATCAAATCCCAATGCCTAGTTACTACGCTATCTTTTTTAATCCCTTAGTTAATCCTGCATTTAAAGATGATGAGTTCCGCCACGCTTTAACCGCCGCAATTAATAAAAGGCGTATAATCCAAGAGGTTTTAAACAATCAAGCAGAATCCATAAACGGTCCGCTGGGTAATTTTGTATCAATTAGAGAACCAAGCGTAGTTTACAGTCCCGAGGAAGCAAGAGAAAAATTAAGCACTCTAAATAACGAGAAAATAGAGATCACGATTATCGTTCCTAAAGTTGAATTCTTAGAGAAAACCGCCAAATTAATAAGAGAGGACTGGCTTTCTGTTGGTGTGGATGAAGTAAATATAATAAGCCTGCTCTCGGACGAACTGTTGAATAATGTTATTAAAACCAATAACTACGAAGTAATTCTCTTTGGTAACGTCCTTGAAAATCCTTTGGATCTTTTTCCCTTCTGGCATTCTTCACAACGTTTTTACCCAGGTTTAAATCTTGCTCTCCACAAAAGCTCTAAAGTAGACAGCTTAATTGAGATAATCCGCCAGACCGAGAGCGAGAGCGAACAGAGATCTCTGGCGGAAATAGCAGAGGAACTCATTATAGAAGAGAGATCGGCCATCTTTCTTTTCTCTGTTCCCTACACTTATATTCACACAAAAAATCTCCGAGGCTTTGAATTTAAGGACAACGAAAAACTCATAATCGCACCATCGGATAGATTTAAAAACGTTAACGAATGGCACATCGCAAAGGCACGAGTACTGAGATAAAATACTGCGCCGAGGTGGTGAAATTGGCAGACACGCAGCGTTCAGGACGCTGTGCTCGCAAGGGCTTGTGGGTTCAAATCCCACCCTCGGCACATAGAGAAGTATGTTCACTGAAGAAATCTCAAAATATTACAAATTTGAAAAAATAAAATTACCAATTACTAGTTACTAATTTACTAAAATTATGGCTCCAAAACCCCCGAAAATACCAAAGAGGACAAGTATTCGTAGAATTACCCAAACCGGACGGAAACTCCGTCCTAAAACCGGTGAGTCGCGGACTGAAAAAAAACCCGTGAGAGATGAGGTAGTTCGCTGGGTCGCGCTCGGCGGCTTGGAAGAAATTGGCCGCAATATGATGTTCTTTGAGTACAAAGACGAAATCATCATCATTGACGCGGGGCTGCAATTCCCTGAAGAAGAAACTCCGGGCATTGATTACATCATTCCTAATGTCTCATATCTCGAACCCAAAAAACAAAATATCAAAGCTTTAGTTATAACTCACGGACATTACGATCATATCGGCGCAATCCCTTACATTCTTGAGAAAATTGGAAATCCTCCAATCTATACAACCCCCATGAGCAGAGAAATTATTCTAAAAAGACAGGGGGAATTTCCAAACTCACCAAAACCGTCCTTTGAAATCGTAAAGGCCGGCGAAAATTACAAGCTCTCGGAGCACTTCTCAGTAACGTTCTTTGATGTCGTTCACAACATCCCTGAAGGCGTGGGTATGATAGTTCACACGCCCATCGGCAACATAGTTCATCCCGGTGAGTTCAAATTTGACTATGATATGGAAGGAAAGCCTCGCGGCCTTGATACCTGGAAATGGGTAAGTAAACAAGACATCCACACTCTTATGCTTGATTCAACCGGCGCAGAAAATCCCGGTTGGTCTACCTCAGAACGAGTAGTTGAAAAGGAGCTGGAAAAAATCTTCAAAGCTGCAGAAGGAAGAGTTATTGTAGGAACGTTTTCTTCTCTTCTTGATCGCCTCGCTGAAATTATAAAAATTGCGGAACGCCTGAAGAAAAAAGTTGCCATCAGTGGTTATTCTATGAAGACGAATATCCAAATCGCCCAGAATCTCAAATACATAAAAATTCAAAAAGGGACTATGATTCCGCTCGAGGAAATTCATAAACACCCTGATAACAAGATAATGATTCTCGCAACCGGCGCTCAAGGAGAACCCAACGCAGCCCTAATGCGCATTGCAAACGGCGAGCATCGCCATATAAAGATAAAGAAAAGCGACACGCTTGTGCTGTCATCGTCTGTCGTACCCGGTAACGAACGGGGCGTCCAAACCTTAAAAGATAATATCTCCCGCCAAGGGGCAACCATTTATCACTACACAATGCTTGATATTCACTCATCCGGCCATGCTCCCCAAGAAGAATTAAAAACCGTAATGCGACTCGTAAAACCGAAGTTTTTTCTGCCAATTCACGGTTACTATTTTATGCGCTGGAGAAATGCTAAATCCGCGCAAGAAGTGTTAGGGTTAACCCCTGAGAAAACTATTATCGCGGATAACGGCCACGTTGTTGAGTTCCGAAAAAACTCCGCACCGCGCGTAACCGATGAAAGGCTCCCCGCTTTTTATGTAATGGTAGATGGCCTGGGTGTGGGAGATGTAGGAGAAATAGTTCTCCGTGATCGCTTAACTCTTTCTCAAGAAGGTATGGTGGTTATAATTACAACTCTTAGCCGCCAAACGGGGAAGGTTCTTAAAAACCCCGATATTATCTCGCGTGGTTTTATTTACTTGAAAGAAAGTCAAGAATTATTAAACGAAATTCGCCGTAAAATCCGGGGTATCATTAGCCGCATCCCCCGCCATCAGACACTAGACGCCGACTATATAAAATCGCTGATTCGCGACCAAATCGGCCAGTTCTTGTACAATAAAACAAAGAGACGACCGATGATCCTGCCTGTAATTATAGAGGTATAAATTTATGGCAAAACCAGTTCTTGTATCAGGTATTCAACCTACAGGAAAGCTCCACTTAGGTAACTATTTGGGTGCGCTTAAAAATTTTGTTGAACTCCAAAATTCCGGTAAATACCTGTGTTACTTTTCTATTGTTGACTACCACTCACTATCCGAGGTTTTCAGCCCAAAAGAGAAATCAAAGCAAATATTAGAATTAATTGCCGACTTTCTGGCAGCGGGTTTGGACCCCCAAAAATCTACTATCTTTGTCCAATCAGCAGTCCCGGCCCACACCGAGCTAGCTTGGGTTCTGAGTACGGTTACTCCCTTTGGTGAACTGCGTCGGATGACACAGTTTAAAGAGAAATCAGAGGACACCCCTCAAAACATAAATGTGGGTCTTTTTAACTACCCGGTACTCATGAGCGCCGATATAATTATCTATAATGCTAAATTTGTCCCAGTCGGCGATGACCAACTCCAACACCTAGAATTCACTAGAATGATTACAAGAAAGTTTAACAAGAAATTTGGTAAAACCTTCACAGAACCGAAACCTCTTCTTACTAACGTCCCCCGTCTCATGAGCCTAGATAATCCAAGTAAAAAAATGTCCAAATCTAGGCCGGGAGGATGTCTATTTATTGACGACACACCTACCACAATAAGAGAAAAAATCAAAAGAGCCGTCACTGACTCCGGCTCCGAAGTTAAATACAGTCCCAAAAACAAACCAGCAATAAGTAACCTGCTTCTCATTTATTCTGCAATGAGCGGCAAATCGGTAAAAACCCTTGAGAAATCCTACAAAGGAAAGGGCTATGCTGAATTCAAAAAAGATTTAGCCGAAGTTGTCGTAAAAGCCCTCACGCCGTTCCAAAAGAAAAAGAAAGCATTAAAAACTCAAAGCTTAAAACTCAAAGCTACGCTAACTGCCGGCAATAAAAAGGCTAATACTGTCGCCTCAAAAAAACTCCTTGAAGTCAAAAAGAAAATCGGTTTGATCCTATAACCTTTATAAACGGCTCAACGGCGTCGAGTCGTTGAGCCGTTCGGTTTAGATGTAGACAAAATCTGGTTTGTGAGGTCGTGTCTTCACTCCGTCCACATATGTGGATAAACTGAGGACACGTTATTTCAGTTTTCGGAGCGCGAGCCAAATTGGCCACGTATTAAGTTTTGTTTCCAGTTCAATATCAAATTTACTCGATCGCTTAAACTCTATTGTCTTCGCATTAACTTCCTTTTTCACTAATTTCTCATTTGTCTCAACAACGTGGTGTAACTCCTGCGGCAGCTCAACCATCAAAACAACCTTGTCTTTTGGCTCAAACCCCGCATCCTGCCGCAGACCCTGAACTAAACGAACAAATTCCCGAAGCCAGCCTTCTTCTTTCAGCTCGTGAGTAAGAGTAGTATCCAGTTTAACTTCTTCTTCTAAATTTTTATCGAAGATGACGTTTTTAATATTAACTTCGTCTTTAATAATTTCGTAAATACCAAAACTTTTAGAAAACTCTATTGAAGTACTTACTTTCGAAAGAGGTTGACGAACCTTAATGCCTTCTTCGGCTCTTTTAGCTAAAATAATACTTGAAAGGCGACGGGCGTCTTCCATCTCTTTTAATAATTTTTTATTAATCATCTTTTTATTTGCCTTTGGCCAATCCTCCAAGTGAACCGACAATTTACGATTCGCGGCCAGTGATTTATAGAGCGCTTCTGCAAAAAACGGCACAAAAGGCGCAAGAAGCTTACTGACCTCCAAAAGTACGTATCCGAGTGTCTCTGATGCTGCTCGATAATCTTGTTGGCTCTCCGGTCTTTGAAATCTTCTTCTGGACCGCCGAATATACCACCTAGAGAGATCGTTTACCAAGACCTCTATCGCCCGGGCAGCACTTCCCACTTCATACCGTTCTAAGTCCCCGGTCACTTCCAGAATAGTCTCATTAAGCCGGGATAAAACCCAAACATCGAGTACGTTGGTTGTTTTTGGCGCGCCATCGGGCGACCTCTTATCTGTATATGTATTAAAGAAAACAAAAGAATTATAAGTTAGTGAAATAAATTGCCGCAACACCTTAGCTAAATCCCTCTCATCAAAACGTTTAGGTTCGCTTGGGGAATTTACTGTGTAAAAATACCAACGAATAGCATCGGCACCGTACTTTGAAATCTCTATCCACGGATCGACAACATTCCCTTTTGATTTTGACATTTTCTGGCCACGCTTATCCAAAACTAATCCATGAGAAATCACGTTCTTGTACGATGTGCCACGCCCCAAAAGAACCGAGACCGCTAAGAGCGTGTAAAACCATCCACGAGTTTGATCTAATCCTTCAACAATGTAATCAGCCGGGAAATCAATCCGCCCGCTGGCAGACTTTTCAAAAGGATAATGCGCTTGCGCAAACGGCATCGCTCCCGAATCAAACCAGGCATCTATCACTTCTTTAACCCGTTCCATATTTCCCTTACATTGAGTACTAGGACAAGAAAAACGGACCTCATCTATGTAGGGTCTATGAAGATCTAATTCACCAATCTCGTTGCGAGGGATATTCCTGAAATGCACCGGATAAGCTTTACTCTTTTCAGGATAAAAGCCTTCCGGTAAACCTTTTTTTGCGCTCATTTCACTTTCTCTGACCAAACCAGTCATCAAAGAGTACATCATCCATAAAGGATCGCCGTGACTTACAATAACAATGGTCTTATTTTTATATTTCTTCTCTGTAAACTTTATAAAATCAAAAATTCTCGCACTCAAATCGTTCAATGACTCGCCATTGGGAGCTGGCCGCGTAAAGCGCTCGTGGGGATAATTAAAATAACGATGATATTCCTCTATACTTTTATCGTTAAAATCACCGACATCTAACTCTCTCAAACGGACATCATAGACAACCTTAAGGTCGGTTTTGTGAGCAATTATCCCAGCTGTTTCTTTGGTACGAAGTAAATCCGAAGAGAAAATCAAATCAATCTTTTTCTTTTTCAACTCCCGGCCAAGCCTACGCGCTTGATCTTCACCGATAGTAGTAAGAGGATATTTCTTCTTCTCCGGCCAACAACTATTGATGCCTTCTAAATTATTTTTAGCTTCTGCGTGCCGCACAAAAATGTACTGATTTGTGCTCTCCCCCCAAAGTTTTTCAAGTCTTTCAATACTTCCTACCACCTCCGTCTTACCGCATTTCTTACACTCCCAGATAGGTAAAGGCGTGCCCCAGTAACGCTCTCGGGAAAAAGCCCAATCCTTCGCCTCTCTCAACCATTCGCCAAATCGGCCTTCTTTAATGTGTTTAGGTATCCAGTTAATCTTTTTATTGGCGGCCAGAAGCTTGGGCCGTAGCTTACTCATTGCGATAAACCACGAATCGCGGGCGTAGTAAATAAGAGCCGTGTCACAACGCCAGCAAAATGGGTAGTCGTGAGTGTATTGCTCGGTTTTTAGCTTATAGCTTTTAGCTTCTAGGTGGTGTAAAATTTTCTCTTCGGTTTTTTTATCCTTGACGTATAGACCGGATAAACCTGGAACTTCTTTAGTAAATTTTCCGTTCTCGTCAACTGTGTGATACTGGGGTAATCCCACTTTTTTCCCGAGATTATAATCATCCTCTCCGTACATCACTGCCGTATGCACCACACCGGTTCCTTCAGCCGTCGTCACAAATTCAGCTGGATAGACTTTATAAGAATTTTTATGTTTTAGCGGCTTTACGTTAAAAAGCGGTTCGTATTCCCAACCAACAAGATCTTTCCCGTTGAAGGTTTCTTCTTCATTCCCTTTATAGGAATCTTCATCAAGAATAGAGAGCCGATCCTCCGCAAGAATAAGAATTTCCCCGTTTTTCATGCGCACTCTCTTGTAGAGAATATCTTTACCGACTGCAAGCGCCACGTTGCCAGGTAGAGTCCAGGGAGTTGTTGTCCAAGCGAGAATGTATACTTTTCCTGACTTTATTTGCGGATCAGATCCCCTACGAACGCGGAACTTCACATATACCGAGCTGTCAGTAGTCTCTTTATAGCCCTGAGCGAGCTCATGAGAAGAAAGAGCCGTTCCGCAGCGGGGACACCACGGTAACACTTTGTGCCCCTTATAAAGCAGTTTTTTCTTTGAAATCTGTGAGATTATCCACCAGAGCGTCTCAATATATTTTGACTCGTAAGTAATATAGGGATTCTCCATGTCCAGCCAGAAACCGATGCGTTCGGTGAGCTTCTCCCATTCGTCTTTGTATTTCCATACCGATTCTTTGCACTTTCGGTTAAACTTGGCAATGCCGAATTTTTCAATTTCCTGCTTTGATTTAAGACCCAATTCCTTCTCAACTTCTATTTCAACCGGCAAACCATGCGTGTCCCATCCGCCGCGCCGAGGCACAAAAAAACCGGACATCGTTTTGTAACGAAGGATAATATCCTTAAACGAGCGGGCTAAAACGTGGTGAATCCCCGGCCGGCCATTCGCTGTGGGAGGCCCTTCGTAAAATACGAATTTCTTACTCTTCACTCTCTGCGCAACTGCTTTATCAAAAATTCTGTTAGTTTTCCAGAATTCCAAAACTTTCTCTTCTATTTCGGGTAGTGAAAACTTTTTGAGCTGTTGAAGCATAATCTTAATTCTATAAATTATCTTGCTAAAATTAAACCTGACCCTTGGTCTCTCTATTTCTTTACATCTGTTTAGGAGCAGAAATTCCTAAGAGAGAAAGGCCGCTTGTAAAAGTTATAGAAAGAGCGCGCGCAAGAGCAACTCGAAACGCTTTCTTTCCCGTACTTTCTTCCTGCATAACCGGATGTGAATGATAAAACTCATTAGCTTTCTGCGAAAGATTGTGCAAATAGAAAGCTAAAGTATTCGGTGTCCGTTTCTCAAGCGCTGATTCTATAACTTCCGGAAACCTCAAGAGAGCGACAAGCAATAATCTTTCGGTATCATCTAACGTCTCGCCCTCAGACATTTTGTTCGGTGTCTTTCCAATCTTTCGTAGAATGCTTAAAAAACGTGCATTAGTGTACTGGATATACGGACCAGTATCACCCTCAAAGGATAATGCTTCCTCACGGTTAAAGATTATATTTGATTTCCGATGATGAGATAAATCAAAGTATTTCAAGGCTCCAATACCCACTTCTTTTGCAACTTCATCTGCGTTCTCTAAATCAGGATTCTTCTCCTGAATCACTTCTCTAGCCCGAGCAACCACGTCATCTAGCACGCTCTGAAGAGAAATAACCGAGCCTTTACGAGTACTCATTGCCCCTTCAGACAAAGACATGAAACCGAACTCAATATGCTCACTCTCGTTGACGCCTTTAAGACCTAAAAGTTCGGAAACTTTAAACAACTGTTTGAAATGATGCAATTGCCGCACGTCCACCACGTAGAGATTTTTCCAAAAATCCAGCTCTCTTTGCCAATATTTGAGAGTAGCAAGGTCACGAAGCAGATACGTCGAGGCTCCATCAGATTTAGTAAGCACGGCTTCATCTAAGCCGTAATCTAAAAGATCTACCACAACCGCTCCATCGTCCGTCTTTTTAGCTACTTTTTTTCGTAAGGACAGTTCTACAATTTCGGGCATCAAATCCTCATACGCGCTTTCGCTTCTATGCTTTTCGAAAGGCAGAAGATTTAGTTGGCTTATAATCTCCCGGAATTTTTCCATTGACACATCCACCATCCACTGCCAGATTTCTCTGTTTTCTTTATCACCTCGTTCTAATTTTGCAAATTCTTCTTTCGCCTTCTTGCGGCGTTCAGGATCGTCTTCAATAAGGCGGGTTTCATCAATATAAAGCTGATTTAATTTTTCAACCGGGTTCTGCTTTACTTCGTCTTTTTCCTGCTCGCTCAATGACTTATAACCGTAGATTAAAATACCAAATTGTGTTCCCCAGTCACCAATATGGGTATCTGATACAACCGTATACCCCTCGGTAATAAACATTCGCTTCAGAGCGTCACCTATCACCGCTGAACGCAGGTGACCCACATGAGGAATTTTTGCAACGTTCGGTTGAAAATATTCCACCCGTACCGTTTTTCCACGCCCTATATCGCTTTTTCCCCACTGACTAGTTTTCTTAAGTAGATGATTTAGGTTAGAAAGAAGTGCTTTGTCGTGAATCCAAAAATTAATAAAGCCTGGGGGCACCACTTCAATTTTCTTGAAAAATTCCTCAGGCGCTTTTTGCCTCAGATGAGAAATAATATCCTCGGCAACGCTCACGGGGGTTTTCCCCAAGTGCTCCGCCAGCTGAAAAGCGACGTTTGTCGAATAATGGCCGAATGTTTCCTTTTCGGGAACAGTTACGTTAATCTCAGTATTTCTAGGGACAACTTTCTTAAGATAAGTAATAATTTTATCTCGCATATTATAATTGTAACCTAAGAAGGTGTTTTCGGGTAAATAAGGGATTAGAATTAATATATGAGTACATTAGCCATAAATAAACGAGCAACGTTTGATTATGAGACTCTAGAAAAGTTCACTGCGGGCATTGAGCTTACCGGGCATGAAACAAAGTCTATGAAGCTCGGCCACCCAAACATTGTGGGCGCACATGCAATTATACGAGATAACGAGGTTTTTTCGGTTAATATAGATATTCCTTCTTTCCAACCCTTAAATGCTCCGAGTAACTACGATCCCCTGCGCACTAGAAAATTACTCCTGAGGCGCAGTGAGATAAAGTATCTCGCCGGTAAATTGCTGAGCGGCTTGACGCTCGTACCCTTGAAACTCTATACTGACCACGGATTAGTAAAGGTAGAAATTGCGCTGGCACGCGGCCGCAAAAAACACGACAAACGCGAGCTCATTAAAAAACGAGAAAGCGATAGAGAGATAAGAAAGTTCAAAAAGTGATAGGGGATGTTAGGCTTTGACAGAATACATTCTGGTAAATTGCAGGTCGAGCTGATTGACTCGTAAATCCGATCAAACTAATTTAACTGCTAATAAAAACGCAGCTCCAGCTCTAGCATACGCTTAAGCTGGTATCGGTCCTTGATATCTAATATAGGTTAACCGGTATAATACATTAGATTCGCTTCTGGCAAAACGGTCCGATAGTCAGAAGTTAAATTATAGGATCACTTCTGTTTTCGTAAGAAAACTAAGCTTGTAGATTATCTACTCAGAAATATTTTGGACACCGGTTCAACTCCGGTCATCTCCACAAACAAAAAATACTCCGCCTTGTGCGGGGTATTTTTTGTTTTCTGGAATGGTCACGGAGTTGAACAAGCGGAGGGGGTCGGGGAACCACGATTGGTTCCCCGTGTTGGAATGAGTCCGCCATCTGGCGGACGGATTCAAAACCGAGGGTTTTGAAAGAGCTCCGACGTAAAGTTGGAGCGATGTGAAACTCCTCATCTCCACAACTTGACGAATCGTTGTAGATGTGCTAGTCTATGATTAGCTCAAATCCAACATGGAGGAAAGATGAAGAAACGAATCATCTCCCCGCTACTGGCTACGTTTGCGGTCATCGCCCTTGTCGGATGCGACCCGGCTGCGCAACCACCTGATGAGAACACTCCCACGGACACTTCCTTGGAAAGCGTGATGGACTACGGCAACGGCGTCTACTACTTCCCACAGGACGGTTCGAGATTCGGCAACGCACTATCCGAATTCATCGCCGATCATCCTGATTTGGAACTCGTCGCCTTCGCCGATAACGGGAAGGGAGCCTTTGGACTCAGCATCGGGCACTTCATCGTGTTTCGAAATCGGGTCGATACCCCGCCAGACTCGACCTCCAACTGAACAAACAAGAACAAAGTTCGAGACGGTCTCACCAGAGATCGTCTCTTTCTTTTATCCAACCTACTCAACTACCACTATGTGATATATATCATCTCTCTGAAGTTTCGATAACTTCTAGTCTCTTTCCCAATGTTTTCATACCGCTCAATAACTCATACGTTTCAAATATATAGCTTTCTAACTGGTTCTCCTTCAACTGCGCTCAGGACAGGCAAGTTTTTTGCGCTATCTCCACCAGAAAGAATTTCACACACCATTGACAAATCCTATTTAATAGTTTACAATCAAGCACAGATCGACTCTTGAAAAGGAGCGAAAAAATGAGTGGACCAGCAAATCCGGAAACGAAAGAGGTTCACGGCCACACTTTTGAGTTTGTCAGCGAAGGCAAACCAGAAGTAGGCCTCCATCCTCACTGGAGAAGCATCGGCGCCAACTCCGTGTTCATTTTCCCTCCACATGGACAGAGAGAATCCTGGACTATCTGGTCCCCGTATCCCAATCTATGTGTTCATTCAACAGGAGAAGATGCTGAAGAAAAATCTTTCTCTATGGTTGGAACAATCATAGAGACTCTAACTGCCCGGCAACACGCCGTATCGGTCTAATGGAGATCTAAATTCTACCAACGGGCCCCGTTCTCTATAGAACGGGGCTCTTGATGTTTTAATACGTCTAAGCTCAACTGGCCACTTGCGCTTCTCAGAACACTTGTAGTATCCTACTATTACCATTCGTTACAGAATCAACAACCAAATAACCGCAAAAGAGGTCAGGGTCATCGATGATACTGGTCAGAGCCTAGGTGTTTTAAAACAGGAAGATGCTCTGCGTCTGGCCCAAGAGAAAAACCTTGACTTAATTGAGGTCGCTCCAAGAGCCAACCCACCCGTTGCAAGAATAATAAGCTTTGATAAGTTCCGCTACCAAAAGGAAAAAGAAGAAAAAAAACAGCGTCAAGCCCAGAAAGTCAAAGAACTAAAACGAGTTAGGATAACTCCTAGAGCAGCTCTAAATGACCTTCAAATCAAGGCCAGGAGAGCAGACAAGTTTTTAGAGGGTGGTCATAAGGTAGAAATTAATCTGTTCCTTAGGGGTCGAGAAAAGAGAAATAAGACCTGGAGCCTGCAAAAACTGGATGAATTCTTACATATGATTAAGACCCCCTATAAAATAACTATGGAGGCAAAACGCGGTGGGAGAGGTTTTATCACGCAGATTGCAAAAAAATAATGGCGAAAAACAGCATCTCAGACAGAATTAAAATTACCAAAAAAGGGAAGGTGATACGTCGGGCAATGGCACTCGGCCACTCGCGCAGCAACAAGCGCAGCGTTCAGATACAAAGAAAAAAAAGGAAACGAAGTCTAGGCATCCCGAGAAAGATAATAAAAAAGTACTTATAAATGACACGAGTCAAACGAGGAACAACAGCCCACAAGAAAAGAGAAAAACTACTCAGCCACACTAAAGGATTCCGCTGGGGTAGGAAATCAAAAGAACGCGCTGCGAAGGAAGCGCTCCTTCATGCTTGGAGCCGCGCATTCAAAGGACGTAAAGAGAAAAAACGCGTCTTCCGCAGGTTATGGAATGTACGGATAGATGCTGCAGTTAGAGCGGAAGGATTGAAATACAGCATATTTATAAATGCGCTCAAAAAGAAAAACATCAAGCTTGATCGCAAAATTCTGGCTGATCTCGCCAGAAACGAACCTCAAACTTTTAAAAAGATTGTTGAATTCATCAAAACTTAAAACCGAACTTGTTCAAATTAACTCCTCCGCGCCGTATCTCAATACCCTCTTCCTCCAACATCTTTATTTTTGCTTTTACTCCTTTAGCATAACCGCCTACTAATCCATCTGACCGCACTACCCGATGACAAGGAACTCTCTTACTACTGTAAGGATTTCTATTCAACGCGTTCCCAACCGCCCGAGCCGCTCTCGGTCTACCAATAGCACGTGCAACTTCCCGGTATGTAGCAACCCTACCTCGGGGTATATTTCTAATGATGAGGTGTACTTTTTCGCTGAATAGCCGCATATACTTTCCTTAAATTATTTTTCAGGTTCTGATACATAAGCATTCTCAAGGCGTCTCGGTAGAGAAACCACCCGAACCCATTATGCTCGCGTGGAGAAATTTTTACTTGTGAAGTTCTTGTTTCGGCAAGGTAATAAATAACCGTTTTGAAAACTTTCTTTTTATTTCTAGTGTATGTAAATCGGTCATAGGCCTTAAACCACTTATTAAAGCTGAGATCACGACTACCCAAGCCCGTTTCTTCCCGTACTTCTCTTAATGCAGTCTTGAATGCCGTCTCTTTACGTCCGGGTGACGCACCGTTTTCAAAATCAGAGTCTGATTCTATTTTCCCTTTTGGGAAATTCCAGTACTTACCGCCGTGATAAAGCAGCAAAAACTTCGGTCCCTCTTTTGTCTTCCTATAAATAATAATACCCGCTGAAACTTCCTTCATTTTTTTAATATAGATAACATTTCATTAACCGGTCTTGTATTAATAACGTCCTTCTTTGATGCCCAACCGCGTCTCGCCTGAGCAATGCCATATTCCAAATATCCGAAGTGTTGCGGGGCATGGGCATCAGAATCAATCGCTACCTTTACCCCTACCTCCATACACCTCCGGACGTACTCAGCTTTCAAATCCAGCCGATCAGGATACGCATCAATTTCCAAAACAGTTCCGGTGCGCTTAGCGGTTTTTATAATCTCTTCCATGTCTACTTCGTATGCATCGCGCCTTTGAATAATACGCCCCGTAGGATGAAACAGGATATCTACGTAAGGGTTACTGATAGCGCGTTTGATACGCTCAGTTTGCTCCCCGTAAGAGAGATTAAAATGAGAGTGGACTGCAACTCCTACCACATCAAGTTTGGCTAGAATCTTATCCGGTAAATCCAAACTCCCATCTTTCAAGATATCACATTCCGTACTTTTCAAAACCTTGAATTTGCCCCGCAATTTTCTATTCACCGCATCAATCTCTTTCCACTGTCTCTTGATTCGTTTCTCATCTAAACCATTGGTCATCGCGAGTCGCTTCGTGTGATCTGTAACGGCAATATACTTCAACCCCTTATCCATTGCAACCCTTGCCATCGCCTCAATAGAAGCATTGCCGTCAGTCCAATTCGTCTGCACTTGCAAGTCCCCCTTTAGGTCTTTGTAACCAACAAGTTTCGGCAGCCCGCCGGGTTTACCCTGAGCCTGTCGAAGGGCAGCCTCAATCTCGCCAAGGTTCTCACGCATTTCAGGTTCTATATAGTCCAACCCAAGTGCTTTGTAGATCCCTTCTTCTGTTTCACCGGCAATTTGTTTTTTTCCTCTAAACAATCCATACTCATTTAGTTTATATCCTTTTTTAATAGCGATTTCTCGAAGCGCAACGTTATGGTCCTTAGATCCGGTAAAATAATTTAATGCCGCACCATACGACCTCTTTTGGACCACTCTTAAATCAACATCCAAGCCGTTTTTTAATTTCACTGCTCCCTTAGTATTACCCTTAGCATAAACACGCACCACCCCCGACATTGAAACAAAATAATCAATAACGGATTTTGGATTTTTAGCAATCGCTAAAATATCAATATCACCAATAGTTTCCTTGCGGCGGCGAACCGACCCCGCCACCACAACCTTCTCCGTCGCTCTTAAATCTCTAAGACGGCTCTCGATCTCTTTAATAAGTGGTTCGGTAAAACCCAAAACAAACCGGCCACCCGAACGCTTTAAAAACCCTATCCCTTTTAAAATATTTTCTTCGCTTTTTCTACCAAATCCTTCCAGATCTCTAATTTTTCCTTTCTGAGCCGCTTTCTCTAAATCTTTTAAACTCTTAATCTTAAGTTTCTTGTAAAGCTTCAAAACCTGTTTCGGACCCAAGCCCTCTACTTTGGTTAAAGCGTGAACATCAACTGGAGTTTTCTTTTTAAGGGTTTCATAGTACTTTAAACGGCCTGTCTTGATAAGCTCCTCAATTTTCTCGGCAATAGAAATACCCACTCCGGGAATGTCTTCTAGTTCTTTCAACCCACCCCTTTTATAGATATCGCTAACTCCCTCCTCAAGCCCCTCTATAACGTCTGCTACCTTTTCATAAGCACGCGGTTTAAATGCCACTTCCTCCATTTCCAGGTACTCACTAATGCTTCTTAGGATTTTTGCAACCTCCTCGTTACTTATCATATTTTCTACTATCCTTTTTACTCAACTATCCGAAACTCAAAATTACCATCCTCGAATGTAAGTTTAATTATATTGCCTCGAGCAATCTCTTTTCGTAAAATTTTTTCGGCTAGAACACTCCTTATTTTTTCGGAGATAACCTGCCTCAACGGCCTTGCGCCAAAGACCGGGCTGTAACCTAATTCGGAAATCTTTCTCACGGCCGACTCATCAATAGTCAGTTCAATGCCATGAGTTTCCTGCAGAAGACTGGTAATTTCTTTAATTAATATGCCTGTGATAGTAAAAATCTCCTCCATATTGAGGTTACGAAACACAATCACGTCGGAAAAACGGTTAAGAAGCTCCGGTTTGAAATAATCAGTTAATTTTCTTTTCAGGTTTTCCCCAATCTCCTCAATACTTTTCTCTTTCTCAATCTCCGACTTAATGAAATTAGAGTGAGCATTGGAAGTAGCAATAATAACCGTATTCTCAAATCCCACTGTCCGACCAAGACTGTCGGTTAAACGGCCGTCATCAAAAACCTGAAGAAAAAGATTCAAAATATCAGGATGAGCTTTCTCAAATTCATCAAGTAAAACCAGACTGTAAGGTTTCTCTAAAATCGCGTCAGTTAGCGTCCCCGTCCTCTTACCGTCGGGTGTGCCGATAAAACGGAAGACACTCTGCTTATCTTGATATTCAGACATATCAAAACGCTCCATTAAATCTTTAGAGCCGAATTGGACTCTAGTTAGAATTTTAGCTAACTCTGTCTTACCAACGCCTGTCGGGCCTACAAAAAGAAAGGTGGCAATGGGACCACCGCGGCGGGAGAGCCCGCTCCTATATTCCCGGAGCGCTCGCGAGACCGCCTGCACTGCCGCCTCCTGATTAACAAGTCGCTCATGGATAATCTTCTCTAGATTTAGCAGTTTTTCCGTCTCCTCAGGCCCGGCTTTCTGAATTGGAATCTTACTCTGCTCTTCAGCCACCTTAACTACTATCTCTTCCTCTAAGGTTTTTAGGCTTTTCTGATTAGCTCTAGCGAGGGCCTGTTTTAACAGATCAACCGCACTACCGGGCAAAAGTTTGTCTCTAAAGTAACGATGAGCCAGAGAAACCGCCCTCCTTACCGCTCTAAAGGTTATGAAAACTTTAAATTCTCTCTCCAAAATGAGGCTGTTATGAACAAGAAAACGCAGGGCCTCCGACTCGCTTATTTCGTGAACGTCCACAACCTCAAATTGATTTAGAAAATCCGATCTCGGTTCAATAAAGCGTTTAAACTCTCGGGGATAAGTCTCGCCGATCATAGGAATCCCACCACTCTTTATAACCGGCAATAGAATATCCATGGCATTTAAAGAACGGCTTTGAGCCGTCCTAAACAAATCATGAATATTAGGAATGAAAAGAACAATATTCCCGGCCATAATAATCTCTTCAGTAATCTTCTGAAGCCGACCGGCCAAAACTTCAGGTGGAGCATCGGCCATTAAATCCGAAATCTCTAAAGAAACCAGACGTTTGTCAAAGAGAACTGATGGAACGTCATCTTTTACCATCTTAAAAGCCAGATGAGCAATCATAGTTGACTTACCAGCACCGGGCTCACCAACAAGAAGAACATTTGGCTTCCCCGGCCTTGAGATAACGTTCAACATTGCTCTAAATTCCCTTTTATGCCCTATAAGGAACCCGATTTTCTCGGCTCTGGCTAAACTCGTCAGATCAACGCTAAACGAATCAAGAGTGGGCGTCGGCCGAGCAGTCCAGGCTCGGTTCATAACCCGCCTTCTCAAAAATCTGGGCCGATGAGCAAACTCACCCAAAACAGAGGGTAGTCGATGAACCCGGGCAAAAAGTTTACGATAACGACCAAAGACAACAACTTCCTCTAAATCAGTAACTGTTATATCAAAAAGCTCAAAAAGCTTAATAAGACTTGTGTCTTTCACCGAACACAGAGCCACAAAGATGTTACGAGGTTCAATAAATTTCTCACTAGTTCTTACCGCGTTCTGATGAGCAGATATAATCAACGTTTCAATCAAATCCAAAAGTTCTGCCCGCCTAAATTTCTTAACCGGCTTTTCTAAATATTCCTCTATTTTTTGGATAAACTCCTCAGGTGAAACACTTAGCCTCCTAAAGGCCGCTTTAACGTCTCTCCGATAAATTAACTCTTTCAAGAGAACTAAATAAAAATTCTGGTTTATTAAAAGCGCCTTACGAAAAGCATAGTTTAGAACACGATAAGCAGCCGGTGTAATTGTTGAGGCTAGGTTGACTTTCTCGCCTTTAAGATTAGGTAAAGATCTCTCTGCCTCGCCAAAATGAATCAGCCGGTCAATTAAGAATAGAGTAAATAGCACTGCCAGCCACCTCAAAGAAGAAACGTCGGAGAAAAGCAAAAGCAGGGTTACTGCGACAAGGACGATGTAGAAAGAGTAGGTAACCAACCTTACCAAGAATTCTCCTGGTTTCGTCAGGTAGAAACGTGGTTCTTTAAAATACAAAACCATTTCTAAAAATTAGAAAAATAAGGTAGGCGGGGATAAGGAGCCAAAGAAGATACAGACCAATCGCAATTAAGAAGAGGATCCCGTAAACCACGCTTGCTATCGTTAATCTCCCCAAACGAAAGAGAAAACCTAAAATATAACCAATTGGAGAATAGTCTTTATATAGCGGTTGAAAAAGATATTTTAAAGTTATCTTCCATGCTAAGTAATAATCAATTCTACTCAAAATATCCAAAACAAAATTTGAATATATCTTAACGCTCTTCACATACCAATGACGCAAGAACTCTATGGCCCTGTAAACAAACCTCTGCGCCAAGTAACCCAAGGCGAAATTCACCCCGTTAGAAATCCACCCTGCCTTTGGCACGGCGGCAGCCGCCTGGGGCGGCTTATTTCTAACGGGGTTCATATCTTCATTATAGCGGAGAATATGATCACTGTTCTGAAAAGTGTAAGCCCCCGGAGATTCTCTTCCGGGGGCTCAATACCGAATCAGTCGGTTCCTGGATGATGCTAGGGAGGCTTTCCGCTACGAGGTATCATAGTGCCCCTTCTTCGCGTTACGGGTTAAAATGAACTGCGACGACCCTGACGCTTACGCTCGGTGGTCAGTGGTCGGCGCCCTCCGGGGTGGCCTTCGTTGGCTTCGTGGTGGCCGTCTCCGTCGCCGCTGCTGTCGCTTCTTTCCTTCTCCTCCGGCAATGCTCCCTGTACCGCATGTTACACCTCTCTTGTGCAGGGTTGTGAGGTTGCACCTGGGCTTACATGGTCATCATCTAAAAACCACAAAGGGCTGTTATTAAAGTAAACTTATTCCCGGAATGAATCAACAAACGGGGTGTGGAAAACTAGAACAGTGTGTCCTGTTGTGAAACAACATTTTCATCATCATCACTAATTACCTCTTCAGCCAGTGACTCGTGCTTCTCGATAATTAATGGGAGTCTTCGAAAACTCTCGGTGAGCGCATTAAGTGTTCCTGTCCCTCTTAATGCTGCGGCTGGGTGAAAAAGCGGCACAACAAACCATTTACCAACCTTGAATATCTTCCCCTGATCACGGGTGATTTTTGCCTTCGGTAGAAAATAGTTCATGGCAAATCTACCCAGAGGAGCGACTATTTTCGGATTAATAATCTCGATTTGCCTTGCAAGATAGGGTTTGTACGCCTCAATTTCTTCAGGGGAGGGATCACGATTCCCCGGCGGACGGCGCTTTATTATATTAGTAATGTAGACTTCTTCGCGTTTCCATCCGATGCCTACAATAAGCTTATCAAGGAGTTGTCCGGCCCGCCCCACAAATGGGCGTCTCAGCTGGTCCTCGTGGTAGCCGGGACCCTCCCCGATAAACATAACTGCCGCATCAATACTCCCTTCTCCAAAAACTAAATTTGATTCCCGGAGCGGGAGCGAGGCATCGCTTCGCATTTCTTCTTCTAGTTTCTTAAGTTCCTCCTCTTTGCTCATAAGCTCTATTATAGTCCACTTAATAAAGTAAAATCCGAGCCGCAGACACAGACTCAAAAATATTGTATTTCTTCTTCTAGCTCAATCCCGAACTTTTTTTTAACCCTGCTCTTTAAAATTTGAGCAAGTTTTTTAACATCGGCCGCCGTACCCCTTCTCTTGTTAATAAATAGATTCCCGTGAAAATCAGCAATCTCAATGCCGCCCACACACATTCCCTTTGCTCCTACTTCCTCTAATAAGTAACCTGTGGGAATTTTACCTTCAATAATTTTAGACTTATCAATGCGCAGAAGAGTTTTCTTCGAGACGTCTCTCACGAGTACGTTCTTAAAGAAGCTGCCGGGGCATCGTAGATCAGGTTTGTATTTCTTAAGCCTTAATTTAATAATGTCTCGTGAAACTTTTCTAAGTTTTTGCGGATTCCCTTTTCCGAATTTAAGCACAGTCTTCAGCAAAAGATATGGTTTCCCTTTAAAAACGCTCTCGCGATATTTAAATCGGCAGTCTTTGTTCATGAGCCACCGCCGTTTACCTTTACCTTGAGTTCCACCAGAGGGATCCCAAATCTCCACCTTCTCTACAACCTGAGAGATTGAGCGTCCATAAGCCCCGGCGTTACCGACAACCGCGCCGCCAACAGTCCCGGGAATCCCGGAGAGTGTCTCAAGGCCTTTTAGCCCCGACTCAATTGATCTCTTGATAACACTCGCCAAGGGCACGCTTGCATCAACGAACATCCTCAAGCCCTTAACCTCTAACTTCCCGCCACGAAGATGTATAAGCAATCCATTAAGTTTTGCGTCAGGAAAAACAATGTTGCTTCCGCCCGCTAAAACTCTATACGGTATACTTCGCTGCCCTGCCCACTTAATTACCTCAATCAAATCGTCCGATTTTTTTACTGAACAAAAATACTCAACCCTACCACCGATCCCGAAGGTACTAAGAGGTGCTAATGAAATATTTTTTCTAATCCTCATTGCGCCCTCGAGAGGAATCGAACCCCTACCTTAAGCTCCGGAAGCTCACATTCTATCCGTTAAACTACGAGGGCTAAGAACCTACCTCCATAATAATTCCTTAGGTTCTTAATCCAAAATACCCTATAAACTTAAAGAACGAAAGTAACCATGGCGTAGACAAGAGCCACTGAAAAAACTAGATATAAAGGCCAACTTACCCATCGCCAAGAAGCTTTCGGGAATGCTTTCCGCCACATCGAAATAACGAAGATTCCCTCAAGTCCCATAAAAACACCCCCAGTAAAATTGACTGCAGTTAAAAAATTCTGAAATCCAACAAAGTAAAGCATGAGAGGTATAAGAAGGACAACTAAGGCACTCAGCCAACCCGGAGTTCTCAAGTCATCTTTTAACATCTCCCGAACGTTCGCCCCGATCATAAAATAAGAAGTCCAAAGCGTTAAAAGACCCATAACACCCAGAAGCGTTAAAAGCTCAGACGATAAAAAACTCAAACTATTCAAGGCCTCCGGCGAAACATCACTGCTCAACCGCAGAATACCCACCACAAATAAGATATATACAATAACCGGAATAAACGTTCCTAAAAAAATGGCCTTACCTAAAGGAAAGCTCCTACCGTTACGCTTTGCTTCGCGGTATTCATCTACAACCTTCGGTACCGCTGACCTTGCTGCAAAGGCGAATAGTAGCGGACCAAAGGGTAAAAAAAACGAGGTTATATCTAACCCCTTAAAGAGCGGTACATCGAGCGGAGAAGTACCACCAACACCAAAAATAACAGCGACGATGGCTATAATACCCAGCGCACCAAGAAATTCTGCCAAGCCCTGCCACGACAGCTTTACAAATATAAAAATGGAACCCACCGCCCAAAAGATAAATAAGGGAATAAGACCTGGGGCATCGGCGATTAGTTCAAAAAAAGTAGGAACTAGAATTAAATAGATAGTTAAAGTCAATAAAAGCCCGCCCAAAACGAGGAACGAGGCAAACCCAGAGAGGTATTTAGGCAAAAAGTTCTTAGCGAGATAAAAAAACCGATGTTCTTCCTTGCTCGTCTGTACAAGTTTTGCATACATTAAAAAAATAGCGAAATACACAAATGCGAAGAAAACCAAATAAAAAAAGCCGCTCAGTAATCCCAGCTGGACAAAAACATACGGTAAGGAAAAAATACCCGCGCCAATAATTGTCCCCGCTAAAAAACCAGTTGCTAATAAAAAATTCCTGTTCATACGACAGTTCCTAAAAATAACAATTAAATTGCTAAAAATCTGTTAGACTGTTCTATTCAACAGCGTATACCTTATCTCCATCTCTAACCTTGTCATTCACTTTTATACCAACCTCCTGATTCTTCTTTGCTAATTCAACGTCTTTGTGGTCATACTGTATTGATTGAATCGTCTCCTCAAAATCAGTTGTCGCGCCCTTAAAATGAATCCGCTCGCCAGGCTTGATAGTCTTATTAAACTTCACGATAGCAACTCCCAAACCTCCATAGTAGTGAGTCACCACGCCGATTGGTTTAGGTTCTTTAGATTTAGAACTAGAGAATAATCCCATACTTTTAAAAACTTACTAAAGTATTCGACCTTTAACGCCGTTTTTAGCCTCCTCCGCTTCAATTAAATCTAATAATTTATCCAGTAAATCCGCCGGATTTTTAGAAAAAACCACTTTACCAGATCCCCGATGAGCTCTGTTTATAATCTCCGGAATCATATCGGTTGTGCCGCCCAAACCCATAAGCACTCCCTGCGGCTTCGCATCCTCAAACGCATTGGTGAATTCATTCAAAGTTCCAATTCTCCCGCATAATGTAATAACAGCGTCGGCAGCTCTTGTTAGGAGTAAATTTCTCCCCGCGTATTCAAAACCAGTGTAGATAATCAAATCGTGATAATCAACTGGCAGATGGTAGGTTTTAATATGGGCGGCTTTAGAGGCAGCGGGTGAGAGTCCAATCACTATTCCCCCTTCTGCTTTAGCTCCTTTCGCAGACCAATAAGGCATCCCGGTGGTAGCGCCGGTTACCAAGACCAAACCGCGTTTGGCAATTTCTCGACCAACTTCTTCGGCCACCTTGTGAGCATCGGGAGCACAATGACCCGTCTCAGCTGCTCCGGAAACACAAATTTTATACTTTAACTTATGGCTATGATTATGGTTTTTGGGGGGAACAATTTTTCTCCGCATGTAATTATTATAACACTAGCTTTTCTCCTAAAGAAGGGATTGTAGCCGCTACCGCTAGTTCATCTTTTATTTTTTGGGCCAGAGGGGCTGATTGATCATCCTCTCCTTGGACCACAAACACCTGTTTCAGATGTAAGCGCATCTCTCTTAACCATCTTATAAGCTGTGGCTGGTCAGCGTGCGCAGAATAACTCCCAATTTCTTTCTTATAGCAACGTACGGAAACTTCATCACCAAATATTTCCACGCTTTTAGCTCCCTCTAAAATTCTCCGGCCCAGTGATTCTTTGGCTTGGTAACCAATAAAAAGAATTGTGCTCTTGGGGTCAGAAAGGTAGCGACGTTCATGGTGTAAAATTCTGCCGCCCTGAGACATGCCCGCACCGGCGATAATTATCTTTGGAGATTTAATCTTGCTAATGGATCTTGACTCTTCGCTACTTAAAGTTTTCTTAAGGCCCGGAAAATTAAAAAGCTGGTTCCCCGACTCTAAAAATTCTTTTGTTTCTTTGTTTAGTTCCTGTTTAAACTGCTTGTACACTTCAGTAAGTCTAATAGCTAAAGGGCTATCAACAAAAATTGGAATCTTAGGAATTCGCCCTCCTTCTACTAACTTATTAAGATGGAATAGTAAGTCCTGTGTTCGCTCCATCGCAAAAGCCGGGATCATAAGTGTCCCTCCCCTCTTAACTGTATCTTCTACAATATTTTCCAACATCCCTAAAGCTTGCTTTCTTGGTTCATGAACTCTGTTACCGTAAGTGGACTCTACCAAGCAGTAATTCGCATCATGAACATACTCAATCGGTTTAATAAGTGGGGCCGGCGAGTTGCCTAGGTCCCCTGAAAAAATAATTTTCTTACCTTCGGCGGAAATTTCAATAAAACTGGATCCTAAAATATGACCGGCATTATAAAATTTCACCTTAAAAGCGCCAAGAGAAATCTCTTCGTGATAGGGAACATCCTGCCATAATTCCATCAGCCGCCGAACGTCTTGTTTATCATAAATAGGTTTTTTATGTTCCCGTTCGGCTTCCCGCCGCAGAATACTTTCAGAGTCTCCTAAAAGCAACTCCGAAAAAGCTCGGGTTGGTGCCGTCGAGTAAACAGTTCCTTTAAAACCGTCTCTTATTAGTTTCGGCAGACGACCGATATGATCGAGGTGAGAGTGAGTGATAAAAACTCCTTTAATCTCCTTGGGATCATACGGAAAGGACTCAAAATTCTGCCGCTCACAATAGCGACCGCCCTGCTGCAGACCACAATCTACCAATATTTTCTCGCCTTCGGATTCTAAAAGATAATTAGCACCCGTTACCATCCGCGCGCCGCCGTAGAAGGTTAAACGCATAATTTAGCCATTATAACACTTACAGTCAAACCAATCTATTGTAGCCTCTTAGCAATATGCGGGAAAACTTTATATCTCATTGCGTTTTACTGAGAATTTCCTCGACTGTTCCCCGATCATCCCATGGAATCTTCTTTCTCTTCGCTAAATGAATCCACTCTTCACTTCCTTTACCGGTTATAACTACCACATCTCCTTTTCGGGCTAAAAATATTGCTTTCTCGATCGCTTCCCTCCGGTCCAGAACAACATACACTTTGGGTATTGGAAACTCGCCTGCCGGATGCGGCTGTTGAGAATTGGGAATCCCAGATTTTATCTCTCTTAAAATCTGGTTCGGATCTTCATCATACGGATCTTCATTAGTGAGAATGATCTCATTGCAGTAGTGAGCGGCGATCTCCCCTATCTTGGGTCGTTTCCACTTATCCCTTCCTCCCCCACAAGAACCTAAAACACAAATAAGCCTTGAACTCTTAGTAAATTCCGGTTGTTCTTTAAGGTTTCTATATACAGCGCGGAGTGAGACGGGGGTATGAGCATAGTCAACCACGGCTGCAAACGGCTCTTTTTGAACAAAATCCATCCGACCCCGCAATCCTTTAAATTTAATGAGTGCGTCTCTTACCGTCTCATCTTTTACCCCGAATAATTTTGTAAGTGCACGAGCCGCAGCAGCATTCTCTATATTAAAATCAGCGCGCAGCCAGTTTGGGTTGCTGTCCTTTTTTATTGAATCCATTAAGCGACTCACACCGTCACGATTAAAAAGAATAATTTCGGCGCGCAATACCTTCTCTGTGACCTTTTTAAAGTACGAGGCGTGAGTATCGTCGCTATTAATTACAAAATACTTCTTTTGTTTCTTCGATCGCCTGAGGTATCTAAAAAAATCTAATTTTGCTTCCCGATAATTTTCAAATGAGCCGTGCGCTTCAACGTGCTCTGGGGTGAGATTCAGAAAAACTGCTGCGTCCCATTGAATGAACCGATGGCGATGCTTAGTCACGCCTTCTGAGGTCACCTCAAAGAGAGCATATTCACACCCAGCATCTACTGCCTCGCGCAAAAACCGCTGGATAGCAAAACGTCCAGGCATCGTGTTCTCAGAGGAATTTTTCCCATCACGCTCACCGACCTTCCGCCGTACGGAAGAGAGAAGCGCCGTACGTTTACCCGATGCTGTAAGCATCGCGTCTATAAGCTCAAGCGTCGTTGTCTTGCCCTTCGTGCCGGTTACTCCTACAACCCTTATCCGCCTCGACGGGAAACCATAAAAAAGATTTCCTAAAAACGCCAAAAGGAAATGATAAGGCGACTGCCCCAAACGATAAATGGATTTTGGAATAATGTATCGCTCAAAAAACCGCAGTGCCCTCTCAAGCATTTCTTTATTTAGACCTTCCAAGCAATCTTAACGCTTGTTTTAACCTTTCCTCGAGTGTCTTCGCCTCGCCCCCAGCCTCTGATAAAACTCTCTTAACCTGACTGCGCGAATACCCCAAACTCGTGAGTGCCTCCTCTACTTCTATGTCAACGTCCATTTTCTCTGTTAGAGTTTTGGCCTCCGGCAGCTTAATTTTACTATGAAGTTCTAAAATGATGCGCTCGGCGGTCTTGCGTCCAATTCCCGAAGTCCGCGATAAAAGCTCAGTGCGCTTTTCAATAATCGCTGCCATGAGATTGGGAACTGTATCAACATCCAGTATCCCGAGAGCGGTCTTAGGACCGATACCCACAACCGCATTTAACATCTCAAAAAGCTTCAGGGCTTGTTCCTCTAAAAAGCCGTATAATTCCATCTGATCGTCCCGAATGTATAGAAAACAAAAAAGCTCGACTAGAGAATCTTGCGGGAGTTTACTTAGAGTCTCGTTATTAGTAAAAACCTTAAAACCTAATCCGCCGGTTAGGCTACCCACCTCAACTACTAGAAACCCATCGCCACGACTAATTAGTTTACCTTTAAGGGTATAGAGCATCGTCTTTAACTTTATTATAGGGGGCTTTACCTCCGACGCAACGTCGGAGCTACAAAATTTTTATTTGCTCGAATTTTACAGAGCAAAAATTTAAATGAGTACCCTTGTTTTATAACAAGCCTTGACTTCATTCAATTCTCAGGTTTTAATAGATTCAATATGCCACAAACAAAATCAGCTAAAAAGGCTCTGCGGCAAAATTACGTGAGGCGTAAGAGAAATGTCGGACGGAAAAAGGAGGTCAAAGGAGCCATTAAAAAATTCAAAAAACTGGTGGCTGAGGGTAAGCTCGAAGAGGCCCGCGGACAACTTCCCCAAGTCTATAAAACTCTTGATAAAATAGCCAAAATCAAACTCATTAAACGGGGTAAGGCCGACCGGTTAAAATCAAGACTTTCTAAAAAACTAGTAACCAGTAAATAGTGATCTAAGGAACTTTGTCCGCACACCGGCTTACCAGTTACTAATCACCAATTACAAAATCCGTTAACGCTTCCTCGTACTCTAGTCCGCCGCTTTTAATTGAAATGTCATAATCAGCAAGTCTCTGAGCTATCCTGCCCCCTGCCTGATAAGCTAAAGAATTAAAAATATAGGCCGGTGCTCCTTTTTGTAAAAGCAGTTTTTCTAAAACCCCTAATTTCCGACCAGAGTTTCCGGCTCCTAGAATCTGCCTAGCTATAAGAAAAACTTCTTCCCGCATCCTCCAATGGACAACCGACCTAAGATTGTCTAAAGATACTGGTTTAGGGAAGCCTACGAGGGAAAGTTTTTCCAACTCGTTATGAGCCAGCCAGCTCCTGTTATTTCCAGATGCGATATAAGAACAAAAAAATTGCCAAGCTTGAGGACTAAAAGATAAATTACAACTTTCAGCTTCCTTTTCTAGAAACACTTCAAGTGATTTACCTTTTAACTCTTCAAAAGCCTGTGACCTAACCGGCGCTTTTAGCAAAAACTTGAACGCCGCCCTTGGTGCTTTGCTGTTAGAAAGAAGGATAAACGTTTTTGGAGTTTTTAGTTGGTCCTTCAAAATCCCAATCCATTCTTTGCTATCGACTGCTCCACTTTCTTTAATAACAGCGATTTTTGAGTCGATAAACATTGACGGTTGATTCAGAAAATCTTTTACCCTCAGCCAGCCATCCGGCTCACTTTCTAAATCACAGTAGAGCATATCAAGTTCGGTGTATTTTTCCTGATATGCCTTGATTAGCTCTTTTAGTTTTTTGTTGCGGTGATAAGAATCAGGACCGTAGAGAAAAATTATCATATCTCTATTATAACCTCTGACATTTAGGGCAAAAATGAGCAGAGCGGCCGCCGACCTTCAACCTTTTTATTTTCGTCTTACATCGCGGGCAGGGTTCATTCTCTCTCTGGTACGCGTAGCGCACCAAGTCATACCTACCCCGCCGGCCGGCTGCATCACGGTAATCACTAACTGAAGCCCCTCTAAGTATTAGGGCCTTTCTCAAAATCTTTTTTATCGCTCTGTAAACGGTTTTAAGCTCAGCCTCGCCCAATTTCTCTACTCTTCGTAAAGGGTGAATTTTTGCGAGCCAAAGGACTTCATCAGCATAAATATTACCAAGGCCGCTTATAAAATCCTGATCCATTAAAACTTGTTTAATTCTCCCTTTTTTGTTTTCGAAAAGATTTCTAAACACTTTATAGGTAAATTTTAGGTTGGAGGGGTCCGGCCCCAAATTTTTAAGATCGGGTAAGTTTAAAATTATCTCCCGCGGGCCGCAGAGAATTTTTGCAAATCTTCTCAAGTCAGAGAGAGCAAGCATCTCGCCGTTATCCAAAAATAAAATTAATCTTATAAACCTGTTCATTGGATCCATTAGCGTTCCTTTTAGAGAGTTGGGGATCCATTTCTGTCCCCGCCACGCCTCCGGCAGGCTTTCCGCGTTGTTCCGCGTTGTTCCGCGTTGTGAGCGAAGCGAACTAATCCACTTTCCCACCATTAAGTGACCGCTAATCTTCTGGTGGATAAGGAGAAGATGATCGTCCGATAAGTGAATAAGGACGTTTTTTCCTCTCCGGCTGACTTTGGTAATCTTCTTTCCAATAACGTGTTTCTTAAAAACTTTCTCACTCTTAGGTAACTTGAAGTATTTTGGCCAGTCGGTCCACAAATCTTTGATTATTCTATTCTTAAGCTTTCGATTGAGACCTCTTACAATAGTCTCAACTTCCGGTAGTTCTGGCATGCTTCCATTCTACTCTGAAAAATTCTGCACAACAAAAAGCCCCGCGGTTATTAACACCGCGGGGCATCTGACTCCCCGTCTCATTCAACTAGTCCTTCGGAACCTGAGACGACCTCCTTCTAACTCCAACACCCAGGTCTCGCTACTCACTGAAGCACGGCGGCGGGGAGCCTTACGTGGCCGCCAAGCACCCAACGCAGCGCGGACCTCACTAGATGTGCTGTCTTTTGGGACAGCAGCCACAGTCACCCTATCCTGATCGCCGAAACGGGAATAAGGGAATTGGTAATCATGAGTCACCATATCGCCACTCTCACAGACCAACGGTTCTCCGTCAAAGGTCAATAAAATATCCATTGGCACATTGCAGACAATCGTAAGGCGGGTCACATAGTGGCCTCGACTACCAACCAAAGCCTCCCTTATATCGCTGGTGGTGATCGTATATCGACTCGCACACCCCGACGACATGAGAGCTACGGACAGGAGCGCCAGGATCTTTAACTTTCTCACGTCTCACCTCCTATTTTTCTATAGTTATCCTCAAATTCCTGATTCTCGATGATCTAACCACATTATACCTGAACTAAATAGATTTGTCAATCCAGTCAGTTCTGCCACCCAAAAAGCCATATTTATAACACTCCCTAACTTGTAAGGCTCAAGTAAAGAATATAACCTAAGACTAATGGCTCAAGCTAAAGATTTAGCCGAAAAACTCCTAAAACAGCGCCGCGAGGCGGAAGAGAATGACGCGAAAAGAAGAGCTGAAAAACTTGGCCTCCGACATATTAATTTAATCTCAGTAAAGGTACCTACTGAAATCAAGGCAATGCAGCTCGTGTCTGAAACTGAAGCTAAAGAAGCTCTCGCTGTGCCTCTTCAAATCCTCAGGAAAAAGTTAGTTCTGGCTGCTTTTGATCCACAACTTCCGAAAACCAATGCTCTAATTGAAAAATTAAAGAAAAATTACGACCTTGAGATAATTATTGTTTCCAAAAGCGGCTTGGAACACATCTGGCATTACTACCAGTACGTTACGGATGAATCAAAAGAAATAAGTGGGAGGGTAGAAATCAATGAGGTTAACCTCAAAAAGTTGCAAGAATCCATTAAAAGCCTTGAGGACCTAAATAAAGAGATAAAAACTTTTGAAAGTCCTTACACTTCGGAGATGCTCGAAATTGTCCTGGCTGGGGCGCTCGCGCTCAAAGCCTCCGATATTCACCTCGAACCCGGTGAAGAAATAGGTTCTCTTAGATTAAGGGTTGATGGACTTCTTCATACGGCCTACGCCAAATTCCCCCCAATAAAACACCGAGCGCTCGTAGCCCGCGTAAAGCTCCTCTCAAACTTGAAACTCAATATTCATGACCAACCCCAGGATGGTCGTTTCACTATTAAGCTTAAAGATCGCGATATTGAGATAAGAACATCTGTTATCCCCTCAGAATATGGGGAAACGATTGTAATGCGGCTTCTAGACCCTTCTGCTCTCAAAGTTGACTTAGAAGAACTAGGTTGGAGAAAAGACGACCTTGAAATAGTCGAGAAAGAAATCCAAAAACCGAACGGTCTAATTCTAAACACCGGCCCCACCGGCTCAGGTAAGACGACTACGCTTTACGCATTTTTAAGACGCGTTGTAAAACCGGAGATTAAAATTATCACCGTCGAGGACCCCATCGAATACCACCTCGCCGGCGTGTCCCAAACTCAAGTTGACCTCAGCGCTAAATACACCTTTGCCAGCGGTCTCAGGTCAATTCTTCGCCAAGACCCTGATATAATCCTTATTGGTGAAATCCGCGACGAAGAAACTGCTGAAATCGCCCTAAACGCTTCCCTTACGGGCCACTTAGTCCTCTCCACTCTTCACACAAACAACGCGGTAGGGGCCATTCCCCGCTTAATCGATCTCGGCGCCAAACCTCAAACTCTAGGCCCGGCCCTAAGTTTAATAATTGCCCAAAGACTGGTTCGAACTCTATGTTCCCACTGCAAATCCGAGAAAAAATTATCGGATGAAACTCACGCAAAGATACAAGAATTCATTGAGGAGCTGCCTGAGAGAATAGACAAGAGAACTTTTAAAGATTTTAAAATTTACGGAGCCGGCAAATGTGAAAAATGCGGCAGCTTAGGCTACCGCGGTCGAACTTCTATTTTTGAACTCTTCTTAGTAGACGAAGAGGTTGAGGAAAAAATTTATAAGAGCCCGACCGAGATTGAACTAAAAAACTTGGCAAAACAACAAGGAATGGTTACGATGCAAGAAGATGGTATTTTAAAGGTGCTTCGGGGCGTAACAAGTGTTGAGGAAATCGAACGCCTAACTGGATCCGTTCCTTGGTTAAAATAATAACACCTTATTCTAGGAATAGTTCTGTGGGTAAAATATGTCAAAAGACGTAGTAAAACTCTCCGGTTAAGAGAGGTGAAGACTTGCTTCCGAGGAGTTACCAAGCAAAAAGCCAAGTAGTCCTAAAAATCTAGAAAGATGCCCCCTTACCCACAGAACTATTCCCGGAATGGAATCTAGGTTTAAGGTGAACTTATTAAAACGTAGCATAAAAATAGATTTTTGTCAATACATCATAAAAATGACCGAAAACAAAGAGAAAAAACTAAATAACGATGACCAAAATCTAGAATTGACGCTCCGACCTACCGAGTGGGGAGACTATGTCGGTCAAGAAAAAATAAAAACAAATCTCCAGTTAATCATTAAGGCCGCAAAGCAAAGAAATGAAAGCTGTGATCATATCTTATTCTACGGTCAAGCAGGTTTAGGAAAAACTACTCTTGCCTATCTTCTAGGAAGGGAAATGGGTGTAAATGTAAGAGCAACCTCAGGTCCAGCGCTAGAGAAAGCTGGGGATCTTGCCGCAATATTATCAAACTTAGAACCCTACGAGATACTCTTTATCGATGAGGCTCATCGCATCAACAAACTAATCGAGGAAGTCATGTACCCAGCCCTCGAAAGTAGGAAGCTACACCTAATTATCGGTAAGGGTCCTTCAGCCCGAACATTCTCGCTTGACCTACCACCCTTTACGGTAATTGCTGCAACCACCAAAACTAATCTCATCTCAAGTCCCTTACGCTCCCGCTTCGGTGCCACTTTCAGACTCGACTACTACAAAACTGAAGATATAGAAAAAATCATCCGTAGATCAGCTGAAATACTAAATACCAACATCACGCCCGAAGCTATAATAAAATTAGCTCGCACCTCCCGTTTCACCCCCCGGGTAGCGAATCGCTTACTCAAACGTTCTCGCGACTACGCTCAAGTGTACAAAAAAGGCAGTATTGACGAAGACGTAGTTAAAAAAACTTTAGAGATGTTAGAAATTGATGAATTGGGCCTGGAACAGGCTGACCGAAATCTAATAGAGGCAATTATCAAGAAATTTAACGGTGGCCCAGTAGGCCTGAAGGCTCTTAGCGCCGCCCTAAACGAGGAATCTGGAACTATAGAAGAAGTCTACGAACCATTTCTTATGAGTCTAGGTTTTCTTGAGAGAAGGCAGTTAGGCCGCATTGCCACTCCTGCCGCCTACAAACACCTGGAATTACCCCTAAAATCAGCACTGCTTTAAAAACTAGAGTATTACCCCTAAATGGAGTCACTCTCATCCTCTCCGTCCACTACTAAAAAGATAGCCGAGTTTCTCGCTAAAGAGGTATTAAAACATAAAAACGGATTAGATAGTGCCTTTGTCGTCGGACTCGTCGGGGACCTTGGTTCTGGAAAAACCACCTTCATCCAAGGGTTTGCTGGGGGTCTGCAGCTAAAACGGCATCTCACAAGTCCTACTTTCTTAATAATAAGAAGCTACAAATTCCGACGCAAGGTCGGAGCTCCGACCTCAGCGTCAAGTCTACCAACCACCAACTACAAATTTTTCTATCATATTGATTGCTACAGGATCAAAAAATCAAAGGAACTTTCTAGTCTTGGTTTCAAAGAAATTATCACTGATCCGGCAAATATCATCCTTATTGAATGGGCAAATAAAGTCAGGCAATTATTACCCAAAAAAATGCTCTGGATAAAACTCAAACACGGCAAAAAAGAAAACGAGAGAGTGATTAATATCAGCCTAAAAACCAAGTAGTGAAACTGTCTCTATAATGAAAACTTTATTCCTTATTGATGCACATGCGCTTATCCACCGCGCGTTCCATGCGCTACCGCCTTTGACCACCCCCGAAGGCGAACCTGCCGGCGCAATTTACGGTATATCAAACACACTTATCAAGCTCTTAAAAGAACAAAAACCAGATTACATTGCTGCCGCGTTTGATCGCCCTGAACCGACTTTCCGAAAAGAACTTTTCAAAGATTACAAAGCTCATCGTCCACCTGCGGCAGATGAACTAATACACCAAATCATCAAGGCGCGTGAACTCTTCGAAAAATTTAACATTTCCATATTTGAAAAACCCAGGTTTGAGGCTGATGATATCATCGGGGCACTAGTAAATAAATTTAAAAAAGAGAAAGGGTTAAAGATTACTATCTTAACCGGCGACCTCGACACACTCCAACTCATTAAAAAAGACCGCGTAGTCGTCCAAACACCAAAAAGAGGAATCAGCGAAACTACTTTATACAATGAAAAGGCAGTGATAGACCGCTACGGTTTAGCGCCTTCTCAGCTCCCGGATTATAAAGGTTTAGTTGGAGATCCTTCTGACAACATTCCCGGCGTGCCGGGAATTGGTCCTAAAACCGCATCAAAAATCTTAAAGAAATACAGAACATTAGAGAATCTATACAAAAAAATTAACGAAGAGCCCAAACTAACCGAAAAACTCTTAAACTATAAAGAACAGGCTTTCTTTTCCAAAAAACTTGCGACCATTTACCAAGACGTCCCACTTGAAGTCAATCTGAAAGATCTGGCTTTCAAACCACCTGAGGGTAAAACACTTACTAAATACTTCGCTGGACTGGGGTTTCAAAGTTTAATCAAGCGGTCATTTAGCGTCTCCAATGACGAAAAAAGGAGTTTGAAAGAAGAAAGGGATAACACAACCGAGCAGAGTTTATTATAACAACCTGCAATGAATTGCTCTTCGAAATTAGCGATGATATTCTTATGAGGATATGAAGAGAAAATTTTTAGCACTTTACAAACAATTAAAATCTCTTAGCAAAACGCCGGAGATAATGTCACTTTTGGTGCTACTCGGTTTAACAGGAGGGGTTTTAGTGGTAAATGTCTTTTTTATACCGCCCTTTCTTATCTTCCTCTCTATAATCATCTTCTTGGGGTTAGCCGCAGCACTAATCAATAGTTACCTCCGCTTAGCCCAGCTTAGGACCGAGGTTCAGTCTAGAACGCTCGAGTTCAGGGCCGTAACCCAAAACCTTGGAGACGGCGTTATTATCTACAACCTAGATTTTAAAATTCTTAACATCAACCAGGCAGCCGAAGAGATTTTAGAACTCAAAGCAGAAGAGATAGTAGGCAAATACGTGTCCCCCGACTTAATTAAAAATCCCCGCCTGCGGGTACTTACCCAAATCATCTTTCCTTCACTAGCCCCAACCGCTACCCAAGTCTCCAGCGAAGAGTGGCCCCAAGTCGTCGACCTTGAGCTCGAAGATCCGCCACTAAAACTCAGAACAACTCTTAACCGGATCACCGATAAAAAGGGGCGTGCGAAGGGTTTCTTAAAGTTAGTACGAGACCAAACAAGAGAGAGGGGAATAGTTCAATCTAAGAGCGAATTTATCACTATTGTTGCTCACCAACTAAGAACGCCTCTTACGGCAATCAGGTGGTCTTTTGAGAATTTATCCAAAAGTTTAAGTGAAAAACCGGAATTTAAAGAAATTATAAGTAATGGATTAAGTCTATCCCAAAGAATGTTGAAAATTGTAAATGATCTCTTGGATGCTGCAAAGATAGAAGAAGGGAAATTTGGCTACAAATTCCAGGACATCGAGCTTACCGAATTTATCAACCAGATTCTCTCACGCGCAAAACCAATAGCTGATGAGTATGGCATTAAGATTAGCTTCAAGGCCCCCTCAAAAAAATATAAGGTAAGAATTGATCCAGAGCGGCTCGGTATTGCTTTCTCCAATATCCTTGATAACGCTATCAGGTATAACACGAAAGATGGTAGTGTGATAATCCAACTGGAAGAGGTCAGAGACAAGGAATTTATAAAAATAAATATTACCGACACCGGTGTCGGTATTCCTCCTAAAGAACTGGGTCAGTTGTTTAAAAAGTTCTACCGGGGATCTAATGCAACTAAAATCGAACCTAATGGTAGCGGACTCGGCCTCTACATTACTAAAAATATTATGAAGCGTCACGGTGGTGACATTAGCGTCGAGTCAAATTTAGGTAGGGGCAGCCGTTTCTGGTTCACTCTCCCTCTAGACCCTTCTCTCGTTCCTCAAAAGGAAATAGTGTATGAAGAGTCTTCTTAACTCTGAATAAATTTATTGCGCCCTTACTTACAAATTTATAAAAATAATGGCATGTCCGGACATAGTCACTGGAAACAAATAAAATCAAAGAAGGGGGCCACTGATCAAAAGCGCGGGGAGCTATTTTCAAAACTATTAAAAGTAGTTGCTGTTCATGCTCGCCGAGAACCAAACCCTCAATTCAATCCCAGCCTGAAAGCTGCTATTGAGAGAGCAAGACAATTTAACGTTCCTCAGAATAACATTGAGAGAGCAGTAAAGAGAGCTTCAGCTGACGAAGTTAATCTCGAAGAAGTTATAATGGAGGCTTATGGACCAGGCGGCATTGCTCTGATAATTGAAGCAATTACAGATAACAAAAATAGAACAATTCAAGAAGTTAAAACGCTTCTTAAAAAACTTAACGGAAGGTGGGCTGAGCCGGGTAGTGTCCGTTGGGTTTTTAATAGATCTAAAAATGATCAATCGGGTTGGCAGCCAAAATTTAAACAAGAAGCAAGCGAAGAAAATAAAGATAAAACAGAAAAACTAATCCAGACCTTAGAAGACCAAAACGATGTACAGAAAGTGTACCACAACAGCTGACGCAAAAATCCGCTTTGAATCATGATAATTCTAGGTATTGATCCGGGGAGCGTAAGGATTGGTTACGGAGTCATTAAAAAAAATCACGGAAAACTAACCCACCTAAAAAGTGGTTTATTGAAACTACCGCAGACGGACCATGCAAACCGTTTAGTTGCTATAGAGAAAGATTTAAATAACCTCCTCCAGAAATTTCAACCTGATAGAGTCGGTTTAGAAAAACTTTTCTTTGTTAAAAATCAAAAAACCGCTCTGGGGGTTTCTGAAGCCCGTGGTGTCATACTAAATACTCTGGCTAAAAAGTCTCTCCCGTTTTTCGAAATTACCCCTTCAGAGGTCAAACTAGCTGTAACCGGCGACGGCAGAGCGTCAAAGAAATCAGTTGCAAAAATGGTCAATTACTTCCTTGGCCTAGAATTAGGGAACGTAGTAATAGATGATATTACCGACGCCCTAGCTATTGCAATTGCGGTATCTGGACGTAATATAGAAGTGAAATAAAAGATTAACCTTACACTTTCAGGGTTGACCCAACAGGTGAAAATTCGACTGGGCCAAGGGCTAATTGCGAAGCAAGTCGAATTTCTACTGCTGGGTTGACTCCCAAAACTTCTTCTCTATACTATCCGCTAAAGGTCGTGCACAAAACTAATTCATGGCTACTATTGAAATAAAGACTCCGACCACGTTAATGTTAGCCGACGATGGTGATGAAGAAACGGAAGAGAGTTTGGAGTCTGAGCAGGACGATCCAGAATTAGACGAGGATGAAGACTTAGATCACTAGATCGCTTTTGAAAACAAAAACCCTGCTAGAGTTTATCCACTAATTCTCTAACAGGGTTTTTGTTTTGAATTAGCCCACATAGAACTATACAATAAGTAATAATGGTGAAACGCAGAAAAACCACCTCCAAAAAACAGCTTCTAACTTTGGTGTCGTTGATAATCCTCACTATAGTCATATCTTTCGCGGCAGTGGGAGCAGTTTATGTTGCTGTCTTAATAAAACAGCTTCCCTCTCCCTATCAGTTTAGCACGCGTAAAATTAACCAATCTACAAAACTCTACGACCGGACCGGAGAGATTCTGCTCTACGAGATCCATGGCGAAGAAAAGAGAACGGTTGTTCCTTTTGAAGATATCCCAGAGGCTCTAAAATGGGCAACCCTAGCGGCTGAGGATGACGATTTTTATAACCAACCCGCTTTTGACTTAAAGGCAATCTTAAGGGCGTTCCTAATTAATTTAAAAGAGGGACGTATCACCCAGGGCGGCTCAACTATTACCCAGCAACTAGCAAAGAATATTTTTCTAACTCCGGAGAGAACTTTTACCCGAAAACTAAAGGAGCTGGTTCTAGCTATTCAATTAGAATCTCAGCACAGTAAAACTGAAATTTTCTCTTTCTACCTCAACCAAATCCCTTACGGTTCAAATGCATACGGTGTTGAAGCAGCAAGTCTCACCTACTTTAATAAATCAGTCCGTGATCTGACTCTTAGCGAAACAGTAATTATTGCCAGCCTTCCTAAGGCCCCTAGTTATTATTCTCCTTGGGGCAGCCATAAAAAAGAATTGATACAAAGACAGAATTACGTTCTCTCAAGGATGGTTGATCTTGGTTTTATCACTGAGGCCGAAAAAGAAGAAACAAAAGACAAAGAACTTACCTTCGCTCCTCAATCCATTGGAACTATCAAAGCACCTCACTTCTCTCTGACAGTGAGGGAATATCTTATTGAACGCTACGGAGAAGATCTGACTATAAGTGGTGGTTTAAGGGTAATTACCACCCTGGATTGGGAGATGCAGCAAGCCGCTGAACAAGTAATCGCTGAAGGAGCAGAACGTAATGAGGAACTATATGGCGGGAAGAATGCAGCGCTAGTGGCCCAAGATCCAAAAACAGGTCATATTCTAGCTCTTGTTGGTTCCAGAGATTACTTTGATATTGAAAATGAAGGAAACTTCAATGTGGCTATACAGGGTTTGCGCCAACCGGGGAGCGCCTTGAAGCCTTTCGCATATCTCACTGCATTTAAAAAAGGGTATCCCTTAGAAACTGTCATTATTGACGCCCCAACAGAATTCGTGCCAAATAACCCCAATTGTCCGGTTTTAGTCGATTTCTCCAATGAAGACAAAAAATGTTTTCACCCTCAAAACTTCGATAGAAAATTCAGAGGACCCGTTACTTTTAAGGAGGGGCTTGCTCAGTCAATTAATGTTCCTTCAGTGAAAGTCCTTTACTTGGCTGGTTTTGATGACGTTTTATCCACAATTCATGATTTCGGAATCACTACCTTAAGGGAGCGGGGCCGGTACGGTCTCTCTCTTATATTGGGCGGGGGTGAAGTGAAGTTAATTGATTTAGTTAATGCCTATTCGACACTTGCCGAAGAAGGAGTCCGCCACGAACAAGGTTTGATTCTTGAAATTAGAGACAGTAGAGGGAATGTTATCGAAACGTACAACAACGAGAGTGAGCGAGTTGCTGAGGAACTCCCCGTCCGTTTAGTAAACCAAATTCTCTCTGATGTAGAACTAAGGAGCGGCCTTTTCCAAAACAGTTTATCTCTAACCCTCTTCCCAGAAAAAGAGGTTGCCCTCAAAACTGGTACTACTGACGACTATCGTGATGCCTGGGCAATAGGGTACACCCCATCGCTTGTAGTCGGTGTCTGGGCAGGCAACAACGATAACTCATCCATGCACGAACAAGGCAGCAGTATCCTAGCCGCTGTGCCGATTTGGAGCGAGTTTATGAGCCAGGTATTAGAAAATTATCCGTCAGAAACCTTTGAACGGCCCGGATCTACTAGTTTAGTCGTAAAACCTATGCTAAACGGCCAAGCTGTCTATGCCCCTGTTATAGACAATAAAACCCTTCCCCAAATCCATTCACTCCTGAATTATGTTAACAAGAATGACCCTCTAGGGCCCGAACCCGATAACCCTGAGGATGATCCCCAATTTTACAACTGGGAGAGCGCTGCTATAGACTGGGCAGGAGCTAATATTTCCAATTTTTACGAGTACAACTTAACCATACCCAGAGAGACAACTTTCGATAATCTTTATCTTCGCCCGACTGGGATAGCAATAAACAACATCTCACCAACCAACGGGGGTTTTGTAAATCTTCCCCTCAAAATCTCAGCTGATATCGGAGCAACAAACGGTCTAAACAAGATTGAATTATACTTCAACAGAAGACTAGCTGGTTATCTCAATGTTAATGGAAATTACTACCACTACCAACACTACATAACCGCTCCTCTAAGCCCTCAGAATTTAATCGAAATAAAAGTAACAGATAATTTGGGACAACAAACCTCGGTTTCAGTTATTGTTTTCCATTAAGTCTTGATCGGCATTACAACATAGAGTGATAAAGGTTCATCAGTGCTTTTAATAGTAACTGGATGATTAGAGTCATTCACCCCTAAAACCACTTCCTCACTTTTATAAATTTTTAGACCATCAAGTAGGTACCGCCAGTTAAACGCTACGGAAAACTTCTCTCCTCTCAATTTAACCGGCACCTTGTAGCGGTTTTCTCCTAATGCGCTGTCCGCTGAATGAATTTCTAAGAATTTCTTGTTCTCTCCAACGCTGATAGTAATATCACTCGCTCTCCCAGCAAATACCTTTGTTAGTTTCACGGCATCAATCACTTCTTGCCTGTTAATTGAAACTTCTGTCTCGGTTTGTTTCGGTATAATTGCTCGGTAGTCCGGAAATTTACCGTCAATAAGCCTAGAGATAATATACTGAGTACTTGTTTTAAAAAGAATTTGGTTGGGATCAATAAAAATCTCAACCTCGCTGTCCTTTTGGCCGCTAACTATCCTCAATAGCTCTGATGCTGTGCTTAATGGGATAATAGCAGACACTTCTTCAAAATTTGATTTTAGTTGGTCTAACCCTAGTATTATCTCAGCTAATCGGAAGCTATCAGTAGCAACAAATGTCAATCTCTTATCCTGAAAGTTAATAAGTACTCCACTTATTTCTGGTCGGATATCCGAATATTGCGATGCAACTATAACATTAGTAAGAGCATTTTTAAAAGTGCTCGTATTAATTTTTATCGAGTCTTTCTTGTTTTGAATTAAGGGGATTATAGGGAAGTTTTTAGATTCCTGACTGTAGATTGATGCTTCGTAGTTATCAGTACTCACATGCAAATATTTACCTTTTTTCTCTAAAGTAATTCTCTCTGTGTTTAAGTTTTTAATAATATTATTAAAAATCAAAAAAGGTACTGTCACTGAACCAGCCTCTATAATCTTCCCTGAGAGGAAATATTTTGTTGCAAGTTCCAGATTAGTAGAAGTTAAGATAATATTATTACTATCAGTTCCTAAGAATACATTCTTTAAAATTGGCAGATTAGAGTTACCACCAACTGAACCCTCCACAGAATTTAAACCCTCTACTAAATTGTTTTTTAAAACTATTAACTTCATAGTCGTAGTAGGTAGTGTTGATAAGTGGATAAGAGAAGAAAAACCGCTAATAGGTAGATAATTCTGATAGATTTTCCTAACTAAAACCCGGAAAAACTGTTAATAGTTAACTGTCACTTGGTAGCTAACGGTAAAAAACTCTTAAATAATCAACAACCTATCCCAACCTTAACCACTATCTTTATACACCCGTTCCTTTATGAGCATAATCCTTTGGTTAAGGCTTGGTTTCTGATTAATATCTCTATTAATCTTCTCGCAGGCGTGAATTGCGGTAGTGTGATCCCTATTACCAAGCTTTTCACCAATATGAGGATAGGAAAGTTTCAAAATATCTCTCAAGAGGTACATACAAATCTGCCTTGGTTTAACCACCTCACTTTTTCTACTCCGGCCCATCAGATCATCTGGTGAGACCTCAAAGAAGTCTGACACAATTTTTATAACAGCAGTTGCAGTTATATTCTTCGATGTAACCTGAGTAGTCTCATTAATAATTTCCTCTAGTTTCTTAGTATTCATCTTCTCGCCCTTATACTGCTCGTAAAAAACTACCTTATTAAGTACCCCTTCTAATTCTCTAATATTTCTCTGAACCTTAGTAGCCACCGACTCTAATATTTTCTCTTCAACAGACCATCCTTGTTCCTGAACTTTAGTTTTAAGTATAGCCAGGCGCATTTCATAATCCGGGTAGCTGACATCGACTGTCATTCCTCCCTCAAATCGAGACCTTAATCTTTCTTCAAGAGTGGGGATGGCTGCTGGTGGTCGGTCGGAAGAAATAATAATCTGTTTATTATTCTCATAAAGAACATTGAAAGTGTAAAAGAATTCCAGTTCAGTAGCAGTCTTTCCTCCAATGAACTGGATATCATCGATCACCAAAACATCAATATTACGGTACCTCTTTTTTACGTCTTCCATCCGTCTGTTTCTTATAGCCCAAACAACATCGTTAATGAATTTTTCTGAGGTTACGTATAGGACATTAACCCCTTCCTGATAAGTTTTTTTTATTTCGTTGCCGGCAGCTTGGAGTAGATGAGTTTTACCGAGACCTACCCCACCATGAATGAAGAGAGGGTTATATTTTTTTCCGACATCTTTCGTCACAGCTTGAACTGCGGCGTAGGCTAACTCATTTGACGACCCAACAACAAAAGAATCCATTGTATAGCGTGGGTTAAGGTTAGTTTTAGGATCAATTTTTAATTCTATTAAAGTTGGTTGGGGATTGGCGATAGTTTTAGAGACCTGCCCCCTTTTTTGGTTGCTTTGAATAACTGCCGGGTTTTGGCTTACCACAACATAATCAATATTCTTAATAGAGCCGTCTAAACTGCGCAGTGATCCTAAGATAATTTTGTGATAGCGATTCTTTACCCACTCTTTAGCAAAGTTGTTGGGTAGGCTGACTAGTACTGTCCCGTCTTTTTCGTTTTTATTTATGAGCTGACTTTGTTTAAACCAGGTTAAAAAGTTGGGTTTCGAAATTTGGAGTTCGATCTCTCCTAACACTGATTTCCAGATTTCTTTTTGTTCCATGAAGAGGTTATTAGACTAATCATAGGTATATTTTCAATCGTTGCAACATTGAACAAAAAACAGTTTTGTGTTTTAATTGTGAATAAGCTGTTGATGGAGTAATCACCAATACACCAACTTAAAACGGCATACGAATCACGTCAGATTGATGTGAGTAAAAGGCTAGTATATTTGTTTAATATTCGTATTTTTGTGATTACTCTCTAGTGATATGCCCAAAAGAACCTACCAACCTAAAAAAAAGAAAAGGAAAAGGACACACGGCTTCCTAAAAAGAAAACAAACCCCAGGTGGTAGGGTTATTCTGAAGCGCCGTCGCAGAAAGAGTAGGAAAAAGTTAACAGTTTAACCGTACAGTGCCCCCCTTAGTTATTAAGATAAGGCCGACTAGGACTCAAAAAAAACCACTTGTGATTGTGATAGGAAAGAATGTTTCGAAAAAAGCCACTACGCGAAATTTGCTCAAAAGGAGGATTAGAGCTATTATGCAGCCTGTCGTAAGAAGTTCGAAACATGACTTTGTAGTTATTGTGAAACCAGAGGCGATAAAACTTACCTATCAAGAATTAAAAAGGGAGGTAAAGCGTAAAATTCCGGACGTTGAATAGTAGGTAGTTGCCGGAGGATTAGAAATATAGATTCACTATGGTGAGATTATTTAACACTATTCTTTATCAGCCGATTCTTTCGGTTTTAATTTTTATTTACGAGAATTTAGCTTTTGGGGATTTAGGTTTAGCAATTATTCTATTGACCGTTTTTATTCGCGTTATCCTATTCCCACTTTTTTACAAAGGGGCTAAAGACCAAGCTCTTATGCAGCGGTTGCAACCTCATATTAAAAAAATCCAACTTGACCATAAAGACAACAAAGAAGAACAAGCCCGCATGATGCTCGCTCTCTACCGCAAGCACCGCCTAAACCCCTTTTCTGGAATATTCTTACTTTTACTGCAGTTGCCGATTTTAATTGCTCTCTACCAAGTTTTCTTAAGAGAACTCACAACTGATGTTTTTAGTAATCTTACCTTTCTGGGTTTAATTAATTTAGGAGAGAAGAGTTTAGTGTTAGCAATTATTGCGGCGGCCTTACAGTATGCACATGGTAAGTTATCAATCCCTTCTCATCCTAAAACTAAAGACGCCGGTCAGCTTGCATCAGTCGGCAGAATGATGATTGTCATGGGGCCTGCCCTTACCTTTATTATCCTTGTTAATTTCCCCGCCGCCCTAGGTGTTTACTGGGCCACCTCAACGTTGTTTTCTTTGGGTCAGCAGGTTATTATAAACAGGAGGTTACCTAAAATAGAACATGAAGGAAACGATTCAAAAAGTCCAAATAATGCTAAAACTCATGGGGTTTGAGAGTGCGCGGGTTGATGTTGATGAAGAACATAGAAGAATGTCCATTTTTATTGATGATGAGACTGTCCAATCCCGTATTGCTACTACCCTACCTGCCCTTGAGCACATTTTAAACCTCATGGTTCGAGACGAGAAAGGAGGTACTTTTGTCGTGGATTTAAATTATTACCGCAAAGAACGTGAGCGGTTAATTGCTGAACTTGCAAGAGTTTCTGCTCATAAAGCGGTGGTAACGAAAAACGAGATTAAAATGCCTCCCATGAACGCTTATGAGCGGCGCTTAGTCCATTTGGAGATTGCTACCCACCCAGAACTCAAAACTGAGAGCGCAGGTATCGGTAAAGAACGGTACGTGGTGATTAAGCACTTACAGTAGTTACTACTTACCTGAGTTTCAATTCGTACAGATAATTATCGTAGCGGTTTATAAAGTAGAGTCTATCATCTAGCGGTTGGACGTTTTTTGCGTCAATGGCGGGGAATCCGCCAGTGTTACTTGTGAGTATCCTCTCTACGCTGCCGGACTCTATATCGAGTGCAAAGAGATCGTCAATAGAGTAAAACTTTTTTTGGAGATAGTCATCGGGTAAATTTACGTCTAGTGGAACGTTCTGAGGCACGAAGCAATAAATTTTACTGGCGGAAACATTGCATTTCTGGGGTAGAGTACTAAATGGTGTGGGTAGTGCTATTTGGAAATTATCATTTAATATGAGAAAGCCGGAGTCGGCACCAAACAGGAAAGCAAATCTTTTATCTCCGGACCAAATTGTAGTTAGGCCTTGCTCTGGAGCAATAAGTAGATTAAAGCTAAGTGTTGTAAGGTCTAGTTGCCAGATTCGGCCGGTGTAGGAAGCTGATGGCGCTTCACTGATAATAAGTCGGTCGGGTGGGATGTGTGTCATCTTTATATCTTTCAACCGGAAATCTCTTATGAGAGTTTCATAAGCCGGCGGATTTCTACTAAGATCTACTTCTACGAGATTAAGTTCGTTTTCATTCTTTATCACCGCGATGAGTTTATCGTTATTTACTCCCCATGTTGCATTTACAATCTCTGAAGGCAGCGGACGCCACACTCCATCAATTACGTCAAAAATTCCCCACTGTGGAACCCGCGGATCTCCAAAGGAGGCAAGAACTTGTTTTGCCTCCAGTTCTACTTGAGTGAAGTTTAAAGCATTAATTGTTTGTTGAGAAATTTCTAAATCTGGCCCCGCCTTAGCGCTGAAGACTCGCCCCTCAGGCGTAAAGTAATAAATTTCTCTGGTGCCGGGAATTACCCAAGAATTAAATACTGTCTCCTCGGATAGTTTCTTGAGCTCAACCCCAACCTCGGAAGTTATTATCTGCTGTATCTCACTTTCTACTTGAGGTGTTTGTTCATCTGGCGTCGGTGGAGTGATAAATCTTCTCCAACCTAAATAAATTCCCAAACTGACGATTAAGATTATTCCGGAGACTATTAGAATTTTATAGATAGGTTTCATTTAATTAACAGTGTTAATTAACACTGTTTTAAACCAGAGAGTTTTGTTGTTTCGACATCGCTTGATGTACTTACTCGGTAGGCGTAAACGATACAACTAGCTCCTGATGGACCTACATTACTAGGATAGTAGGGTGCTGCCCAAACTCCTCCACCTATTTCAATTCTTGGTGCAGTGCGGGAGAAGTTTATACTATCCTCACAAGAACCTAAACCGCCTGCACCAAAAAGTCTGAAGCCTTCACAGTTTGGTATATCAACTATCCCCCTCTCTCTCGCGGCTATCCTAATACCGGCACCGGCTTTACATGATATGGCGTCATCTCCAAAGAAAGGTATGCCAATGTTTTCACCATAGGCAAAAGTTGTTTCTGGACATTCTAGTATTGCATATGTGCACGCAGAACAGCCGGTTGATGTTGCCTGTCCAATACCACACGCCCTCTCGTTCACCCCACAAGCAGGAAGGCAGTTCGTTCCTATTATTTCTGGTGTGCTTGATCCATTAGGCAACACTATTGGGTCGCCGGTACAAACTCTTGTTATACTTGTTAAGGGTCTTGGCAAACAATCTATACCCGGTCTTTCGTTTTCATTAGAGCAAACTGGGAGGTCTCCACCGGGGGTTTTTAGTGTCACTATTTGAGGATTAATCGTGTTTAGAATAAGGTATGATCCTAGAAGTAAAGCCACTCCCCAAAGAGCCCCAGTAATCATGCCTCTAGCGTCTCTTTGTTTGTCCGGATTGGCGGCCGATACGGAGTAATAGATCGCTCCTGCAACGATCATTCCAACTGCAAGCAATCCGGCAATTCCCACCCCAAACCAGTAAAAACGTACGATATAACTTGCGATGTTTGAATCTACAACCCCCGGTTCTGCGAAGCTCAGATCAAGCTCAAGCGCCTGGACAGTGGAGAAACCGATAAACCCAAAGATAATGACAAAGAGGATGGTTAAAGCAACTTTTTTCATATCATCTGATTATTGTTAACTGTATTCTTTCATTCGAGAATTCTAGTGGATTGTTTTTATTCTGAACGAGCGTCGTAATACGGATGACGTCTTGATCTGGTGTCTGCGGTGTACCAATATTTAGAACAAGCTGGTTGTCGTTGCCGCTTCCCTTCCGCTCGTCATTATTTATTTGCCAAGAGAACGTAAGGTCCTGGAATGACGGTATATTAAAAAAGTAAGGTATGGCTTGGAGTACAGCCTGGCTCCCAGCGCGGACAAGGTTATTTGAGTAAGGACTCTCAAGAACGACGATTTGTTTAGAAACAGGAATGCGGATGGAACTTTCAAAGAAACTGTTCCCTAACTGGATAGCGACTCGTATAAAATGGCTGTCTCCCGCCGATTTTTTCACGGCAAAGAATATCTCTTTTAATCCTTGTGCACGATTTAGAAATTTTTCATCCACATACCACGTGAATGTGCCCTCTGATAAATTTACAAGTTTGCCGTCGCGCAAAACTTCAGCAGATATAGTTACGGGCGTGTTGGGGGTGGCAAGCGCCTTCCCGGTGTAATCAGCCGGATAAAAATTGTTTGCTTGCCAAGTGAGAATTACCTGACCCGGCGTTTGGGCGTCGGTTTTAGTAATTAATAAGAAGCTAACAAATAGCAATACAAGTAATTTGTAGTTAGTAGCTGTTAGGCGGTAATTATTTTTTTTCATTTTTTTGAACCGATTGAATATATTAAATCCCTCCTTTTTGTAGTTTTTCGAGAGCTAAGAAGAACAATTGAATAATTTTTCTCTCTCTATTGTGTGCGAGGACGACGAAGATTGTTGCAGTGGGGATTACAGCTAAGAAAGGAATGGACTCAATAATAATTGTTAGCCCCGCTCGTTTTATACCCCATCTCAAGAGCATTTTTCTGGCAATACCAAGTTTTCCCATAAGCCACATAAAAATAATAAGCCCTAGAAATAAAGAGAAAAACCAACTAAAGAAAGCTCCCAACAGTGTAGCTGTTAAGAGTCCGTCTATTACATCTTTTGAAATAGCAGCCATTAGTATTAAGTATGGGAAGTGGGGTTCTTCTGGAGGATTTGTTTTTATTTCGTCTAAATACTCGTCGTCAAATACCTCCCCCGCCTCCTTTTCAAAGAGGGTTTTGATTTCGGTTATGACCCGCCCCTTATCGGTTTTTGTCTTATCATTCGTCATAGAAATTGCTAGTTACCAATTACTGATTACTTTTTTAATCCCTTCATCTCCAGTATTTGCTCCGGATCAGTAGTAATAATTTGATCCTCGGTGTATGAAGGGATAATTTTAATCGCCACATGTTTCAAACCCGCGAAGAAAAGTCCCTCACCGACACCCGCTTCAAGTAAAAATGACTTTTCTCCCTCAGTAAGACCAAAAGCTTTAGCCACTGACTCAACTGATGATGGAGCCTGTTTCATTAAGAGCTGGATTGAGGAGTTAGTAATGATAGGACGGCCATACTCAGATTTATTTAGGAAATCTTCAACGTCTTGGGTGATGGTAGTAACACCGAGATAGTATTTACGCGCCCGTTTAACTAATCCAAAAAGGAATGATGCGCTGTCTTTGTATTTCATCATCCACCACGCCTCGTCTATTATAAGTAATCTTTGTTTTAACTTTGAGCGAACTAAATTCCAGACGAAGTTTAAGACAATGTACATTGCAATAGGTCGGAGTTCTTCTTCTAAATCGCGGATAGAGAAGACAATCAAGCGATTTTTGATATCTACGTTGGTCGGAGCATTAGTAAAGCCGGCATATGAACCATGAGTGAACTTATCAAGACGTTGGGCGAGCGTCCGGCCGCCCTCAGTGTTTTTCAGGATAGTTTGAAGGTCTTCAAGGAGCGGTGGTTTCAGCACTTTAATTGAACCGAAGTTTTCTGCGGTAATGTCACGGGAAGCATAAGTATCAGTGATAGCCCTATCAAGGAGCGCGTCTTCCTCCGGCGTTACTTCCCCAAGCATGAGTTTTACAAGACCGGTAAGGTTTATAATGTGCGACTTGAAAACATCAGCTGGTTCTTCCCCTTCAGGCATAATCGGTATATCAAAAGGGTTTACGTGGTTTGGGGAGGTAAGGGAGATTTTAAAGAAACTTCCGCCAACGGCGTTTGCCAGATTTTGATATTCATTTTCCGGGTCAATGATAATAACATCTATTCCCATCATCATTGAGCGGAGAATTTCAAGTTTTGTGGCATAAGACTTGCCTGACCCGGACTTGGCAAAAACTACGCTGTTTGCATTCTCCAACGAGAAACGGTCAAAAATAACAAGACTGTTATTGTGCATATTCACGCCGTAGAGAATGCCTTTGTCAGAGGTGAGGTCCGGGGATATAAAAGGAAAGATAGACGATACTGGTCCGGAGTTAAGCGGGGTATGGACACCTAGTTGATCTTGTCCTAGTGGGAGGATTGAATTAAAACCTTCAAGGTGTCTAAAAAGAGAAGGTTTTATATAAACCAACTTACTCTCGAGGATGGACTCGACTCGGTTCTCAAGCTTTCTTAAATCCTCCACACTGGAACCATAAATAGTAATGTAGATTCCCACCTCAAATAGTTTCTCCCGAGCTTGTTGGAGGGCGTCGCGCAGATTTTCAACATCTTGGTAAGCAGTTTCCAGTACCGGGTCACGGACCACCCCTTTCTCTTGCTTTTCACTAATTTCTGCTTCAATCTGAGCAACCTTTTTTCTTAAATTTCGTAGAGCAAGAGCTGTATCCATTGGGTGGACGAAAATCGAGATATCCATCATTTCCGCCAAGTTTATTATCGGCGAGAACCAGCCGCCTGCGACATAACGGGGGTAAGTGAAGATGAAGAAAGTTTTAACAAGATAATCACCCAACTTGAGGTAGTTTGAGCCGACCTCCATTCCGGCAGGGGCGATAATATTCGGTAAATCTTCGGCGGAAGGCTTATAGGTTTTTGGAATTTTAATCTTCATAATTTTTACTAATTACTTTTTGGCTATTTCCAACCCTTTTTTCTCAATAAGTTGAGGGTTGTATAAGTTGTAAAATAATTCGGTTAACTCCTCATCTTCTAGAGAAGTTACCCGGATGCCGATTTGTTCTAACCCGCTTGTAACCTGCTCAACTCGGCGATTTAGCTGTTCAATGTTCTTTCTCTCCTCAGCCTCTTTTTCTGTTTTTTGCTCTTTGGAAGAAGATTTTTTAAACAACCCTAAGACTCCCTTAGTTTTGGTAGTTAAGGCGATCGGATCATAAGGTATTACAACGAAGAATGCTTTACTAATAATAGGATTTTCTTTAACGAAAGAGCGTATGAACTCCACATACTCTTCTATTTGAATTTTTAGGAGTTCGTTCGTTTCTTTTTGTTTCCGTTCCCCCATCTCTTCCAGATATTGATTGATGTTAATTTTTCTCGAGTGAATGAAGAACTGAATTGAAAAATCAAGAGTATTCAAGAAATTTTGGAAGCTGTTCAGGATAAGTGTCTGCTCGGCCTCGGACTTAAGGTCAAAATTAATACCGCCCACGATCAATACTTTACGCAACCCCTTCTTTTTAAGGTAGATTACCCCGTCTTTAATTGTTTTGATATCAACGAATTTTTGAGTTGGTAGTGTTGTTTTCGGCATACTTTTATTCTATTAGTAGTCAACGTTTTTAGCCACTTCTCTCTCACCCGTTAAGTGAGTTACTACTCGGTAACGATCTTTTTGTTCTTCGCGTAATTTTTTAGGCGAGAAGATTTTCCCGGTGGTGATGTTTAGAGTAATGGATTTTAATTTCTCCTGAATACTCATCTTACTTCTTATATCTTTAAGTTTCTCCAACTCGGAAATATCCAGGACGGTTTGGGCAACCGCTCTCTGCCAGATATATGTCCGGGGGCGCCACAGATAAGAGAATGCTGACTGAAGAATTTTGGGCAGGCCTTGGCCGTTTATCTTCACAAACGCAAGAGCGATAGCCGCCCCGACTAAAATAGCGGTGACTATGAGCCCGAAGAAGAAGTTGAAAATATAAAAAGAAGCGAAACTCATTCCTCCTGCGGCGGCCAGATACAAAAACTGCGGCAGAGTTAAGGGACCGATAATCTTTGGTTTCTGTTCAATGAATTGTGGAATTTGGAACGTAGCCATAGTGGTGGTCATCGTAAATCTACTATATTCCCTTCAATAGTTGCCTGCCCCGAGTTACGTCGAGGGAGTTGACCTTTTTTGATGTTACCCTCTTTTTTACCCAGAGGGGATTGTGATGCTTGCGGTTTCTTCTCTATTTGTGTCTTTAATGCTGGTTTCTTTTTTTCTCTTAGTGGTAGAATTTTTTCTGAGGGTTGTGGTGTATTGTTTCGCTCGAGCGTCTCAAGATTAATTACCTCCTTCTCAGGCTTACCAAAAGGGGAAAGCGGCGTTCGACTCTCGCTGTAATGCACCACCCTTTTCTTTTCTTTTTCTTCTTTCACCCGCCGTAGCCTTGGCGAAGGCGGGGCGTCTAACTTCGCTTCCGCGCCGGGTACTTCAATTTTTACCTTAGTGGGCGACGTACCCGGAGTTTTTGGTTTCATAAAACTAAAAGGAAAGTCAAAACCCTTAAATGGTTTCTTATCTTCTTCAACCATTGGTTTTTCTTCGTGAAGGACTAGGGGTTTACCCTGAGTAACATCGAAGGGTTTACCCTCTTCTGTTTTCTGCGTTAATACGCTTCTATGTTCTTCGGTGGGTCCGCGTCTTTCCTCTTCTACTTTTTCTATTCTAATCTTCTGTTCTTTTAACCCTTCTTCGCCGAATTTTTTCAGAGAGATTGTTTTTTCCCCAACAGTTGCTTCTTTAAGTGGTCCTGTAATGGGATCATATACTTTCCTGATGCCATTTCTTAATTGGGAAAATATCTTTTTACTCAACTCTTGACCAATAGTTGTCGCAATTCGACTATCAATATTTACTGCTTCTTGTATTTCTTTAGTGATATCATCAAGATGAATAAAACCCATTAGGACTCGACTGCTGATCATTGCTATTGAACTAATTTTTTCTTCAGAGAAATGATTAGAACTCCCAATTCTAAAAATGTCTTCCGCGTTGGCGTAAGAGAAAATCTCATTCTTTAAATTCTGAGGCAGCGATTTATATCGTTGATTTACTTGTTTTGGGGGTAGTGCTCCAATAAGTTTAGTTAGACCGACGCCTAATTCTTGAGCGAGATTAGCAATTAGAAAAGTATAAAGGGGGGGTCTCTTGGTTTTTAGCCAATTTAATTTTGCTTCTTCGGTTTCTCCTGGTATTGCTTCTATAATCAACTTCTGGAACTCTTTTTGGGCTTCTGGATATAAATCAAGGTTTTTATAGATGTTAGCTAAAGCCTCTCCGCTTGCCGTCTCCAGAACAGCTTGAGCAATAGTTGGGAGAACGTTGTTTCTCCACTCTTTCTCGCTCAAATTCGCTCGGAGCATCGGAAATCCTTTAATAATACCCACCCAGAAAGTATTCTCCCACTCTGCCGCCGGAATCGTTTTTAAAGAAGTCCTAAGACCCTCTCCAGCCTTTTGGTAGTTTTTGCTCTGGAGTTCATCCCAAATATCTTCTTTGAGAATCGGAAGCCAATAAAAGTTTTGAGTATTTATATTGGGCATGATTTAGAATTTATGGAGTTCCTCCTCCGCCTGTTCCGCCACCAGCCTGAGCTTGACGCCGGGCCTCTTCCGCAATCATTTCTTCAACTTGGGCGCCAAGTCCTGCGTCTGATCTCGTTTCTGGATAAGTTTCTCGCATTATTCCAGGTTCTCTAAAAGGTATTCTTGGGCCATAAGGCGTTCCAGTTTCCCCTCCCCGACCATAGAGAAAACTAAGACGAACTTCTTTTGTTAAAGCGTCCTGAGGTATTGAGCTTAAAGCCTCAATAGCAGCCTGTCTTACTTGAGCGTTATCACTCCTTGCGTGGAGGCTGAGAGATGCTACAATTTCTACTTTTTCAGGATTTGAGGCTGTAGTAAACCTTCTCGCATTTTCTTCGATTGACCTACCTCTTACCTCTTTTCTAGCTTGAGCCGTTAATGCTTCTCCAGCTAACCTCGCTTCGCTTAGTCCCCTTCCAACCTGTCTTAAAGGAGCAGTTAGGAAACGACCAGCTCTCCCGAATACTCTTCTTCCAAGGCCCCCAGTTTGACCTAGGTTTGCTCCAACCCCTTGTAATCCTGCTGTTAATTTTCTTCCCGTAACACCCCTCAAGGGGTACGTACCAGTCTGTAACGCTTTCCTCCCAGCCCACGCTCTAGTCCCCTTACCAGCTCTTGAAGCAATACCCATCGCTCCGGCCGAGCCTTTTATACTCATCTGGGTCGCTATCCAAAGCCCGCCAATTAGGATGCCAGCTAACGTTATCATTTGTGCTCCTTGAACCATAATGTTTTGAAGAGAACCTGAAAAAAACTCTCCTCCCCGAATGCCACCCTGCTCTTTACCTAACTTACCTAATTCCTCAACGCTTACGAGAGCAAGGTAAGTGAAGAACATGACTGCTGGCGCGAAGAATACCCATTCCATGAATTTACTCCACCATTTTGTGAATTGTCCAGCTAAGTTGGGAATGACCCAGAAAAGCCATACGATTGGAGATACGATTATAAGAAAAGTTAAGTAGAGATACCGTAACAAAAGCATAAAAGCAAAGGCGAGCAAGACGAAAGCCGCGATGAGAGTAAAGACAACAGTGAATATAAGACCTGTTATTGAGATAAGTACTGCGGTTCCAATTCCCCCTGTGAGCCCGCCTACTTCTTCTTCCGGATTTGGTGGAATAGGATCATCGCTCTCAATTAAAAACCGTTGAGGTCCGAATGCACTTGATAGGCTGCTGCTTAGATCTAACCCTAAAGCTCCCCCACCGGAGGTGACCCTCTCTGCGAAAACATTTGTTAGGACGTGGGAAAAATTAATGAAAACGCCGGCAATTGCGAAACTGAAGTTAACTAGAATAGCGGCAGCAATGAGCTTAGGGAGAAGCGCTTTTACCCCATACTGCTCTCTTCGCAGTATGGTTGCAAAAGCTATTACGATAATGAAGAGTACGAAGCCGAGATTGGCAATATCGCGGACAATCCTCCATCCAATATGAACAAGAGCATTACTATCATCTAACACCGTAAGATTGAGGCCGAGCATCAAGTTTACAAGGAAACCACTAAGTACAAAGAGTACTCCCCCAATAAAGTTTAGGAGGAACGCGGTGATTCTGAAGCCGAAGGCGAAGAAATCTGCTACGAGCGTATCACCAATCCCAGCTTGTGACACCTCAGGTACTAGAAAAAAACCAATTAATAAAAGCAATACAGCTCCTAGAAAGAATTTACTATTAAAGAATCTTGTGACTTGTTTGTTTTTAAGATGCATCATGGAGATTGAGAAGGGCAAGCATACGTCACATTCAAAACATCCTCACATTGAACAAGCTCTTCTTTTATTCGCGTTAAGTCTGCCTGAACCCGCGTCTTATCAGCCTCTATGCCTGTTTGCATGCTCTGTATTATGCTGGCGAATTGCCGGGCGATGATTCTTGATGCTCCTGCTCTGAGTACTCCCTCAGCATTGTCAAGAAGGGTCGATGAAGCATTTAGGGAGTTAGATAATTCAGTAATTTCTACAAGGGTTGGATTTTGGGTGCACGTTAAGCCGCGGCCAGTCTGGCAATTAATTAGCATTTGAGTTGTCGATGAGAGTTCTGTATTCAAGTTAAGAGTTTCTTCTATGGTGGCCCGGGTAGCTCCGATTTCAGCGAGAGCTACCTGGGATTCTTGTTCCGCTTGTGTGTCTTCGATTGTGTTTTGGAGATCACTTTGTTGTTGTTGATACTCTATGCATGCTGCTTGGGCAGAGGAGCTCAATCGTGGGTCATTACAGTCAGTTTGTGGGGTGTTTCCTGAAGGCCCTAGATTTTGGACTCCTTTCACCCCCTCTGCAATGAGCCGGTTAATGGACGCGTCAAATATGGCACCGATGTAGGCTGTGAGCTCTTGAGCATTTACTAGATAATCTATATCAGCATATAGAGATCTTTCTAAACCTTCAGCAATAGCAGTGCCCGGCGTGGTAACTCTATCTTGGTGGCAAACCCATTCAATATTATTAATACCCGTTACAAGTACGGGTGGCGGTTGGGACGGGTCAGGGTAGGGTCGGATGAAGCTGTCGCTGTTAAATGGATACAACTTAGAAACGGCCTTGCCGCTATCATCGGTACCTCTAGCTTCCCATTCAAGACACTGTTTTGTGCTCAAAAACCCCCTCCCCGAATTTATTTCTTGTCTTAGTGCGTCTGTTTTTTGGGCTTCTCGTCTCTCGACCTCGCTCTGTGCAAGGATTTCAATGCCCCACCTGTTATTTTGAGGTCTTAGAAGTTCTTGATAACCGATCCAGCCGCCGCTCGTAAAACTATCACGAAACCGCTCGACGTTACCGACAATATCGTCAAGCGTGCAGCTCACCCGTTGGGAAAAGACCGGCCGTTCAAGCTGAAACTGGATTCTAACGGGGCTAATACCTCTGCATAGATCGCCTAGTCCTATTTCCCGGGCTACATCACCAACTGCTGCCTGGCCTGCGTCTTCTAAGAAACCACCGAAGTCAGTTACAAATTTAGGATCACCGTCACCTTGAATCCAACCGATAGTTTCATCAACCAGCTGATCAAGCAATCGTTTTTTAAGCGCCTCGAGAGCCGACTTTAATGCAAGCTCTGCGGCTGATTTTGTAACATCCCATATCCAACCTACGACACTCTCCGGGTTTATGGTAATATCAGCGATGCCAAGGAACGCTTTTGCTCGGAACGGATAAGTGGTTCCTGTAACGAGCAGAACGCTTATGAGCAAAGCAGAGATAATTTTTTTTGTTCTCATATTTGACTAAGAAGTTAATTCTTCATAGCGTTGAATTAAAATAGATTGTAAATCGAGATCTTCTTGGATAATTTCGGGTAATGTTTGGATCACTACATATGTTTTGAGCGGATCAGTTTGTATGTTCAAGACAGCCTGGTACATGAGCAATTTCTTGTACCACAAGTTTGTGTATTGGAGGTGGTATTCTTGCCACTGCGGAGGAGTCTCAAGTTCAAGCAAGCCGTTTATATAATCCGAGATATGACTGGTGAGATAATGTATAGTTTGTGGATTATTTTCTTTAAAAAACTCCTCCAAAGCGATATTAATATCTTTCTTGAACCCGCTAAAATTTTCTCTTAAAAGCGAATCGATCGCCTCCATATAAGTGATTTGATTTTCAGACGAATTATCGCCTGAGATTCTAATATCTTTAAGGTTGAATTTAGGAAAATCAAAATCCTGTACAATTTTTTCTTGGAGTACTTGTTGTAAGTCAGGAGTTGCGATGTTGAGATTGCGTTCCTCAACTCGTCCACTGCCTCGCTCTACGTTTTTTAAGAGCTCTTTGGCGTAAGCCTGAGCGACCAACTCAGTGAGGTTATCAGTTCCCTGGTTTTCACTTCCTCCCCCAAGACCTCCGTATACTCCGAAAATATTAGCTTGAGATTGAGGTGTTGATTTAAATTGGAGGCTTGGATTGGTATTCTCCTTAAATTTTGATACGGTCAAAAAATCACCGAAAGGCTTAGAGTCGCTATTGGTGACGAGTAAGGAAACTCCTATTCCAAACAGAATGACAGTAAAAGCGATGATTTTTATTTTACTCATAATATTTATGTAGCACAGAACAAGCGAACTGATTGTTACACGCTTCTTGCTATAATTATATCAAAGTTTGAACTATTTTTTTGATCTTTGAGCGCTCGTCAGTCTGTAGATTGCTCAGTTACTAATGATTGAAACTAAAATGATAGCCAAAATTACTAAATCACCGTACGGGATTATTTCCCTTTCTATTGTTTTTATTTTAATAAGTGTTGTTCCATTCTTCTTCTTTTTAGGAGATGACAGCAACTGGAGAGAAAACCTATGGAATGCTTTTCCAATTACGCTCTTGGCTGTCTTTGGTATGCTTTTTCTTCCGCTCTTTACGATACGTTACGTGTTTAAAGAAAATCCTAAGCGATTTGGGTGGGGTATTCCGGAAAATATGAAAAAAGCAGCATCTCTTACCGCGTTGGGGATTCTAATTTTTTTACCGATAATATTTTTTTTCAGTAGTCGGGAATCATTCCAAAATTACTACTTAGTGGGGGAATTTTCGCTTGGGCAGTTTTTGCTTGTAGGGGTCTTAGCGTCACTTGTGTATTACACCGCCGAAGAGTTTCTTTTTCGCGGTTTTTTATTTTGGGGTTTGTGGCATAAGGTTAAATATCATAGTTTTTGGATAACTAGTTTAATATTTACTTTTTTCCATTTAACCAAACCACCCTTAGAAGTTATTTTCGCCTTTTTTCTAAGCTTGGTTCTTTCTTACCTTTCTTTAAAAACAAAATCATTCATTCCTGCCGTCGCAGTTCACTTTGCAATAGCGCTAGTTTTAAATGTTTTGATAATATTTTTTTCGGGCGCCGGCATTTCACCTGGAGGTACTATCCGTTTTTAGACGAATCACTTCGCTTTACTAACCAATAAGGTGTTGGCTGAGTTTTTGTATTTTACTCACGTCTAAACATTGCGGCCGGTCATTAGGGTTAACACGAATCTCCTCAAGTTTTTTAATTAACTCAATTTTATCAAGTGAGAAACCTTGGGCTAGGTTATTTAAAATCGTCTTCCTCGGTTGCTTAAAGAGAGCTTTAATTAGTTTGTAGTACCTTTCCGTATTTTTTGGTTCATATTTTCTAGTTCTTAATCGTATAATTGCCGAATCAACTTTCGGTTTTGGTTCAAAATCTTCTTTTGGAATGTAGTCAATAATTTCCGGGTTCGCCCAAAACTGAACACTTGCAGCAAGAAGATTCATTTTTGGGGGTTTGGCACATAGTCGTTCGGCCACTTCTTTTTGAAGAGTTAAAACAATAATAGTAGTTAGTAACTGGTAATTAGTAATTAGTTCACCCAAAGTCCTTAAAAGACGCCCGGTTATGTAATAGGGAATGTTGCCTACAATTTTGTAATTAGTAACTGGTAACTTGTAATTAGCAATCAATTTAGAAAGTTCTTTTAGGGCATCTCCGTGAATAAAAGTTATATTTTCTGATTTCCGATTACTACTTGCTAATTCTTCATAAAGATTTTTGTCTTTTTCTATCGCGACGATTCTAGATTTTAGACTCTGTGTTCTAGACATTAGTTCTTTTGTAAGCTCTCCTCGCCCCGATCCGACCTCAATAATGATGTTGTTGTCTTCAATATCCAGCGCATCAATGATTTCCTTGATTTTCTCTTTGTTTATAAGGGAATATTGGCCTAATCTCTTATTTGAATACATAGTTTGCTAAGGGTATTTTAAGGTAAATTTACACAGAATAGGTTTGTGATTAAAAGGTGATATGTTACTATTCCAATATTAATATGGTTTTCAGTCATATAAAACCTCTTTTGAGAGGTTTCCCTAAAGCGACAAGTTTGTGGTCGCTAGTTTTTATTCTGATTATTGTTGCGGCTGGTCGTTTTGCTTATTCAAAGACAGAAAGCTTTGTTAACCGTGAAGAGAGTGGTAGTTTCAGTTTCGGCGGCCCGGCTGGAAATTCAGAAGGAAATCTTGGATTTTTTTCGGGATCACTCACTTCATTGAACGGTGAATATTCAGATGATGAGGAGAAATTTCTAATATTTGACGGAGTAGTTGTTTTAGGGACCTCTCATCCTTTAAGTAATCTAATACCAACGAGAGATGGTCTGCAGAAGTATAAAGTTCAGTCGGGCGATACTCTCTCCGGCATAGCTGCTCAGTTTGGATTAACGCTACAAACTTTAAGATGGGCCAATCCCGGGCTTCGCTCGGCGATTAGGATCGGTGAAGAACTCACCATCTTGCCGGTTTCAGGGATTCTGCACGCGGTTAAGGAGGATGACTCTATCGAGTCCGTTGCTAGTCGTTATCAGATAGACCCTAATCTCATAAGAGAGTATAACCCAGATTACCAAAAGACACTTGATTCCCCAGGTGAATTGTTAGTTTTACCCAACGCCAAACCGCTTGGGAATATAGGTTACGCCCGTTACATCCAAAATCTTCCTAATCTGAAAAGCTATTTTGTATTGCCGGCTCGGGGATGGAACTGGGCTCGACTCCATGATTATAATGCGGTGGACATCGCCGATCAGTGTGGTAAGCCGATCTATGCTGCTGCGGAAGGATTGGTTATTGAAGAATCATCCGAAGGATATTGGAACCAAGGTCACGGCAACTACGTATTTCTGGAACACCCAAACGGCACCAAGACGCGCTACTCTCATACGTCTGAAAATTTAGTTAATGTTGGTGATTATGTTTCCCAAGGTGATCACGTCGCCTTAATTGGAAATACCGGCAACACTCACGGCCCCACCGGTTGTCATCTGCACTTTGAGACGCACGGCGCTAAGAATCCTTTTGCAATAAAGTAATCGTTTCTCATTTCTCACTCGTTTTTTAATCGGTACTGGAATGCCTCAGCAAGGTGTTCTTTTTTTACGGTCGGTGATATTTCCTGCCCACTTGCTGCGGCAAGGTCGGCAATGGTCTGCGCTACTTTTAAAATTCGGTAGTAACCGCGAGCAGAAACAAAAGCCCGCTCTAGAGTTTGTTTTAGGAGTTCCTCGGCGCCGGATTCAAGTCTTACTGTTCCGTCAACTTGTTTGGAACTCATCTCGGCGTTGGAGAAAATTTTAGGTTTGAGATGCGTAAAACGTTTCTCCTGAATTAACCGGGCCTTCATAACCTGCTCGCGCATAAATTTTTCGATATTATCATCCGTACTTTTTGTTCGCAGTTCCTCAATTGGTATACGCGGGACTTCCAGTTGTATATCTATTCTGTCTAGAAGCGGTCCTGAAACTTTCTTTTGATAACGGAAGACTTCATTTGCAGTGCAGCGACATTCTTTCTCTGAGTCGTCGAAATAACCACAAGGACATGGGTTCATTGCGGCAACGAGCATGAAACGCGCCGGGAACGTTAGCGTTTTCTTGACTCGGGCGACGTGGACTGAACCGCTCTCAAGTGGTTGCCGGAGGCCCTCAAGGACATCGCGGTGAAATTCCGGTGTTTCATCGAGAAAGAGAACGCCCCTATGAGCTAAGCTGATCTCTCCCGGTTTTGGGTTTGTCCCGCCGCCTATTATGGAGATTCTTGAAGCGCTGTGATGTGGTGCCCGGAAAGGTCTGTGATTGATAAATGAGTTGTTGAAATTAAGGCCTGCGGCGCTGTAAATACGGGTAATTTCTATACTTTCTTCTATGGTTGGTGGAGGAAGAATTGAAGCAAATGCTTGAGCAATCATCGTTTTGCCGGTTCCGGGTGACCCGGTCATGATCATGTTGTGGCCGCCGGCAGCGGCAACAAGAAGAGCGCGTTTTGCAGCGGCTTGTCCCTTTATCTCGCCTAAAGTCACAAGTGAAGGAGGGTAGCCGGGTTCTATCATAGTGATAGGCTGCTTTGGGATTATTTTTATATTCTCAAGGTGTTCAATGAGTTGGTTTAGATTGCGGACAGGCATTACTTTAACGTCTGGAATAGCAGCAGCCTCAACTGCGTTAGCTTCAGGGACAAAAATTTGTCTGATCCCCTTTTGTTTAGCAAGAAGAGTAATACTCAAGCACCCGTTCACCGGCCTTAAGGTTCCATCAAGCGAGAGTTCGCCAATGAATATTTTGTCTTCGGTATCGAAACGCTTTAACTGGTCACTTGCCAGAAGGTAGGCTAGAGCGATTGATAAGTCAAATCTTGAGCCAATCTTTTTAATGTCAGCGGGGGCCAAGTTTATAGTTATGCGGCGATTCTCTTTAGTTGGTGGTTTGATGCCGCAGTTTTTGAGGGCGGAGTTCACTCGTTCTTTGGCTTCACTAACCGCCTTATCAGCAAGTCCTACAATATTAAACGAATGAAGGCCGACGTTTAAGTCGGCCTCAACTTCTATTAGTTCCGCATTTATGCCGTCCAGTTCAGCAGAGTAAAGTCGGGGAACTTGCTTTATCATACCCGTCAGGCGGCACCCTTACATTTTTTGCACAACGTAGACCTGGGAGCGGCTTCCAAAATTTCTAATTCAATATCCCCTCCGCACTTCTCACACTTACCGTACGAACCATCTTTAATTCTTGTGAGTGCAGCTTCAATGTCATTCAACTTATCTTCTAAGGGTTTTTTGACGCTCAAGTAGTTTGTGAATTCCTCAGTTTCATCTGTTTCTTCCTCAAGGTGATCAGTGTCGCTGCCGAAGTCTAAATCTTTTTTAAGTTTTTGTAATCCTTTTTCAATATCAGATTTTGCTGACAGCAGTTTTTTTTCAAACGTTTCAATTTGTTCCTTGGTTAGAGCCATAAGAATTTCGTGATTTGTAAATATAGTCAGTTTATAAGTTAAAGATAGTGTAGCGTAGCGTGATTTGTCAACGAAGTTTAATGTCTTCAGTTTATCCACATATGTGGACAAAGTGAAGACACAGATTCAATCAACATTTTCATAGTGCTCTAAATTGAAATCTTCCCCGTTTTTTGTAATAGCAATCAAATCAAGCCGCCAGCCTTTTTTGTTATTGATTAGTTCTTGTCGGTGGCCGGCGTAGAGTGATGCCGCTCTTTTGAATTTTTTGAGTTTCGCCCTGGTCATCTGATCTTCGGGTTTTAGGCCACCGAAAGCCGGTCCTGTCATTGTTTTAACTTCGACAAAAGCAAGTGTTTTATCAGGGGTAATGGTGATAATATCCAGTTCCCCCCACGATTTCCTAAAATTCCTCTCAATGATTTTGTAGTTCTTGTCCGCAAGATATTCGCATGCGAAATCCTCACCTGCTTTTCCCAGCTCTGATTTTAGGTTCATATACTCATATTATAGCACCCAAGGTGCTTCATCAGCGTTTTTGAGAGAAGTAAAACTTAATGCGCAGAATATACAGGCTCTTTTTTATCCTAATTTCTAGATATCGCCAGAAATTTAATCAAAAAAGATATTTCACGATAAATATTTTCTGTTTTTAATGTTTATGCATAAACATTAAAATTTGCAAAAAACGAGAAAGTCTAGGTTTTATCAGCTTACCAGCCTGTTCGTTTTGCGACACTTTCTGAGAGTTTTTGAGCAAAAATTAGAAAGCGTAGGTTTTATCTGCTTATCGGGTTTTTCAATTTTTTCCGGTTTTTCAATTTTATTAATTTTATTAAATTTATCAAATCTATTGGCTAATTCGCACAAATTAACCAATACGCTATTTGTCACTCTTCTGCTTCATTTTTTTGATCAAAAATCCAAACGGCTCAACGACACCCACCGTTGAGCCGTTTGGATATTAAGACGGGTCTGACGCCTCAATTTCCTCTATATGGAGGAAATTGAGGCGGGTAATTCAAAGGGAGTTATTCTTGTTAATTTTGTATTAATGCCTACTTGCTGCCGATTTTAGTTTTTTAACCTCTCTTTTAAAAGTCAGTTTATCACTGGACCCAACGAAGAAACGCACGAGCGACTGAGTATTGGATGGGCGAACCATAAAGAACCAGTCATCAAAATCAAATGTTATTCCATCAATGAATCCTACCCGGCGGGCTTTTCGCTCATAGATAGTTTTTATCTTCTTAATAAATTCTTTCGGGTTCGTGTTCTGAATATCAAACTGTTCGTAGTAAAGTTTAGGCAGGAAATCATAGAAATCGGCTAAGGAGTACGGTACTTTTGATAAAATGTCGAGTACTTTTGCAACTGCGAGTATCGCAGAATCAGAGTAAGAAAAGTCTTTAAAAAAGTAATGTCCAGAGTATTCTGCTCCAACCGTTGCCTTTCTCTTTTTCATAATTTCTTTAACGAAGCGAGTTCCTACTGGAGATGGAAACGTTTTTTTTCTTAAGAGTTGAAGGTGTTCTAAGGATTTGAATGAGAAAATTTCAGCGACAAATGGTGGTTTCTCATCCAGGAACAGAAGATATGCTATAAAATATGCGGGTATCTTCCTACCACGATTATCGATGAAAAAAACCCGGTCGCCGTCCCCGTCAAATATGACGCCCAGGTCGGCCCGCCTTTTTAGAACTTGTTTCTGAAGCTCCACTCTTGCGCCCGGTATTAGGGGATTGGGTTGATGACCCGGGAAAGTTCCGTCGGATTTGTAATTTATATAGTGGGGCGTAATTAGTGGTTGATTTTGAAATAATTTTTTTAAAATAGGCCCGACCGCTCCGTTTGAACAGTCAAAAACTATCTTAATCGGTTTTTTGATATTCATAAAGTCACGGAGATACCTGACGTAAGCGTTTATATAAGTATCATTCATAGCCATTTTTGAACAATTCTCAATACTTTATCTCCGCCGATCATTTCCGCATTTTTACCAACTACTTTTAGACCGTTCCATTCTTTCGGATTGTGAGAGGCAGTTATTATAACCCCGTAATCAGCGCGTAAATGCTTTACGAGAAAGTAGAACATCGGTGTTGTAGTAAGCCCGGCTTTAACGATTTTGGTTCTTCCTACATCCTCAAGTCCTAGAATAGCTGCCCTATAGAGACTTGGTGAACTTAGGCGAACATCATATGCCACTACGGCGGTGGATTTCTTGCTTCTAGTTCTCGATTTGAAATAATCTCCTAGCGAGCGTGCGATTGTGTAGACTGCCACCTCGTTTATTTGTTTTGGGTATTTCCCTCTAATATCGTAAGCTTTGAAAATTTCCTTTGGCATCACATTCTCAAAATCTTTATAAGTTTTAGTCATAGATAGATTTATCTTAATGCTTTGTGAGGCGGCAGTCGATACACCTTGATAGATCCAGCGGGATTGAAACCAGCGGGATTTTGAGCTTAAATGAAAGCATATCATTCATGTCTCGTAGAAATAAAAAAGACCGCAAGCGTAAGAGAGAGGACCGTGAGTTTGGTATATCTACACTCCACCCAGACGTCAAAAAAAGTGTTTGGATAGTTTCGTTCTTGGGGGTGGCTATTCTGTTTGTTTTAGCGGCGATGGGACAAGCTGGTCCTTTTGGAAGAAGATTTTACTTTCTTTTTGATAATCTCTTAGGTTGGGGATATTTTTTATTGCCGGCCGTTTTTTTTCTTTTAGCCTTTTCTTTTATTGATCCGGAGAAGAAAAGGTTTTTAGGCGTAACTCTAGCGGGAGGATTTTTATTTCTCATCTCGGGTTTGGGGTTTATAGATATTGTCTCTCCGGGGAACGGAGGTTTGGCCGGAATGGTGGTCGGTTCTCTTAAAAATCCTTTTGGAGCGACAGCATCTTTAGTAATAACCCTAACAACGTTGATTATCTCTTTCTTAGTTGTTCTAAACCGCCCCTTAAAAATTCCAAAAATCGCTAAGGTTGAGAATACAGATATTGACTTACCTGAGAAGCCTGCCCTTGAGAAAGACCTACAAGAAGAAACAGAGAATTCAGTCTCCGGGGAAGAAGAGGTTTTAAGTATGGCAAGTGAAACCAAGAAAAAGTTATCGGCTGTTATTAAACCGGCTAATATTAAAAATTACGCCCCGCCGCCGCTTAAACTTCTTTCTAGTTCTTTTGAGAAACCAACCATTGGAGACCTGAGAGCGAACGCGAATATCATTAAACGTACTCTTGATAGCTTTGGTATATCGGTGGAGGTAGGAGAGATTAACGTCGGTCCTACGGTTACTCGCTACGCCCTAAAACCAGCCGAAGGAATGAAACTCTCTCGTATTACCGCTCTGAATCAGGATTTATCTCTTGCTCTGGCGGCTCATCCTATTCGGATTGAAGCTCCAATACCAGGTAAATCTCTAATCGGCATTGAAGTGCCTAATAAATCTGCGGCTTTGGTCCGTTTGGGAAGCTTATTGCTCTACCCAGAATTCCAAAAATCTTCTTCTCTTTCTTTTATTTTGGGGAGAAACGTAAGTGGCGATCCTATATTTGCCGATATTGCCAAGATGCCTCATTTTATGATCGCGGGGGCAACCGGTTCGGGTAAATCAATAATGGTTCATTCTCTTTTAATATCTCTCCTCTATAAAAATTCTCCAGAGACACTGAGATTAATTCTTATTGACCCCAAACGGGTTGAGCTCTCGGTCTACAACGGAATACCCCATCTTATGTCGCCGGTAATCACTAAAAACAAAGAGGCTATGGGAGCTCTACGGTGGGCGATAAGTGAGATGGAGCGCCGTTATCAATTATTACTTGAAGCGGGTGCCAGGGATATAAAAAGCTATAATCGCGGCAAGGAACGTCTGCCATACCTTTTGGTTGTTATTGATGAGCTGGCCGATTTAATGTCTTCTTACGGACGAGAAGTGGAAGGCTCAATTATTAGATTGGCTCAGATGTCGCGGGCAACAGGTCTTCACTTAGTGGTTTCAACTCAGCGACCTTCGGTCGAGGTAATCACTGGGCTTATTAAAGCTAATATAACTTCTCGTATTGCTCTCCAAGTGGCAAGCCAGGTAGATTCGCGAACTATTTTAGATACGGGTGGGGCGGAAAAACTTCTCGGAAACGGCGATCTACTTTTTGTATCGGCAGAGATTTCCAAACCCCGCCGCATCCAAGGGGCTTACGTGACAGAAGAAGAAATCAAAAAAGTAACCTCCTTCATTAAAGAAAACAACAAACTTGATCCGGGCGATAATGAAGATTTAGCGTTTGGAGAACAAAATGAATCATCACCTGCCCTTGATTTTGGGGATTATGGCGGGGACTCCGACGATGAACTCTACAACGACGCCGTCTTAGTAGTTCGTGACGCTAAGAAAGCCTCGGCCTCTCTTCTCCAGAGACGTCTTAGGGTCGGTTATGCCCGGGCAGCCCGCCTTTTGGATATAATGGAAGAGAAAGGAATTGTTGGTCCGGGAGAAGGAGCCAAACCAAGAGAAGTGAAACTTTAGTATGAAAACAGAAGTTAAAAGTTTATCAAGTACGATTATAAATGCCTTAAGAGTGAAAGGATTTACTGTTGAAAAACTTGCTCAGACGACGGGTGTCTCTGACCGTTTTTTAGAATCGTTAGTGGAGGAAAAATTTGAAAACTTACCACCGTCGCCTTACGTCCACGGCTATTTAGTAAAGATTGCGGGGGCACTCGGCTTGGATGGGGAAAGTCTCTGGCAGGAATATTTGAAAGACAACGATGTTATAAAACGTTCTGGGAAAAGCGACCAACTGCCCCGCAATCGTTTTGTTACCTCAAGGTTGAGAGGGAAAGCTATTTTAGTAGGATTAGTGATTTTAGGTTTTATTGTTTACGTAGTTCTGAGAACTCCTTTATTTTTAAACCAACCGGGACTGGAATTAATGAACTTGTCTAATGACACTACTTTTACTGAAGATGCTAATTTTAGTATTTTAGGTAAAGTGAGTTCTGCTTATAAATTGACACTAAACGGTGAGCGGGTTTATCCCGACGATGACGGTAATTTTGAGAAGACAATACCTCTTCAAGAAGGTTTTAACACTCTTGTGTTTAGTGTTAAGAAATTTTTAGGGAAGGAGAGATTGATTACAAAGCAAGTCTTTTATCAAGTGAATGAAGAAAATTTTTTACAAAATGGCCAGTAAGAAGGATCCCGTAAAAGGCGGAGAAAAAGATAAATCAAGTGACCTAGACTCTCTAATGGAGTCGCTCCAGAGTCGGTTCGGCGAAGGAGCGATAATGAGATTAGGTGATAACAAGCACATTAAGGTTGAGACGGTTCCTTCCGGTTCTTTTTCTCTTGATATTGCTCTTGGCGTCGGGGGGTTGCCGAAGGGACGGGTGATTGAAATTTACGGTCCTGAAGCGTCCGGGAAGACCACTTTAGCGTTACATGCCCTTGCTGAAATTCAAAAGAGGGGTGGCAGAGCGGCTTTCATTGATGCTGAGCACGCTCTTGATCCTGAATATGCTAAAAACATTGGTGTCAAAGTAAAGGACCTTGTTATCTCTCAACCCGATAACGGTGAGGAGGCCTTGAATATCCTGGAGAGCCTGGTCCGTTCAGGAATTATTGATATTATCGTTATTGACTCGGTCGCGGCACTTACTCCCAGAGCGGAAATTGAGGGTGAGATGGGAGCTTATCACATTGGTGCTCAAGCCCGGCTAATGAGCCAAGCTCTAAGGAAGCTGACGGCGATTGCTGATAAAACAAAAACTATCGTTATTTTTATAAATCAAACGAGAATGAAGATAGGCGTTATGTGGGGTAACCCGGAGACAACCCCCGGCGGCATGGCTTTAAAATTCTATACATCCGTTCGTATTGATATTCGTCGCATCGCTCAAATAAAGAAAGGAGATGAAGTTGTTGGCAGTAGGGTTAAAGTTAAAATTGTGAAAAATAAGGTTGCCCCCCCCTTTAAAATTACTGAGTTCGACATTATGTACGGCGAAGGAATTTCTTATGAGGCTGACGTGTTAAATACAGCCATTAAGCATGGTGTGGTTTCTAAATCCGGATCAAGTTATAGTTTCGGAGAAGAAAAGCTCGGAGTCGGCTTTGATAATGTCCGCGTGAAATTAAAAGAGGATAAGAAACTACTTGGAGCAATAAAGAAAAAGACGTTTGAGGCAATAGGGTAAAGAATGCATCGAACCCGAACCCCGTCCGCCAGTTGGCGGATTCAGACAACGATATATTCTTAGCTATTTTGATTGTAGTTCAGCTAATTTGTAGAAATTTTCAAAAAGTTGAGCAACAAGAATCGGTCCCGTGCCGCCGGGGGTGGGAGTATAATTAATTTTGAATTTTGAATTTTGAATTTCTAATAGGTTGAAGTCACCGGCGATCCCGCTGTTAGTTATGTCGTATCCAAAATCTATAACAAGAGCACCTTCTTTTAGATTCAGAGAATCAAATAAATTTACTTTGCCTACGCCTGAGATAATAATATCTGCGTCTTTCAACTTGTCTTGTAAATCTTTAGCGCTTTTATCAAGAACGGTAAGCTCGGACACACCATCCATCAACCAAACACTTATCGGTTTTCCAATCAGGGGGCCTTTTCCTATTACCACTACTCGTTTATCCTGCAGCTCTTGATTCATTGTTTGTAGGATTTTTTTCGTCGTTCCAATCGCAGGAGGGAATATAGGATTACGCCCGGTGTAGAATGCCCCGAGAGCCCGTTCGCCGAGCACGTCAACGTCTTTCTCCCGTGGAACGACGTTCAAACAAACATGTTTATTAATGTGTTTTGGCAGGGGTAACTGGATGATAACCCCGCCACAGGTTTTTGCTTCTGCTGTTTTTAAAACTTCTTTTCTTAGCTCATCGTTTTTGATTGAGGCGGGATACTTGTAGAGCCGGAAATCTATACTAAGCTCTTTTGCTATTTTTTCTTTTTGCTTTAGAAAACTTATCGATGCTGGGTCGTCACCAACCAGAATCGCTGCCAGAAATTTCTTTGGCTTCAATTCTTTCTTCAAATCTTCAATAACCTGTTCAGCAATTTTTTTGCCATTAATAACCATGGGTTTAGATTACGGATTTTAACCGTTAGTTTTTAGTAAGAAAGAGGAAATTTTCTGCAGAGACGTAAAATTTCTTTTTTGGTGGCAGTAGCGGATGTTTCTTTCAAAAGTGTCTGCGATATTAATTCCGCAATTATTTTCATTTCTTTCTCTTTCATGCCGCGGGTGGTAATCGCCGGTGTGCCAATACGGATACCCGAGGGGTTAAAAGGTGAACGTCTGTCGTAGGGAACGGTGTTCCGGTTAACAACGATCCCCACTTTTTCCAGTTGTTCTTGAGCATCTTTACCGGGAATATCGAAATTAGTGAGATCAAGCAGCATTAAGTGATTATCGGTGCCGTCTGATACTAATTGGAAGTTATGTTTTTTTAATGCTGCAGCTAAGGCTCTGGCATTTTTTACAATTTGTCTTGCATATTTTTTAAAGGATGGTTCTAGTGTTTCTGATAAACATACTGCTATAGCGGCAGTTTGATTGTCGTGCGGCCCGCCTTGCAGGGCTGGAAAGACAGCTTTATCAATTGAAGTAGCAATATCGGTTTTGTGGTGCTCCGCGATTTTGGAATTGCGATTTGCAAAGATGATTGCGCCACGCGGTCCCCGAAGCGTCTTGTGAGTAGTTGTGGTTACCACATCAGCATAAGGAAACGGTGAGGAATGAACTCTTGCAGCAACAAGCCCGGCGATGTGGGCCATATCCACCATAAGATAAGCGCCAACATTATGGGCAATAGCTGCAAACTTTTTAAAGTCGAAAAATCTGGAATAGGCCGTAGCGCCAGCGATGATAATTTTGGGTTTCTCTTTTTTCGCTAGTTTTTGGACCTCGCTATAATTGATGAGTCCGTTGCGCCCCACGGGATATTGAACTGATTTGTAGAATCGGGCGGAGAAACTCACCTTCCAACCGTGGGTAAGGTGTCCCCCGAACGGCAGACTCATGCCCATGATTTTTTCTCCCGGGTTGAGAAGAGCGTAATACACAGCCATATTGGCGGGGGAGCCGGAATACGGTTGAACGTTTACGTGCCACTGTTTGCCAAGGTGGAAAGCCCTCCGCGCTAATTCGCGGGCCATCTCTTCAACTTGGTCAATAATTTCATTTCCCCCATAGTAGCGCTTCCCAGGATATCCTTCAGAGTACTTGTTTGTGAGAGCTGAACCTAGCGCTTTTAGCACGTCTTTTGAGACGTAATTTTCTGAAGCAATCAGGTTGATTGTATTATTCTGTCGTTTCAGCTCTTTTTTAATGAGCTGCTTGATTGTTATTTTGTCGTGCATGTGTAGTACTTTACGACAAAACCGCTAGGAATTCTAGCGGCGGTTACACAAAATGGTTATGAATGTTCGGGTGCTATTTTCCCCCGGAGGTTTCGGATTCTTGGTCTTTGCGGAGTTTGAGGATAATCCTTTTTTCCTCTGGTTTTACACCCTCAATGGTAAATGAGTATTCTTCTCCTAAAGAGAGCTCTTTTTTCATCTCGGGTACACCACCAAACTCAGAAACGTGGATTTGGCCTTGAAGTTGGTTATCAAGGTTTATAATCGCTCCGAACGAATGGAGAGCGTATACTTTCCCAGTAACCGTTTGGCCTTCGCGGTATTTTTCGGCAGAATCTTTCCAAGGATCCGGTTCCAGAGCTTTCAGTGAGAGTGAGATTTTGCCGTCTTTTATTTCTGTAATTTTTGCTTTTACGGCATCGTCAACATTTACTATCTCCTTCGGGTTGTTGACTATGCGATGATCTAATTCAGATACGTGGATTAATCCCTCTACTTCTGGATTGTCGGTGAACTTTATAAAAACCCCGAAATCAGCTACCCCGGAGACGATCCCCTCAATTACTTGCCCGACCTCATAATTCTTGGTTAACTCTTTACTTGAAATCTCAGCAGCGGCTTTTTCGGATACAATAAGTTTGTTGGTACGTGGATTTATGTCTATTATTTTTACGGTTAACTCTTCACCGACTAATTTTTGGAGAGTCAGAGTTATTTGAGATCTATCTTCTGCGGAAACTCGCGGGTAGTGTTCACTTGAGAGTTGTGATACTGGAAGGAAAGCTTGAAGACCGTTTAAGTTGGCGATAAGGCCGCCTTTATTGAAACTCTTGGGGGTTACTTTCAGAACCTCGTCTGACTCATGTAATTCTTGAACTTCAGTCCAGGCTTTTTGTCTCCCAGCTTCGGTTAGTGATAATTCAGTGACTCCCTCTTCGTTGTCTATTTCAATTACTTTGCCATGAACCGGATCGCCAACCTTGAGACCTCTTACAATATCCCGCGCGTTTTGCATCTCCCGTCGGTAAACTACGCCAGTCCCATGCCTCCCTAAATCGACTACCATCATGTTACTGCCTTTTTCTAAAATACTTCCCTGGACTAAATCACCCAACTTTAACATCGAGAACAAATCAGGTTTGTTTTTTATAAACTGTTTGAAGAATTGCTGAACGAAATTTTTATTATTTACTGAGTGCATATGAGCTCGTATGTTACCATAAGCCTTGTCGGAAAATCAACCTAGGAACTGATTTAAGCCAGATTTGTATTGAAATACAGAGGAAAGAAGCGTATAATAGATAATGGAGGTAGTTAGTTACTGCCTAGGCTTACTAGTGCATGGTAATCACATACCACGGTGATAATTATTTTAAAATTCAATCAGGCAATATAACAGTTCTCATTGACCCGACTAGCGGGCGATCATTTCGGGGAGCGGATTTGATTTTAAATACCCTTAAACCATCTCCCGTTTCATCACCGATCGATGGAACTGACTGTTTTTGGATTGATCATCAGGGCGAGTATGAAAGAAAGGGTATAGGAGTGCGGGGTTGGAGTGCAGGCAGCGAAGGCGGAAAAGAAAAAACTATCTACCGAGTAGTCTTTGATGAAATCAATCTATTGGTATTGGGTCACCTCACAAAAGAACCTGATAAAGAAGTAAGAGAATACCTGAGCGGCGCTGATGTCGTTTTTATCCCTGCCGGCGGTAATCCTTTCATTTCTCAATCGACTGCTGCGAAGTTAATAAGACAAATTGAGCCCAGTATTGTTATTCCCTCGCTTTTTAAAAACCCGAGAAATTTTCTTAGAGAATTTAATCAACCGAAATGCGACTTTGAGGAGAAACTGGTTATAAAAAGTAAGAATTTAAGGCCTGGCACAATGGAAATTAAATGTTTAAAGTAAACACTGTTTCTATAGGCGTACAATGTCAGTGGACGTAAACAAAATTGTAAGAGACGCGAGGTCACGCTTGAGGAAACTGCAGAGGGCGGATGATAGAACTAAAAAACGCTATTTAGTGGTGGCATCAGCTGCAACAATGACGTTGGTAATCGGATTATGGTTTGTTTATCTTAATCTAAGTTTACCCCGAGTTAATGAGGCAGAGTCAGTCGTTACCGGCGTCGGTGTCCTGAATCAAGACGAGGAAACTGAAGAATCTTTTATAAAAGTGCTTGGTCGCGGCTTTGTGAACGTCGGGCAGGGATTTAATAAACAATTTGTGCGGTTTAGAGACAGTTTAGCGGAAGGTCTTGTTTTTTTGAATAACCGAATCGGAAAAGTTAAAGAGTTCTCTTTTCAGGGCGAAGAGTTGAATTTTACCTTTAAAGAAGAAGCTATTCCCCCGACGTCATTACCTTAATTTCAGAGCCTTATGGTTAATAATAAACCTAAAAATACGGAGAAGACGCGGGCCCGTGAAATTACCGAGGAATTGCGGGAGTCGTATTTAGATTACGCAATGTCCGTTATTGTCGCGCGAGCCCTACCTGACGTGCGGGATGGTTTGAAACCGGTTCAGCGGCGTATTCTCTGGGCGATGTGGGATAGTAGTTTAACCCACAGTGCCAAATTTAGAAAATCGGCTAATGTAGTCGGAGAAGTTTTGGGTAAATATCATCCTCATGGCGATACGGCGCTCTACGATGCTCTCGCACGCATGGCCCAAGATTTCTCTCTCCGTTACCCGCTAATTGATGGCCAGGGTAATTGGGGGTCGGTTGATGGTGATGCACCGGCAGCTATGCGATACACCGAAGCCCGCCTTTCTCGCATTGCCGAAGAACTCCTGGTTGATATTGATAAAGAAACCGTTGATTGGCAGCCAAATTATGACAATTCCCGCCTTGAGCCGAAATTTCTTCCTGCCAAACTGCCTAACCTTTTGTTAAACGGAACGGTGGGCATCGCTGTTGGTATGGCAACTTCTATCCCGCCGCATAACCTTCTCGAGATAGTTGACGCCCTTGTTTATTTAAATAATCACCCTGACGCAGGCATTAAAGATTTAATGAAATTTATCCCCGGACCTGATTTTCCTACCGGTGGTGTTATCTACGATCGCCGCTCGATTGAGGAAGCGTACACTACCGGCCGGGGTTCGATTACCACTCGAGCGGTAGCGAATATTGAAGAGCGAAAAAGCGGCAGTTATCAAATAGTCATTACTGAAATTCCCTATCAAGTGAATAAAGCGAACTTAATTATCGTGATTGCAAACCTGGTTCAGGATAAGAGGATAAACGGTATTCGGGATGTTCGCGATGAATCTGATCGGGAGGGGTTGCGGATAGTGATTGAATTAAAGAATGACAGTTCTCCCCAGAAAATTTTGAACCAACTCTACCAATATTCTGAATTGCAAAAAAATTTCTACTTCAACATGATCGCCTTAGTAGATGGTCTTCAACCCCAAACCCTTTCCTTAAAAGACGTTCTTAGCTACTACCTTGATCACCGTAGGATTGTTGTTCGCCGTCGCGCGGAATTTGATCTAAAAAAAGCTGAAGAGCGAGCTCACATATTAACCGGGCTTGTTAGGGCGCTAAAGGCGATTGATAAAATAATTGCCACAATCAAGAAGTCGAAAGACAGAGAGACGGCTCAGAAAAATCTGGTCAAGAATTTTAAATTAACCGTCATCCAGGCTAATGCGATTTTGGAAATGAAACTTCAGGCTCTAGCTGCTCTTGAGCGGAAGAGGATTGAAGACGAACTCAAAAAGAAACAGGAGCTTATAAAAGAACTAAGACTTATTTTGAAAGGTACCAAGAGAATAGCCGGTATTGTCGAGGATGAGTTTTTAGAATTGAAAAAGAATTTCCCGGAATCGCGTAGAACGAAATTAGTGGCGACAGGCCTTAAAGAATTTCGCGAAGAAGACTTGATCCCGGAGGAAGAAATTATTATCACTTTAACTCAAGGAGGTTACATTAAGAGAATGTCTCCTACCTCTTTCCGCGCTCAAAAAAGGGGCGGTAAAGGATTAATCGGTTTTGAGTTGAGAGAAGAAGACGTTATTAGCCAGTTTATATCAGCCAGTACGCACGACAACATCCTTTTCTTTACTGACCGAGGGAAAGTTTTCCAAACTAAAGTGTATGAAATTCCGACTGCGTCGCGAACGGCTAAAGGTAAGTCCATTTATAACTTCTTGGAAATCCCGACGAACGAAAAAGTAAGCGCGGTTGTCACCTATGGGAATAAATCGCAAAGCCGAGGTGTTAGCGCTCCGCGGTATTTAGTAATGGCGACTACCAAGGGATTAATTAAAAAAACGCCGCTTGAAGACTTTAAAAATGTTCGGCGAACGGGGATTATCGCAATTAGGTTAAGGTCAGACGATCTCCTAAAGTGGGTGAAGTTATCCTCGGGTGATGACCAGATTGTTTTGGTCACTGCTCTTGGTCAGGCAATTCGCTTTAAAGAGAAGGAAGTGAGGTGGATGAGTCGGGCGGCGGCCGGAGTTCAGGCAATTCGCCTAAAGAAAGGAGATTCTGTCACCAGTCTTGGTATAATAAAAGCGGTAGAACCTAATAAGCCAAAAGCCAAAAGCCACAAGCTTCTAGCAGTGATGGCAAATGGTTTTGCCAAACAGACCCCTCTTAAAGAATATAAATTACAGAGAAGGGGCGGCTCAGGCATCAAGACCGCTAAGGTAACGGATAAAACCGGTCTTGTTATTGCGGCTAAGGTATTATTAGACGAAGAAATGGAAGAAATTCTGGTGTTTTCTTCAAAGGGTCAGGCTCTCCGGACAAAAATTAAAAATATACGTACAGTCAGTAGATCCACTCAAGGAGTGAGAATTATGAATTTGAAGGCCGGAGACGAACTTGTAGGTATTGTCTGCTTATAAGGGGAAAAGATATGAATCTAACCAAACCTCAACTCATTATTATTGGAGCAGTCGGCCTCGTGGTTCTTGTTCTTGTTTTAGTCTTTACTGGTATCTTGCCGGGTCTTAAGAATGAAAAGGGTAAAATTAGAGCTAATTTAGAATTTTGGGGAGTGTTTGATACCCTCCCGGATTATGAAACAGCTGTTGGAAACTTCAAGAAAATATATCCAGATGTTACGGTAAACTACCGAGGTTTTAGCAATGTCAAGGAATACGAGACAACTCTACTGGATAGTCTCGCCGCGGGTAAAGGACCCGATATTTTTATGATTAGAAACAGGTCCTTACCCAGGGAGATAAATAAAATTGTATCGGTTCCTCCGACCAAACTTTCTCTTATCCAGCTCCGTAATCTCTTTCCTCAAGTGGTGGAAGCTGACTTCGCTCCTCAGGGAGCTATTTATGCCCTCCCTCTTTCTTTAGATACTCTGGCTTTGATCTACAATCAGGATTTCTTTAACCAAGCAGCTATTATTGCTCCTCCCGAGACGTGGGAGGATTTTGAGAGTCTAATTCCTAAACTTATCAAACGGGACCCGGAAGAAAACATTACTCGGGCAGCAGCGGCAATAGGTGGTTCTCTTAAGACCATTGACCGGGCAGGGGACATTTTGAGCATTTTGATGCTTCAAACCGGTGCTAAGATGGTAAGTGATGATTTTGGGGCGGCTACCTTTGCCTCTAACGAAGGATTGAATGCTTTAAACTTCTACGTTAAATTCGCTGACCCCGAATCACAGGCCTACACTTGGGACGATTCTTTCCCCGGCGCCCTTGACGCTTTCAGTGAGGAGTTTGTGGTAATGATTTTTGACTACGCCTCCGCCATCCCCGAGATTAAATCAAAAAATCCTTTCATAAATTTTGCCGTTAGCCCTCTCCCTCAACCGGAGTCAGCCGATAGGTCAGTTGCATACCCCGACTACTGGGGATATGCCGTCTCCCGCCAAGCCGGAAGGTATCAGAATATAGCTTGGGACTTTGTTATCGCGCTTACAACCAAAACCAATAATGCCAGAGGTTATTTTAACAAAACCCGGAAACCGCCGGCGCTAAGAACACTCATTAACGAACGCCTGAACGATCCGGATTTGGACGTTTTTGTAAGACAAGCGTTAGTTGCCCGTTCGTGGCCCCAGATTGATCCCGATGGCATAGAACAAATTTTTTCCGGGATGATTGAATCGGTAGTTACCGGAGGTTCGTCCGTGCGGGACGCTATAGAGCAAGCCGAGGAGAGCGTGACGAGGCTTATGCAGAGGCGTTTGTAGAGAACATGAAATACATATTGATAATATTTATTACGCTCTTTATTGTCTTCCCTCTTTTTCCAGGAGTTGCTTCTGCTCAACTGAACATTTGGGAAGACACAGGACAGCCGGGAAGAGCGACGTGTAATATAGACGGACCTTGTACTTTTTGTGACGCGCTCAAAGTTACTTCAAACGTTGTCCAACTCCTTTTCCAAGTAGCAATACCGATTGCGGTCGCGATGATTATATATGGTGCCCTCCGCTTAATGTTTGCCGGCGGATCTCAAGAACGGATAACCCAGAGCAGGAAGATTATGACAAGCGCTGTAATTGGTTTGATTATCGCCCTTAGCGCCTGGATTATTGTAAATACCCTGCTTCACGTTTTAACCGGTAATCCCAGTTTCCCCTGGAATGAGATTACATGTTCTTGAAAAGTGAGCTGTTATAATAATTATATGAAACTTTTTGGATTATTTATTGTTTCTCTTGTTGTCTTCGCTCTTGTTTTTTCCGCACCGCTTGCTTTTGCGCAGGTAGGTACTGGTGGTCCTACCGTTGGAACAGGGAGTGGAGGTTGTGGAGAAGGATTATTACCAAATCCTCTAGGAGGAGAAACATGCACCATTCCCGAATTATTAGAGAGAATCGTTGGTTTTCTCGTCCTTATTGCCTCGCCGATTGCAGCGGGAATGATTATTTATGGTGCATTTCAGATACTTTTTGCCGCCGGTGACCCAGAAAAGTTTAAGATAGGAAAACGCACAATTCTTTACACAATTGTTGCCTATGCTATAATATTCATCGGTTGGGGAATTGTAAGTATTATTGAAGACGTATTAGGAGGAGGAGGATTATAAAGAGCCCCAACTCGATATGGTATAATAATCCCAGAAAAGGTCGAAGTTTTTGTTCACGACTAGTTATATGTCTATTACGTCTATTAAAAAAATCGCTTTGTTTCTACCATTAATTATAATGGTAGCCCTACCTTTAGTAGGATTTGCCCAACCAGCAGAAGCTCCCATAACGGATATTGCAGGAGTTGAGAGCTTGCTAAACAGGATTCTTAACATTGTTTTCGTCATCTTCTTTATTATTGCCGTACTCTTTATTATTTTAGCTGCGTTCGGTTATTTAACCGCTGGCGGGGATGATGAAAAGATAAAATCAGCAAAACAAAAGTTAATCTATGCAATTGTGGCTATTGTGGTTGCGCTCTTGGCTACGGGAATAGATAATATTGTAGAAGGTATTTTGGAGGGAGGAGAACTTACCCGATAAGAGAGTTAGGAATTAATACTTAAAACCCGCCAAGCATTCTGCTTGGCGGGTTTTGGTTTACAAGGAAGATACGGCTCCCGAGAAATAAAACACCCCGCAAGACATTCGCCTTGCGGGGCTTACTACTAACTACCTTTTGGTAAAGCTGATATGGTCACCGAAGTGGTTACCCCGCTTTTTGAGTGGATATCCACAGCGAATCCGGGAATTACATCCACAGCGCTCTCGCCGTCGCGGACAAGTTCCCCGTTGATATACGCTTCCCCATCAGGCGCTATATCAAACACCCTACCATCGAGAAGACGCATTTCGATGGTATCGTCGGGTATGGTTTGCAACCAGTGGCGGAAAGGGATAGCTACCCTAACCCACACACTGTCAACCTCAATCGTCTGGGGGGTTGATGTAGCAGAAACCGTTCTCGCTGTCGCTGGTTGTGCTGCTGCTGGCTGTGCGTCGCCGCTGAACCACCCTTTCCACTTCTCAAACCACCCTTCAGTATTTACTCCGCTCACCATAAGAATGACGATTAGACTGAAGGCGAGGCCTGCTGATCCTTTTCCTACAGTCCCGGCATCGATTGGTATGCCGGTTGGTTTGAACAATGTTACAATGACCGCAGGTAGGGGGACAAGGAAAAGGGATACGGTTGAAAGAATAACCGCAGCGGCCAATTTCGATACCCCCATAAAATCAGCTAACCTTCCAAGGTTGGTGTAGCCGAGCCACCCTAGATACAAGTAGAAGCCAAGCAGCAGGATGAAGATAGCTAGCCCGCTTACTAACTTGTTTTCGAGGAAACTCTTGAGCCTTTCTGCTGGTAGTTTCCATGCTGCTATCCCAATAGCGATAGCAACTGCCACTGGTAACCAGAAGAATGATAGGATTGTAAAGAGCGGCTTGAAAACCAACCATAGGAGTCCGACGAGGATGCCGGCCGCCGGTATAGCTAAGAGCCAACGTCGGCCTTTAGTGACATGAGTCACGATTCACCTCACTTTCGTTCCAGAAGTTCTTGGAGTTTGCCCAGGAAGCTTTCAGCTTCGCTTGGTGCGGCCGTACTTTCTGCCTCTTTCCTCTCTTGCCGTCGGGTTTCCAACCGCTCTCGGTTGATGTCCCGAAGCGTTGTCGCCACTGTTGAAACCGACTGGGCAATAGCCGCTGGCATGTTTCCGCGAAGCGGTTCTGACACCGCTTGCGCTACCGAGCCAGCCTCGTGAGCTTTAGCGTCAGCCAGTTCCCTAATACGGGAAGCTTCGGACTGAACCATCTCATTGTAGTCGTAGACGTCAATGCCGACGACTTCGTAACCGCTGTGGAACTCCATAGGCTCACCAGGAGCGATTTCCACTAGCACTGGTTTTTTGAGCTTTTCGTTGGTTTTTCTCTGTACCTCCTGTGCTACATCATCTTCTGATTCGAGGAGTTGTTTAAATGTCCTTTTGCCCAGTTCAGCCCTCAATGAGGCAAAAGTTGTTGACTCAATGTCTGCCCTTGATTCGGGTGTGTTGAGCCCACCGTAAGAGCGCAGAGCGTGATAGGGGACAGTGAGACGGAAGAACACCCTCATAAAGACCTCGATGGCTATCTTCCTATCCCCATCAATGTAGTAGAGTTTTTGCTTTTCGTTCTCTTCGTTGTCGTGCAGACGTTGCCGTGCAGTGGTTTCGTGCTCAATAGAGTGAAATGGCCAGAAAGTAAGCCACCAGCCCTTCTTGAGTTTACGGATGGCTCTTCCGAAGAGGAAGAGGATGGCTACTTCCGGCTCCCTGACGATGTAGAGAGCGATGAGGAAATAGAGAAAGGCGAGAGAGATGAAGATGAGCGCCTGAGGTCCTTTGCCGAAAAAGGCAAGGATGAGACCGAGGAATAGGATTGAGAGAAAAACAACCCAACCAATCCACAGCGGACCTTCGGGTAGGTCTTCTTCGGGCGAGGATGGGGACTGAGGAACGAGGTTCTTTAGGAATTCCCAGTTCATATTGTGCTCCTACCCATAGGGCGTATAGTGTCAGTGATATTCAAATGCCAAATTTCTATTTTATAATATATCATAGAGTATATAGTTTGTCAAATTACAGTTTTTAGTAACAGTTTATGAAAAAAGTAACACCATCAGTTTATGCTGATGGTGTTACATTAAAAAAAACGCGTATGCGGTGTAAAGCATTTAAACCCAACCGCTTCCGCCGCACGCGCTGCACCGTCCATTGCCACCGCAACCACTACACTTTCCACCGCCTCGGCAATGCTGACAAGTCTCCTTCGGCATCCAAGGCTTGTGGATATTACCTTCCCCCCTGCAGTTTATGCAGATGCCTTTTCCATAACACTTGAAGCATTTTCCTTTTCCTCCTCTGCACAATTGGCACTCTTTTTTTTCGTGCTGAGACATGATTGTCCTCTCTGCTTATAGGGCTCGTGTTTTCAGAACTTGGAACTTAAGTTTCTAATTCATAATATATCATAGAGCATATAGTTTGTCAAATTAAAGCTTCTTTGTCTTTGAAAAGAGAAACGCCACCAATAAGAAAAAGCCCCTACGATTTATTTGTCGCAAGGGCCTGATTCCTCTATGTGCCCACCAAAAGGTGGGTAATAGAAATCCAGTGCTAGGGTTACTACTCGCTGGAGATGGCGATACGGTCGCTCCGGAAGAGATATGCGTTATTGTACCCATTCTCCAAAAGGTACCAGCGGCATTTCCAGTATCCACCCATCTGAGGGAGGCTTAAGCCGAGCCGTCCATAGTCATGGTTGGAATCTACCACAACTATACCTGGGAAAAGAATAGAAATACTACCGCGGAGCGCTACTAATTCAGGGAATTCGTTTTGATGTTCTACGAGCCAGGCAGCGTGCTGATAACCAAGTAGGAAATCTAGCTTCGGTGCGATGCGGCACTCATACTCAAATGGGTTGATATAATCCTCATCGTCCCGCAGAATAGTGCCTAGTCGGAATGTAACCTCCCCCGTTGGAGAACTATCCCGCTCAATCCTCTTAATTGAGGAACGATCCATTCGGACGTTCTCTAGGGTTGGCCGCCGAAGACCTGGGATCTGTAACGTGAGTTCATCAGCTAGGATGATAGCCTCAGCAGTTGGCTGTTGTGACATGTTCTCTCCTCCTTATGTCAAGTATTGTTAGTTACCCATCTTCAACTGTAAGTTTCTGGTTCATAATATATCATAGAGTATATAGTTTGTCAAATTAAGGTTTAGGTTATATAATATCACTTACTTGAAGGGCAGGTGGTGTTCGCCCGCAATGCCGAAGTGGCGGAATTGGCAGACGCGCCAGGTTTAGGACCTGGTGGGGAAACCCGTGAGAGTTCGAGTCTCTCCTTCGGCACACCTGAAATTTTAGATGCCTTTTGTGGTATCTAAAATTTTATCTGAAGGTAGGGAATCGAACACGAAGGGGGGTCGGGGGAAAGTTTGAGGTTCCCCCGTGTTGGAAATTATTCAAAACCGAGGGTTGTGAAAGCGCACCGAGCACATAAAGCCTTATGTGCTCGGGAGCAGTGAGATTCTCTCCTTCGGCACTAACTTGAACGGCTCAACGACATTCCTCGTTGAGCCGTTCGATAATATTGACAAAGTTCCTGATAGGACATACTTTGAGAAATAATGAACCTGCTTTTTAATAGTTCTTTTGGATTAAAACTCGATGTCGCCCAGGTGGTTCGGGAAGTCGTGCGTTTCATGAAGGCTGATCCGAAAAGACAGTACAAAATTATTATTGGCACGGACTCAGAACGGTTAGCCAGTAAAGACGCCGATTTCGTGACGGCGGTAGTGGTTCATCGTTTAGGAAACGGCGGCAGGTATTTTTGGCGGCGAATTAAATTAGGAAAGTTTCATACAATCCGCGACCGGATTATCAAAGAAGTTATGCTTTCTCTCGAGACGGCACATCTCGTATTAGCGGAGCTAAAAAAAGACCCCCTCTCTGATAACTGGGGTTTTGAAATCCACGCTGATATTGGCGAGAACGGTGAGACTAAGGTACTTATCCAGGAAGTGGTAGGTATGATCAGGGCAAATAATTTTGAGGTAAAGACTAAGCCCGATAGTTACGCCGCGACCAAGGTGGCAGACAGGCATGTATGAACGACAAGATAGTTTTTGACATTGAAACAAAAAATTTATTTTCTGACGTTGGCGGTGAAGAAAATATAGATAAACTTGACGTTTCAGTAGTCGGCGTGTACTCGTATGATAAGGACGAGTATGTTTGTTTTGATGAGCAGGAACTTGATAAGCTCGGCGAGATGCTTAAAAATGCCGGGCTTTTGATAGGGTTTTGGAGCAAGCATTTTGATGTGCCGGTTTTGGAGAAATATTTTAAATTTAACTTATCCGCCATTCCTCATTTCGATATTTTAGAAGAAATTCAGAAGGAATTTGGCAGACGGATTAGCTTAGGATTACTGGCAGAAGCTAATTTGAATATTGGGAAAACCGGCCATGGTCTGGAAGCAATTGAAATGTACCGAAAGGGAGAAATTGAAAAATTAAAAAGTTATTGTCTCCAAGACGTGAAAGTAACAAAAGAAATCTTTGACCTTATCAAGAATCAGGGGTATCTTTGGATACCGCAAAGGGACGTCCCGCAGATGATTAAATTACCCTTAACTTACAAAGAAGAAATTTCTCCCCAGAATCAATTATTTGGATAGTCAAATTTCCCTGCCTGCCGGCAGGTAAGTACTACTGGGGTTGACCTCAAAACCGGAAATGCGTAACCTATAAGTGTATAAACCAATGAATCCTCGAAAGAACAAAACATTAGTTACCGTCGTCGTGCTTTTTATGGTGTTCGGGTTGGTGATGGCCTATATTCCTTTCCTGTCTCCGCGGTCACTTGCGCCAGGAACCAGCGATCAGTTTTCACCGCCACAACCTCATGCGGCAACATTGGTATCACCACCAGTAGAAGTAGTGGAGGAAGTTGAGAAAGTTCAGGACTCAACTTCTTCAGAAAAAGTATCTCCACCGGAGAGTTTCTTAGGCTTAGAAGAAGAGAGTGAATTACTTGGTGAACTTGACAGTCTTTTGGATGATCTAGATCAGTAATTTATATTTTGTGAAAGTGTTTAATTATTACCCGGACATTAGTCCGGGTAATTTTTTTTGCAAGTATGATGATATTGATATAATTTATGATTTTTATTAGAATATGCTGCAGGCACTTTAAAAAAATAGTTTAGTAATCACAATTCCGCTTCTTGGTTCTAGGAGGTGAGTTCATGGGTCAGGGACTAGCTTTGGGAGACGGGGCGTTCATTAAAGATCCGGTGTTGGAGTGGCACAAGTGGCGACCCATCCTCGGTCCACACCTTAGAGTGGGAATGAGTACGGTTATCAGTACCGATGAGGAGATTTATTAGATATCACCTTTCAATCGCGTTACCGGGAGAGGTAATCGGAGATGACGGCAAGCCGACTTTTGTCCCGCTCTACATCAAGTTGGTAGATTCAGGGAATAGGGAATGCACCTACATCCGAGTGGATGCCCAAATGAACTTCGAAGAGGCTGATTCTAAAAAACCCAGTTCCTTCGTTGTCGCGGCTCGCCGGGTTGAGGAATGTACTGTCCCGCCGATTCTAAAACGAGCGATGCCAAGGAGAGCGCCGCCAAGACGTATGAGGTGAATTACCCAGTTTTAAGATTTAGAGCCCCGTGCTTATTACAGGCGGGGCTCTTCATGTTTTCTTATCGGCATTTACACAGCCGCTTAATTTGGTTATATTTAGAAAGTTAAAAGCCCCGATAGGCTTATAAAATAGATGAAAACGTTTAGCAAAAATCTGTTTTGGGCAATCGCGACGTTTATTTTAATAACGATTGTCTTTTCATTGCTCTTTAACTTAGGCACCCAAAAGCCGCCGGTGCTGAGCATTAATGAGGTGGTAAAGAAAATTAACGCCGGAGAAGTTAAAAGTATTGCAGTATCCGGCGACTCCTTGGAACTTGTTTTGCAAGATGAGAGCAAGGCTGTCTCACAAAAAGAAGAAGAGACAAGTTTAACTGAAACTTTCAGCAACTTCGGCGTTGAGTCCCAAGCACTCCAGTCCGTTGAACTCACCGTTAAAGAAGAAGGCGGAGTGAGGTTTTGGCTTGGAATTCTTATTCCAACCCTGCTTCCGATAATCATCATAGTTCTAATTTTTTGGTGGATTTTTCGTCAGGCAAAAACCGGTGTCAATCAGGCATTTTCTTTTGGTAAGGTAAATTTAAAATTATTCACCCCTTCGCGCAAGAAAACAACCTTTAAAGACGTAGCCGGTCTTAAAGAATCTAAGGAAGAGTTAGAAGAAATTGTTGATTTCTTAAAGAGTCCAAAAAAATTCTTGGACATTGGGGCTCGAATTCCAAGAGGAGTCCTTTTAATGGGTCCACCAGGAACGGGGAAAACGCTTTTAGCCCGCGCAGTTGCCGGTGAATCAAACGTTCCCTTCTTTCATATTTCTGCTTCAGAGTTTGTTGAAATGTTTGTTGGGGTTGGCGCGAGCCGCGTGCGAGACCTTTTTAAAACCGCGAAAAAAGCATCTCCGTCCATTATATTTATTGATGAGATTGATGCGGTTGGCCGCGAACGCGGCGCGGGTTTGGGCGGCGGACATGATGAGAGGGAACAGACCCTAAACCAAATTTTAGTTGAGATGGACGGGTTTGACAGAGATACAAATGTAATTGTTATGGCGGCAACAAACCGTCCAGATATTTTGGATCCGGCACTGCTCCGTCCCGGTAGGTTTGACAGGCGGGTTATTTTAGATATGCCTGACATCAATGATCGGGAGGCGATTTTAAAAATCCACGCCAGAGGCAAGCAACTTGATAAGTCAGTAAATCTTAAAGCTGTAGGGGTAAGAACGCCGGGATTCTCCGGTGCAGATTTAGCAAACCTGGTAAACGAAGCCGCAATTTTAGCTGCTCACTCTAATCGTAAGCACATTACCCAGAATGATTTCTTTGAATCGGTTGAAAAAGTTATGCTTGGACCTGAGCGGAAAAGCAGGGTTGTTTCAGAAAGAGAAAGAGAGATAACTGCCTATCATGAAGCGGGGCATGCGCTTGTAGCGGCGAGTTTAAAAGACTCTGATCCGGTTCATAAGGTTTCTGTTGTGAGCCGAGGTATTGCCGGCGGGTACACACTGAAACTTCCCACCGAAGAGCGGAGACTAAAAACTAAAGCACAGTTTTTGGCAGATCTCGCAGTCGCCTTTGGCGGGTACGCCGCAGAACTTTTAAAGTTTAAAGATCTCTCAACAGGTTCATCTAATGACATTCACCAGGCAACCGCCCTCGCTCATAGGCTGGTTACTCAATATGGGATGAGTGATAAATTAGGACCCCGAACGTTTGGCAAAACCCAAGAGATGGTGTTTTTGGGCAGGGAGATTTCGACAGAAAAGGATTATTCGGAAGAGGTCGCTTCACAAATTGACGAAGAAGTGAACAGTTTGATTAATAAAGCGCTTTCAGCCGCAAAGAGAATCGTATCTACCAAGAGACGGGTACTTGAGAAAATCGCCAAAACGCTCATCGAGAAAGAAACGCTCGAGCAGAAGGAATTTTACAAAATCATAAAAAGCTTTAAACTAAGGCCGGTAAGGGTAGTAGGGTAGTGACGGGCATGTAGCTCAATGGCAGAGCGCCAAGCTTATACCTTGGTGGTTCCTGGTTCGAATCCAGGCATGCCCACCCTAATAAAATAATTAGAGGGCGTTTAGCTCAGCCCCAACGGGGCCCCTTCGGGGTGGTAGAGGTGTCGGGGGGCGTATTTCTCCGTTTACACCCTATTAGATTCTAAGTATGGTTAACCCTAAGGGCGCTTAGCTCAGTGGTAGAGCGACTCGTTTACACCGAGTAGGCCCGGGGTTCGATCCCTCGAGCGCCCACACTTCGACTCGCATCCGCTCGCTCAGTGCGAGAGCACCTTATTTTCTTCTGCGAGCGTGAAACGCTTCGTGTATGTCCCGGAGGTCTTTATTGGTGAGATGGGTGTAAACTTGAGTAGTTGAGATGTTCGCGTGGCCTAGAAGTTCCTGCACCGAGCGAAGGTCGGCACCGTTTATAAGGAGATCGGTTGCGAATGAATGGCGAAGCTGGTGAACATGCACCTTTTTGGGAATACCGGCTTGTCGTCCTCGAAGGTCTACTGCTCTTTGCACTGCCCGTGGTGTAATGCGGTCGAGCGCACCACCACTTCTTGAGAGACTTATAAATAATGCTTCATTAGCATCTTCTCGTTTGTCTAAATATTTCTTGAGCGCTCGCTTTGTACCAACGGATAAAAAAACAACCCTTAACTTGTCTCCCTTACCGCGTACGGAAATTTCCCCGCGACTCATATCTATTTTACGGTTTAAACTACAGAGTTCTGAGAGACGAAGACCGGTTGAAAATAAAGTTTCTAAAATTGCTCTGTCGCGAAGTGAACGTAGATCATTGCCCTTTGGAGCTTGGAGCAATCGCTCAAGCTCGTTGTAATCCAACGTTTCGATGTCCCTCCTCACAACTTTTGGAAGCTCAATAGTTTCAGGCGGTAATACCTTAATACCGCGTTTCACAAGATATTTTAAGAAGTTTCTGAGAGCAATTACGTAGTAACTTTGAGTGATTTTTTTAAGTTTACCCCGGCCGAGCAATATGCGGAAATCTCGAATCACTTCTTGAGTGATTTCTTTAGGAGAACGAATGTGGGATTTTTCTATAAATACACGAAGATATTGTTCGTAATTCTCCCGTGTTTTTGGGGAGCGGTTTTTTTCAATTTCTAGGTAATCAAGATAATCTTTTAATAATTTTTCTATTTCAGACATTAATTTCATTATATCAGAAGTGTCGTAAAAGGAGGATTGTTGCGTCAAAAATTCTTTTGACGCAAAATCCCGCGGAGATCTTACAACGCCTTGAAAAATGCCATAAAATCTCCATCTTTGACATTTTTTCGCTTTTATAGTAGCCTTGTATTTAACATCTAAATGCTCTCTAAAAGAAAGAAACAGTTTGCTATTAAGGAATACCAAAAACATAAGACTGATACGGGATCCGCGGAAGTACAGGTTGGGCTTTTGACGAAGCGGATTAAAGAATTAGCGGATCATCTAAAAAAGCACCCGAAAGATCACCATTCTCGACGGGGACTTTTGATAATGGTGGGTAAACGTAGAAAGTTTTTACAATACCTTCGTCGGGAAAATGAAAAAGTTTACGATAAACTGGCGAAGAAACTAAAATTAGAGGTTTAACACTGACATCAGGTTTTTATGAAGGATAGTATTGATACTAAAAAGTATCCAGCCCAGCGGGTGGGGATTTTTATTGACGTTCAAAATGTTTACCATTCAGCTAAAAATCTTTATAACTCCAGAGTTAATTTTCAGGAATTAATTAAAACGTTATTGGGGAACCGCCACCTAATCAGGGCGGTGGCTTACGTTGTAAAGAGTGAAACTGCCTTAGGAGAAAAGTCTTTTTTCGAGGCGTTAAAGAAAACTGGTTTGGAGCTTAGAATAAAAGACCTTCAGATATACTCTAGTGGGGCCAAGAAGGCCGACTGGGATGTAGGTATGGCGGTGGATGCAATACGGATGGCGAATTCTTTAGATGTAGTTATCTTAGTGACTGGCGATGGAGATTTTGTTCCTTTAGTTGAGTATTTGAAGTGGGGTTTGGGGAGGCAAGTTGAAGTTGCTGCCTTTAGTCGTACTACATCAGGACGCCTTAAAGAATCGGCCGAAAAGTTTATTGAACTAGAGAACGTACCTAGAGTGTTGCTGAAGATTAGAAAAAGGGCGAGCAGTAAGTGATAGCCATGGATTTAAATAGAAAGATTTACAAAACGGAATTAAATGGAGAACCGCTTTCACTTGAGATTTCAGAGTTGGCTCATAAGGCAAATGCTGCCGTGCTAGGCCGCCACGGAGAGACGGTAGTTTTAGCTACGGTTGTAATGAGCAAGAAAGATCAAGTCAGTGATTTTTTTCCTCTAACAGTTGATTATGAGGAGCGTTTCTACGCGGCCGGAAAAATAATGGGATCAAGATTCATGAGGCGTGAAGGCAGGCCCTCTGACGAAGCGATTCTTTCAGACCGTCTCATTGACAGGTCTATCAGGCCTCTCTTTGACCCCCGCCTGAGGAGAGAGATTCAGGTAACAGTAACAGTACTGGCTTATGATGAAAAAAACGACCCGGACGCCATTGCTCTTATTGCTATCTCTACCGCTTTGGGAATATCCGATATTCCTTGGGGAGGGCCCGTTGCTGGCGTGAAACAGTTATCCCGCCGATCTGACGATGGACTTGAATACGATGCATTTTTTTCTGGACCCGAAGAGAGAATAAATATGATTGAATGTGAAAGTAACGAAATAGAAGAAAAAGAGGCAACCCTACTTTTTGGTAAGGCCCAGGAAGAAATTAAAAAACTTATCGTTTTTCAAAATAAAATAATTAAGGAGATAGGGAAACAAAAAGAAGAAATAGTGCTCATAGAACCAGATCCACGTATCCAGGGTTTGGTGAGAAGTTTTATTAAAGATGATCTTGAGGAAGCAATTAAAGAAAAGACATTAGGTGATTTAAAATCCTCACTTTTTAAACACCTGGAGGAATCTGGAGAAGATAGTGATGCGCTGAGAGCCGCGGATATTGTTTTTGAGGATGATATTAATTCTTACGTCCACAAACAAGCTCTTGAGAAAGAAGAACGCTCCGACGGCAGGAAACTTGATGAGGTACGTGATCTCTACGCTGAAGTCGGCCTTTTTGAAAGAACTCACGGGTCAGGACTTTTTATTCGGGGGGATACTCAAATTCTTGCCGCTACTACTCTGGCTCCACCTTCTGCTGAACAACTTATTGAAACAATAGAGATGACAGGAAAAAGACGATTTATGCTTCATTACAACTTCCCTAAGTTTTCTGTCGGTGAGACCGGTCGTTCTCGCGGTCCGGGCCGGCGGGAGATTGGTCATGGAGCACTTGCAGCAAAGGCGGTGCGAGCCCTACTTCCAACCAAGGACGAGTTTCCTTATACAATAAGAGTTGTAGCAGAAACATTATCTTCAAATGGTTCTTCATCAATGGCCTCTGTGTGCGCTACCTCTCTTTCTCTAATGGACGCCGGCGTTTCTTTGAAGAAACACATAGCGGGTATCGCGATGGGGTTGATGATCGATAATAACTCGGGGGAATTTAAGGTTTTAACCGATATTCAGGGTCCAGAAGATCATCATGGTGATATGGACTTGAAGGTTGCAGGGACCAAAGACGGCATTACGGCTATTCAGATGGATGTAAAAGTTGAAGGAATCACCAAGGAGATGTTTGAGGCAGCTCTTGCACAAGCTCGCGAGGCCCGTCTTCATATTCTTAAGACCATGGAGAAAACACTACCCGCCCCGCGGCCGCAGGTTTCTCCGCATGCCCCGACTATCCTTACTCTTAATATTCACCCCGATAAGATTGGTGGGGTGATTGGCCCGGGAGGTAAAACAATTAACGGTATCATAGACCTTATGAATAAGGAAATAACTATCGATATTGAGCAAGAGGGTAAGGTTTTTATTGCTGGTAGGAACCCGGAAATGGTGAGAAAAGCACTTGAGATTGTGAAGCAAATTGTAAAAGAATACAAAGTGGGGGAAATTGTTGAGGGGCCGATCGCGCGCGTGCTTGATTTCGGCGCAATTGTTGATTTAGGCGGCGGGCGGGACGGTATGATTCATGTCTCAGAGCTTAAAGAAGGGTTTGTAAAAAATGTGGAAGAGGTTGTGAAAGTTGGTGACCGCGTAAAAGCGAAAGTAATACGCGTGGAAAACGGAAAAATCGGCTTGTCGTTGAAGGGTATTAAGTAAAAAACACGAGCACCCGCCCGGCTATCCACTTACTACTTTTATCCACAGGAGCATCGCAGTGAATGATTTATAATAGTAGAGTAATGGCAGAAGACTCTTTTAATCAAAAAGCTTGGCCTGAAGAAAAATCGGGACAGAATCAACCTCCTTCAATAGGAACAGGAGAAGGAGAAGTTCCTTTGGCTAAGCCTCCGGGGGCTCCGAAGGAACCGAAAGTTGACGTAAGAACTTCTACTTCCGATATTAAGTCAATGCAGGAAAGTGGCGGTGGTCCTCCGCGACCATATACCCCACCACCTCCGCCAACCGGAGGTGAAGGCGGGCAGCAAATCCCACCTGCTGCCCCAGAGAAGAAACAATCGTTTAGTCAGGTGTTTAAACCGCCGCAGGTGGAACAGTCACCCACCCCAGCCAAGCTTCCTGAATCTTCAGGGGGAATGCAGGTTGGTGCTGAGAAATCTAAGAAGGGTTTGTTTTTGGGTATCTTAGCTTTGATTATTGTTGTCGGCTTAGTTGCAGCTGGTTATTTCTTCGTTTATCCGTTTTTCTTTCAAGCAGAAGAAGTTGTCGAGGTACCACAAGAATCTGTTTCCCCGCCGTCCGCTGAAGTCCCAACCATTCCGGAAGTACCGGCTATCCCGGAGGTACCAGAAGTTCCTTTAGAAGGTGAACAGGTTGAGGAAGAAGCCGAAGTTATGGAAGAGATTTCTCTGACGCCTACGATTACTGAACACACTTCTTCATTTAAAACTCCGGCTGATTTAAGCGAGGACGTAGATCTTTTTGCCCTTGACCTTGGTAGTGTGAGGAGCTCAATACAATTCACGACTGCCGAAGTCCCCATTTTTAAAGAATTAGTTCTTAAAGATTCAGAGGGCAACTTCGTGAGTTTTAGTGGTTTAATGGACGCTTTATTACCGGCAGTCTTTAGTGGTGAGGTTATTGGAGTTTTTGAACCGGATTTCACTATGTTCGCTTACACGGACGATAAAGGAACCTGGCCGGGTTATGTTGCAAGACTAAGAAGCGGTGCAGTTTTGAGTGACGCAGAAGGCGGTGTGAGTCAACTCGAGAACGACACAAATATTACTAATCTATTCTTAATTGATCCTGGATCTTCAACAACTTGGGAGGGTGGTCAAACAGAAGGTGTTTCAAATCGATATCTGACTTTCAGTCAGAGTGGTGCGGGACTAAACTACGGATGGTTGAATAATGACACTCTTGTAATAGGAACTTCTTATTCTGGTTTTCAAGAAGCTCTCAAACATCTGAAATAGAGTAGAGTTGACTTTTAAGAATCTCTTGCTATACTTCCATCGTGTAGTCCGCTCTTTAGATGAGCGGATATTTTAATTATGGACTTGAAGAATTTATCTTCTGCGGTGGGGCAGATTGCTGAGGAAAAAGGCATTAAACCAGAGCAGGTTTTAGGCGCCATTGAATCGGCTATCGCCGCCGCTTATAAAAAAGAATATCGGAAACGATCAGAGTTTATTAGAGCAAAGTTCAATTTGAAAACCGGCGAGATTAAATTTCTTCAGATTAAATTTGTAGTTGATCCGTCCGAGGTGAGAGTTATAGAGGAGACAACTGATCAAGGTGACGAATCTCACTCAACCAGGCAATCCACCAGTAAAGAGAATGAACCCCATTATGGACGGGGAGACGAGCAAACTGTTTTACCTCGCTACAATCCCGATCGGCATATTTTTATTAAAGAAGCTCAAGCTTTTAAGTCGGGTGCTAAGAGTGGTGATGAATTAGAATTTCCGCTTGAAGTTCGCGAGGATTTTGGCAGGATTGCTGCTCAAGCTGCTAAGCAGGTAATTCTACAGAGTATCCGGGAGGCTGAAAGAGCGTCAATTAAAGAAGAATTTGCTGACAAAGAAGGAGAAATTGTGAGCGGCGTAGTGCAGCGTTTTGAACGGGGGAATGTATATGTTGATTTGGGACGAGCAGTCGGGGTTATGTTTCACAACGAAAGCGTTCCCGGAGAACATTATCGAGTTAGTCAACGACTCAGATTTTACGTTTTAGCGGTTCAGGACGACCCGAAAAGGCCGGGTATTATTCTTTCACGGTCTCACCCTAAGTTTGTTACTAAACTTTTTGAGTTAGAGGTACCCGAGATACCTGATGGTGTTGTAGAAATAAAACAGATTACCCGAGAGCCGGGAAGTCGCACCAAGATTGCTGTTTTTTCTAATCAAGAAGGAGTTGATCCGGTTGGTTCGGCGGTTGGTCAGCGGGGAACGCGGGTTATGGCAGTTACTAATGAACTGGGTAACGAGAAAATTGACGTCGTTGAATGGTCTGAAGATTCAGAAAAATATGTTGCTAACGCCCTTTCTCCAGCTAAAGTAAAACTGGTTGAGATTTTACCCCGGCGGGAAGCGCGGGTTCTTGTTACTGAAGATCAGTTAAGTCTGGCCATCGGTAAGGGTGGTCAGAACGTGCGGCTGGCGGCAAAGCTTACAGGTTGGAAGATTGATGTTCGGTCTCAGTCCCGACCAGAGGAAGTTCAAGAAGGAGGAGTCGCAGCCGTACCAGAAGATGACGTTCCTGAAACCGAGGAAAAAATTGCACTTGAAGAAACAACAGAAACAACAGAAACAACAGAAACAATAGAGACAGAAAAGAAACAAAAAAATAAAAAAGAGAAACAAAAAGAAGATAAAGAAAAACCCGACTCTAAAACCTAACACCTAGATTCATGTTATATCTAATCTTCATCCCTATCGCTATAGCGTTTCTCTACACGGGATATCTGCTTTATTGGCTCCGAAGGCAGCCCGCGGGTAGTGAGAAAATGCAGGAAATATCCCGCGCTATCCAAGAGGGATCAAAAACTTATCTTAATCGTCAATATAGAACAGTTGGTGTCGTTGCATTAATTCTTTTTATTATTATCGGTCTTGTATTCGGATGGCTCACCTCGTTCGGGTTTTTGGTTGGCGCGGGAGCCTCTGCGCTCGCGGGATATATTGGTATGAATGTAGCTGTTCGTTCTAACTCGAAAACAGCTCATGCTGCGGGAGTTGGACTGAAACCATCACTCTCTCTGGCGTTTAGAGCTGGATCGGTGACGGGGTTTTTAGTAGTAGCTTTAGGGCTTCTCGCCGTAGCTGCTTTCTATCTTTATACCAGAGACGTGAAAAGTTTAATTGGGCTTGGATTTGGCGCAAGTTTAATTTCTGTTTTTGCGCGGCTTGGTGGTGGAATTTTTACGAAAGCAGCCGATGTGGGAACTGACCTTGTCGGTAAAGTTGAAGCTGGTATTCCCGAAGATGATCCTCGGAACCCAGGTGTTATTGCTGATTTCGTCGGTGACAACGTCGGTGATTGTGCTGGTATGGCCGCTGATCTTTTTGAAACTTACGCGGTGACATTGATTGCTGCAATACTTATTGGCGCACTTACTCTCTCGGGCGTTCAAGTATTTTTCCCACTCATCTTGGGTGGACTCGCAATATTGGCATCAGTCGTTGGCAGTTTTTTTGTGAGAATTGGTGAAGACCAAGGAATCATGAAAGCACTCTATAAAGGACTTATTGCTTCGCTTGTGATCTCTGGTGTTCTTTTTTACTTCGCTGCAGCATGGTATTTTCCAGAGAGGTCTTTAAATATTTTTCTCGCGAGCCTCGTTGGTCTTGTGGTGACAGCGCTTATGGTTGTAGTGACCGATTACTACACCTCTACAAAATATAAGCCAGTGAAAGACATTGCCGAAGCTTCTCAGTCTGGTCACGGAACAAATATTATCATAGGTCTCTCGGTTGGAATGAGGGCTACATTTTTACCAATTATAATTATTGTTGGCGGTATTTTAGTAGCACATGCCTTAGCTGGTATTTACGGCATTGCACTTGCTGCTACTGCGATGCTCTCAGTAGCAGGGATCATCGTTGCGATTGATTCCTTTGGCCCCATTACCGATAATGCTGGCGGCATTGCGGAGATGACTAATGCGCCCGAGAGTGTTCGCAAGACCACTGACGCGCTCGATGCAGTAGGCAATACCACTAAAGCGGTTACTAAAGGGTATGCAATAGCTTCAGCTGGGCTTGCGGCACTCGTGCTTTTTGCAGGATATGTTGAGGAGCTTTTGGGCGCAGCGAAGAATATTGTATTCGAGTTGCAGGACCCGCAAGTAATCGTCGGGCTTTTTTTGGGGGCTGCGATTCCTTACCTCTTTGGTTCCATTGCGATGCGCGCGGTCGGCAAAGCTGCTGGTTCGATTGTTACTGAGATTCGCAGGCAGTTCAGAGAAATTAAAGGTCTTATGGAAGGAAACGCTAAACCTGAGTATGGTAAGGCAGTGGATATTGTGACAAAGGCAGCTCTAAAAGAAATGGTCCTACCCGCACTCTTACCTGTGGTTTCAGTTCTTGTTGTTGGTTTTGGGCTTGGTCCGGAAGCACTCGGAGGTTTTTTAATAGGTGTCATCATATCTGGTATTTTCGTTGCGCTTTCTATGACCTCGGGAGGCGCGGCTTGGGATAATGCCAAGAAATATATTGAGGAGGGAAATTTTGGCGGCAAAGGCTCGGAAGCTCACAAAGCGGCGGTAACAGGTGACACTGTTGGAGATCCCTATAAAGACACCGCAGGTCCGGCAATAAATCCCCTCATAAAGGTTATCAACATTGTTGCTCTACTCATTGTTCCTTTTCTATAATTAAAACTCATTAGATGCAGAATCAATCGTTGTCCGTTTTTAAGAACAAGAAAGTTTTAGTAATGGGTTTGGGGCTTTTAGGCGGCGGCGTCGCAACAACTAAGTGGCTGGTGAAACATGGCGCCAAGGTGACAGTGACAGACTTGCGGTCGCGACAGGAGCTCGGTTCTTCGATCAAGGCATTAGGGGTGACAGCAAAAAAAGTTAAATTTGTTTTAGGAAGGCACCGCAGACAAGATTTTAAGACAAGTGAGATTGTCGTAGTAAATCCCGCCGTACCGCGCGAGAGTTTGTATTTGAAAGTCGCAAAGCGAAGCGGTGCCCAATTGGAAAATGAAGCCAGTTTATTTTTTAGGTTTTGTAAAAATCCCATTATCGCCGTTACCGGCACAAGAGGCAAAACCACAACCGTTAACTGGATTTACCATATTTTAAAAAGGAAATCCGCCAGTTGGCGGACGAGAGTAGTTCTAACAGGGAATTCTTCAGAGAACCCGATGCTTAAATTTCTTGACGGGCTTGATGGAAAAAGCCCGGTAGTTTTAGAATTATCCTCCTGGCATCTTGAGCTTTTATCGCGGGCGGACCGCGGGCCACACGTCGCAGTCGTCACCAACATCTATCCAGATCATCTTAATCGTTACCGCAGTATGAAAGATTACGTGATGGCTAAGGTTAATATTTTCGGACGTCAGACCAAGGATGATTTCCTGGTATTAAATCGTGAAAATGCCTGGACGGGATTTCTCTTGCGGCAGAAACCTAAAAGTCGGGTAGTTTACTTTCCTGCAAAAATCCCCATTAACCGCAAGTATTTTGAGCAAATGTACGGTGCTCATAACGTGGAAAATCTTATGGCAGCTACTGTAGCTGCTCACCTATTCGGGGTCCCAAAATCTCTTATAAAAGACGCCATTCGCACCTTGCCATCTCTTCCATATCGTGAGGAAGTGATTATAAAAAAAGATAAACTGGTCGTTATAAACGACACGACTGCCACTACACCCGAGGCTGCCATTTACGCCATAGAGCGTTTTCGTAAAAAAGGAACTGTTGTGCTAATTGCTGGCGGTAGTGATAAGAAACTTGATTTTAAAAATTGGGCGCAGGTTGTAAAACGAAATATCAAGCCGGAAAACCTCTTTTTAATAGATGGCAGCGCCACAAAGAAGATGGTTCGTGAATTAAAAAAACTTGGCTACTTCTTAAAGGGTGAACCAAAATTATTTGAAGAACTCCTCGATCTACTAAAAGCTGTGCGCGACACCACTGAATCACGCCACATTATTCTCTTTTCGCCGGCTGCGACGAGTTTCGAGAAGTTTCAAAATGAGTTTGATAGAGGCAGGCAGTTCAACCTCTACTCAAAAAAGTTATTCGCCTAAATTTAGTCGGGAGATAACCGCGCTCTACTTCAGTCAATTTTCACTTTAAGTTTTTTTGCTTTCTTGCGGTTTAGCTTTGGCATTTTTATGGTGAGCACTCCGTTTTTGAGAGAGGCAGTTGATTTCTCTGGGTCAACTTCTTGAGGGAGGATGATGGACCGGGAGAATCTTCCCCAAAAACATTCCTGATAGAAATAATCTTTTTCCTCAATTTTTTCCATTTTCTCCCGCTTACCGTGGATGGTGACAGACTCGTTGGTAATGTTGATTTCTAAATTTTCTGGATTAACGCCAGCAACCGTTGATTGCACAACAACCACATCTTTGTTCTGGTAAACATCAACGGTTAACTGACCCTCAACTTCTTCTTCAAGGTCTAGGGAAGTGTCTTCTGTTTCAATTTTAAGAGATTTAGGTTCGCTTTTTACCTTAGCTAACTCTGCAAAAATGTCTTCTTTATTTTCTTCCATTGTGATTTATTATAGCACACATTATTTATTTCCATGTGTCTTTGGTTTTTAATTTCTCAAAATCTTGGAGTACAAAAAACGATGCAACAATAAGGAAAACGCCCGCGTATAGTAAATTACTACTCTCAAATTTGAGGATAAGATAATTAAATATTGCATGAACAAGGGTTGCAATAATAACGCCTTTGACTAAGAAAGGAGCTACCCGCGTCTCTAATTTACCCCTCGCCCAGTAGAAGCCCAAGAGCCCGGAAGCCAAAACGTGTAGCAGCGTTGCTCCTACAGACCTTAAAAGCAGAACACTTGCAGCCTGGGATAGTGAAGTGAAAGTAGCGGCGGTAAGGACGTTACTTAAAATAAAGAGGTTTTCAACAGCCGCGAAACCGAGCGCAGCTGTAATCATATAAATCATTGCGTCTACGGGTTCATCGAAAGCAGAATTTTTGTGTATTGCCAAATAGGCTGCGAGAAATTTAGAAAGCTCTTCAATGAACGCTAAAACGACGACAATCAGTATTACTTCAATAAAGGTTGATAGATAGTTTTGAAAGACAATCTGAATTATTAGAGCCGGTACGGTGATTAGAGCACCAACGCTGAAAGTGTAGATAATTAGACGTTTTGGTTCGGGATGAACATCTTCTTTCAAAAAGAAGAAAAGCCACGCTAAACTTGGCAACACCGCTCCGATGATTATTAAAAAAGATAATACTACAACCATAAATAACGCAGATTACGTTACCAATTCTCCACCATTAGTAAGGACTTATTTTTAAGAGGGAGTTTTTGATAAATTTCTTCGGTTATAAAAGGCATGAAGGGATGCAGGAGTTTAAGGCAATTAATTGAGAGATAAGCAAGAGTATCTCTGGTTTTATCGTCATCTCTATTTTTAGTTTCCTCGATATATTTGTCTGCAAAATTATGCCAGACAAAATCGTATAGAGCGCGTGCAGCCTCTCCAAAATTATATTTCTCAATATTATCTCTAACGTTTATAGCCATCTCCTCCATCTCGGTTATTATTTTCTGGTCTAGCTTTTTAATGTCTTCAGGGTTTTCAGGTAGTTTCATTGTATGTCCTTCGTGTTTCATTACTATATAGCGATTAATATTCCAAATTTTATTGGCAAATTTCTTACCCATTAGCATTACCTCCTCGTTGAAATGTACGTCCTGTAAACCAGTAGTAAGATAAGAAAGTCCAAAACGGAGCGCATCCGTACCATATTTATCAATTAGCACTAAGGGATCGATCCCGGTACCAAGGGACTTTGACATTCGTTTTCCGTCTTTTGTGAGAACGGTTGCGTGAATAAATAAGTCTTTAAAAGGAGCTTTTCCGGTAAAGAATTTACCAGAGAAAACCATTCTTACTTGCCAGAGAAAGAGAATGCCTCTGTCGGATGTAATAAAGTTTGTGGGATAGAATTCTTTGAGGTCTTTTGAGTCTTTATCAGGCCAACCCAATACTGCAAAAGGCCATAGAGCTGAAGAGAACCAGGTATCTAATACATCTTCCGATTGTATAAATTTAGCATCGCAATATTCACATTTAGGCTCTTTTTCGGCAGATATTTTAATTTCTTCGCATTTCTCTATATCTTTTTCGCGTCCTGGTTTGGGGACGCATTTGCTCTCGTGGATCCATACGGGCAATCGGTGCCCCCACCAAAGTTGTCTTGAGATATTCCAATCACGAATATTTAGAAGCCAGTTACGATACGGTTTTTCCCAGCGATTAGGGTGCAGATTGATTTCTTTTTTATCCAAAGCTTCGAGCGCAAGTTTAGCTAACTCATTCATTTTCAGAAACCATTGTTTAGAGGGTATGGGTTCAACAACTGAGTTACATCTATCGCAGCGTCCTATATTGTGTTCGTAATCTTCTATCTTATCCATTAAACCTGTTTTTTGCAGATCTTTCACAATTTGTTCGCGCGCCTGGTTTACTTTTAAGTCTTCGTACCGTGGACCGGCTTTTTTAGTCATTTTTCCTCTCTCATCTATGATTTTAATAGAAGGAAGTTTGTGTCTTTTGCCGATTTCTGAGTCGGTTATGTCGTGGGCCGGTGTAACCTTAATAATGCCCGTTCCAAATTTAGGATCTACTGAATTATCACCGACAACTTTCAATTTAATTTTTTTAGTTTCTGGCGGCTGGTCTTTAGGGATTGAGCTGTCTATTGAATCAACTTCTAGGTCTCTGCCGATATATTTTTTATATCGTTTATCATCGGGATGGACGGCAAGAGCCGTGTCGCCGAGTTTTGTTTCGGGTCGGGCAGTGGCAAGAGTAAACGGTCCGTATTTGATATAGTAGAGTTTTGTTTTTTCATGGACGTAATTTACTTCCAAGTTAGAGATGGACGTTGAACAGCGGATGCACCAATTAATGACTCGCTCTCCCCGATAAATCCACCCTTTTTTGTAGTATCGTATAAACGCCTCTTCAACCGCTCTCTGATACTCTATATCCATCGTGTAGCGCGAACGTGTCCAGTCAGCTGAAATGCCTAATTTTTTAAACTGGTTCAGTATAATGTTGCCGTACTGTTCTTTCCATTGCTCAACACGTTCGACGAATTTCTTACGTCCCAGTTTGTGTCGATTTGTGTTCTCTTTGGCGAGTTGGCTCTCAACTTTGTTTTGGGCAGCTATTCCTGCGTGATCTATGCCGGGGATCCATAGCGTTTTGTATCCCTGCATCCGTTTCATTCTTATGAGGATATCCTGCAGGGTTAATTCAAGAGCATGACCCAAATGCAGTTCACCGGTGATATTCGGCGGGGCAATGGCGGTAACGAATTTGTTTTTACCATCAGGTAATTTTTCGGGCGTGAAATAGCCGGAATTTTCCCAAAGTTTATATATTTTTTCTTCAGTTTTTTGGGGATCGTAAGTTTTATCAAGCGTTTCTCTCATCACATTACTTCATGTTAATTATAGAGTAAGATTTGCCTGGGCGCGAAGCGCATGCTTACCTCCTCTTAAGTGGCTGATATATGCCGCAACTGCTATCATTGCTGCATTGTCAGTGTTGAATTTCGTTGGTGCGACAAAAAAACTAGCTTTTAGCTTGGAGCTTTTAATTTTTAGTTTACGACGCAGAATCTTATTTGCGGCAACACCGCCGGAGAGCATGATAGATTTCGCTCTGAATTCTTTTGCCGCTCGGACGGTTTTTTCAACTAGAACGTCGATCGCAGCTTGTTGAAAACTCGCGGCAATGTCAGCTCTACGCACTCTTTTATGGTCGCGGAGATAGTAAAGAACGGAGGTTTTGAGTCCCGAGAAGCTAAAGTCATAATTTTTGGTGTGCATCATAGGTCGTGGAAAGTCGACGGCGTTCTCATCTCCCTTCGTGGCTAGCTTTTCAATCTCAGGCCCACCCGGATAAGGAAGCCGGATCATTCGCGCGACCTTATCGAATACTTCTCCGACTGCATCATCTCTGGTTTCGCCAAGTTTTTTCCAGCTTGTTAGGGATTTCATAAGAAGGAGGGTAGTGTGACCACCGCTTACAATAAGTGCCACTGCTGGAAATAAATTTTTAGACTTTGGCGCGAGAAGAAAACTGTAGAGATGTCCCTCTAGGTGGTTTACGCCTATCAATCTCGCTTTCGGGAAGTGCTCTTTATGGATTTTTTTTGCGAAGTTAATGCCGGTCCAGAGAGCTGGTTCAAGTCCAGGACCTATCGTCACCGCTAGTAAGTTAAGCTTTAGTTTCTTATTCCCTAAAAGTCTTTTGAAGATGGTTGGTAGATTTTTAATGTGTTCGCGTTTGGCGAGGTTAGGTACGATACCACCCCACGGTCGGTGGATTTCAACTTGGGATGAGATAATATTTTTAGTTACCTTGAACCTAGGTGCTCTTAATCCGCCACTTGCCTCTGCGAGTGCGATCGCTGTTTCATCGCACGAGGTTTCAATTGCTAAGATCTTCATTGTTGTTATAATAGTGTATACTTGGTAGTCTTCAAAAGGTTAACTATTTGGTAATTAGAAATTCTATGATACAACCTTTATTGGTATTTAGCGATTGGGGGATTTTTATTTTAAGAGTTGTTTTGGGGCTTATTATGGTGGCGTATGGTTTACCGAAGATAAAAAACCTGAAGAGAACCGCTAAGAGCTTTGCGGGTATGGGATTTAAACCGGGAAAGTTTTGGGGTACGACCGTTGCTATCTTAGAGTTTATTGGCGGAATCGGTTTAATTATTGGTTTTCTTACACAACTTATTGCATTACTTATTGCTATCGAGTTCATCGTAATTATCCTAAAGCTCAAACAAGGCCAGAAGTTTGCCGGTGGCTATGATTTTGATCTTTTGATTGTAGCTGCGGCACTTCTCATTACTACATTAGGAAGTGGAGCCTTAAGTCTTGAAGGGTCTTTGGGAATATTTCTATACTAGATTACTAATCTTTATTGTTTTTCTGGTAGATTAGCACACCTTGGATATGAAAGAGTATCTTACAGAAGCTGTCGTTTTAAATGTTAAGCCGTATAAAGAAACAGACCGGCTAGTTGATCTTTATACGAAAGATTTTGGTCGCGTTGTTGCGAAAGTAACAGGCGGCCGCAGAGCAACATCAAAGCTTTCTCCTCACCTCGATACAATGAGTTTGGTTGAAACACGTTTAATTCAAAAAAACCGGTTTACCGTTGCTGATGTGATGGTCAAAGAAAGGTTTAGGTTTTTAAGAGAGGACCTTAGGAAAAATTCTTCTGCTCTAAAACTTATGTTTTTACTCAGATCGCTTGTGCCCGAGCTGACGCCAGATTTACAATTTTGGCATCATTTAATCCGTAGTCTCAAACAAGGAAAGGTCAGCACGAGGACTTTTTTGGAACTTTTGGGTTATAATCCTTTGCTTGCAAGTTGTGAAAGTTGTTATGCTAGAGAAATTAGCCACTTTTCTTTGGTGGATCAGTCTTTTTTATGCCGGCAATGTTCTTTAAAGTTCCGCACAAGCTTAGGTAGTAAGTTGTTTTACGTAAATTAACGAGAGTAGTAGTTGGTATGCCCAGAGGAGAAACTAGAGATAAAACCCATAGTAGGAAACCTAAAAAAAGCAGATCAAGGCCATCGGCTAAGGCTCTGCGTTTTGTGACACCTCAGTGGACCAAAAGGCTTTTATGGATAGTTGTTACTATTCTTATTCTTGTTGTTCTAGGAACTGCAATCTTCTTTGTTTCTTATTACAGAAGCAGTTCAATTGGTGTTGTTATTGAAGTTAATGCTCCGGATAAGATTTATCGCGGCGTCCCATTTGAGGTTGATGTCAGTATAGATAATCAAACTGATAATATTATTACTCAAGCAGAACTTACTCTGAGTCCCACCAATGGTATCGTGAACCTAAGAGGTTTTAATGGTCGGGGGATAATAAGCGATTCTATTGGGGATATGGGTAGTGGCAGCTTGACTAGAAAAACATATAGATTTTTAGCAACGGGAGAGATCGGTTCTTCTGGAGAGATCGCTTTTAGTTTGTCTTATTTTTCAGCCGGCAGAACCCGCTTTGAAGTTAATGAAGTTAAAAAGGTTAACGTCAGCGACTTAGCCATTGAGATTGAGGTTGAAAAACCTGATCAGATTTTGCCTGGCTCCACTTTCGAATTGGATATTGGTTATCAAAATGTTTCTAATTTCGATTTCTCTGAAGCAGTCTTGGAGGTGAAGTACCCATCACCGTTTAAGTTTATTTCCTCGAGCTTGACTCCGGATTCACTGAATAATTATTGGCGGCTGGGAGAACTTAGAAGTGGCTCGAGTGGTAATATTCAGGTTAGGGGGACTCTCGAAGGCGCCGCAGGGTCTCCATTTGTCATACCGATAGTTTTCTCAGCTAAATTCTTGGGTCAGGACTACCCCGTAGTTGAACAAGAAGTGGAACTGGCCATTGCTCCTTCACCGATCAACGTCCAAACCTTTATTAACCGTCGAACCGATTACGTAGCGAGAATCGGTGATCAGTTGACTTACACTATTTTGTATGAGAACTCGAGTGGGATTGCTTTAGCTGACGTCGTGATAAAAACTGAGCTTATCGGTGAATTGTTTGATTTTACGACTCTGGAGGTCAACGCTGATACCAATTTGTCGGCCCGCACCGTTACCTGGGACGTTTCTAAAATTCCAGCCTTAAGGTTGCTTGATCCGGGCGCATCGGGGGAGGTTAGTTTAAGAGTTAAGCTGAAAAATCAATTTCCAATTAATCGCCTAAACGATAAGAATTTTAATCTCCGTTTTAGCACTAAGATTAGTTCGCCATCCGTGCCGTATTATCTCCAAGCTCCCAAAACGGAAGCCATTGCCAGTCTTGAGGCCAAAGTTGCCGGATTGATTTTGGTTGATGTAAGAGGGTTTTACCGGGATGCTCTATCCGGCATATTAAACAGCGGTCTTATCCCGCCGAAAGTTAATCTACCAACCCAGTACACGGTTCATTGGGTTATTCGTAATTACTCTACGGACGTTAAAGATGTTTCTTTGCGTACCGTACTTCCATTAGGCGTTAGATGGACGGGTATAGTAAAGAGCAATATAGACTCTGTCCCTTTGTATAATGAAGAGACTCGCGAAATTATCTGGGCTATTGAAACGATTAGAGCAACTAAGGGAGTTCTAGACGATCCAATCGAGACAGTCTTTCAGGTTGAAGCTACGCCTAGCGTCACGGACATTGGCAAATTTCAGCAGCTTACAAACGAAACTACCTTAAGGGCAGTCGATGAATTTACCGGTCTGGAATTGTTTAGCTCAGACGTTGCTCTAAATACATCTTTACCTGATGATATAACCATAGGTCAAAACGGGGGACGGATCGTACCATGAACAACATTTTTGAGAAAATAACATCTTTAGCCAAGCGACGGGGTTTTATCTACCCCGGTTCTGAAATTTATGGTGGGCTAGCTGGTACATGGGATTACGGACCGCTCGGTGTAGAACTTAAACGAAATATTAAGGAACAATTTTGGAACACTATGGTCTATGCCCGAGATGATGTGGTTGGAGTTGATGCGGCAATTTTAATGAATCCCAAGGTTTGGGAGGCCTCAGGTCACCTAAAAGCTTTTTCTGATCCTTTAGTTGAGTGTAAGTCATGCCATAAACGGTTCCGATTAGATGAAATTGGTCTAGAAGCTAAAGGGTGTCCAGAATGCAGTGGTGAGTTTACTAAACCTAAGGCCTTTAACCTTATGATGGAGACGCATCTTGGTGCGGTTGAGGGAGAGAAACAGAAAACTTACCTCCGCGGCGAGATTACCCAAGGCGCGCATGTAAATTTTAAAAACATTCTCGCTTCAAACCGGGTAAAAATTCCCTTCGGTGTTGCCCAGATTGGGAAAGCGTTTCGGAATGAAATCACGCCGGGTAACTTTACGTTTCGTTCTCGTGAATTTGAGCAGATGGAGTTGCAGTTTTATATCAAACCCGACAAAAAGGAGGCGGAAAGGCAGATGAAATACTGGAAGGAAGAGCGTCTCAAGTGGTATGTTAGTCTCGGTATAAGTAAGAAAAATCTGCGTTTTCGTGAACATGAGAGTGAGGAACGCGCCCACTACGCGAGAGAGGCGTGGGATGTGGAATATCAGGTATCAGATCAAGAATGGAAGGAACTTGAAGGCATTCATAACCGTGGCGACTGGGACCTGAGGCGCCATAGTGAATTTTCGGGTGAGGATTTATCGTATTTTGATGAGGAAGCCAACGAAAGATATATCCCTTGGGTTATTGAGACCTCGGGCGGTGTGGACCGGGCAGTGATTTTCTTTTTAATGGACGCGTATGAAGAAGAGAAGCTTAAAGGAAACGATGAGCGGATTATTCTAAAACTTCATCCAAAACTTGCACCATATAAAGTCGCCGTTTTCCCGCTTTTAGCCAATAAACCTGAGCTTGTAAAGCTTGCGCGCAAAATTTATGAAGATTTAAGAAAAGAATTCACTGCTGTATGGGATGACAGGGGAAATATTGGTAAGCGTTACTACAGCCAAGACGAGATAGGTACGCCATACTGTATCACGGTAGATTTTGATAGTTTAGAAAAGAAGGACGTTACCGTGCGTGACCGGGATTCAATGAAACAAAAAAGAATAGAAATTAGCAAACTAGGAAGTTATTTACATGGAAAAATCCTTTAAGAAAATAAAACTTGATAACGGCTTGCGTGTGATTTTAGTGCCGAGACCCGCCAGTTTAGCAACAACCGTACTTGTGCTAGTTGAGACAGGTTCGACGTATGAAACTAAAAACATCAATGGACTCTCCCACTTTTTGGAACACATGTGTTTTAGGGGCACCAAACGGCGCCCGACAGAACTTCAGATCAGCTCTGAACTTGACAGTTTGGGCGCAAGTTATAATGCCTTCACTAGTCAGGAGTACACTGGCTATTTTGCGAAAGTGCGGAATAAAAAGTTTGAGCAGGCGCTTGATATTGTTTCGGATGTGTATCTTAATCCTACTCTTGCTCCCGGAGAGATTAATAAGGAACGTGGCCCAATCATTGAGGAGATAAATATGTATGAGGATTTGCCGATGCGCCGTGTTCAAGATCTTTTTCTTGAGCTTGTCTACGGTGATCAACCGGCTGGGTGGAAGATCCTCGGCACAAAAGATAATATCAGGAGTTTTACAAGAGAAGATTTTTTAAAGTACCGGCAAGAACACTACGTTGCAAAAGCCACAATCGTGGTCGTTGCTGGTGGATTTAACGAGAAAGGAATGGAAGAGAAAGTGAAGGATGCTTTCTCCGGCATACACGACGGTAAAAAAAGCTCAAAGGTTTCTGTTCAAGAAGAGCAACACAACTCTCGTTACACCGTATCACATAAAACATCTGACCAGACCCATCTCGTTATGGGGTTTCGGGCATTTGATGTTCACGATCCCCGTCGTTATGCTCTTGAGGTACTTGCTGATATGCTTGGTGGCGGTATCAGTTCTCGGCTGTTCCAAAAGATTAGGGCCGAGCTGGGGGCGGCCTACTATGTAAATGCGAGCACTGATTTATATACAGACCATGGATTGTTTGTGATGTCAGCAGGAATTGATCACAAAAAACTTGATTTAGTAGTGAACGCAACTCTTGAAGAGTTTGCAAAATTTAAAGAAGAGAAAGTCGGTAGCAAGGAACTTCAGAAAGTAAAAGACCATATGATTGGGCACTTATTCCTCTCACTTGAGACATCGGATGAACTAGGGTTGTTTTACGGTATTCAGGAAGTAATGGGTATGCCTTGCACTGCACCTCGGGAGCTTGCCAAGAAGATAGAATCAGTTACACCAGAAGAAGTGCAATCGGTTGCGCGAGATGTATATACGAATAATCGATTAAATCTGGCAGTAGTCGGCCCTTTTAAAGAAAAATCCTTTAGTGATATACTAAAAATATAATGGGAGAGTTTATTCGTTTTGAAATTGGCTGGAAAACATTCTGGCAGATTCTTGTTTTTCTTGCATTTCTTCTTATTCTGTATCTTGCTCGCCAAGTAATGGGGGTTCTTTTAATTTCAATAGTTGTTTCCCTTGGTCTTGATCCAATAATTAGTTTTTTAGAGAAAAAAAAGATAAATCGTCTTTTAGGAACAATTGCAGTCTTTTTGGTGGGATTGTTGCTTTTGAGTACTGCTGTTTACTTTATTATCCCCATATTCATTCTTGAGGTTGGAGGATTTTTAGGTGATTTTAATAGAGTCGTCTCAGAAGTCTTCGGTTTTGGTTTACCTCAATCACTTATTCAAGATTTTAGTTTGTCGCTCGATAAAGCATTAGGTATTTTAACTGCGGCCAGCGTATCTATCGGGGGAGCAATCTCCGCCGTCTTTACGAGAATTATTTTGGTTTTAGCTACTGTTGTTATCTCGTTTTATTTATCAGTGCAAAAAGGAGGGACCGAAAAATTATTAAGAGTTATCTTACCTGATGTGTATGAAAAGCCCGTACTCACAATTTTTAACCGCTTTAAAAAGAAAATACGACATTGGTTTGCCGCGCAGCTGGGCCTGAGCTTGGTAGTGGGAGTGGTAGTTAGTGTTGGTTTATGGTTGCTTGGCGTTCGTTATGCAATAGTCTTGGGAGTAATAGCTGCTATTTTGGAGTTGGTCCCCGTCATTGGACCGGTTGTCGCTGGGGCTATCGCGTCTTTGGTCGCATTTTCTGCTTCATTATCGCTAGGGCTTTATGTTTTGGGATTTTCTTTCCTTGTTCAACAATTAGAAAATCACGTTTTAATTCCGGTGCTTATGGGTAAAACCATGAATGTCCACCCGGTGATTGTTATCATCTCACTCTTGACTGGTGCTCAGGTTGCGGGTCTTGTAGGAGTAATTTTGGCTGTACCGATAGCTGTTGCAGCCCAAGAAATATTTAATTATTTAGCTGAGAGAAAAGACCATAAACCGGCATTGGGGATCTAATTAAATTATAAGTACTGTGCTCAAGTTTTTTGACGCTCACACACACGTGCAGTTTGCAGCGTATGCTTCTGATTTCCAAGAAGTCATTGGGCGGGCATACGCCCACGGCGTTGGGATGGTAAATGTTGGTACCCAGAAAGATACTTCCCGCCGGGCGGTGGAGGTTGCACACAACTATGATGGTGTTTATGCCGCGGTGGGTCTGCACCCAATTCACACCGTGAAATCCTATCATGATGCACAGGAGTTAGGCGACAACTCCGATGCAAAGGGTTTTACGAGTCGCGGTGAGGACTTTGATTATGATTACTATAAACAATTGGCCCTTGACTCAAAGGTGGTTGCGATTGGGGAATGTGGTTTTGACTTTTTTCGTCAGGAGCAGGGCGCGAATCGCGAAGCGCAGATTGAGCGGCAAAAGGAAGCGTTCATAAAACAAATTGAACTCTCACGTGAGGTTAAAAAACCTCTTATGATTCACTGCCGCGAGGCTTTTAGTGATTTAATTAGCGTACTGAAAGCTAACCCCCATAACCTAAAACCTGGTATAATCCATTTTTTCAGCGGTACTAAAGAAGACGCTAAACAACTTCTGGACATGGGTTTTTATTTCACTTTCGGCGGCGTGATTACATTTACTCGTGATTACGACGATGTAATAAAAATAATCCCGCTTGACAGAATCTTATCGGAAACGGATGCTCCTTACGTGACTCCTGTCCCGCATCGCGGTAAGCGCAACGAACCGTTATATGTAATTGAAGTCGTTAAAAAGTTAGCCGAGATTAAAAATGTTTCTGAAGAAAAAATGAGAGTGCAAATTTTAAGAAACTCTGAACAGGTTTTTAATATTCAATTCTAAAATTACCTCAAAATGGTTATTTCTCCCAATCTTTGATTACTATCTCTTTACCGCGTTCTTCTACCGTTACGTTTTGTCCTGCCTGCCAACGGAGTCGTCTTATGATATCAATAGGTAGGCTGACATAGTAGCTCCGCCTCATCTTTTGAATTTTTCTGATATTTTCTTCTTCAACTCGTCTTCTGGTCATATTTTTCCCTGTTCCCTTAATTATATCATAGTTGCCCCATGTTTTAACATATGTTAAAACATGGGGCAACTTTTAAGGATCGTGCTAAATGCATGGGTAAACTGAGGATAGCAATAAGTAAAGTTGATGGAAGCGGACTTTCTCATTAAAATACTTACTATGACAGAAGAATGGTGGAAAAAGTTTTTCGGGGAGGGTTATATAAAAGAATGGGAAGAGGCGGGGATGTTTAGATATACGCGGCGGGAAGTCAACTTCTTAGAGAAAGTAATTCCACTCCGGAAAAAGGATGAGATTTTGGACCTGTGCTGCGGGCATGGTAGGCACGCGATTGAACTTGCGCGGAGAGGATATAAAGTTACAGGACTCGATTTTTCTTTGTACGCGTTAGGGATAGCGAGGAGAGAGGCGAAACGGAGAAATCTTATAGTCAGTTTTGTGCGGGGCGATGCACGTAATTTCAAGTTTCGGAAAAAGTTTGATGTCATTATTAACATGTTTACCGCATTTGGGTACGGTAGCAGAGAAGATGACCGAAAGATTATTCGGAACGTGAGCCGGAGCTTGAGGAAGGAAGGCAAGTTTTTTATAGATTTGCAGAGCTTGCCGTGGCTCTGGAGAAATTTTAAACCAGTGAGGCGTGAACGAGTCGGAAAACTGAGGATTGTAGATAAGAGAACCTATGATTTCCTCGAAGGTGTTGTGCGCAGCATACGTATAGTATCCGATGGGACACGTAAAAGGATCAGCCGTACGCAGACTCGCAGCTATACTCTGGCAGAACTAGAAAACCTTCTTGTAGAAGAGGGGTTGAAAGTAGTTAAGTTTTTCGGGTCTTATAAGGGCCAGCCCTTCGGTTTTAATACTAAGCGGATGCTAGTTGTTGCAAAAAAAATATGAAATACGATTTTCAGAAAATAGAACGCAGGTGGCAGAAATTCTGGCGTGAGAAGAAAGTTTACGAGCCCCTTAACATGACTCGGGGCAAGCCAAACCTAAAGTTATCCACCAGCCGGCAGAAACCTTTCTATAACTTGATGATGTTCCCTTATCCGTCGGCCGAAGGGTTGCATGTGGGAAACATGTATGCTTTTACCGGCGGTGACGTTTACGGCAGATTCAAGCGGATGCAGGGGTTCAATGTATTTGAACCAATGGGGCTTGATGGTTTCGGGATTCACTCAGAGAACTATGCTTTGAAAATCGGCGTCCATCCGATGAAACAGGCTGAAATTTCCGAGAAGAGATTTTACAAACAACTTGAGATGATCGGTAATGGTTTTGCCTGGGATGAAAGACTTGAAACTTATGACCCCAAATATTACCGCTGGACTCAGTGGATTTTTGTCCAACTATTTAAGCATGGCCTCGCCTACCGTAAAAAGGCACCAGTTAACTGGTGTCCGAGTTGTAAAACCGTGCTCGCTGATGAGCAGGTTATCACGGGCAGATGTGAACGGTGCTCGCACTTAGTTATTAAAAAAGAGCTTGAGCAATGGTTTTTTAAAATTACAAAGTATGCTGACAAACTGCTTAAAAATTTAGACAAAATTGATTGGTCAGAACGGGTAAAAATTGCCCAGCGAAATTGGATCGGCCGTTCAGAGGGAGCAGAGATTGAATTTAGAATTAAGAATCATGAGTCAAGCATAAAAGTTTTCACTACCCGCCCGGATACACTTTTCGGTGCGACTTATATGGTTCTAGCTCCGGAGCATGAGTTGATTGAGAATCTAGAATCCAGCATTAATAACTTAGAGGAAGTTAAAAAATACGTTAAAAAAGCCGGAAGTGAAAGCGATGAAGAACGGATTGCCGAAGACAGGGAAAAATCAGGGGTGGAGTTGAAAGGCGTAAAAGCAGTTAACCCGGCAACAAAAGAAGAAATTCCGATATGGGTTGCGGATTATGTGTTGGGTCATGTTGGTACCGGCGCAATTATGGCTGTGCCGGCACACGATGAGCGCGACCTTGAGTTTGCGATAAAATATGACTTACCGGTTCGTCAAGTTGTAGAAGCAGAATATACGCAAATGACCGAGCCCGGTATGGTAAAAAAAGAATTACCATTCGTTGAGCGAGATGGAATTATTGCTATTATCAAACATTGGTCCGAAGAAAAGTATATTGGATTGAAGTGGAAATCAGTAGCATGGGGTACTTGGGTTACGGGTGGTATTGAAAAGGACCAGACGCCGGAGCAGGCCGCTCGCGCGGAGGTGTTGGAAGAAGTTGGATATCGCAATCTTAGATTTGTAAAAGATTTGGGTATTGTGCATGGTAAGTTTTACCACGTGCCCAAGAAAGAAAATCGTTGGGTGCATGCCCACTGTCTTTATTTTGAGCTTGAAGACGATGCTCGCGACGAAGTATCAGAGAAAGAAAAAGCGATTCACGAATTAACTTGGCTTTCAAAAGAAGAAGTTGAAAGGTTTCTTACCCCCAGTACTCATCTATGGGCGTGGCGAAAATTATGCGGCGAGTTAGTGTATATTGGAAATGGTTATCTTAAAAATTCCGGCAAATTTGATGGTATCGCATCGGAGAAAGCTAAATGGGAAATTACAAAATTCGTCGGCGGAAAAAAAGAGATTCATTATCGTATCCGCGACTGGTTGATTTCTCGTCAGCGTTACTGGGGTGTGCCGATCCCTATGATTTATTGCGAACGGTGTGACTGGCAGCCTGTTCCGGAAAAAGATTTACCTGTGAAACTCCCTTTCATTAAAGACTTCCGACCAAAAGGGAAGGGCCAATCTCCTCTTGCATCAGAAAAATCTTTTTATGAAACAAAATGCCCTAAATGTGGCGGCGCGGCACGGCGGGAAACGGATGTGTCGGATACTTTCTTGGATTCCGCCTGGTATTATCTTCGTTACCCTTCGACTCGCTCTGCTCACTCAGGGCAAGTCCCGTGGGACCCGGAAATTACCAAGAAGTGGTTACCGGTTGATATGTATATTGGCGGCGCGGAGCACTCGGTATTGCATCTTTTATATTCTCGGTTTTTAGCAATGGCGTTTAATGATTGGGGGCTGGTTCATTTTAAGGACGGAGAACCGTTTACTGTATTCCGTGCTCACGGTCTTTTGATCAGTGAAGGAAAGAAAATGTCAAAGTCAAAAGGGAACATTGTAAATCCGGATTTCTATGTTAAGAAATTTGGTGCTGACGCGTTTCGGATGTATCTTATGTTTTTGGCGCCCTTTGAGCAGGGTGGTGATTTTCGCGATGCAGGAATTTTAGGGATTACGCGGTTTTTGGAAAGAGTTTGGAAATTATTTAATAATGATAAAAAAGACAAGAAGGACATAGACAAAAACCTAGAAAAATCATTACATCAATCAATTAAGAAAGTAACAGAAGATATTGAAAATTTACATTATAATACTGCAATCAGTACGTTAATGATTTTATTAAGTAAAATGGAAGAGCAAGGAGATAAATTGTCGACTGGCATATATCAAACATTCCTGAAGCTTCTTGCTCCCTTCGCGCCGCACATTACAGAAGAATTGTGGAGCCAATTAGGGAGCAAAAAATCAATTCATATAGAACCTTGGCCCGCATACAACCCAAAGCTTATAGAAGAAGAAACCTTTAAGCTGATAGTGCAAGTGAATGGTAAGATGAGAGATACGATAACGGCAGATACCGGAATTTCCCAAAAAGAAGCCGAGGCAATTGCCTTATCTTTAGAAAACATAAAGAGGCACATAGGGAATAAAAAAAGTAAAAAGATTATTTTTGTGAAAGATAGATTAATTAATTTTGTGATTTAACTATGCGTTACGTCGGATTAATCATAGTAATTATCATTGTAATCGTGATTATCTATAACGGAGTTTTATGGGTATCCAGTAATCTAAGTCTTAGCGAAATTTTTTATCTGCCGTCAGGTCGGACTACGAGTTCAACCGTTGGATTAAAAGAGAAAACTACACCAAAGATTAAAATTGAAATCTCGCCTAAAACCAGCGAACCCGTTAAACCCTCTATTACACCCCCACCGGGCTTCAGTTTAAGTGACCTCTCGCCGCGCTATGGAGAAGTGGATATCCGTTCAGTAAGACGCCCTTCCCGTATCGGGCAAGGGGGGCAATTTACTCTCCGCGCCAAAACATCTCTTGAAGAGTCAGTGAACGTCACGGAATGGAGAATAAAATCAAACGATGGAGAAATAATTCTTCGTGGAGCAAGGTCGTCGTTTGGTCCTATAAACATTACAAATATTATTATCCGTCCCGGTACATCCGCAGTCGTGTATGGCGGCACAGTTTCTTCTATAGAGAACATAGAACTTAATAAATGCACCGGTTATTTGAACAACACTTATTCACCAGATCCGAAATTGCCGAACAACTGTCCCCGACCGAGTCGCAGTGAAGTTACTGCCTTTTCTGGCGACTGCCAATCTTTTGTTTTATCGCTTAGGAGTTGTGAGATGCCGACTACGGAAGACTTGAATAGATTCAGCGGCTCCGATGATGTTTCGTGTCACGTATTCTTGACTCGTCTGAATTATCAGAATTGTTACAACAAATATTCCAGGGATTCTAATTTCTTCTCGTACGGATGGCGGATATGGCTGGATCAAATTTTGCCGTTTGACTCCTCTCACGACCGACTTCTTCTCCTTGATAGGCAAGGTTTGTTGGTAGATGAGCACAGCTACTAGAGTTTCTACTTTCTTTCTCCTAGCACCACTTTTGTCTCAAAGGTTCTTTTACCTCTTAGAACTTTTAATGCAGCATTACTGCCGACTTCGCAGTCTTCAAGATAGTCCTGGATATTCTTCTCTGTGGTTATTTTTTGGCCGCCCCATTCCAGAATAATATCTTTTTCTCTGAGACCTGCTCTCGCCGCCGGACCCTTAGGGACAATTGCCTGGTCTAAGGGGTGTTCTTTCACGATAAGAGCTCCATACTCTACCGGTAGATTTAATTTCTCTTTTATGTCTTGGTTGAGGGTAAGATAACGGAGACCTAAGAAGGGACGGCGGATTACGCCGTGTTTTTTTAAATCTTCTAAATCTCTCTCCGCCGCCTTAATTGGAATAGCAAAACCTATATTTTGAGCACCGTATACAACAGCAGTATTAATGCCTATAACGGCCCCGAAAATATCCGTAAGCGGACCGCCGGAATTACCCGGATTTATAGCAGCGTCAGTTTGGATTAACCCTCGCATCTCTCGTGCTGGTGATGAAGGGTCAGGCTGCGCACTTATTGAGCGGGAAAGGCCGGAGATAATGCCGGTTGAGACCGTATTTTTGAAAATACCGAGAGCGTTGCCAAAAGCGAGCACAGTCTGTCCCATTTCAGGATTCTCAGAATTACCCAATGACACAGTCTTCATTTTTTTTGGCGCGTGATTTGAGGGGTTTACTATCTTCAGTATTGCGACGTCGTCTAAAGGGTCGCGCGCCACAACCTCGGTCTTATATTTTTCTCCATCATTGGTAATAATCGTGTATTCTGCTCTCGGTTCGGCAATAACGTGCTTATTAGTTAAGATTGTTCCGTTTTCGCCAACAATGAATCCTGATCCTCCGCCAATCTGCACCATTCCATGGGCATCGATTTTATCCGGTGGTATATTGAGTTGGGGGTGTTCCCAGAAAGGGTACATCTGGGGCAACTCTCTTCTTAAATCGTCCAGCTTTTTTGATATAACGATTGAAACAACCGCCGGCATCACTTCCTTAACGGTATCTATTATTTGCGATTTTTCTTTCATTGTTTTAGTTTTATTTATACTGCTCGCTAGAGAACCTTCATATTATGATAATATATAAACGCTCAATGCGAAACTAATATATTTATGCACAGGTTTTTTGAAATTTTACCGGGTAGCTTGGTTTGGCTTACGTTCCTCTTGATGTTTTTGTTTTCCTGGAAATTTCCGTCTGCGGTAGCTATTTTTTTTATCCTCTACACATTTTACTGGCTGTTCAGAATTATTTACCTGCATTTTCACTTACGTTTCTCTTTTAACGAGGCGCGGGAAAACCTGAAAGTTAACTGGTTGGAGAAATTAAAGCAATTGACACCGAGTAACTGGCAAGAGATTTACCATTTAGTTGTTTTGCCAATGTATAAAGAACCAATTGAAGTGATTGAAGAAACTTTCAAGGCCCTTAAGGCGACTGATTATCCTAAAGACAGAATTATAGTGGTTCTTGCGACCGAGGAGCGAGCCGGCCTAGAAGCGAAAAAGACTGCTTCAAAAATAGAGAAAAAGTTCGGTAAAGATTTTTTTAAATTTTTAGTTACCAATCATCCTGATAATTTACCAAACGAGATTCCAGGTAAGGGTTCTAACGAGACTTGGGCTACAAAACAGGCAAAGGAGAAAATAATTGACGTCCTTGGTCTTAATTACGAACGTATCATTGCCTCTGTTTTTGATGTTGATACCCAGGTGCCGCCGGGATATTTTGGCCGATTAACTTATGTGTTCTTGACATGCGATAATCCCCAGAGATCGAGCTATCAACCCATACCGCTTTTTGTAAACAACATATACCAAGCTCCGGTTTTCTCAAGAGTGATGTCTTTTTTTCCGACTTTTTGGCAGATGATGCAGCAGTCCCGATTCGAACAGCTTAGCACTTTTACCTCCCAGGCGATGCCTTTTAAGGCCTTGGTGGAAATTGGTTTTTGGGATACGCATTTAGTTTCGGAGGACTCACTTGTCTTCTGGAAATTTTACTTTCATTATGATGGCGATTGGCGCACCGAGCCGCTATACTATCCCATCTCGATGGATGCTACCTCGGCTAAAACATTGTGGGGGACGGCAGTAAATCTTTATAAACAGCAGCGCCGTTGGGCATGGGGAGCGGAAAATATCCCTTATATGTTAAGCGGCTTTGTAAAAAATAAGAAAATCCCTTTTCGTAAAAAGGTTTTTTGGACGTTTGTTTTTATGGAAGGATTTCACTCTTGGGCTACCTCTCCTTTTATTCTTTTTATACTTGGTTGGTTGCCACTTTTTCTAGGCAGTTACGAGTTTAGCTTGACGCTCTTGTCGTATAACTTTTCCAGGATATCGGGTTTTATATTAAATTTTTCCGTTGCAGGCCTTATTGCCTCGGCGGTTTTAAGCATCGTCTTATTACCACCTAAGCCGAAATGGTTTCGTAAAAAACACTACATCGTTTATTTCCTGCAGTGGCTTCTCGTTCCTGTCCTCTTGGTTGTCTTTAGCGCGATCCCCGCAGTCGAGTCTCAAACCCGGCTGATGTTGGGCGGCAGGTTCCGTCTCGGATTCTGGCCGACGCCGAAAAATCGTTAGCGGAGGGTAGAGGGAATCGAACAAAATAATTTGGTTAACAAATTATTTTCTCAGAACCCTCGGTTCTGAGTAATCTCCAATACGGGGAGACCTAAAACTTCTCCCCGACCCCCTCTCGTGTTCGAATCCCACTGACAAGATATACAAAAGGGATATCACAAGGACATCTCTTTTGTATATTTGCGGAGGGTAGAGGATTCGAACCTCTGAGGGGATTTCTCCCCAACCGCATTTCGAGTGCGGCGCATTAGACCGCTCTGCCAACCCTCCGTACCCTCGAGAGGAATCGAACCCCTATCACCGCGTTAGGAGTGCGGTGCTCTATCCATTTGAGCTACGAGGGCATAAAAACTTGCTCTATATAGTTATAATTTAAGTTGATTAGAGTGTAAAGTTTTGTTATTATCTAGCTTGTTAAACGGGCGGTTAGCTCAGTTGGTTAGAGTGTCTCGGTGACATCGAGAAGGTCACTGGTTCGAGTCCAGTACCGCCCACAAGATTTTGGGCCGGTGGCGCAGTTGGTAGCGCGTCTCAATGGCATTGAGAAGGTCGTGGGTTCGAATCCCATCCGGTCCACAAGCCAGGAAAAGTGGGTCTATTGCCTCTTTTGATATCATTTTAAAATATGCTAGTATTAAAGGGTAAAATCAGCCTTTATGTGAGGGTTGAAAAGCGCTAAAGGTCATAAAAATCTATTCATAATTGCATGGAAGATACAACAAAAGACGTAGCAACAGCATATTGTGTGAAATGCAGGGAAAAGGACAGAGAAATGGTTGATCCTGAAGAGGTAGAAATAAATAAAAAGGGCGGAAAGAAAGGGAGAGCGCTCAAGGGTACGTGTAAAGTATGCGGTACCAAGATGATGAAGTTTCTCCCGAACAAGTAAACCCTCCCAAGAATTGACTACAAACGCCCGTGTTCATGCCCGGGTGTTTGTGTTTATGGGGGGATAGCGATACAATTTGTTTTTGACGGGCCCGTAGCTCAGCTGGCTAGAGCGCCACATTTGCACTGTGGAGGTCGTCGGTTCGAATCCGATCGGGTCCACCCAATCTAAACGGCTCAACGGCACTCATCGTTGAGCCGTTTGGATTTTCTCAAACCAATAAACCATTATGGTATAATTTTGGTATGGATGTTTTCCTTTCAGGATACGAAGGTTTGGTTCTTTTGTTCGCGCGTGTCGCAGTAGCGCTAGTGATGCTCTTTTACGGTTGGCCGAAGATGAAATCACTAAAGAGTAACGCTAAAGATTTCGTGGAGATGGGATTTAAGCCTGGAATGTTCTGGGGGACCATTGTCGCTTTCATTGAATTTTTCGGCGGGATTGCAATGCTTATTGGATTTTATGCGTGGGTTGTAGCTGCAGTTTTCGGTTTTCAGATGATAGTCGGCACATTTTGGAAGATGAAGATGAAAAAGCCGTTTAATGACTATTCTTACGATATGCTCTTAATTGCTCTTGTGTCCATCATTATCGTTTTCGGCCCTGGTCTATACGCGATCAACTAACCATGCAGGTAAAAAAGAAAACCCTCCGCTTTCTGGAATTTTTTCTAATTGGTGTTGTTCTGGGAATATTTGAAGATGTCTTAGCGGTGTGGTTCGCCACCGGTGAGCCAATCACGCCGAAAGTGATTGGGATTGTTTTTCTGGTAGCTCTGCCGTTTGCCGTCATAAGCGAATATATTGTTGACCATCCTAAATTTTGGAGAACTATATTTGGGCTCAAAGATAACAATAAGGTTGAAAAAAGATAGGTTTCCCGCTAGCGTATTTGGATAGTAGATTTCTAAAAAGAATTAGAGTTAAACCTCTTTTTGTTATTTGCTACTAAACCTGTTCGTGGTATACTGGATGAGTGGCTGAGAGGTATAAAAGAAATCCTAATATCAAATGCCTGGTTTGCGACACTTCTATTTACAGGAGGCCCGTCGAAATTCAGAACAATCAAGGAAGAGTATTCTGTGGTCTGGTCTGTTATGGAATCTTTTGTAGGAAAGAAAATCCTTGCGTCATTTGTGGAAAATTAATTCTTGCGAGTGCACATAAAAAAACTTGCAATAGAAGTTGTGCGAACAAGCATAGAACAGGTATTAAATACAGGCTCAACAAACCGAGAGATAAAGTTAAGAATCAGAGAAGTTTAAAAATAAGGTTGTTGAGTCTAAGAAGTAGAAGATGCGAAAGATGCCGTTATGGTAAGTATGAAATTCTACAAATACATCACAAGGACAGAAACAGAAACAATAATAAACTTGAAAACTTGGAATTAATTTGTCCAAATTGTCACATGGAAGAACATTATTTAAAAAATAGCTGGCTCAATGAAAAGTAGTTAATAAACACGGAGGGGTGCTCCGAATTGGTAAGGAACTGGTCTTGAAAACCAGCGCCCGCAAGGGCTTGTGGGTTCGAGTCCCACCCCCTCCGCAAAATAATGAGTGGAGCGATTATATTTTGCGAGAATGCTGAACGAAGTGAAGTGCTCCGCTACGCAGACAGCGTTATAAGCAGGGGATCATGATCCGATAAAGGGTCATTTGGTTGAGAAAGTACTTGGTGATCAATAACCTTAAAACCAAATGATGAAGTGTCATTTAATAGTGTGTAGTCAACCCGTTGCGATGAGGTAATTTTATATAAATTAAACCACGCATTAGTAAAAGGATTTTCTATTCTGTTAGTTGGCTTTGGGATATTAGTTGAGTGGTCTGCTCCATCATGAAATCCAAATTTCTTAATAAGAGAAGATAAGCTTTCGTTTTGCATGATATCATCTTCGTTTAAGTCGCCGGTAATGACTATCGGGATGCGTGACACCCGCTTTTTAATGGCTCTGAAGAGCTGCCGCATTTGCCGTAGGCGTATCTTTTGATCGATCGAATACCCGCCGGTATGGAGATGAGTATTTATAATCGCAAAGGGACCTTGCGGCGTTTTTATAATTGTCTCTAGTACGCCCTTTCTCCCAATATATTCTGCAAACATCATATCAACGAAGCGGCGAAAGTGCACAAAGCGACTGCTTATGATTGGTAATTTAGAGAATGTTACGAGACCCCCCGTCAGATCAAAACGTTTAAAGAGCAGTACCCGGCGCGTGTCACCGTTTCCTTCAGTTACGTGGTAGGTTTTCTTACCGAGGTACTCGTGGAGTTCATCTCGGTGCTGAACATCAAAGGCCTCTTGGAGACAGATAATATCCGGGTCATACTTCTTGAGATATTCACCGAGGCGGCAAGCTCGTTCGTGACGTTTAGGTGTGAACCAAAAAGGTATATCCCAAATATTAAAGGTAAGTATTTTAAGTTGCATTGTTTTCTAGTCTGGTGCCCGGAGTGGGATTCGAACCCACAAGCCCTTTCGGGCCAAGGATTTTAAGTCCTTTGCGTAAACCAGTTCCGCCACCCGGGCAAGTTGTGAGGCCGGGAGGAGAATCGAACCCCTGTATAAGGGTTTTGCAGACCCTTGCCTTACCACTTGGCTACCCGGCCTATTTTTTTGTTTAGAATAAACTCTCTAATTAATTTTCTCAACCTTGAACCGTAACCTAGGTACTGACCTAATCCTCATTTTCTTAAGTAGTTTATACCGAAGCTCCTTGCGCCGTCTCTCTATCATATTAAATACTTCAGGCTCCTTTTCAGGAGGTATGATACCTAGATCTACTTTAGCTTGCAACAGATCCTCGGAGACTTCAACTCTGGTAATTGTCACGAGCGCACCCTCAAAATTAAATTCTTTGATCAATAGATGGCTCAGTTCCTGTTGGATAAGACTTGCGATTTTTAGGTTTCGGTAGGGTTTCATTTATGTCTAGTTGTTAAACACAAGTTTATTTCCTACTTTAATCTGTGTCTCACTCTCTACTAGAAGTCCAACCTCTTGGTCGGTTTCGGCTTGAGAGACGTCTTTCTTTTGGGATTGCAGGTTGTTGATTTTACCCTCGCCAATTACTTTATCTCCGTCAGCCGAGTTAATAATTTCAAATGTTTCTAAATTCTTCACTGATCCTTGTACAACTCTGCCGCCGACTACTTGTTTCTTGCCTTTAGGCTCGCCGAAAATTGCTAATATTTCAATAGTTCTTATTTCTTGAGAGATATTCTTTAGAATATATTCTTCCAGGTTTTTTTCCAGTTCGTAGATGACCGGTGAAGTCATTATATTGATCTTTTGCATCTTAGCCATACTAAGAGCCGTTTTGTCTGCTTTTACCCTAAATCCAATAATGACAGCGCCTACAGCTGCAGCGAGTTTAACATCGCTTTCATGGAGGTTACCAACACCTTTGTTAATTACTGTAATTTTGGTTTGTTGAGTAATCTTTTGGATTATATGCAAAAGAGCATCTAAAGACCCCGTCTCGTTGGCTTTTAGCAGAACTTTCAGTGATTCTTTTTCTTCGGGAATTATTTCTTTTAATAATTCTTTACTCTCAATGGTTTGGGGCTGTGTTGCGGGAACGCTGGATTTTTTAGACTGATCAACCCCCGTTGAAAATTTCTCACCTACTTCAGGCAGAGACTCAAACCCTAAAATCATTGCTGGCGCACTCGGCTCTAAGAATTCAGCGGGATCGCCTTTAAAGTCTTCTAATATTTTAACTTTCCCTTTGGTGCTTTCTGTAGAAACAAACTGCCCTTTTTGAAGCCGGCCGTTTGTTACTATAACACCGGCAGCTGGACCCCGACGCGGATCTGAGTGGCTGGTAAGAATAATACCGGAGGCAGGAGCATCCGGGTTGTATGTCGCTTTTTCCAAATCAGCCGCTAAAAGAATAAGATCCAGCAGGTCTGATACGCCCTCACCGGTTTTGGCGGAAATTGCGTGCCAGGAGATATTGCCTCCAAACCCCTCTAAAAGAACTCCCGCTTTACCCAACTCTTGCTTTATTTTTTCAATGTTTGCATTTGGCTTGTCTATTTTATTTATTGCAACAATGAAAGTTATTTTTTCCTTAAGTATGTACTTTAAGGCGTCTTTAGTTTGTGGTTTTACTCCCTCATCTGCTGCGACGACAAGTATTGCTAGGTCAGCAACTTGGGCGCCGCGTTCCCGCATTTTAGAGAAGGCTTCGTGGCCGGGCGTGTCAATGAAGGTAATTTTTCGCGCCGGAGGCGCCCCCTGAGCGTCAGTCGAATGGGTCACCTCATGAGTAATTTCGTAAGCACCGATTGATTGGGTAATTCCGCCGGCTTCTCGCCCTGCTATGTTTGTTTTCCGGATGTAATCAAGAAGTTTGGTTTTCCCGTGGTCAACATGACCCATAACCACTACGATCGGGGGCCTGGTTCGTTCTTTTACTTTTCCGGTGTTATCTTTTTTGCTCATAAGAAGTATTTGTAAAGGTAACAAAAAAGTGCTATAAAAACAAGAAATTAGATTGAGTATTTCGAGGAGAGGTGGCTGAGTGGTTGAAAGCAGCGCACTGCTAATGCGTTATCCGGATAAAACCGGGTCGTGGGTTCGAATCCCACCCTCTCCGCAAAGACTTTTCCGATGGACCTTTTGTGTCTATCGGAAAAATCTTTCTGAGTTGGGAATCGAACTGGGAAGGGGGTCGGGGAAACGGGAGTTTCCCCGTGGCGGAGCTCACGAACCGATGGGTTCGTGGGAGCGAGTGAATACGAGCGACGTTCGATTCCCCACCCTCTCCGCTGATTAGATTTTCTTAGCGAGGAACGAGCTTAGAAAATCAATCATCCCGAACGGATGTGAGGGAATGTGTTTTTGATCGAGAGGTCCCATCGTCTAGTTCGGTCTAGGACGCCAGGTTTTCATCCTGGAAACTCGGGTTCAAATCCCGATGGGACCGCAGAGAGCCCGTATGTATAATGTAAGTAATGGCGGAAACTAAGTTATCAAAGAAAAGTCAGGGAATAACCTGGAGAGCGGCGGAATACCAATATACCCGAAAGGATGTTGGATGGTACTGGCTAATTGCCTTAGTGGCAGTGATTTTAATTTTATTGGCTTTCTGGCAGAAAAATTTTTTCTTTGCTGTTTTTATTATTTTAGCTGGCGGTATGCTCTTGTTTTTCGGCAGGCGAAGACCCCAGGTTCTTGATTTTAGACTAGATGATGAAGGTATTGCGATTGGTGATAATATTTTCTATGATTATGACCGCTTTGAGGAATTTTCGATTCGAAGCCGACCCCAGCGCTTAGATGAAATTGTTTTGAAAAAGAAGACAACTATCAACCCCTATATTAAAATTCCGATTGATTCTAAGTTAGCATTAAAAGCCAGAGCAATTTTAAATGATAATCTAACTGAAGTTGAGTATCAGGAATCACTAGTTGACATTTTTTCTGAGTGGTTTGGGTTCTAGCCCTCGTCGTTCAACGGATAGGACGCGAGATTGCGGATCTCGAAATAGAGGTTCGATTCCTCTCGAGGGCACACGTAGAATATCTTACTGGACACGTTTTGGAATACGTTTAAACTAGAGTTAGTGGTGAAAAGATCATTTGTCGTTTTTCTTGTAATTTTTGTAGCCCTTATTTTGTTTTATATTTGGCGCGAACTTGTTTCGCCTACACCGGCTAAAGTGCCAGAGCAGCCGGCAGAGTCAACGTTTCAAGGGCCGCCGCCGGGTCCACTTGGTGGATTTAAGGGACCCACAGAACCACCACCATTATAGAACGAACCCAGCCGTCGCTGGTCAAAGCGGGCTTGCCCGCCGAAGCCAGCTATGGCTGGCGAAGGCGGGTATAAGTTAGTGGCAGACTATCTCGTTGCCAACGAGAAAACGCGAGTTCGATTCTCGCTACCCGCACAGAAAATGAACATAAAAGAAGTGTTATAATGTCCCCTAATGGAGGTTGCTGTTAAGATAATCATTACCGTTCTTTTCATTACTTTAATCGCAATTGCTATCGTATTTTTCGGTATTTTTGGGATTGCTCCTCTTACGCGCTTGGCTGACAGGGGAGGTAGTGAGGGCGTTACTACCACGGTGGTGACGGAGGTTGGGACGGAACCAGAGGTGATAACCGGAGAGGAATTTGAAGAGTTGCAGGAGGAAACACGGGTTCTTGTGCCAGAGGCAAGCCCTGTAACCCAAGACGGCGAAGTCGTCACCCAGGAAGGCGCTCCAGTAAAGCTTGACGTAGAACCAGGAAGCCCTGAAGCTCCCCAGCAATCAAACCCAATAAACGAAGAATCATTACCAGAAGAAGCAGTAAAACTACAGGTTTCCGCCTCAGGCTTTTTACCAAGTACCTTTAAAGTCAAAACCGGTGATACCATCACGCTCTCCCTCACCACCGCTGATGACAGGTCTCATATCTTCAAATTCAAAGATCCCTCCCTCTCAGCCGTTGCAATAGGCGTAGGCACAAGCAAGACAAGAGCAATCACCTTCAACGCTCCAAGCAAGGGAGACTACTCTTTCTTCTGTGACGTCCCGGGACATGAGTTACGAGGTGAGACGGGGGTGATGGTAGTTGAGTAACTAATCTAATGTAGGACGATTTTGAAGAAGTGACGTTTGCCTAATTTTAGTATTTCTCCGCCCTGGAGCGTTAGGATTTCTCGAGAATTCTTTTTAGTTTCACTGTTAATTTTCACCGCTCCTTGTTCAATTAATCTTCTTGCCTCACTTTTACTTGTACTCTGTGCTTTTGCAATAAGATCAACAATATTATTTTTTTTCTTTTTGATTTTGAGCGAAGGAATCTTCTTCGGCAATTCTTTTTTAGAGAAGACGTGAATAAATTCTCTTTTTGATCTTTCAGCTGTTTTCTCGTCACAACAAAGTTTAACAACGTAAAAAGCGATTTCGAGTTTAGCGTCGCGGGGATTTATTTTTCTTTCGGCTACACCTTTTTTTAGATGTGAAATTCGATTTATCGGCATTTCTGTTGAGAATTCAGCAAGGGTAAATATTGCTTTATCATTAATAGCCATCACTTTACCGAACATATCATTTGGATTGTCATCAAGATTAATTAGGCCGCCCTCACTTTTGTTCATAAGTTTACTTCCGGTTTCTGGATTTATAAGAAGTTTGGTTGTGAGCACAAACTTTTCTTTACGTTTCAGAATTTTCATTAAATCCCGGCCGACGAGCATATTAAACGTCTGATCCGTACCGCCGATTTCCATATCCACATTCATTGCCACCGAGTCATAGCCTTGCATTAAGGGATACAAGAATTCATGGAGTCCTATTAGCTTCCCTTCTTTTAATTTCTTTTGGAACATAGCCCTTTTAATCAGTTGTTGGACGGTAAGATTTTGAGCAAGTCTTAAAACGTCTTCAAATTTCATTTTGGAGTGCCAGCTGGAATTGAATTTTACGAGCGCTTTATTCGGGCCGGTAAAACGTAAGATTTTTGAGGCTTGCCTTTTGAACGTTTTCAGATTTTCCCGGACTTCCTTTTCTGTAAGTGGTTTTCTTGCGGCAAGCCGGTCTGAAGGGTCACCGATTCGGCCAGTAAAATCACCGATCAGAAAAATTATCTGGTGACCGAGACTTTGAAATTTTTTAAGCACTAGAAGGTTGGTGACATGCCCTAAGTGAAGGTGCGGACCGGTTGGGTCAACTCCCAAATAAATCTTTAGCTTCCGACCGCTCAAAAGGGCTTCTTCAAGCGACTGTTTTGAAGGATAAATTTTATCTACCGATCTCTCCAGCACTTCGTGGACTAGAGTCTTTTTAGTAGGAGATTTTGCCATTGGGTTTATTTTATCATATAGAAAGACAGTAGACAGTATGGTGACATGAAATAAATAGCCTCAATTTCTTCCATGTGGAAGAAATTGAGGCTATTGAAATTGTTACTTAAAAACAGTTACTTATCTATTGAGAAATAGTGAAAGCTTTATCTTTTCGTTTTTACAATCTCGTCAATTAGACCGTATTCTTTTGCTTCTTTAGCATCAAGCCAAAAATCGCGATCGGTGTCTTTCGAAACTTTTTCAAGTGATTGCCCGGCGTGTTTTGCAAGAATGTGGTTGATTTTGTCTTTTATTTTTATAATGTGCCGCGCCGTAATCTCTATCTCCACCGCCTGGCCCTCAGCCCCGCCCATTACTTGGTGGAGTAAAACCTCAGAGTTGGGGAGGGCAAAGCGCTTTCCTTTTTCACCCGCTGCTAAAAGTACTGCTCCCATTGATGCGGCAAGTCCCACGCAGATAGTTGAGACGGGCGCCTTCACGTGTTGCATAGTGTCGTATACGGCCATCCCGGCCGTTACTGACCCGCCCGGCGTATTAATGTAGAGCTTAATGTCTTTTTTCGAATCTTGATGGTCTAGGAATAAAAACTGGGCAATGACACTGTTTGCTACAGGATCTACTACTGGCCCACCCAAGAATATAATCCGTTCTTTTAAGAGACGGGAATAAATGTCATACGCCCGCTCACCGTAGGTGGACTTCTCAATAACGGTTGGAATTAAATTCATCCCTAGTATCTTACCAACTCTACTCGGGTTACGTCAAATTTTTCGGCGTCTCTGATGTTTTCATTACTCCGCACCGTGATTGTATCTCCCACCTTGAGATCAGAAAGTTCTATTGACGTTATAGTAGGATTGCCCCGGTTGTCGGGCTTTGTGTAGTCAACTAACATAATCTGCGTAGCGCTTGAGATTGAAGCGAGGCGAATCTCTTTTATGTGGGGTGTCCCGTCGGTGCGGGGAAGATAGTCATCCGGATCCACTATCTCAAGGTCAATGTTGGCACCGTATATCCTTTTAATGGTCCCGCTAAAGTTTTTTATCTCATCCGGCGGTTTAGGGAACGCTAAATCAACAAGGGGACCGAGACTCTGTTCTACCTGAGCCCCGCCCTGTTTTCTGCCTAAGGCGAGTCCAAGTGCCAGGGCTAGAGCTATGGCAGCCAAAATAACGATGGTTATAGTGAATGTTCTTAGTTTCATATATGTACTATAATTATAGTATAGCATTTAGGTCCAAAGTTGTGGATAAGCATTGATATTTATTTCGATGTCAGGATTGCTATAATAATAAAGAAATAAACATGAAAAAACTCATTAAAAACCCGCTATTCTATCTGAGCTTCATTCTGGTTCTAGTACTGGCTTTCCAGATAGTCAGTTTTGTTCGCGCCGCGTTTCAGGAACCGTCGTCCGGTTTTCCTGATGGTTCTGCTCCTGCGCCGCTTGATACGGGTAGCTCGGAGCAGACAAAATTTGGAAAATTAAACATTGACATCGGTGTAGCAGAAGCCCTCGAGATTCTTGGGGGGGGAACCCTCTGCTTACCCGATGGGGCTGGAAACCGTGTGTGTAAAGGTGCTTGGAATCAAATTGGTCAGTGGAGTCGGTCAGGGAGCGATATTTACTACGACGCTGGCAACGTTGCCGTCGGGACGGCGGATCCACTGGGATACAAATTCTATGTGAATGGAGAAGCGTTTGCAGTCACTGGCTGGAGTTCATCTGACATACAGTTAAAAGAAAATATAGTGCAGCTTACAGGCGTTTTAGAGAGGTTACAAAATATACGAGGTGTTAAGTTTGACTGGAGAACTACAGAATTCCCCGATAGAGGTCTGCCTGAGGGAAGAGAAATTGGTTTTATTGCGCAGGAAGTTGAAAAAGTGTTCCCCGAACTTGTGAGTACTGATAACGATGGCTACAAAGCATTATCCTACGGTCACTTGACAGCGATCTTACTTGAGGCAATCAAAGAGCAGCAAGTGCAGATTAATGAGCTTACATCTCGTCTTCAAAAACTTGAGGGTCTTTCAAACTAACGGTAATAAGATCAAAGGGGTTGTTTAAGAATGCTTACAGCCGATAAAAAGAGGGTATTAGTAACCGCAGTTATTCTGGTTATTTTGATTGTGATAGTTATCTTTTTCACTTCAAGGACAGATGAGGTATTACCTACTGAAACAACAGGAGGAATTCAGCTCTCTCCCGAGGTTTTAAAATCTTTAACTCCACCCCCTGACGCCAAACCTATTGAACTTTCCCCGGAGGTTTTAGAGTCGCTCACTCCACCACCTGACGCAAAACCAATAGAACTCTCACCGGAGGTTTTAGAATCGCTTACTCCGTAAGTTAACTGCTTTTTTCTTATCCTCACTTTATCCACATATGTGGATGAATTGAGGATGATACAGGTCAGTAGATACCTTGACCCCGTACAATTACACCGCCACTCCGTGTTTTTTGCGACTGGATAGCGCAAGCGGTGTAATTGTACGGGGTTGACAAATAGGATTCTTTTGTTCTAGAATTTATTATAGAACTTTTCGCTTTATCGCGCCGGAGGAGGTAAATTATGCTCAATACTTTCGAGCTGTCTCCAGAAGACGAAGTTAGAGGAATAGATGATTTTCAGTTTTCGTATAGGGACCTCGGTCTCTGTTCGGAAATGAGGAGGTTGGTGCGTCTGGATGGTTTCAGCGCGCTAGCGACTCAAAACACCCCACCCTTAGCGAAACAGAAGGAGGTGAGATAAAATGTTGGGTCCTCACGGTGACGAGACCGCCTGCGACCAGGAGAACTGTGGTAACGACCACGGTGACAGCGGTAGCCGGTGACGGGCGGAGTAGGGGCTTTTCGCAGGTATTTGCGAAAAGCCCCTTTTTGTTTAAAGTGTATTTATGACTTCCGCGTTTAAGTTCGTGATTGATAAAGAGGCTAATTTTTCATACTGGACTCAGTTGCTCGTTGGAAAATGGGGCTGGTATTTTGAAGAAAATAACGCAAATATATTTCGTGAAGAGCACGGTCCATTTTCAGATGAGGAGCAAAAGGCATTAGAGAAATTCAAGTCGATTCTTCAAAAAGAAAAAAATCAGTATTATTGGCTTTGGAGCAGATACGATGGTTTGTCTTTCAAGAACCCTCAAGAACAAAAAGAATACTCTTTTATTAAAGACGTACTCGGTAAAAGGTTTAATCTTCTTTGGGATAACGAACTCCCTTCTTTAAAAAAATGGGCAGATATTCTAAAACAATATAACTTTCAAAAACTAATCCAGGTCTTACAAAAAATTGCTATGTTTTTAGGCGTCAATAATGGGATAGTATTTCCTGTGCGAGTGAAACTTTTAATTTCTGGCGATTTTCCAACTGGGGCTACTAGATCGGATTTTAGAGATCTAATGACTCTCAATGTATCTCGAGTATCGACATCACAAAAACACCGCGTTATCGGAGTTATTGTCCATGAGTTTGTCCATATCATAAATAACCGACGAAAACTAATTACGAAATTTATGGAGAATACCTCATTACCAACACTAATTATTGAACCAGAGAGAGGATATAGGTGGAAATATTTAGTAACAGAAACCATTCTTACATCTATTGCCAGCCAGCGCTCAAACACTTTTGTGGGAAAATTTCTTGATTTTAGCGAATTAGAAAAGCGGAACGATGAAGAAGGATTAAAACACAAAAAGCCGCTCGGGGCTTACAGTTATGAGTTTTTTATCCGCGTTGCCGCAAGCCGTGTTCTCCCAGAAACATCGCGCTATCTTGATGCTGGTAAGGTAATTGATACTCCGTATACGGAGCATGTTATTAAAATTCTAACTAAGCTTCTAAAAGAACGAAAAGCTGGTTTCTCTACTATTTAGTTATACTTGACAAATGGGGTTCTTTTGTTCTAAAATTTAGATAGAATTCACTTAACAACTCATCCCCCACATAAATCTTATGTGAGGGATAAACCATAAGCTAAGAAACGGAAGGAGGATAGTTGAGATGAGAAAGGGTTCCAATGTGACCCCGGCACTTTTCGTTCTGTTGGCGCTCGTAACGGGTAGCTGCGGTGACAAGGGACCCTGTTCCACTTGTCCCAACCCCGATACGACGTCTCCGAACGTAGTGCTCGTGAGTCCAGAAGAAGGCGCAGTCAATGTGCCGGTCACCGGTGCAGTAGTAACGGTGACGTTCTCCGAGCCGGTTGACTCGACTACGGTGAACAGGAATACGTTCGTGTTAACGAGGATGGCCAGCGCTGTTGTCACAGTAACTGGTGAGATAACAGTGAGTGGCGCAACTGCAACGCTCACACCGGAGACACCTCTGGAGTACTCTGCGGTGCACGCCGTGGTAGTAACATCCGGCGTGAAAGACATGGCAGGCAACGCACTTGGCAGTCCCTACAAGTGGGAATTCACGACGATGCAAGATCCGACGTTGTGGACGCTCAACGAAGAGTACCAGGTAAAAGACGTTGCGGCTGACGCAAGTGGTGCGTATGTAACAGGTGCCACGGGGGCTTACACTCACGACTTCTTTGTTGTCAAGTTTCATTTGGACGGCGAAAGAAGTTGGTTGGAGGAAGTTGCTACCGAAGACGTTGATTCCGGTTGCGGCATAGCCGTAAGTGGTAGCTCAATCTATATCGGTAGAGTGAAGGATCCTCTTGGTATCGGAGGCGCGGATGTCTATGTTGACGCCCGCGATACGGAAACCGGTGCGCTCATCTGGAGTACGCTAGTGGCCAGGGGAGCGATCTGTCTCAACGTGACTGTTTACCAGCAAAGTGTTTATATTGTTGGCAACTTCGGTCTCGTTGAGCTTAGCGCCGTAGACGGCGGAGTCGTGAGAACATTAACGAAGGATCAGTTTGGAGGAGTTCTGACCGGCTACTGGTCGGTTGCCGTTGACGATAACACCGTCTATCTCGGCGGTCGTTCATTAGCAAACCTTGGCGACCGTGCTCCGGTCAATGGAGGTACCGATTGGTTCCTCGCCGCTTTTGACAGAACGCTGAGTACCCCACCTCGTTGGGTAAAACAGTGGGGCGGACCGCGCGAGGAGTATGAAGGGAACGTTGCAGTCTCTCCAGACGCTAACGTCGTTTACCTCGCTGGTTACTCAGGATCTGTTCTAGATGGAGAGGTGGAAGTAGTTCTCTTGGCTTATGAACTCAACGGCAACTTTCTGCGGTCAACCGTTCTTGCGGAAAGAGCCGCTTTCCCCTCATTGGCAAGCGAGGAAGATGGGACTCTCTACGTGAGAATGCAAACAGATGATCGTTCTCCAATGAGGGTTCAGCCGGACGGAAGCATCGCTTGGATCGGTTCCCCTCCTACTTCAACAAGTGGTGGAATCGCAGTTGGCGCCGGAACAGTGTACGTAACGGACAGGACTAACGAGCTCGTTCGCTACGACGCCGAAACAGGCGTGAAGCAGTAAAGTAGGTAGTGCCTCTATCCACACCAAGGATAGAGGCACTCTTCGTTTAATATAGGAACATTGTGTATAACTTTCTTTATTAGCTAGTTCCATTTTTGTATAATAATAGAGAAGAAAATTTCTATAAAAAGATGGACAAAAAACAAAAATATCTTAAATTGATTCTTAGTATAACGTTAAGCTCTTTATTAACTGTTCTTGTTGTTTTTAGTGTTGTGCATGCTCAAAGTTATCTAAGAGGTTCTCAGGGGGATCCGGCAATACCGGCTTTGAGAGTGGAAGGTAGAGCCGAAAGTTGGGGTGGCGCCTACCTAAACAGCACCGGTGCCGCAAACTCAACCGGCTTGGTTGTTCTTGGGAAAGTGGGGATTGGGTTACCTTTTGTTTCCGCTGAACCCAGCGCTGAGTTAGACGTCGATGGTTGGATAAGAGCCTCCGGGGCTCGGTTTAACACTGTAAGGATTGATGATGATCTATATGTAAATAATCAAGTTGATCCTGTTTCAATCTACACCGCTGTTTGTGATGATGGAGAGAAGTCCAGGTCGGGTAATAACCAGATAATTGAAGAGTGGTGCGGCGGAGCCAATTCTTTGCCAAGTAATCTGTGCGTTCCTTTCCTGCAAAACTTTAAGCACAACGATCCTAACGATCCTGATAACATAAAAGAACTTTATTGTGCAATTAATTCTAGACGTTTGTTTGTTCATGTAAATACTGAAGGCGGTGATAATGACGAGATTGGTAAAGGAAGTCGTTGCGGTGCTATTTGTGGGTTGGAGATAAATTATAGATGAGCCATAGAAAATATTCACTACTAAGAATCCCCGGGGCTCTTGAGCTTCGGATTTTTTGTTATAATGTATAATATAAACGTACCAGTACTATTTTATGAAATTTTTTAAACAGTTACCCAAAACACGCCTTGGTTTGTTAGTTGTTATACTTGGCCTGCTTTTTGGATTCGGCTTATTGTTGGCCCAGGTTCCTCCTGCACCCTCTGCGCCTTCATCGCCTCCTCCTCCAGCACCTTCACCGCCATCAACGCCCGCACCGCCGCCTCCACCCCAAATATACGCTGAAGGAAGCTACTACAGCGAGGGCTTCTACGGTCCTGGCGATGGTAATGGCAACGGTAACGGCAACGGTAACGGCAACGGTAACGGCAATGGCAACGGCAATGGCAACGGTAACGGCAACGGTAACGGTCCCCCAGCACTGAGGTAAAGAAAAAATTATTTTAGCGTTATTGGGGCTGGTTGTCGAGGTTTACTACTGAAAACATCGGCTCAAATAGGTTTGAGCCGATGTTTTAGTTTTACGTTTTACTGACCACCCAAATTCGCAGCACATTTGATATAATAAGTATGAATAATAAATGCTTAAGCGATTTGTCATACCTTTATCAGTCGTCATTTTTTTTGTAGGCGGAGGTTTTTTATTAGTTAATGCTGCACCGCCGCCGCAGCCTACGAGTTTTACGGCTGCCGCTATTTCATCTTGCGGGGTTGAGTTAGCTTGGGATCAGGGCGAGGGCGCCGATTCTTTCCAATTTCACGTAAGAGTCGATGGAGGAACGTTTACTAATTGGAGTCCCGCGCCGGGTAGCGGTTCAGGCATGCAGAGTTTTAATCACACTCTACTTGATCCGGAAAGAGATTATGAATACGAAGTAAGAGCTTGTTATAACGTTGGTGGATGCAGTTTTCCTTCCGTTCCTGATTCAGATACAACTCCTGCCCTGCCGAGCGCCGCAAGCCCACCTGCAGTTTTAGAAGTGGAAAACTGGGTAGGAGGTACCCAAGTAGCGCTTAGTTGGCTCTACAGCAACATTGACACAGCCACAAGTGGTTTTAGAGTTTTTCGATCGGACGATGACGGTGCTAATTTTAATCCGGTGGGCACATTTTCACTCGCTGATTTTCAGGGTGCCAGTCCGCCCGATACGTGGACTGATCCGGTAAGCACCGATGATCCGCATCAGTATAAGATAAAAACTTACCAGACCGACAGTTATTGCAATGCGGTTGATAATTCAACCCCCGAAGGTTCCTCGTGGGTGAATTTCTCTTCCGGTTTCTCTTCGGATCTCATTGTTCCCCAAAGACCCGCGACTTTAACAGAGATAGAGACTCGCAGCGGAGGGACAGAGGCTCGATTTGGATGGACAGACGTGAGTGATGAAACTGATTTCAGGTTTCAGATTTCACAGGATCCGGGTTTTGCTTCTCTTGATGTTGATACTACATACCCCGCAAACATTACTGAGACCGGTTGGATTACGTTTGCGCCTGCCACAACTTATTTCTATCGGGTGAGGGCCTGTAACGAGTCATCCGGGAATACGGGCTGCTCTGATTACCGGACAAATACTTTTACGAGTAGTTACCCAGCGCCGAAAAACTTAAAAACTTCTCTTATTTTTGCTTCATCCACGCCTCTAAAAGGAAACGTATATCTTTCTTGGGAAGATGAAGCAACGTATGAGCGGGTGATTCGTATTTATCGAAAGATTGACTCGGAGGCCACTTTTCCAGCAACTCCTCTCGTAGAGCTTTTTGGATACTCGTGTTTTGGTAGTCCGCCAACCTGCACTTATGATAATTTTTATACCGACCGGGATATTGACCTCGGTGAGATATATGAGTACGAGGTGAGATTTTTTATTGTGGTTGAGAATGAAGAGAGTGGATCTTCTAATAAAACAAGTGTCAATCTGAAAATTGCTTTTGTTTTAAAAGGAGTTGGCTGGGCATCAGCGGGAGACGGTAGTGTAGGGTGGGTGAAATTCAACTCTGCGGCGGAAGGAGGTCAAGTATCTGGTGCTCTTGACGACTACAGCGTGCAGGTAGATCGTGATGGACTCTTCTCTGGTGTGGCGTGGGCTTCAGTTGAGGGTGGCCATGGTTACAACTGGCTTTCTTTTAACGAAGCTGATTTGGTAGGTTGTCCTTCGGGCTCGTGTGAAGCGCGTCTGGCTTCAAGTACGGGCGAGGTAAGCGGTTGGGCACGGTTTTTAAACCCTCAACTTTTTTCTGCCGGTGTGAGCGATTGGGACGGATGGGTGCATTTGCGCGGAAGTTCTTATGGTGTAAGTTTTGATGAAGTTGGTAAAACTTTTTCTGGTGCTGCCTGGGGTGATGATGTAGTGGGGTGGATCGGGTTTAATACTGATACATGTAGTAACTGCACGGTCCGGGCAGAGCAGGTTAATCGAGCACCGACAATAAGCAACGTTACCATTGATAATGGTCCGCCGGGGTCTGCTTGGTGTAATGCGAACCCTTATTTTAGCGTGGGGTGGGAATATACCGATCCGGACGGGGACCCTCGCACGATGGCAGAGATAGAATTCATGGGTCCGACCACGCATCTCGAAACAGACACGAATATCGAAAGCGCTTTCAATCAAAATTACCTACTATTCGATCCGCTTGCATCCCTTCAGGCAGATTCAACCTATTCAGCCCGAGTAAGAGTGTTTGATGGAATCGATTGGTCAGGTTGGGTAAGTAGTGGCGCTGACGTTGAAACAACGCCAACACACTACCCGCCTTTAGTTGACTTTGAATGGAGTCCGACACCGGTAACAGGTGCGATTATTAACTTTAATGGAGAGGACGGCACGATAAAAACAGATGATCGGTCAGGTGGTGTTTGGCCTCCATCGGGCTGGACGTGGACTTGGGATTTCTTCGGCAACGCTTCACCAAACCAGCCCGGCGGTCCAAAAGCATCCGTTATCTTTAGCACCCTACCATCTGATGTATCGCTTGAGGTTACCGATGGTAGTGGGGCTTTTTGTGAAGCAACAACGAACCTTACCGGCGGCGCAGGGACCTCATTGAAGCGAAGAATATTCAGGGAGCGATAATCTAAGCCTTAGCAATAACGAATCCGATAATTTTCTTAGCCCCTGCTAGCTTTAAAACCCGTACAGCCTCTTTCATCGTTGCGCCCGAGGTGAAAACATCATCTACAAGTAAGATGTTTTTCCCTTTGATTTTTTCGGGATAATTTAGAGCAAAGCACCTCTCTACATTACGAGTTCTCTCTTCATAATCTTTCAGGTCTGTTTGGGAAGAAGTTGATTTAATTTTAACCAAATTAGCTCGTTCAACCGGGAATTTAGCCTCTAGGTATTGATGTAAAATATCGGCTATAAGAGTGGCTTGGTTGAAACCGCGCCTCCTTTCTTTTTTAGCGTGTAAGGGAATAGGGATGATAACAGAATTACTAATAACTAGTAATAAATTACTAATGACTTTTTCCAGATAAGAACCCATTATTTCAGTGAGCGGCTCAAGCGCAGTCTTGATCCGCTTGTATTTGAGCATGTGGATGAGTTCTCGGATGACCTCGTTTTGGTATGACGTGGCAGCAGCAAGAATAAATTTCATCTCTGGATGGCAGGTGTTTTTTGATTTTAGAAAACCCTCTCTCCCGGCAGGCAGGCGCCGATTGCATCTGGGACAATAAAAAGCATTGTTGATTTCTATTTTTTCTTGGCACCGCCGGCACAAGAAAGTTTCTTTAGTGTGTTTCTTACATCCTAAACAAAGAGGCGGGAAGATAACGTTTAGAAGTCCCTTAAGAGCATTGCGCAAGTCCATGCCGATTATTGTAGCCGTCTATTAATCTTATTTCCAATAACGTGATAAAATGAAAGACGTATGAAACTTAATGTTTTAGGTTTTTTTCAGGATATATTTAATTTTTTAAAGGCCGGTTCGGTTTTGGGTATTGATATCGGAACCACCTCTATTAAGGTAGTTGAAGTCTCTAAAAAAAGCGGGCGGTTTAAACTTGAGAACTACAGCATTTTAGAGACAAGAAAATATCTCGAACATCCTAACCAAGCGATCCAAACAAGTTCTTTAAAAATAGATGAAGAAGAAGTGGTAGAACTCTTTAGGATAATACTGAACGAATTAAAACCCAAAAGTAAAACCGTACTTGCGTCAATGCCGGCTTTTTCTTCTTTTATTACGCCAATTGATATGCCCCTTCTCTCTACCGAAGAAACCGCTAAGTCAGTTGCTTTTCAAGCGAAACAATATATACCCCTACCCGTTAATGAAGTGTCAATTGACTGGCTTAAAGTGGAGGAATTTGAAAGTTCTAGAGGAGGACGTCTTCAACGCATACTTCTTATTGGTGTCCCCAATGAAATAATTAAAAAGTATAAGAATATTTTTAAAGCTGCTGACCTGCGATTAATTACTTTGGAAGTGGAAAATCTAAGTTTAGTTAGGACACTTGGTAGTCTTGATGCGGTGACAATGGTGGTTGACATTGGTGCCGAGTCAACAAACACGATAATTACAGAAAAAGGTGTTCTTAAACACTCAAGCCAGACTGATTATGGTGGTATTCATTTAACTCAAGCTTTAAGTAAAAGTTTAGGAATAAGTACTTTAAGAGCAGAGGAATTGAAACGCCGCCGCGGGCTTTTGGGATCAGGCGGTGAATCCGAGTTATCAACATTAATCCTCCCGTTTTTAGATGTTATAATACAAGAAGTGAAATACGCTCGCGATTCTTATGAGCGCCGTTATTCAAAAAAAGTTGAGAAGTTAATTCTTGTCGGTGGCGGCGCTAATTTACTGGGCATTGAGAAATATTTTGGAAACCAGATGGATTTGGTCATCACTGCTCCGCCGACGTTTGCCAATCTTGAATATAACCCCGAGCTTGAACCAGCGGTTAAAGGTCTAGCGCGGCAGCTGCCCGTCGCTCTTGGATTAGCGAAGAAATATTTCACGTAAAGGGCTTTGTATAAATTTTAGAGCTAACAGTGATGAAAATTTATGACTTCGACTGAGCTCAGCCGAATGTCCTACAAAATCTTTATCCCCTCCTTTTCGCGCTTGCGCAAAAGAAGGGGGTGCACAAATTTATGATAAAATTTATTTCACCAAAGGCCCGCCCCATTAGATGTATAAAGCTATCTAACGGGGTGAATAAATTTTAATAAATTTGGCATGCCTGAAACAAAATCTCCAACAATACCAACAACCCCTCCGTCTCCGAATAATTTAAAAGAACAGTTTGTATCTGAGGCTATTCCTGTTGGACTTCCTTGGCGACTGCTCATTTTTTCACTTATTCTCTTTGGTTTTTCCCTTTTTGTATTTTTTGGTCTGCGTTTCGGGTACAACTCTTACATTGATACCAGAACCGGGGACCTTGATGAAAAAATTGGGAATCTAAGTGGGCAGGTCAGTCAGGAAGAGCAACAAAGTTTTATTAACTTTTATTCTCAACTCGTCAATCTCAAGAAAGTTCTCGATCGCCACGATTTCACTGCCAGTATTTTCAGCTTTCTTGAAAAGAACACTCTTGGGAAAATTTCTTACATTGATGCTGATTTTACCGTTCTAGACAGTTCGTTAACTTTAAAGGGAGCTGCTGCATCAAGTGAGTCACTAATCAATCAACTCACTTTATTTGATGAATCCCTGGAAGTGGATCGGGTTGTTTTAAATCAAATGAACTCTAGTAAGGATGGAGTAACTTTTGGCGTAACGCTATTTTTCAATCCAGATTTTTTTAAGAAGCCAGCATTATAACATGAAAACATCAACCAAAAGAATTTTGAGCATCGGTTTAGCAGGACTTTTCTTTATTGGTATTCTTGTAGTCTTTGGCAGCCTTATCCGGCCGGAGATGACGAAAATCAACGAGAAGAGAGCTCTTCTAAGTTCCAAAGAAACTCTTTTTAGCAACGAGCAGGATGCCGTCAGTCAGGTAAGGGATCTTATTGGTCAATTTCAGAGTATCGTCAAGCTTCAAGAGACCGTTTCTTTAGCCCTTCCTTTAGAGGAGAACATTACTCAGATTTTAAACCAACTGCAATCTATTGCTAATTTATCTAATGTTGAGATGAGGTCTTTTTCTATAAGACCCCTTGCTTTTGAGGCGTCAAGGCAGCCTTTAGTAAAAAGGTTGGGTGTTTTGGAATTAGATATCTCTATTGATGGTCCATATGATAATATTAAAAATTTCCTAAGATCACTTGAGACGAACGTCCGGGTAGTCAATGCAAAGAGTTTTCGTCTTGCCACCATTAGTGGTGAAGGTTCACCACCTGGCGAAGATTTTAATATGACATTAACAGTCGAGGTATACCATCAAGAATAACCAGCGTTATGGCCATCACCATTGAACAAGAAAAAAAACCAGTTAATTGGGTCGCTATTCTTACAGCGGTTGTTATTGTCGTTGTTTTGTTTATTGGGACTTATTTCCTCTTTTTCAAAAAACCCGAGCTGATTGAAATAGTGACTCCAGGAACGCTTCAGGACGTAAGTAAAATTTCCAAACTTTCTTTTGATCCTGAGAGTGTCTTGAATTCGCCCACCTTCAAGCTTTTGAGGCAGTACGGTACGGGCGTTACGGTTCCTACTCCTGGTCGGAGTAACCCGTTTAAGCCGTTTTAAAGGGCTTTGTATAAATTTTCAAGCTAAGGGCGATAAAAATTTATGTACAAAACCTTTATCCTGAGCCAGTCGAAGGATTATAATTTAAAAGGTGACTCTTCGACTCCGCTCAGAGTGCTCAATGTTGTAGGACATTCGGCTGAGCTCAGTCGAAGCCATAAATCTTCTTCACTGCGCATTGAACTCCGTTCGAAAATTTATACAACATTGGCATGACAGATCAAGCTTTATTTAAAGAACTAGTTGAGAAGAAAGTTTTAGATAAGTCATTAGCAGAGAAAACACTAAGAGACGCCGGTTTTACTGGTCGTTCGGCTGAGGAGATTTTGTACGAGAAGCGACTAGTTGACGAAATTGTCACTGCGAAGGTTAAAAGTGAACTCTTAGGAGCCCCTTACAAAAAAATTGATCCAACAGCTATTCCCGACGATCTGCTTAAAATTATCCCTTACGAAACTTCAAAAACGTATCGGGTTATTCCCATTGAGAAGCAGAAGGATATGCTTGTTGTTGGAATGCTGCGTCCGGATGACGTGAGAGCGCAAGAAGCCCTTCGCTTTATCGCCAAACGTGAGCGTTTGTCTTTAGGTGTTTTTATTATTACCCCCTCAGACTTAACGGCTGTTTGGCGCCGCTACACACCTTACCGGAGTGAGATTGAATCCGCTGTTAAGGAACTGAGCGTGAAACCGGACGAAGAAGAGCGCCTCATTTCTCTAGAAGAAGGAACAAAGAGCGCCGAAGAAGCGCCTATCATAAAAATTGTTGCTTCAACTCTGCGGCAGGCAGTTGAGGTTTCTGCCTCAGATGTTCATATTGAACCGCAGCGTTCACGTTTGAGATTAAGGTTTAGGGTTGATGGCAAGCTTCAAGAAGTTGCTTCTCTACCTCTCTCACTCAGTAAGCCGATTGTTTCTCGGGTTAAAGTGCTCTCTCGCCTCCGACTTGATGAGACACGTATTCCCCAAGACGGACGCTTTAGAACCTTGGTTTTTGGCAGGGATATTGATTACCGTGTCTCCACTTTCCCGACGCCCTCCGGTGAAAAGGTGGCTATCAGGGTGCTTGATCCTACTACCGGTCTTCGGGGGTTGAAAGAGATAGGACTTAGTGATTACAATTTTAAAATTTTAGACAAAGCAATAAAAGCCCCTTATGGAATGATTTTGATCACCGGCCCTACTGGTTCGGGTAAGACAACAACTCTTTATGCAATAATGCAGAAGATTAACAGAGAAAGTCTGAATATTGTGAGTTTAGAAGACCCGGTAGAGTATTTTATGGATGGTATTAACCAGTCTCAAGTTAGACCTAAGATCGGTTATGATTTTGCCTCCGGTCTTCGTCAAATTCTTCGTCAGGACCCGGACGTGATTATGGTTGGCGAGATTCGTGACTCCGAAACAGCTTCATTAGCAGTAAACGCCGCGCTTACCGGGCATATGATGCTGTCAACGCTGCATACGAATAATTCTGTCGGCGTCATTCCTCGTTTGGTTGATCTTGACGTGCCGGGCTTTCTTTTGTCTTCAGCGCTAAACTTAATGTTGGCCCAGCGATTAGTTGCGCGGCTTTGTCCGGATTGCAGAGAAAAAAGTAAAGCGCCGCCGGAGGCACAAAAAGTTATAGCTCTTAACCTGGATTCGTTATCACCGGTATTGAAAAAAAATATAAAGTTCACTTCTCCCTATAATACTTATCATACTAACCCTAAAGCTGACTGTAAGTCTTGTGGTGGTAAGGGTTTTGTTGGTCGGATAGCAATTTTTGAAATTTTCAGAATGACCCGAGAGTTGGGAGAGATTATTAACGCCGGATTTACGGAAGGAAAACTTCGGGATGAGGCTCGTCGCCAGGGGATGGTTAATCTAAGGCAAGACGGTATTATTAAAGCACTAGAAGGAGATGTTTTATTAGAAGAAGTACTTAAAGAAACAGAGCAATAATGAATACTCCATGATGGATTACAAGAAAAAATTAGATGAGTTGTTGCTTATCACCGCTCGTCAAAACGCCTCTGATCTTCACATAGCGGTTGGTCGCCGTCCGACTATCCGGATAGATAGTGTTCTCGTTCCTCTTGCTAAGGAAACTATTCTCACTAAGGAGGATGCCGAAGGTTTAGTGCTTACTCTTTTGACAGAGGAACAAAAAAAAGCTTTCTCTCTGAAGAAACAAGTTGATTTTTCATACAGCCTTGAAGACAAAGCCCGATTCCGGGTTAATGTTTACATGCAGCGAGCTTTTATGGCCGCCGCACTTCGTTTAATTCCAGCTCAGATTAGAACGATTGAGGAACTGAATCTACCACCGCTTATCCACGATTTCACTAGACTTAATCAGGGATTCATTTTAGTAGTTGGGCCGGCTGGTCACGGCAAGTCTACCACCTTAGCGGCTCTTCTTGATGAAATTAACCACAAACGGACAGACCATATCATTACCGTGGAAGACCCGATTGAGTATTTATTTTCACAGGACCGGTGCATTATCTCTCAGCGAGAAGTGGGACTTGATACCCTTTCTTTTGGTGATGCTCTTCGTTCGGTTTTACGTCAGGATCCAGACGTAATTATGATTGGTGAGGTTCGGGATCCGGAGACAATGGCAACGGCTATGACGGCGGCTGAGACTGGCCATTTAGTGTTCTCCACCATGCACACGAATTCCGCCTCTCAAACAATTGACAGAATAATTGATAGTTTCCCGCCTAGTCAGCAGGGTCAGATTATTTCACAACTCGCATCAACACTTGTTGCCGTTGTCTCCGAGCGTTTGATTCCACGTGTTGGGGGTGGCAGGATCCCAGCTACCGAGATTATGTTGGCCAACCCCGCCATCAGAAACCTTATTCGGGAGAAGAAAATTTATCAGATTGACTTGGTTATTGAAACGAGTGTTCAGGAGGGGATGTTGTCACTAAACCGTTCGCTCGTGAATTTAATAAAGAGCAAGGAAGTTTCCTTAGAACAAGCAAAGGGTTATTCCCTAAACCCGGCCGAGCTGGGAATATTACTTGAAAGAACATGAAATTTGGCTATAAAGCTAGAACTAAAGAAGGAGAGCTTCAAATCGGCAATGTTGAAGCAGCTAATCGTGACAGCGCGTTAAGTATCCTTTTGGGGCACGGACTTTTTGTTTTGAGTTTGGAGCTGATTTTGGAAGTTCACTGGTACGCAAGAATACTTGATTTCTTCAAGCGGGTTAAGTCGACTCATCTGATGATTTTTACCCGGCAGTTTGCTACTCTTCTTGCTTCCCAAGTACCCCTTTCAGATAGTCTAGCCAACCTTTATCGTCAGACCAGTCACCCGCTTCTTAAAGAAACTATTGCTGATATTGCCAATGACATTGATGCTGGCTTCTCCTTATCACAGTCTCTTGAGCGACACACGAGTATTTTCTCTGAGTTTTACGTCAATATGGTAAAGTCAGCTGAGGTAACTGGCCGCCTTTCCGAGGTGCTCGACTTCTTAGCAGATTATCTGGAAAAACAAGCTGCACTGTTTGCTAAAGTTAAAAATGCACTAATTTATCCGATTTTTGTGATTGCACTTTTTATAGTGGTAGTGATTGTTATGGTTTCCGTAGTTTTACCTCAAATCACTCCTATCTTTTCAGAGGCAAACATTGAATTACCTATTTTTACTCAAATTTTACTTAGCCTCGGTAACTTCATTTCTCGCTGGTGGTGGGCTGTTGGTATTGTACTTTTCGTGTTTCTTCTCATGATTATTGATTATTTCCAGACCGAAGAAGGAAAAGTGGTTTTTGATGAATTGAGTTTACGGGTACCTGTAATCGGATTGCTTTTTCGGAAGCTCTACATTGCCCGTTTTGCCGAATCAAGCCGGGTGTTAATTAAGGGAGGCCTTACCATTCCCCAAGCAATTGAAATATCATCTCATACCATCGGTAACACCGTTTACCAAGGATTACTCCACGAAGCATCAGGTCAGATCCGAAAAGGACAACTTCTTTCTAAAACACTTGAGGCGATGCCGGAGTTCCCACCGCTTGTTTCTCAGCTCATTAGCGTGGGGGAGACAACCGGTCGTTTGGAACAGCTTTTAGAAAAGGTTAGCGATTTTTATACTCGGGAGGTGGAAGACATGGTTAATAACTTAGTTACCCTTATCCAACCTGCGTTGATGGTTGTAATTGGCGGGATGGTGGCGCTCCTTTTTGCTTCAATTCTTCTGCCGCTCTATAATCTTTCGAGAGCTTTCTAAATAGATGAGATTGGCAATTATGCTATAATATTTTAAGAAAAGGTCGGCGAACGATAAATAGTTAACGAAAGTAAAATGTTAAATAATAAAGGATTTACCTTAATTGAAACATTAGTCGTTATAGCGATTATCGGGCTTTTAAGCTCAGTTGTAGTAATTGGTCTCGGCGGAGCAAGATCAAAAGCCAGAGACGCTCGCCGGATTGCGGATATCCGATCAATTCAGAGCGGTCTTGAGGTTGATTATACTGCAGTCGCTGGATACCCTGCCACTATTCCGGCAAATGCCCCACAGACGGATCCGCAAGGTACGAGCTATGCTTATGAAATAGTTGGTACCGAAGGCTATCTACTGGGGATTTGTTTGGAAAACACAGAAGGAACTACCGGTGCCGCTCCCTGCCCCGCTGCGGGTGTCAGTTGTGTTGGTAACGAGTACTGTGTTTCTCAATAACACTCGATTATATACACGAAATGAATAATAAAGGATTCACTCTTATTGAAATGCTTGTCGTTATTGCGATTATTGGTCTTCTCTCTTCAACAATTTTGATTGGTTTGGGGAACGCGCGGACTCGGGCACGGGACGCGCGGCGTATCTCTGATTTGCGCCAAGTACAGAACGGTTTGGAAAATCATTATGTGGAGAGTAATCAAACTTACCCTCAGGATGTCTACAATTCCATCTCCGGCCTGCCCGTTGACCCACAAGGAGGAGAGTACGGTTATGTGAGGATTAGTACCCAAAGTTATGTGCTGGGAGCGTGTCTTGAAAATGACAGATCAAGCGACATTCAGAGCTTTAGTAGTAACTATGATGTGAGTCCTATTGGCAGTCCACTTATACCGCCGCCTACTTGTAACTGCGAAGATTCTGATTCTTACTGCGTCGCAATTGGAATAGGCGGCCGTTAAGGGGCTTGGTATAAATTTTCGAGGCCTACTCGATGAAAATTTATTTACCAAACCTTTACCCGCCTAAATTTTTGCGAAGTAAAAACTTGGGTGGGTGCTCAAATTTATAACTTCGCTTTACTCAGATAAATTTGGCATGTCGTATATTTATTATTTAATCCTCTTTTTATTCGGGCTCTCGGTGGGGAGTTTTTTGAATGTCGTTGCTCTGCGGTATCAACCATCACGTAGTGTTTTTGATCCTCGAAGTTTAAGTGGACGGTCTAATTGCCCTTACTGCAGAGCGAAACTTGAGTGGTTTGAATTAATTCCAATAATCTCTTTTCTTATTCAGAAAGGGAAGTGTCGAAGGTGTGGTCACCGATTATCTTTCCAGTATCCTGTTGTTGAACTTTTATCGGGACTAATTTTCATTGCCGTCCCTTTTTATTTTCATAGATTTTACGGTGTTCTTAATCTCTTTTCCTTTGATTCTTCGCTTCACTCTTTTTATGGGTTCCTAGTTGTTTGGGTTTTAGTATTTATTGTCTGGCTTTTAATTAGTATTATTGACAGCCGCCATTATCTTATTCCTAATGAGTTGAACGTGAGCTTGGGGATACTAGGAGTAATTATCGTTCTTATTAAAAGCTTCCCTTCCTCATGGCTTCTGCCTTTTCATAATACTTTTTTGCGGCATTATGAACTTTTGTTTTCACCTTTTCAAAACGTAATTGCAAACCATTTGTTAGGAGCTTTGTTAGGAGCTCTTTTTTTCGGGATTTTAATAGTTGTGAGTCGCGGTCGGGCAATGGGATTAGGTGATGTAAAACTTGCCTTGGCTTCTGGTTTAGTGCTTGGCTGGCCTGATATTGGTTTGGCAACGCTTTTGGCTTTTATTTTTGGTGGGGCGTGGGGTGTAATTTTACTGCTTACAAAGAAAAAGACTATGCGCGATAAAATTCCTTTTGCCCCTATTTTTATTTTAGGTGTCGTTGTTACAGTATTTTTTGGCTTTGGAATTGTAAACGGCTACTTTAGTTTGTTTAATATTTAGCGTCCGAGCTTCGCTAGCTTTTTAGCTTCGCTAGCCTATTAGCTGTATAATAATAAGAGTGGCTATTTATTGGTCTAGTGAGTCAGGTTCTAATGAAGTTAATGAAGCTAATTAAGCTAAAAGCTAGTAACGGCTTTACGTTGGTTGAAATAATGGTGGTTATTGCGATCACCGTACTTCTCTCTAGTATAGCAATTACCTACAATCGTTCGGGAGAGCGGCAGATTGTCCTGTTCCGCGATCAGGCACTTGTTGTGGGACTTTTAAACAGGACGAAATCCCTTGCTATTCAAAAGTACCGTGATCCGGACATCTCAGGAGATTACTCGACCTGCGCCTTTGGCTTGCACTTTGAGTCGGGTTCGCGCGATTTTATTCTTTTTCAAGATTTCGGAGAGGGTGGCTGTAGTCTGGCTAATTATGCATATGGCCCGACAGATCCTACCGCTACCCCCCCGCCACCACTCGAGGAACTGGAAAGTTTTTCTCTGGATTCTAAACTGGAGTTCTCTGGAATACCAATAGGCGGTTTGGACATTCTTTTTGTCCCCCCCGAGCTTACTGCGACGACTACACACGCGAGTGGATTTCCAGTGACTATTACTATTCAAACAGTGGGTGGTGGGTCTACTGTTCCCATCACCGTCTTTTCAATTGCCGGTCAGATTATCACGGATTAAAATTCAATGAAATATTTTTTAAAAAATAGAGAAGGAAACTTGTTAATTGAATCCATGGTTGGAATCAGCATCGCGGTAGTGGGACTTTTAGGTATCTTGGGTTTACTCTCCCGGTCTTTAGCTATTAATAAGGACGTTGGTCAAAAATTTATTGCAACTTATCTGGCTGCGGAAGGTATTGAAGTAGTAAAGAGCTTGATTGATAAGGACTATGCAGACGGAAATGCGTGGAATACTACAGTAACGGGCGGCAGTCACGAGGTGAGTTATGATAGCACCGCGCTTACAACATTGGTTGGTAGTCCTAATACCTTACTTTTCGATTCAACCGACAGAACGTATAGTTACGCGGGTGGCAACCCAACCCTTTTTACGAGAACTGTTGATATTGTGGAAATAGATAATAATGGCGACGGTGGGACTGATGAGATAAAAGTAAATTCCATTGTCCAGTGGTTGGCACGGGGAGTTACCCAAGAAGTTAATCTTGAGGACCATTTTTTTGACTGGCGACCATGAAGAAAGTAGAACTAAAAACTAGTCGGGGATTCACTTTAGTTGAATTAATTGTTGCTATGTCTATTTTTTTAATTGCTATTGTGATTATCGTCGGAGTATTTGTCCGCTCTTTAAGAACTCAGCGGATCGTGAACCACTTAATGGCTGTTAACAGCAATACCAGTTTGGTTATTGAGCAGATGGCGCGAGAGGTCAGGACTGGTTATGAATTTAGACTTAACCCTGCGGGTAGTGCATGCGTTGGTGGACAGAGAGAAGAGCTGGAGTTTACAAACTCTAAAGGTAATAAGGTTTTCTATCATGAAGAAAGTGGCGCTATTGCGCGTGAGGAGTGTGCCGGAGGGGATTGTACAAGTTCAAGTTTTGAACCGCTGACGGCTTCTAATATAACGGTGGATCGTTTGTGTTTTTTAAATACCGGTAACCCGAATAATAATAGGGATCCATGGCGGATCACAATATTTTTAACGGTTGATTCATCCAATCCTCAGCTCGCGGGCAATATTATTAATTTTCAGACTACGGTGGGTGCAAGAATTTTACCCGAAGATCTGGAGTAGAGTAGTATGCAAATCCGAAATAAACATACAAACGCGAAAGGGAGTGAGGGGCAGGCCCTTCAACGCAATTCAGGGCAGGTAATGCTTATTAGTGTCATCATGCTCGGCGGTATACTTTTAAGTGCCGCTGCAATTGCAGGGCTTCTCACAATTTATCAGATCCGAGCCGCTAATGACGTAGTAAACTCCGCTAAGGCCATTTTTGCTGCAGATACTGGTATTGAGGTGGTAAGTTGGTGTTTCTTTAAAGGGTGCTCTCCGAATGAAGCGCAAAACCCCCCGGCTATTCCCTTTGATGACGCATCCGTTTCTTTCGAAGTTAATTCAAGCATTGACCCCGTCAACTTTGAATTGAACATTGTTTCAAGAGGTCTTGCAGCGAATGGAAAAGCAATTAGGATTTTGGAAGCCATTTTTGAGACACCAGCTCCTTGACTTAGGTTTTTCTATATGGATAAAGCACGAGTTAGGGAACACGTTGAAAAACTTAAGCATGAGATTAACAGATATCGTTACGCTTACCACGTCCTTAATAAGGAGGAGGTTTCTCCTGCTGCTCTAGATTCCCTAAAGAAAGAACTTTTTGATCTGGAGCAAAAATTCCCGGAGCTTGTTACGCCCGATTCACCGACACAACGGATCGGCGGCAAACCGCTCAGAGCATTTAAAAAAGTGCGACACGAGCATGTTATGCTCTCTTTTAATGACGCCTTTTCGGAGATGGATATGCAGGATTGGCTGGAACGGGTAGAGAATTATTTAGGTCAAGAAGTGAAACCTAATTTCTACTGCGAGTTAAAAATTGACGGATTGGCGATTGAACTGGTGTATAAAAAGGGAATTTTAGTTCAGGGCTCAACTCGTGGTGATGGACTGATTGGTGAGGACGTTATTCAGAATTTAAAAACCATTGAAGCAATACCACTCAGACTGGAGACTAAAAATTCAAGACTTAGAATTCCGGAGAAACTGGTTGTTCGCGGTGAAATTTTTCTGACAAAAAAAGAATTCAATCGCATTAATAAAGAACAGTTGAGGGAGGGGGGGAAGCCGTATGCTAATCCCCGTAACGTTGCTGCCGGTTCGGTGCGTCAACTTGATCCTAAAATTACTGCTTCTAGGAAACTCGATTCTTTTCAGTATGCGATTGCTTCGCCCGCCGAAGCTTTAGCGAAGGCGGGTATACATATAAAAACTCACGAAAAAGAACACGAAGTGCTTAAGGATTTTGGATTTAAAACAAATTCCCACAACAGAGCAGTAAAGTCTCTCGCCGAAGTTTTCAAATTCCGAAACTATTGGGAGAAAAATCGGGAGAAATTACCGTACGAGATTGACGGCGTAGTGGTTATTATTAATGATGACAAGATTTTTAAGAGAGCTGGCGTGATTGGAAAGGCGCCGCGGGCAGCTATTGCTTATAAGTTTTCACCCAAAGAAGCAACGACTGTTATAAAGAATATTAAAGTTCAAGTAGGGAGGACGGGGGCGCTTACCCCCGTGGCGGAACTTCGTCCGGTTGAGGTTGGGGGGGTTACTGTAAGTCATGCGACACTTCATAATTACGATGAGATAAGGCGGTTAGGCATAAAGATTGGAGATACCGTTGTCGTCAGTCGGGCGGGGGACGTCATTCCTCAGATTACAAAGGTGCTTAAGAATCTACGGAGTGGGAAAGAGAAAGAATTTAGAATGCCCACAATTTGCCCCGTTGACGGCTCGAAGGCTGTTAAAGAAGGCGTCATCTACCGTTGTTCTAGTCCTAACTGTGGTGCCAGACACAGAGAATCCCTGTATCATTTTGTTTCGCGGACAGCATTCGATATCCGCGGTTTGGGGGCAAAAATTATTGATAGGTTTTTAGATGAGGGATTAATTGGAGATGCTGCCGACATCTTCACTCTAAAAGAAGGAGATATAACCGTTCTCGAACGGTTTGGAGAAAAATCGGCCGAGAACGTTGTAAGAGAAATAAATGAACATAAGAAAATCTCTTTATCTCGTTTTTTGTATAGTTTGGGGATTTTGCACGTGGGAGAAGAAACGGCAAACGTGCTCTCGCTCGCTGCAGACGGGGAAATTAGGAAACCAACAGACGTTTTGAGAATTCTCCAAAAACTTTCTTTAGAGAAACTTCAGGAAATCCCAGATGTCGGGCCGAAAGTGGCAGAGAGTATTTACAACTGGTTTCATGAAAGGCGCAACGTTAAATTCTTAGAGAAGTTAGAAAGAGTTGGTGTCCGAATTAAGAGTCAAGTGTCAGTTGTTAAGAGTAAAAAGTTGGCTGGAAAAACCTTTGTTTTAACTGGATCCTTAACATCTTTGGGTCGGGAAGAAGCCAAAGAGAAGATCAGGATTTTAGGCGGAGATGTATCGGAGAGCGTTTCTAAGGAAACTGGCTATGTTGTTGTAGGAGAGAATCCTGGCTCAAAATATAATAAAGCTAAGAAACTTGGTGTAAAAATTGTTGATGAAAAGAAGTTTTTGAGAATGTTATAATTAAGTCCCATGAGTGCAATTGACAAGAAAACAATTAAAGATTTAGCAGAACTTTCCCGAATTAAACTTACAGAAAGTGAGGAGAAAAACTTGCTTAGTGACTTGGAGAAGATATTGGATTACTTTGAGGAATTAAAAGAGGTTAATACGGACAATGTTTCACCAATGACAGGCGGCACTTTTTCTAGAAATATTTTTAGGAACGATGAGGACGATAACTCCCTGCCAAAAGAGCGTGCAATTGAAGCGTTTCCAGAGAAGAAAAAAGGTTTTTTGAGAGTTCCTCCGGTTTTTGAATAATATGACCCATTTGCGTGATCTTACTATCAAATCTTTCCACGAAGGTCTTTTGAATAAAGACTTTTCTGCGCTCGAAATTGTCCGGGCAACTTTCTCGCATATTGAGAATCGAGATAAAGAAATAGGCGCTTATCTGGACTTGCATAAAGATGAAGCGATGACTCAAGCTTCACGTGTTGATGTCGCTGTTGCTGAAGGAGGAGATATTCATCCGCTTGCCGGCGTGCCAATTGCGATTAAGGACAACATTCTAATTGAAGGAACTCGCACCACAGCAGCTTCTAAAATTCTGAAAGACTACAGTGCCAGCTATGATGCAACAGTTGTAAAGAAGCTAAAAGAGACTCAGGTAGTGTTCCTTGGGAAAACTAATTTAGATGAATTCGCGATGGGGTCTTCGACTGAAAACTCGGGATTTCAATTAACTCGCAACCCCCACGATACAGAGAGGGTGCCGGGTGGTTCTTCGGGGGGGTCGGCGGCAGCGGTGGCCGCTAATATGGCGGTTGCGGCATTAGGGTCTGACACAAGCGGTTCTGTCCGCCAACCGGCAGCTTTTTGTGGGGCGGTGGGTTTAAAACCTACCTACGGTGCGGTTTCCCGTTTTGGTTTGATTGCTATGGCTTCAAGTTTAGATCAAATCGGTCCTATTACTAAAACTGTAGAAGACGCTATCATCCTTTTTAAAGCCATAAGAGGTAAGGATAATTTTGATGCAACGAGCGTTAATCCTCCGGCTGGCGGAGAGTATAGAGATGAACTTTTAAACCCTCCCCTTGAGAATGTGAGAAAACTGCGGATCGGTGTCCCCAAAGAGTATTTCATTGATGGTCTTGATCCAATGGTAGAGGTGGCAATACGGGGAGTTATTAATAAATTAGAAACCTTAAAACTTGAGTTTAAAGAAATTAGTTTACCTCACACTAAGTATACTACCTCGTGCTACTACATCATTATGCCTGCGGAACTTAGCACTAATCTTGCCCGCTTTGATGGTATCCGTTATGGAACGAGGAACGAGGGACGAGAGATAAAAAACTTGATAGATTTATACAAAAGCAATCGTGGAGAAGGATTTGGCGAAGAAGCGAGACGTCGAATTCTCTTGGGGGCGTTTGTGCTCTCTGCGGGTTATTATGAGGCCTATTATGCCAAGGCACAGAAAGTCAGACGACTTGTTGCACGAGATTTTGATGAAGCATTTAAAGACGTTGATGTTATTCTTACTCCATCAACGCCGACACCAGCTTTTAAGATAGGCGAGAAAGTAAATGATCCAATTGCGATGTATCTCTCTGATGTTTTCACAGGTTCGGTGAACCTTGCCGGGCTTCCGGCGATTTCTATCCCGGTAAAAAAATATGAATTGAGCGACGGCGAGTTGCCGATCAGTTTTCAACTCATCGGCCGTCACTTCCGCGAAGCCGACATTTTGGGAATTGGTCAGTACTACGAGCGATTGTAAATCACCTCTTCTGCTTTTTTGAGATCATCAGGAGTTGCTATTGGGAACCAGAACTCTGCTTCAACTTGGAAGATTTTGTGATCGCGAGCCATACTAGCGATTGCTACTGATAAATATTGCTCTCCGTTTTGGTTTGGCGCTGGGGCATAGCTAAAGATGTGTTTACTGAGCACTTGGCCATTTGTAAGCGCGAGGTTTGACTCGGGTTTTTGGGGTTTTTCAACAATGTTTTTTATGCTGCCGTCGTCATTTAGCACGACTACGCCGAATTTGCGGGGATCATTTACTCTTTTAGCAATCACTGCCAGATCGTGTGCGAGGCAATTTTCGATAGTTGCTTGGTCTAGGAGATCATCCGCGAGGAAGACAGCAAATGACTCGTTTGGATCTAGTAGATCTTTACAGATCTCAAGTGCGTGATAGGTACCCTTTTTCTCTTTTTGCCAGACATAAGTAACGGGTCTTCCGCAGAAAGTGTCACCACAATGGCTTTTGATCTGTTCTCCTAAATAACCAACGACAATAATAAGATCAGTGATCTTTTTTGGGAAGTTTGAAACCAAGCGCTCTAAGAGCGGCTTGCCGCCTAATTTAATAAGCGGTTTTGGGGTGGTATATGTAAGCGGCCGCATGCGAGTTCCTTCGCCAGCTGCCAGAATTATAGCTTTCATAACTTATTTTTTGCGGACCCGACCGGATTTGAACCGGCGATCTCCTCCGTGACAGGGAGGCGTGTTAACCGGGCTACACCACAGGTCCATCAGGAATTTTGACCTGATTTCATGTTAAATTCCTAGTCATTGTACCAGGGGTGGGATTTGAACCCACAACCTCAGCTTTATGAGTGCTGTGCTCTAACCAATTGAGCTACCCTGGCACTTTTGTTGCAGCTGTTTTACAGAACTGGAATCAGCTCATTGCTACTATAAAGGAATTTGCCCTGTTAAATCAAGGGTGGAAGAGTGGATTTTATTAGAACCTGTTTTACTTTAATCTATTCTAATGCTTAAATAAAGATGGTTCATTTAGATAATAGGAGAGAATTATGACCCTTCAAGATTTTGTCGATTCTCTCTTCGGAGGGGACGAACACGGGTTCGCTGGGAAAATCTGGCTAGAGGATATACAAGAAGAGTTGGGTTCCGAAGCGTGGCAAGAATGGACGTCCTCTTCTGTGAGTAGAGAGTCTGTCATACTTCTCGCCAGAGTAATGTCACGCCAGATCTCGAGACGTTTAATGGGGATTTGCACAGACGACCTTTATAAGAGAACGTACGATTGGGGACGTGCTGTTCTCCAAGAAATCTATGAGAAAGCGATTGCCCACGGCATTGAAGTTGGCCCAGAAGAAATTCATCCATCTCTTACGCCCACTGAGCTTTTTGTGGCAAAGGGGCTTATACGCCAAGACAAAAAAGGAGGGGTTCACCTCACCTAAAAAGGCCTTAGGATAGCCAAAGAGATAAAATCTCAACTGGGTGACGAACAATCGTAGGGGTGTGCTAAACGGCACATCCCTCATCTTTTTTCAAGGTCTAGTGGCGGATACAGCACAAATCTCATAAGAACATAAAACTTATCACAAGAGCTTCCACAAGGAAGCTTTTTTTGTTTACAAAAATCGCTGGCAGGATATGAACGTTGAACAAAAACAGCGGCTCCAGAGATTAATTTTTCCTAATGGAATCATTTTTAATAAATCCACAGGAAGTTATGGAACCGCTGTCTTGTCGCCTATATTCGAGCTTTCTCGCTCTTACACAGGCAATGCGTCACACTTGGTTGCGGGAGCGGGAGTCGAACCCGCTACCTCAAGGTTATGAGCCTCGCGTGCAACCGGTACACTTCCCCGCAGGGTCATTCTACCCAATTGGATTTTAATTTGCAACAAAACTAGAATGAAATTAGAATAATGAAATCCACCGGGTATGAGCAATATAATCATCGAATCACAAGAAGAAATTAGATTACGCAGTGAATTAGAAAAAAAGAATGACGCGGAATCAAAGCGTCTGAAGCGTTTTTTGGGCATGCCCGATCTTTCGCGTACGGAAGAGAGTCCCCTAGCTGCCATCATCAGACGGGTTAAAAAAATCGAAACGTTTAAGAACTTTGACGACATTAAAATTCCGGAAGTCATCCCGACGAAAATATTATTCGACCTGTTCAATATGCCCCCGGGTCACCCCGCCCGCAGCAGATCGGACACTTATTACGTGGATGAAGATAACGCTTTGCGGACCCACGATACTGTTTTCTGGTATTATTATCTGAATCATCCGAAAATACGCGAAAGAATATCAGCGGGTCAGGATTTCGGCGCTATCTGTTACGGTAAGGTCTACCGGAAGGATGAGATTGACCGCCATCACATGAACGTATTTCACCAGTTTGGCGGACTCTACCTTGCTCCTGACGATAAAAAAACCACGATCCTTGACGACCTAAAAAATGTTTTGGGAGAGGTCGCTAAAAGTGTTTTCGGGCCCGACATTAAATATAATTTCACCCCCGAAATTTTCCCGTATACGGATCCAAGTATCGAAATGAATATTAAAATTAGGGGAGAATGGGTGGAAGTGGTGGGTTCCGGGTTGCCGCGCAAAGACGTGTTAGTTAATTTTGGAGTGACCGGCTATAACGGTTGGGCTTTCGGTTTCGGTTTGGAGCGACTGGCAATCGTTAGCATGGACCTTCCCGACATTCGCCTTCTTTGGTCAAATGACGAGCGGATCAAGCGCCAACTCCGACTCGGCAATTCTTATAAAGAGGTAAGTAAATACCCGCCGGTCACGCGAGACATTTCCTTCGTTGTGGACAAGGGTTTTGTGCCAAACGACTATTTCGATCTAATTCGGGACATCGGCGGAGAATTAGTGGAAGAGGTGAAGCTCATTGATACCTACGAGAACGAAGAAAAATTCGGTAAAAACAAAGTAAGTTATGCTTTTCGCATTACCTATCGTTCAACCGAGCGGACGCTCACGAATGAAGAGGTGGATAAGATACATAACGAAGTGGAAGAACGCACCAAACAGGATTTCGGCGGGGTGGTGCGTTAACTGAAGAGTTTTTATTCCCGGTGAATTTCTTTTCTGAATCGTTCCAAATTTTCGGCAAGTAGCGGGTAGTTTTTTAAAGAAGAATCCTTTTCCAAAATTTTGGTTGCTGCCTCCCGTGCGCTTTGTACTAGTCCAGGGTTTTGGAGAGCTTTCATTGCAAGATCCGGTATGCCAGTCTGACCGGTGCCCAAGAATTCTCCAGGTCCCCGGATTGCCAAGTCCTTCTCGGCGAGCTCAAGACCGTTTTTAGCCTCAACAATTGACTTTAATCTTTGATGAGTGGCTTTAGCCGAAGAGTCAGTAAAGAGGAAACAAAATGATTGATGTTTTCCCCGGCCGACTCTGCCCCGAAACTGATAAAGTTGAGCTAGTCCAAATCTGTCGGCGCCTTCAATCATCATAATGACGGCGTTGGGTATATCTACGCCCACCTCAATAACTGAGGTGGATACAAGAATGTCTATTTTCTCTTCGCTGAAATCTCTCATAATATTCTCTTTCTCTTTCGCTTTCATCTTGCCGTGAAGCATTACTACGCTCAGATCAGGAAATACTTTTTTGGATAACTTTTCATACTCTTCTTTAACCGATTTAAGTTCTAGTTTACTTAACTCCTGCTGGGAATTCGCAACTCCCGGTTCTTGATCTGGTTCGATTCTTGGACAAACAACAAAGGCCTGTCGTCCTTTTTTAATTTGGCCGTGAATAAAAGCATATGCTTTCTCTCGGTTTACTGGTGCTACTACTTTCGTGATGATTGGTCTCCGGTTTTTTGGCAATTCAGTGATAAGAGAGAGATCGAGGTCGCCAAAAAGAGTTAAGGAAAGCGTACGTGGAATCGGAGTGGCCGACATTGAAAGAAAATGAGGTAAGAATTTTTGCGAGTCTTGAGTCTTGCTGTATACAAGCAGTGATTGGCGTTGCTTTACGCCAAATCTGTGCTGTTCGTCTACTACCACCAATACTAATTTTGGAAAAGTAACGTTTTTCTGTATTAAGGCATGAGTGCCAACCGCTATTTTCACTTTTCCGTCGGCAATTTCCTTAATCAGCGAAGGTTTTTTAAGAACTGTCTCCAAATTGTGACCGTAGGAAACCCTCGCTTCGCTGCTTGTAAGTAGAGCGATTCCCCCCTCAAAGTTTTGGAATAAGTTGGTTAGTGTTTGATAATGCTGTCTGGCTAAAATTTCGGTTGGAGCCATAAAAGCAGTTTGGTAACCGAGGCGGCCCGCTGTAATGGCGGCGATTGCAGCAACGATTGTTTTACCGGAGCCGACGTCACCTTGGAGCAAACGGTTCATTGGGTGCGGTTTTCCAATGTCTTGTAGAATTTCCCAGAGCGATTTTTTTTGAGTGGAGGTAAGTTCGAAAGTTAGGGCGCTGGTAAGTTTTCTTATCTCTTCAATGTCCGTGGTAACGGAAACAGCTTTCTCCTTAGATAGCTTTAGTCGTTCTAATAAGTTGTAGAGTTGGAGAAAAAATAGATCCTCAAAAGCGAAGCGTTTTTTTGCAATCAGTGCCTTATCTAAACTTGGGGGAAAATGAACGTCCCGGATGGCAATGTTTATCTCCGGAAGCGACTCTCGTTTCAGAATTTCTTGGGGTATGGTTTCAGGAGGTTTTATACCGGCGCCCAAAATTGGTTTTATAAGGTAACGCAAGCCTTTTGAAGTTAATCCTCTTGTTTCGGGATAAATAGGCACGATTCTGCCTGTGTGTTTTGTTTCCTGTTGACCGATGTCTATAAGTTCGTAAACAGGATTAGAGAGATAAATTTCGTCCTCTCCAGTAGTGATTTTTCCGGAGAAGTTTGCAGTCCGGCCAGGCCTTAAAATGTTTCTAATGTAAGGCTGATTAAACCAAACTGCCCTAATGGAACCGGAGTCGTCACTAACTAGGGCCTCTACTATAAATAAGCGCCGCCGCCAGGTGCGGCGGCCGCCGACGTCTTTGATTATTCCTTGAATAGTGGCGTTCTGGTTCGGCTGGAGGTCAGCAATTTTATATATTTGGGAGTAATCTTCGTAGCGCGTCGGAAAATGCCAAAGTAAATCTTTTACCGTTTCGATTTTTAATTTCTTAAGTTTGTCTAAGAAACGGGGACCGATGCCTTGAACTTCCGTGAGTAGGGTTGAGGGTTGTATCCTACCCATAGCGCGCATATTTTACCATGTTTTATTCCAGTTAACAAATTAAAAAAGTTGCGGTGTTATTATCCAGTTTAATCTTTAGTCAAAAATCCCTGAGTCACACCCAATGCCCAACTTCTTATTTCTTGGTCTGATTTATTAGGAACCCTTTCTTTTAATTGCGTGAAGAGCGTATCACGCGCTTTAATTTTTTCTTTGTTTCGCGGGTCAAGGTATACTGTCGCCAGTGCAGTAACGTACTCTAGTGCTTGGATTGTAATATTTGAAATCATAGGTGGATCAAGCCGCGGCTGCTTCAGGAATTAACTCTCTCGACAGTGTGCCGAGGGCGATATGTATTGCCCATTCTTCAATGGATTCACGAGAGGAGAATTGTTCTCGCCACCGGTTATCGAGACCTCTTTTTAAGAATGCTCTAGATATCATATTTACGTCATCTATCACAACGTTGTGGGTTCGGCGTCTTAGCTCATCGATGTTTTGGACACTTTCGCGGTATCGTTCAGGGTCGTAGGAAAGCCTTTTGCTAAAAACCGCAAGCCTGAGGATTGTTTCAATATATCGTATACAATCCTCTTTGAGTGTTTCAAGTTGTTCTGTGAGCGTCTCGTCTTCTCTTGTCTCAGCAGTCGATTCTAATTGCTGTAGAAGCGGGTCGTATTCTACCGGCACGGGTTCTTTTCCCAGTACTTCTTCATGGAATTCTCCAAATAATTCTGGTCCTTTTTCCATGTCCGCCCGGTAGGGCTCGAACCTACGACCGTTTGCTTAAGAGGCAACTGCTCTACCAACTGAGCTACGGGCGGTTGTTGATAAGTCGCGCCTTACAGTATACGGGATTTGTTATAATTATCAAAGAATGAACGGAGAATTAAAACCGACGGCGGGGTCAAAGACTCCACTTATCATTGTAATTGTTGTCGTTATTCTTGTCATTGCGGCAGTTATTTATTGGTATCTAGTCTTAAGGGGTCCCGCAACCCCACCCGTAGTCGAGACACCAACGGCGGAGATTACCTCGCCGGATTTAGGAAGTGAACTTTTTGAGAGATCGTCCAACCCTGTAAGCGGTCAGCTGCCGGATACCATTGCTCCGGTTCCAAACCCGCTTGAAGGTATTTATGAAAATCCGTTCGGGGGTTAAACGTGGAAACCTATGACTTACAACTTAAAGTTTTTAATTAGGCACTTTAGATTAATTCTCTCCGTTGCCGTTTTGGTCGCGGGGATTATTTTATCTTATGTTGTATTTGCCCAAGATTTAGGTTCCGGCGAACCGACCGATGAAGAACTCCGAGTTGCCGGCATTACGTTTCCTATTGCCGAGTTGGGTAATTGTGCGAGCAAAAGCGAATGCCACGATTACTGTAATGACACTGCGAACATGGGTGTCTGCATTTCTTTTGCAAAAGCGCATGGCCTTATGAATGAGACAGAGGCAGCTCATGCAGAACAATTTAGAGGGCGGATGGAGTCCGAAGGTGGGCCTGGCGGATGTCGAAGTCCGGTGGATTGTGAGGCGTACTGCAGTAATATCACTCACATAGAGGAATGTATTGCCTTTGCTGATGAGCAAGGCTTTGATGAACCTGAAATTAAGGAAGCGAGAAAGATCGCAGCTTACTTAAGAGCGGGTGGAGAGATGCCTGGCGGTTGTACCTCTGAAGCATCTTGTATGGAGTACTGTGGTGACTTCAGTCACGCTAGGGAATGTTTTGAGTTTGCGACACGTGCCGGCCTTGCACAAGAGGATGAATTCGGAGATGAAGATGATATACCTTCGCCAGAACAGTTCCAAAAGCTTATAGAATTAACAGAGCGAGGTGAGACGCCTGGAGGGTGTCAAGGAAGACTCGAATGTGAGTCGTATTGCCGAGACTCCGCGCACTTTGAGGAATGTATCGCTTTTGGTGAGAAGATGGGTTTTATTGGTCCTGAGGAGGCAGCGATGGCACGGAGGACCGGGGGAGTCGGTCCTGGTGGGTGTAACTCTCATGAGTCCTGCACGGCGTACTGTAATAATCCCGCGAATCAGGAAAGTTGTTTCAAATTTGCCGAGGATCATGGACTTATTCCCGAAGATGAGCTAAGACATGCGCGCGAAGGATTTGTAAGCTTGCGTCAGGGGCTTGAGCAAGCACCGCCAGAGGTACACGCCTGTCTGAGGTCAGTCTTAGGTCCAAACATTATTGAGGACATTCAGGCGCAAAGACTTACACCAGGTCCTGAGATTGGTGAGCGAGTTCGTGGCTGCTTTGAAGATTTTGGTCATCGGAATGACCCGCGCGAGGCATTCGGAGACGCGCCACCAGAGGTGATTGCTTGTCTTCAAGATAAGCTGGGGGTTAATACTTTCAGTGGTATACGTAGCGGTGAAATATTTCCGACTCCTGAGATGGGGGACGTGTTCCGCGTGTGTTTCGAGAGCGTGCGGTTTGAAGAGAAGGGATTCTTTAGTGGGTCCGATGGCCCGGGGGAGTTTGGTGGCCCCCCGCCGCAGGAAATTCGGAATTTTATAAGAAGTGCCCCACCTGAGGTTAAGGTTTGTTTGAGAGAAAAACTAGGAGGAGATCTTGAAAGATTGGGGAGCGGAGACGCGTCATTTCCTCCCGAGTTTGGGGAGTATATGCGTGGTTGCTTCGAGTCATTCGGCCCACCAGAACACGAAGGGGATGAAAGTTTCCGCCCACCCGGGTTTCAACCCGGAGTCCCTCCCTCCGATGTTTTTGAACCGCGTGTCGCGCCGCTAGATTTTAGTAATTTACCTCCGGAAGTAATTGAGTGTGTCAAATCAACGGTAGGGGTGAATCTTTTAGATACTGTGCGGGGGGAAGAACTTACTCCTGATATAGGGGAACGTGTTAAGTTATGTTTTGAGAAGCTGCAGTCAAATATTGCTCCGTTCCCGCGACCTGGTGATAGTGTAGTTTGCATTCAAGTAATTACTCCGGCCCACGATCCTGCAACAGGAGTTTGTAAGAAATTTTCCACCCCCTGTGATGTACCATCCGGTTGGCTCAGTGGTTGCCCGGTAAAGAGCGATTTATCATTACCTCCGACAACAGTAGTAGAACCTACTCCGGAACCGACTACGATTCAGTTTGATCCGGTTGAGGAATGTACTAAATCCGGCGGCACTTTTATACTAGAGGACGGGTCGTGTGTATTATCATCTACAGAAACGGGGGGAGGAAGCCTTTTAGACGCAACAAAGAGATTTCTTTTCGGACGATGATACAGGAGTTTAGAATTTTGGATTCAAAACTAAAAAACCGCCAACGAGGCGGTTTTTTATTATGTGCCCCCGCCAGGATTCGAACCCGGAATTCAACGTCCGAAGCGTCGCGTGATATCCGTTTCACTACGGGGACTTGTAATGCTTTACCGTTGAGCGTGTATATGAGTTGATTCTCTCTCACTCACCGTAATTTAATATTAGCAAAATCTCAAGTTGGGTATTAAAATTAAGTTAGTGAGATTTACTATTCCAAAGGAAATTAAAGATATTGCCGACGTCCTTGAAAAGGCCGGTTACCGGGCATATTTAGTTGGTGGCTCTGTACGTGACCTGCTGCTTAGCCGTGAACCAAAAGATTGGGATATTGCGACCGATGCCAAGCCCGATGAGGTTCAGAAATTATTTTTCACATTCGCTAAAGCTACGGCGGACAAGCCCGCCACAATTTACGAAAATCAATTCGGCACGGTCGGGGTAAAAACCAGTTCAGAGGATGAGCGGCTAAAAGTGGTGGAGATAACCACATTTCGCATTGAAGGCAAATATACTGATAAGCGCCATCCCGACGAGATTAAATTTGCAGAAACTATTGAAGAGGATTTAAGCCGCCGCGACTTCACCGTAAATGCACTTGCCCTGAGCTTTGTTGAAGGGATTGCGGGGGAGATTATTGATCCTCACGGCGGCCAGAAAGATTTAAAAGAAAAAATCATCCGGACTGTCGGTAACCCTCGAGAGAGATTTAGTGAAGATGCTCTCAGGCTTATGCGGGTGGTGCGGCTTGCGGCAGAGCTTGGATTTAAAGTAGATAAAGAGACTGCAAAAGCCATTCAAGACGAAGCCGGTTTATTGGAAATGATTGCTAAAGAGCGGATTCGTGAAGAATTAGTGAAGATTATTATGACTCTCCGTGCTGCTACCGGAATTGTTATGTTGGAAGACTACAAACTTCTCCGCTACATTATGCCCGAGCTCCGAGAAGGTATCGGTTGTGGTCAGAACAAGCATCACATCTATACTGTTTTTGATCACAACGTGCGGGCCCTAAACTACACCGCCGAGAAAAAGTACCCGTTTCACATTCGGTTGGCGGCGCTTCTTCACGACGTGGGAAAACCAAGGACGAAACGCGGTGAAGGGCCGAATTCCACCTTTTATAATCACGAAGTAGTTGGTGCTAAACTTACTATTAAGATATTAGACAGGCTTCATTTTTCAAAAGATATAGTGGAGAAAGTTGCCCATTTGGTTCGCTCACATCTTTTTTATTACAATGTAGGCGAGGTGACTGAGGGGGGCGTCCGGCGATTTTTGCGCCGGGTGGGCCCGGAAAACGTCGATGACTTAATAAAAGTGCGTGAGGCCGACCGGATTGGCTCTGGTGTTCCTAAAGCGGTCCCTTACAAAATTCGCCATCTTCTCTTTATGGTTGAGAAAGTAAAAAATGATCCGATAAGTCCGAAGATGTTAAAAGTTGATGGTGGGGATGTGATGAGAGTTTTAGGAATCAAACCAGGACCAGAGATAGGACAGATTTTATCCATTCTTCTTGAAGAGATTCTTGACGACCCATCTAAAAACACGAGTGAGCATTTAGAGTTACGGTTGAGCGAACTTGGGAAACTAAAGGAGGACAAGCTTAGTGAACTCTCCCGCAGAGCGCAAGAGAGAAAAGAAGAATTCGAGAGCGGGGTTGAGAGAGAGATAAAGAAGAAATACTATGTGAAATAATCCGGCGGGGCATAGTATAGTGGTAGTACGCAGGCTTCGGGAGTCTGTAGTCTGGGTTCGATTCCCAGTGCCCCGACAAAAAAAGTTATCGGTATCGTAGTTTAGCTTTTCTTCTCCTCTTTTTTCTGTGTTTTTTCTTTGCTAGTTTTGATTTTTTATTCATCCCGTTAGAAACAGGATGTGCTTGAAAAGCGCATCCGTGATATGCTGTCTAACTCAACCCTTAATACATCTCTTAATGATTTGGCAGATGTAAGGTTTATAGTCTGATTGTTTCTAACGGGATTCATAGGTATCTAAATTATATGGAAAAGGTGTCTTTAAAAACAAGTGACGGAGTAGAAATTATCGGAGATTACTATACCGGGTTAGGTAGTAGAGGCGTATTACTTCTGCATATGATGCCCACAACGCGCGTTTCGTGGCGGGGTTTTGCGCCAAAACTTGTCGAGCACGGTTACCACGCACTAGCCATTGATCTTCGTGGCCATGGCGAGTCTGCCAACGGACCGGAAAATTATAAAAGTTTCTCTGACAAAGAACATCAAGCGAGCATTCACGACGTTGAATCCGGCGTACAGTTTTTAAAAGAAAAAGGAACCGTAGATGGGGAACTTGTGATAGTAGGTGCGTCTATCGGTGCAAATCTTGCATTATGGTATGCGTCGGATCATACAGAAATAAAACAGATTGTTTTACTCTCGCCGGGTCTGAATTACAAAGGCATAGAAACCAAGCCGCTTATCAGGCGGCTGGAAGTCGGTCAAGGGGTGTTTTTTGCCTCTTCCGAAGACGACGAGCGCTCCAACGGAATAAACGCTGACATGAATCGTGAACTTCATAAACTGATTCCTCAAGGAGTAGAGAAAAAACTTGTTATTTACCAAGCTGTTGGTCACGGCACGGATATGTTCGGTAAGGAGAAACCAGATCTTGAATCGGAGATTCTTGAATGGATAAAGTAATATGGATCAAGAAAAAGTAACTCAGAGTTTTGAAGAGAAACGTCCAGTACTCCGCGTTATACACAGTACCGTTGCTCTTTTTGTTATCGCAGGGCTAATTTATATTTCGGGGATCCAACAATATTTTTTTTACCAAAAGACCCCCGCCGCCTTAGAGCAGGTAGTTGTTGATAGCGTAGTTGACGCTGATATTCTCACCGTTCCCCTTACGGTATTTATTCTTATAAATAATGAATCAGACGGGTCCAAGCGGAGCAACGAGAACACAAAGCATCTTATAGAAAACGCCTCCCGCGTATGGAGTCAAGCGAGTATTGTGCTTGAGATAAAAAATTTGTATCGTATATCAACAAGCGATGAAGAACTGGAAAATTTCTATCACACCCCCGGAGTATTTATTAGAAACGTTAGAGAATTTGATGAGACAACCATAAACGTATTCTTAGTGGGCCGCCTGAGAGGAATAAATGGCATTGCTTTTAGCGGGTTACAGAGCGTCGCGGTGGCAGATATCACAACCGTTTATGACTTCCGGGCGTTAGCTCACGAGATCGGTCATATCTTGGATTTAAACCACGTGCCGGCAGTAAGAGAACGGCTTATGTTCCAGGGCGCAAATGGTTTTCTGCTCTCGCTTGGGGAAATTATACAAGCTCGCGAATCAACCGAAGAACTTTTTATACGGAAATTCTAACAATATATGAATATTACAAGAGAAGACGCTTGGGAACTGCTAAATGAATACGTAAAATCAGAAAGTTTAATAAGGCACTGCTTGTCAGTGGAGGCGGCAATGAAAGCATACGCTAAAAAGTACAATGGAGATGTTGAGAAATGGGGTATTGCCGGATTGCTTCATGATTTTGATTACGAGAAATTTCCCTCGTTAGAAAAGCATCCGTTTGAGGGCTCTAAGATTTTAAAAGAAAAAGAATATCCAGAAGACATTATTCGGGCTATTTTAGGACATGGGAACCATACCGGAGTAGAGCGGGAAAGCCAGATGGCAAAGTGCCTCTTTGCGGTAGATGAACTCTGTGGTTTTATTGTTGCTCTTGCTCATATCCGGCCGGGGCACCTTGAGGGTATGGCTGCTAAATCCGTCAAGAAAAACCTGAAGAAAAAAGGTTTTGCTGCCGCAATAAGTAGGGAGGAGATTGAGCAGGGAATTTCAGAGTTGGGGATTGACAGAGAGAGCCATATTAATTTAGTTATTCAAGCCTTACAAGACATATCTAAGGAGCTCGGGTTTTAATTAACTTTTAACGCAGGGATAGTGTATTATAATATGCTATATGGAGAGACTGAACGTTTTGGCTCTTTCGGGAAGTTTACGTACCGATTCGTACAATAGAAAAGCACTGCAGATCGCGAAGCGTTTTGCAAGCGAGTGGGGAGCAAATGTTACTGAGGTTGATTTGCGTGAACTAGACCTCCCAATCTACGACGGCGATATCGAAGCAAAAGGATTTCCCGAATCAGTTTTAAAAATTAAATCAGCAGTTGAGGCAGTAGAGGTGCTTCTTATTGCATCTCCAGAGTACAACCATTCAATCTCTGGAGCGCTGAAAAATGCAATTGATTGGCTGTCAAGAGGCGATAATTCATTAAACGGTAAAATTGCTGCGGTCTTTGGGGCATCTGCCGGGGGATTCGGCACGGTTCGGGCGCAACCCCATCTCCGCCAAATACTTGAGGCATTAAACGTTCTGATTCTACCGCAGCCGCAATTATTTATTAAAACAGCTCACGAGGCGTTTGACTCCGATGGTTCTTTAAAGGACAAGAAAACGGAGGAGCGGTTGAAAAAACTAGTACATCAAACGCTTGAGATCGCTAGTAAGCTTGCTCAAAAATAATCATGGAACAAATTTTAACGGATAATCAGCTTATCATCACTCTTATAATTCTCTGGACCTTGCCGTGGAAAGGAGTATCGCTCTGGAAGGCAGCCCAACTTAAAGACAAATGGTGGTTTATCGCACTTTTAGTTATTAATACGCTTGCAGTTTTGGAAATTCTATACATCTTTGTGTTTAGTAAAAGAAAAAAGCGTCTCCAAGATTCTTTTCAGAGATCTTAAAAAATTAAATGCAGCACGTTTTCGCTGTCTATAAACCTAAAGGCCCTACGTCGCATGATGTTGTTAACGAGATTCGAAAGATAACAGGCGTAAGAAGGGTGGGACATGCCGGTACCCTGGACCCGCTTGCCTCCGGCGTGCTTGTAGTTGGAGTAGGGAGAGACGCAACACGAACTCTAGGGCGGGTGTTGCAAGAAGAGAAAGAATATATTGCCCGGATAAAACTTGGAGAGGAGAGTGTAACCGATGACGCGGAAGGAGAAAAAACGGTTTATAAAGTTTCTGTCCCGCCAACGCGTCATGAGGTGGAAGATGCGACGTCAAAATTTTGTGGCAACATTTTGCAAATGACGCCTATCTACAGCGCGGCAAAAGTAAGAGGTAAACGCTCTTACAAACACGCGCGGCAGGGCAGACCGCTCTCACCGGGGGCTCGGCAGGTTGAAATAAAAGAAATTGAGATTTTAAAATATGAGTGGCCGTATCTTACACTCCGCGTAGTGACCGGTTCGGGAGTGTATATTCGTGCTCTTGCTCGCGATATCGGCCGGGAACTCAAAACCGGCGGTTATCTTTTTGAATTGGAGCGCACGCGTGTAGGAGAATTTACTAAAGACAAGGTAATTCAACTGAGAGATCTAGCTGAATTTTGGAAAACAAAAGAGAAAGTGCAATGAAGAAACATTTAAGCATCAAAGTGTTCGGGGACGTGCAGGGAGTTATTTTTCGCGCGTCCGCGGAGCGCCTCGCAAAAAAACTCGGTATCACGGGTTTTGCACGGAACGAGCCGGACGAATCGGTCTACATCGAGGCCGAAGGTGAAGAGTTATCGCTTCAGGAGTTTGTAAGGTGGTGCAGACAGGGCCCTGATTTTTCTAAGGTCAGAAGCATAGAGACTAAGGAAGGCGAACTGAAAAATTTTACCGATTTTCGTATATCTTGATAGACTATAACTATGCCTGATGTAGCATCTGTTCACGGTAAAAAAGTGGTTTACGAGAAGAACGCCTATGAAGGTATTAAGTATTTGCGGGATGACTTGGATTCTCGGGAAGCAATGGTGTTTTTTGGGGCTGCGCGCAGAGCCGGATCTGCGCCATTTGAGGATGATGATGACAGGCAATTTACTTTGATATACAAGAATGGTACATATACGTTGGTACGACGTTAATTTTGGGGATATAGTAAAGTGGCATTACGCGGCATTTTCACCCCGTTAGACATAAACAAGAGGGCCTATGGTCTAGTGGTACGACACCACATTCGCATTGTGGAGACGGGAGTTCGATTCTCCCTAGGTCCACAAACAAAATCAACTCACTTTTATGGTGAGTTGATTTTGTTTTATGATTAAGGAGAATCGAACAGGCAAAATATTTATTAAGTATCATAATAAAAATATGACTAAAAAATATTTAATAATAGGTGTTGTCATTATTATAGTTGGAGTAATCGGCTACGTTGTTTTTGTGCTCGTTAGTTCTAGTGAGTTAAACGAACTATCACCAATTGAGAGTAGCTCCTTAATCGCCGTTAATGACTCTTTTGACACTATGACCTCCGACGAGATGGCAGAATTTAATAAGGCGGTAGACGCTATGAAAGATGACATTATGATCAAAGACGAAGACATGCCTTCTGCTCCGACTGCTCCGAGTGTCACTGCTCAGGGAGAATTTAGACGACGAGCTCATAGTGTGGAAGGAAAAGCTTTAATCATCGAACATGACGGTGAGCGCGTGCTGCGATTTGAAGATTTTGAAACAAGTAATGGCCCCAATTTACATATCTATCTTTCGTCAGGACTTGGCATTGGTGATTCAATTGATCTAGGGAAAATCCGCGCCACAAAAGGAAATGTGAACTACCCGATTGACCCCGGTATAGATACTAAAAAGTACAATAAGGTTTTAGTGTGGTGCGTACCTTTCCGCGTACTCTTCAGTTATGCGGAATTACAATAACCCCCAAACGGCTCAACGATGAGTGCCGTTGAGCCGTTAGATTATTTGCAATTATATGCTCAGATAAGTATTCTAAAAGACAGTTATTTCACACGTAAAATTGTATAATTCACGATAAGAAAGGCAGGGTAATCAGATGTCCAAGGCAGAATTCTTTAGGACGATGGACAGTATCGGTTTAGCGTTGACTTTTGGCGATGTGCTCCTCAAGCCGGGATATTCCGAAGTTTTACCGGCAGATGTTGATGTTTCAACAATGTTCTCGCGACACGTATCACTGAAGATACCAATTGTAAGTGCCGCGATGGACACTGTTACGGGGGATCTTATGGCAATTGAGCTCGCGAAGCTGGGAGGTTTGGGGGTTATTCACCGCGGGTTATCGGCCAGAGACCAAGCAAAAACTGTGGTGCGCGTCAAAATGCATATGAACGGACGTATCAATACACCGATCTGTGTTCGTATGGATGACACAATCGGAAACGTTCTTACCATGCGAGAAGAAAGAAACTTTGAGTTCCACACTTTCCCGGTAACCGACAATGAGGGAAAACTTATTGGACTCTTGACACGACGGCGGTTTGAGATGTCTGAGGATGAAGATACTCTTGTGTCTTCAGCTATGACTACTGATCTGGTAACGGCGCCGGAAGGGACATCGCTAGCAGAAGCATACAGGATTATGATTGAGCAGGACGAGAAAGTACTGCCATTGATTGACGGCGGAGATCGTCTTGCTGGTATGTGTCTTTTCTCAGACGTCAAGCGCATTATGTCCAGCGATGCAGGTACTCACAACGTCGACAGCAATGGCCAACTTATAACGGCCGCGGCTGTCGGTACCGGTGATGAGGCGCTTGAACGCGCCGAGCTTCTTGTGGGCAAAGGAGTTGATGTCATTGTAATTGACACCGCACACGGTGACTCGAAAGATGTTTTTGAAACACTCAAAGAGCTCAAAAGTCACTATGGCGATAACGTTGATATCGTTGCAGGAAACATTTCTCAGGGCTCTGCGGCGAAGCGTCTGGTGGATGCTGGGGCAGACGGCATCAAAGTCGGGCAAGGGCCCGGATCCATCTGCACTACACGCATAGTCACCGGTGTAGGGTGCCCTCAAGTAAAAGCAGTATATAAATGCGTATCAGCCATCGAGGGATTAGGTGTTCCTGTGTGCGCCGACGGCGGGATCGAGAATTCCGGTGAGATTACCATTATTATTGGTGCCGGCGCTCACAGCGTAATGCTCGGTAGTCTTCTAGCCGGGACCGACGAAGCGCCTGGAACAATCACAACAGACCCTAGTAGTGGCCAGCGCGTCAAGTATATCCGAGGTATGGGCTCACTGAGCGCAATGCAAGAGAGTGAAGGTTCTCGTGGACGTTATAGGCAAGATGGAACACACACTCTTGTACCGGAAGGGATTGAGGGTTATGTTGCGCTCCGAGGGTCGTTAGCCGATTTAGTTAAACAGCTCGTCGGTGGTTTGCGAGCAGGAATGGGCTATGTTGGTGCCGCGGACATCAAAGAGCTGCGGGAAAAAGGAGAATTTGATCTTCTTACGCAGGCTGGTGTGAAGGAGTCACATCCTCATGGTGTCACGGGAATCAGCGAAGCGCCAAATTATAGGAGGGGTTAACATGAGCGCACCCAGTTTTGAGTCGTTCGTTGCCCAATACCTCCGTCTTGCTGTTTGCGGAACTTACTGGGGTGACGAAGGGAAAGGGAAAATCGTAGATATCTGCAGCGAGTATTTTGATATCGTTGTGCGGTTTTCCGGAGGAGAAAACGCAGGCCATTCAGTGAATGACGAAAGCAAAAATTTCGCATTTCATCTGCTGCCCAGCGGTTTTGCGCGTGGTAAGACATGCGTGCTCGCCGGTGGCGTACTGCTGAAGTTACAGGCACTCGTAGCGGAGATTGCGGAGAATACACCCAAACTTTCTTGTACGGCGCCTGATGTGCTGATCGATGAGCGATGTCCGATCTGGACGCCGTACCACGCTCTATTTGAAGCATATATTGAGAGATTACGCGGGAAAGACGCAATCGGAACGACGGGGCGTGCAATGGGTCCATTGCAAGGATTTCACAGCATGCGAGAAGGTGTAATTGCCGCGCACTTGCGGGATAGACGGCAACTCATGCGTGTCGTGACCCAACTCCATGCAATACTTAAGCCATGCTTTGACAAGATGGTGGATGAGGTTCCGACGCCGGCCTCTGTTGTGGACGAACTGGTTGCGCTCGCGCAGTCATCAGGGATACTCAAGAGCATCATTGATACCGGTGCGTATCTCTTTGATGAGATTACCAAAGGTAGCAAGAGAGTTTTGTTTGAAGGTTCTCAAGCTACGGGGCTGGATGTCAATGCAGGCACGTGGCCGTTTACAACGTCAACTTCATCAACCGCAGGAGGTATTGCTGCCGGAACGTTGCTTCCACCAGGAGCTCTTTCGGGGACGTTACTCGTTATGAAGCTGTTTCCGACGCGTGTCGGCGGCGGCAGTATGCCGAGCGAGTTATCCTCCAGAGAAGCAATCCAGCGTTTTGCAGATGCCAATCCGGAGCTTTTCGAGAACGGCAGCGCTCGCGCTGAATTCTTAGAAGATAGGCTGCGGCACTGCAACACCGATGACGCTACAAGCGCTGAACTGGGGGAGTATATAATGGTGAAGGCGCGTGAGATTGGCGTCAGTACCGGTCGAGGCAGGAGTCCTGGCAGGCCCGATCTTGCGTGGGCTCGATATGCGATTCGAGTCAATGATCCAATTGGCTGTGTGCTGAACGGTTTGGATGTTGTCTCAGGCCTTGAAATAATTGAGGTTGTCACCGGTTATCGGTACCGGGGTGTCGAATTAGCGCCGGGAATAGTGCCGGTTCTTGACTTAGCCAACGTCGAACCGGTAATTGAGCAGTGGCCCGGGTGGAAAGAAGATATCACCGGAGCGGCGAGTATGAACCAATTACCGCAAAATGCCCGGCGTTTCATCGAGAGATTTGAAGAAGGGCTGGGACGTTCCATCATTTTGATAGGGACGGGGACAAAACGTCGCGACGTCATCTTCCGCGAACCTAAGGCTCGACTCAATGCAATTTTTTAACAAGGAGGTCTAAAAACCAACGGCTCAACGACAATCATCGTTGAGCCGTTTAAATTTATAAGAAACAGGTACTACCCAAACGTAAACGTAAAAGCGCGGAGGCCGGGGTTTTCAATAATGATTTCCAGGGTGTGTTCGCCGCTGCCTGCCGGGTCTTCGATAAGGCGATATAATCCGTCTTCTTTAACAAATACGGTTGTCTCACCGTTTTTAGTTTGTATATCAATCCCGGCAGCATCTCCCACGGGAACTCCGTCGCGGAGGATCCGAATATTTACTCCTTCTTCTGAACTTGCAACTATAAAAACTTTCTGTGCCTGGTAGCGAAAGATAATTTTTGCACCGGCGCTTTTGTTCTCTGCGAATTCGCGTGTAAATTCCCAATCCCCGTCGAGATATAAAATATTAGTTTTTATGCCAATCGGCTTGGTAAGTGTTTGAATACCCTCTGTGCTGGATTTTCCATTTCCAAGGTAAAGATTTCGCCATGCGCCAAAGTAAATCTCCGGACTTCTGGGACTTAGAGCATCAACAGTTTCAACTCCCTCCGGTTTTGCAATTTCTTTTTCGATGCTGTCTTTGATTTCTAAGACTGTCATTCGTTCTTCCAAGAGTTCTTGAATTTTTCTCTCTGTCTCTTCGTATCTGCCTTCACCAATGTGGTCATAGACAATAAACCCGTCGATATCGATCAGATATTTCCTTGGCCAATAACGATTTTTATATGCATGCCAGGTTGAGAAATCATTGTCTAAAACCACGGGGTACTTTACGCCGAATTTTTCCACAGCAGCCTGGACGTTTTCATACTTTTTTTCGAATTCAAACTCTGGGGTGTGCACGCCGATAATAGCTAATCCCTTGTCGCTGTATTTCTCATCCCACGCATTGAGGTACGGCAGGGTTCGTTGACAGTTAATGCAGCTGTATGTCCAGAAATCAACGAGGATTACTTTTTTTCCAATCAATTCTTTAATGGAAATTTTCGGTACATTAATAAATCCGTCCGGAGTAGTTACCTCTTTTGCGGGCTCATATTGTTTCGCCTTTTCTTCGATGCGTTTTATAAAAAGAGATTTAACTTCCCCGGGCGTCGAAATTCCAGCTCCACCAGACGGTAAGATTTCTTTATTTCTTTCGGTTACTATAGAACCTATGTCAATTTCTGCTTCTTTTAAATTTTCTGAGGTCGGTACCGGAAGCTTTTTTGATTGCAGGTAAAAGATCGCTCCTATAATTGCGATAACAGCCGTAATAAGAATAATTGTTTTTGGGTTTATCATTATCGTAAAAGAAAACGGTTTAAAAGTTCAAAGTTAGCGATGAGGTTTAAGCTTTGTGTGAAAACAAAGACGCCGAGAACAATAAGAACAACTCCAAAAGCAATATTGATGTATTTAAGTATATGCGCGTAGCGGTTGATTATGGTGGATGCCTGTGCGGCGAAGAACCCAACAACAAGAAAAGGGATACCAAGACCGAGTGAATAAGAAAGCAAGAGATAGAAGGTGATTCCGGGTTGCGTTGCTGCAAGACCTAGAATAGCCCCGAGGGCAGCGCCAACACACGGTGTCCATCCAGCACCAAAGGCGGAGCCGAAAACAAAAGATGTTATATACTTTGATTTAAATTGTTTTTTGACGGCAAATTTATGTTCTCTATCAAGGAAAGGGATTTTGATTAACCCAACGAGATATAGCCCAAAGAAAATAATAATAGCTCCGCCTATTCTTGAGAGCCAAATCAAGGCGTTGTATGCTACTGCCTCGAGAACGGTGTTTAGAAGAACTCCTAGGATTGCAAAGATTACAGAAAACCCTAAAACGAAGAACACGCTATTTAGAAACACATCTTTTCTTTTTGATCGAGAATCACTAAGTGACGTTCCTGACAAGTATGCTAGGAATCCGGGGATTATGGGCAGTACACAAGGAGAAAGAAAAGAAACTATCCCCGCAACGAAAGCAACAACAATTGTAATCTCTGCCATCATGACTCACGTATAATATCACGCAGTGTTAGAAAAAAAAAGTTGACCCCGTTAGAAATCCGCCCTGCCAAGGGCATGGCGGCAGGCCCTCGACTGAGCTCGGTCGAAGTCCCACCTCGGGGCGGCTTATTTCTAACGGGGTTGACCCTCTCTGATATTTGAGTTAGTTTACCTACCAGCGGGAACCAAGACGGATTTCTAATTTACAACCTAAAATGAATCGAGGGTAGGACAATGAATGCAAGGAACTTTTTCAGATTGCTGGAGGCGCGATGGGCACAGGATCTTTTTGTGTGCGTGGGTTTGGACAGTGATTTAAGCAAGATCCCGGAAGCCGCCCAGGTTTCCGATAAAACCTATCCTGTGGGGCTGGATCCAACGGCAACCATCTTTGGATTCAACTCCGCCATCGTGGATGCGACGAAGGATTTAGTTTGCGCATACAAACCGAACATCGCTTTCTACGAAGCGCATGGCGGTGCCGGTTGGCTCGCGCTCTACCAAACCGTCACGTATATCCACGAGGTTGCGCCTGAAGTGCCGGTGATCTTGGATGCCAAGCGCGCCGATATCGGTAACACGAATAACGGCTATGTGCGCGCGTTCGAGCTTTTACAAGTCGATGCCATCACAGTGAACCCGTACTTGGGTGCCGAGGCGTTGCAGCCGTTCTTGGATCAGAAGGATAGGGGGATTATCGTCCTCTGTCGTACCTCTAATCCTGGTGCAGGCGAGTTTCAGGATATGGTTGTCTCTGTGAGCGAAGAGCAATTTGCTAATATCTCGCGGGGTCAGCCTGTCAGTGATTCCGAGTTCTCAATGCCGAGAACAATGCCGCTTTATCAGTATGTTGCATACCGAGTGGCGGCCCGTAGTACCGGCTGGAACAAGAACGGTAACTGTGCAATCGTCGTCGGGGCAACGTACCCCGGTGAACTTCGGGAAGTGCGCCAACAAATTGTCGGTGACATGCCGATTCTCATTCCGGGTATCGGAAAACAAGGCGGGGATATCGAGAAAACCGTTGCCGCCGGCATTGACAGTCGGGGGCAGGGGATAATTGTCAACTCCTCGCGGGGGATTATCTTTGCATCCGGAGGGTCAGATTTTGCGGAAGCGGCTCGCAGGGAAACCGTTAAACTCAGCGACACAATTAACGATTGTCGTCAGAAAGGAGAGTGAGTGACATGACCAACCTACCTCTTGCCCACCAGAGACTCGCGGCGACATTCTTTGATATCGGAGTGGTTAAGTTCGGAGAGTTCAGGTTGAAGCTTCACGAGGAGCACCCTGATGCACCGCTGTCCCCGATTTACCTCAATCTCCGCACGGCAGATAATCTAGAACAGGGGCTCCTTACCTCGTCTGTCATTGCCTCGGTCGGTAGGATGCTTTACGAAATGGCCGGAGAACTTAGTCTCGACTATTCCTGCGTCGCCGGTGTGCCGCGGGCTGGTAATCTCTTTGCGAGAGCGTTTTCTGAGGCGTCACCAGGACAACCCGTGCCGCTCCTGCGTCTCGAGAAAACCGAGAAAGACGGCCTCCGCCGGGTGACCCGCCTTGTTGGTGGAGAGTACTCGCCGGGCGAGAGAGTTCTCGTTATTGACGATTGTATCACGATGGGTGAGAGCAAACTGGAGGGTATCCAGGTTCTCGAGAGAGCCGGACTTGTGGTAAATGATGTTCTCATCATTGTGGATCGTGAAGGAGGCGGTGACAGAGAGCTTGAAAAAGCTGGCTACAGGTTGCATGCTATGTTCACTCTCTCAGCGTTACTTGAGTTCTATCTAGAGAGCGGTAGAATTTGCCAAGATAGGTATGAGGAAGTAAGAACCTACCTCGCTGCCAATTCATGACTTTCTTCTCAACAAGACGGGAGGAAAAATACCTGCATCAGACAGCGGTCCGAGAAAATCGGACCGCTTTTTGTTTCCTTAAACACTTATAGTATCATTATATAAATAAATGACTGCCGGTGTTTTTGAACTTACAATTGTTATTTTAATTGCTGCTGTATTGGGGGTTGTAGCTAAATTTTTGCGCCAGCCGATTATTCTGGCTTATCTTGCCGCCGGAGTCGTTATTGGTTACTTTGGTTTTTTTAATCTGGCCGATAAGGAAACGTTCCGGGTGTTTTCAGATTTGGGAATTATGTTTCTCCTTTTCCTGGTAGGGCTTGAGATTAATTACACCTCATTGAAGATATCGGGAAAAGCCTCCGTACTCGTGGGCCTGGGCCAGATTATATTTACCTTTGCTATTGGCTTCTTAATAGCCACCGCTCTTAATTTCAGTTACTTTCACGCCGCCTACATTGCGATAGCGCTTACGTTCTCGAGCACTATTATTGTAATAAAACTACTCTCCGACAAAAAAGACCTAAACAGTCTTTATGGAAAAATCAGCGTCGGTTTTCTCTTGGTTCAGGATTTTGTAGCAATTTTAATCCTAATACTCTTAGCCGGCATTGATTCGGGTCAAGGATTGCTTTTAGGGAGTATGGTGTTCGCGGTTCTGAAAGGTCTTGTGCTCTTTGCGGTGATGCTCTGGCTCGGTCGTAAAATATTACCATGGCTATTTGATAAGATTGCCCGTTCTCAGGAGCTGCTCTTTCTCGCCAGTCTTGGTTGGGTATTTCTACTTGCGGTAATCGTCAGCAGATTAGGATTCTCAATTGAGATTGCCGGACTCTTAGCCGGTGTCGCGCTTGCGAACTCTTCAGAGAATCTCCAAATAGCCAGTCGTATCAGACCGCTTCGCGATTTCTTCATTCTTATATTTTTTGTTATTTTGGGGTCTTCGGTTGTGTTTTCGAACTTTGGCGGATTGATAATTCCCATTATTATCCTTTCGGCATTTGTTTTAATTGGTAACCCGCTTATCGTTTTAATTATTATGGGGCTTATGGGATACCGCAGGCGGACAAGTTTCTTGGCGGGTGTAACCGTTGCTCAAATTTCTGAATTTAGTCTTATTTTGGCGGCGTTAGGGTTTAAGCTTGGGCACATTAACGAAGGAGTGGTGGCGCTTATTACTGCGGTTGGTGTTGTAACAATAACTCTCTCAACATACTTAATTGTGCATGCCGACTGGATTTTTAAACGTCTCTCGCGGCTCTTGCGTATTTTTGAGCGCCGGAATACAAAAAAAGAGGCTTTTATAGCGGAAGAATTCAAGAAACCAATTGTTTTAATCGGTTGCGGCCGGACGGGGGCGAGTATAGCCTTTAACTTACCCAAAGAAAAACTTTTGATCATTGAGTTTGATCCGGAGGTAATTGATCAGTTAAAACGACATGGTATTGATTATATATTCGGTGATATAACCGACTCCGAGATTTTTGAGAAAGCCAATTTTAAAGAGGCGCGTTTAGTTGTCTCAACAAGCCCTAACTTAGAAGACAACCTGACTCTTCTTACCGAACTTAAATTGCTGGAAAAAAGGCCTAGAATCATCCTTCGGGCCCAAACCGAGAGGGAAGCAGAGGTTTTGTATCGCGAGGGCGCGGACTACGTTCTGCTTACAACTTTTACCTCCGGCCAGTATTTAGGCAAAACCATTGCCATTGATCCGGATATGAAGATTTTAGACACCTTAAAAGAACGAGACATTGCTCTTATGGGGCGAATGAACCGTGCGGCGTAGAAGATTAAAGTTAGTGCTTTGGTTCTTGTTGTTTATCGTCCCTATTACTGCTGTTTGGGTTCTTGGTAGTGAGTATCTTGTATCTCGGCAAATTCCCGAACGAATCCCTGAAGTTATCACATCTGAGGCAACCGTTCTTGAGGTAGTTGTTCCTAAAGTGGTTGTCCCCAAAGTAGTCGCCGTGCCGCAAGGGGAGATTCGATTGGTCCTCGTTCCTCGAAACATTTCTTTAAATCCAGGGATTACTCGTGCGATTTTTGATGGCGCAGAGGTTCCGATTTTTGATTATAGCGGATATGTCTATGTGCTTCTTCCGGTTAGTGCACAAAAACCCGTTGGCGCGTACGATCTTGAAGTTCTTGAAGGTGAACGAGTTGTGAATTCACTACTTGTTAATGTTGTCCATAAAGAATTTCCTAAGGATGTACTGAATGTCTCGTATGAGTTTGTAGAATTTCCACAAGAAGTTAAGGACAGCATTCGGGAAGTTAAGCAACCATTCCTTGAAGCGCTTCAGCGAACGGTTGCGATACGGCGTTGGAGTACGGGATTTAGTCACCCGCTCGAGGTAATTGATATAACGGATTTTTTCGGTCAGCAGAGAGTGTACACGAATTACACCACACCGTTTCATAGCGGTGTTGATTTAAGAGCCGCTCCGGGAACCTCTGTACGCGCCATCTCCGAGGGACGGGTGCTCTGGGGAGGAGACAGCAAATTATACTTTGAAGGGAACGCAGTTGTTATTGATCACGGTCAGAAAATTATTTCAATGTATCTCCACCTCGATTCCGTTGAGGTGGAGGTTGGCGATATAGTTAGGCGAGGTCAGGTGGTCGGGCGGTCAGGTGCAAGCGGTTTCGGAACCGGGCCGCATCTTCACTTCGCGGTAAAGGTGGGAGGAAAATACGTTGGCCCACTCCAGTTTATTGGAGCATTTCAAGACATCCGCTGAATCAATTTCCTTCAAGAAGCCAGCCGCGGGATTTAATGTAGAGAGCTGCAGCAATTCCGCCTAAAGTGTCAATAATTAAGTCTAAGAGCGTGTCGAGCGGCGATCCCTGAACCCCAGGAATAAAACCCCACCTGAAGAACGCATAGCGGTCAATGGAGAATTCAAAAATTTCCCAAAGGACACCGATGAAAAGCGCAAGAAGTGCAAGTGATAGAACAAACCTTGCCTTACTCATCAAATTCAAATTTTCCCGGAGGACAGGAAGAAAAGCGAAGGCAGCAAAGATAATCCAGGCTCCGCCCGAGAAATGGACAATTATGTCAAAAAAGAAGTATTTATTATACCAGTGAAGTAATATTCCCAGGGCATGTCCTGCCACTACAACCAAAGTTATAAACAGGAGCTCCTTTTCAAGCTTCTTCTCCATAAGTTATAATGTGAATAATACTACCAAGACTGTGATATAATAAAAAGGTAGTTAAAGTTAAAAGGTCGATTTTCTAATTGCTAATTACTAATCATATCATATGGTTATCCAGGATTGGGTATCAGTTGTAGTTAGTTCGCTCCAGAACTTGTGGGTAGGCGCGGTTGGAGTGCTGGGCAGCATTATCGGGGCGCTTATAGTGCTCATCGTCGGTTTAATTGTTGCCTCGGGCTTGGCAGCGTTAGTGGAAAGGATTGTTGGTCTTCTTAAGATAGACAAACTCTTAATGAACCTTGGGCTCCAGGAGTACTTTGAACGAGCGAGTCTTAAAATAAACAGTGGCCGATTCTTCGGAAGAATCGTGTACTGGTTTTTGGTAGTAGTATTCCTATTAGCGGCTACTGACATCCTTGGGTTTTTCACTCTCTCTAATTTCTTAAGAGATGTGCTTCTCTACATTCCGAACGTGATTGTAGCGGTTTTGATTATGCTGGCAGCGGTTATTGTTGGAAACCTCTTGAGGAATCTTGTTAGGGCGTCTGTGGAAAGCGCAAAGCTTCACGCAGCAAGTTTCCTGTCATCACTTACCTGGTGGGCGGTTATTGTCTTCGGATTTTTTGCCGCTCTCTCTCAGCTTGGGATTGCTGTTTCCATCATTAACTCTCTAGTTACCGGTTTTGTTGCAATGCTTGCCCTCGCTGGCGGTATTGCCTTCGGCCTTGGTGGTAAGGATTACGCTACGTCACTCCTTAATAAATTAAGGCATCACGTCGGAGATAAGTAAGTATCGCGAGACGCTTTTGTGCCCGGCGGTGAGATCGTGACCGTGGTTTGCCTCGGTTGCGGTTCTACCGCCGGGCACATTTATTTTTATTTTACGTAATTGATTACGTAAGAGGAGGCTTGACTTTGCTTTTACCACGCGTTTTAATAGGAATCAATATGTTTGCAATAATCGAAACCGGAGGGAAGCAATACAAAGTTGAACTCGGTGAGAAAATTCAAGTAGAGAAACTTGATGTTAAAGATGGCGAGACCGCGGTCTTTGATCAAGTTCTCCTTAGAACCGATGAGAAGGAAGTAGTAATAGGTAATCCTTATATCAAGGGTGCCCGTGTTGAGGCAAAAGTTTTGAAGTCAGGAAAAGGTGTTAAGAAAATTGTTTTTAAGTATCACCCGAAAACCCGTTACCGCAAGAAAAAAGGCCACCGTCAACCCTACACAGAGGTGGAAATTTTAAAAATTAAATAGCTTTTTAATTTCTTCGCTCCAGAGCTTGCTTCAATGTTTCCTCGTCTGCGAACTCAATTTCACCGCCGGTAGGAATCCCCCGGCCTAGGCGAGTAATTTTTTCGGACAGTCCTTGAAATTCTTTACGAATAAGATCGGCAGTGAAATCACCGAATGCGGTAGGACTCAAGGCTAGAATAATTTCCTTTGCCTTGCCGCCTAGTTCCTGAGAGATCCTCTCTCTTAAGTGTTGGAATCGCAGTTTTTGGTTACTGGTGAGAGTTCCGTGTTCAACCAACTCTCCTAAAATAAGGTAGTGTCCCATAAAGTTTCCAGCCTTTTCAATAGAGAGGAGATCAGCTTCTTTTTCAACAATAGTAATGATGTTTTTATCACGCTTAGGATCAGTACAAATTGAACACAGGCGTCCGCCGCTTTTCATAAAAAAACACCTCGGGCAGCGATTGACTCTTTTTAGGCCGGAGAAGGCCGACTCCAGCTCTCCTAAATTGTTTTTATCAATACTCAATAGATAAAAAGCGAGCCGTGTCGCCATCCGCGGTCCGATTGAAGGGAGTTTGGAAAAAACCTCAATAAATTTTTTAATAGGATCGGGAAGCATTACATTTAGAAACTAAACTTTGTCTGTGTGTCGGGTGTCAATGTTTCTAAAACTCACTTTTTCCGCGTCAAATTTCAGTTTCACGGTTCCTAAAGGACCGTTTCGGTGTTTAGAGATGATAACCTCAACTAGATTTTGTTCTTCTTCAGAGACATCAATTCCTCCCCGGTCTTTACGGTAGAGAAAGAGGACAACGTCGGCATCCTGCTCAAGCGAGCCTGATTCCCGGAGATCTGAGAGGCGGGGAACTTTTCCTTCTCTTTGATCAACGGCTCGGGAAAGCTGAGAGACGGCAAGCAACGGAATTTTTAGTTCTCTTGCTAGCGATTTTAAGCCGCGGGATATCTCAGTTACTTGTTGGACCATGTTGTCGCTCCCGGTCCGGGGGCGAACGAGTTGTAAATAGTCAACAATTAATAAATCTAAACCGTGATCTATTTGAAGTCGGCGCGCCATTGATCTCATCTGGAGAATATTAGGGGACGGTGTGTCGTCAATAAAAAGGCGGGTTTTGGAGATCTCATCAAGAGCTTGTTGGATAAGAGCAAAATCCATATCTTCGTTAAGTCGGCCGGTTCGGAGACGCCAGAGCGGTATTTGGGCCTGAGTCGCAATTACTCGGTCTATAACTTGGTCGCGGGACATCTCAAGGGAAAATACTCCAACCGAGAGACCGTTAAGAGCAGCTCCCCGGGCAATATCAAGAACAAAAGCAGTTTTACCAAAAGAGGGTCTTGCTCCAATTATAATGAGATCGGATTTTTGCAGTCCCGAGAGAATTGAATCTAGGCCGTGAAATTCGGTAGCAACACCTCTTAGTTTTCCTCCTTCGCCGTGGTGGAGTTTTTCTAATCTTTCATAGGCGGCCGGTAGCTCATCTTTAATGTGGATAAATTTTTGACTTTTGGATCGTCCCGAAATATCAAAAACCTTTTGTTCCGCCAGATCGAGAAGGTTCTCAAAATCGTCTTGTTCCAGGGCTTCTTCGTTGATCTCTGATGAGATTCGAATCAAGTCGCGTCGCACTCTCTTTTCTCTGACAATATTAGCGTAGGGAATAACATGAGCGGCGGTCGGGACACTGTTTATAAGTTCTGTTAAATAATTGGCTCCGCCAACTTCTTTGAGTTGATGCTTTTCTTTCAGCCGACTTGAAACAGTTAGGAGATCTACTGGTTCACCCTGTTCAAAGAGATCTAAGACGCTCTCGTAGATCTTTTGGTGGTTAGGATGGTAGAAGTCTGTTGGCTGTATAACGTCAACGACTTTCAGGATCGCGTTTTTATCGAGGACAAGCGAACCGAGCACTGAACGCTCGGCCTCTAAATCCTGAGGTGGAAGCTTAAGATTTTTAGGCATAAAGGCAGTTAAACCGCCTTTCGGATAAAGGGTCCGAAGGGGGTATCTTCTACCTCATATCCTACCCGCTTTATTTTTTTTCTCAAGGCATCAGCTTGAGTAAACTGTTTATTATGTCTGAATAACTCGCGTTGCCTGGCAAGAACTTGGAGTTTTTTCGGTACTTTTGCGGGCCTTAGAGTCAAGCCGAAAATTGCGAGTGCTGACTCAATAAATTCTTTAATGATCTTAGCGTTGCGTTTCGGGAGGCTCCAAACGTTTTTTTGGAATCGGCTGATTAAACTAAAAATAACCGCTAAAGCCTCGGGGGTATTCAGATCATCTTGAAGCACTCGGTGGAGAACTTGTTCTTTTTGTTTAACTACTTTACTGACGTTGAATTTTGGTAAACTAGAAGATTTTTTCGGGGATTTATGTTTTATAATAACGGCTAGTTTTTCTAAAAATTCTTGAATGGTTTGAAGTGAAGCGCGGGCTTGAGACGCAAGATTGGGGGTATAATTTATGGGTGTTCGGTAATGATGACTAAGTACGATCCAGCGAAGCACTTCAGGCGGGTATTTTTTAAGAAAATCGCGAATTGTTATGAAGTTCTTTAAGCTCTTTGACATTTTCTTACGATGGACAAGCAGGAAACCGGTGTGCATCCAAATTTTCACAAAAGGTTTTCGGCCCGACGCTGCTTCTTGTTGAGAAATTTCTGCTTCATGGTGGGGAAATTTTAAATCAATTGCACCGCCGTGAACATCGTATTGGGGTCCGAAGAAACTTTCTGAAATTGCAGTGTCTTCTATGTGCCACCCCGGTCGTCCCCGGCCAAGCGGTGTATCCCAAGCGGGTTCTCTACCTCCCTTTGTTTTTACGAATTTCCATAGCGCGAAATCACCCTTGTTTCTTTTATGTGACGATTCGTCAATTCGCGTGACGGCGTCCTCGGCCTGGGCCGCGGTGCGCTTTGAGAGTTTGCCGTAATCGCTGAATTTAGCAATATCAAAATAGTACCCGTCTTTTGCTTCATAAGCGTACCCCTTTCTGGTTAAAGTTCGGATTTGCCGTATTATTTGGGGGATGAAGTCGCTAGCACGGGCATACCGATTTACTGAGGTAATCTTTAATCTTTTTATGTCCTCTAAATATTTCTTTTCAAAGGATTTGGCGAGAGTGAGTGGGTTTTTACGTTTTCTGCGCGCTCGGTCAATAATTCTATCCTCAACATTAGTGATGTTTTGTAAATAAAAGACACGCCATCCCAAAAAACGGAGATAACGGACGAAGATATCAAAAGCCAGATAAGTGCGACCGTGGCCGATGTGAGAATAATCATAGACGGTCGGTCCGCAGACAAATAGTTGCAGAGGACGTCCCTTAGGCTTTGTTAGCTTTTCTTTTTTGCCGGTGAGAGAGTTATAAATGCGCATTTTTACTGGCTCCAGTTCAGAATAATGTCGTCTATTCTGGGTGTCATACTCTGGGCAAGATTACTCTCAAGAGTGACCCTGTAGCGGAGATATCGGTTGTCTTTTATCCATTCTCTGTCGCAGCTTTTTATCTCAATTGCACTGTTGGGCCCGGGGCAAGTGGCACCAAAGAATTGGTCGGTATCTCCTTGACCATCACAGGCGATATCCGGTCCCCAAAAGCTCCAAGGTCCGCTTGAGCTGTTTGATGCTGCAATTTGGAATTTAGTGCAAGTTCCGGCTGGCTGACTACCCTGCCAGATGATGCTGTTTAGAGTTACTCCACCCGCTATCTGGGCATCAAAAATTGATGATTCCAAGATTGCGGTGAGTTTGCCTGCTCTCCAACTTGTTTCGACTTTATAATCAGAGATGCCGCAGCCGTTGTTGTTAGCGCAGTTAAAACTAATCCAGCCCTCATCGTCGTTCCAAGCGTATCCCTGGAAGATTCCATTAGCGTCTATGGTTACCCGGTAGTTTGAACTAGAACACGTGCTTGAGGCATCCTCAACTCCTGAACCATCGCAGTCACCATCGCCGCACCAAAAACTAATCCAGCTAATTTGGTCATTCCAGGCGCAACCGGAGAGATTGCCGCTGCCGTCCGGATTTGTGACTTGGTAATCACTGGTTGAGCAAATGTCTCCGATTGGACTTGTGGCGCAGTCAAGAGAAATTTCTTCGATTGACGAGCTGGCATAACCGACAAGTGTTGAGGTGCCGACAATAACGGTGTGGGTCTTATGAAAATCCCACCAACCGCTTATATCACTCCACGCCATGCTACTGGTGGCATTTGAGCTAATGTTAGTTCCGGGGTTACTGTCCGCCGCCGCTTTTTGGGATTGAAAAAACAAAACAATCGTGAGAGTAACAGTCATTACTACAAGGATCCAAAAAATGACTTTTGCAACTTTCATTGATTAAATTATAACAGAACTCGAATTGGGGGCATTTATGGTACTATTAAAATAAATACAGCATGAAGATAAGAACCAAAAAAGCTATTATAATAGGATTTTGTTTGCTTTTCGGACTTGGATTTTTTCTCCCAGCATTCGTTTTTGCTCAAGACGCTATTTCTGCGGTGGATCCAATTTTTCCTTCTTGGATGATTGATGAGAGCGGAACGCATTTTGAGATAAACAATAACCCCTTTCTTGACCTCACGGTTGATAGCTCGGAGAATGTCCAGCTACAAATAGAGTCGATGCCGGAGATGGTAGTGATGATAATCGAGTCGGACTCTTCCGCTATTTCAAGCCAGATAAGTGTAAAAGGTCTTGAACCATCAACTACCTACTATAAATATGAAGATAGCTACCAAAATAGCGTGACTATCGATACTAGCAGTTCAGGAACCCTTACGTTTAGTCAGGATTTGTCGGTTCCACATATTATCTTTATACAAAAGAATAAAAGCACCAAATTCATAAGAGATGACCTAACTGGTGGCGATTGTACAACAATAGGAATTTGGGATGTGACTACAAAAACTTGTACTCTCACTACCGATGTTTTTGAGACGATTCAGATAGATAGTAACGATATCACACTCGACGGTAACGGTCATAGTATCTTTGGGGGAGGCATAGGAGTTTTTCTAGTTAGGAAGACCGGAGTCACTGTTGAAAATCTTAACGTCAGAGGGTTTAATTCAGGAATTCTCTTATTCAGTTCGAATTTCAATAACTTACTCAATAATTCTTTGAGACCCAACCTTACTGGAATTTCTCTATCGGGGACTAGCAATAATAATACAATTAGTGGTAATAACGTCTCATTAGGTGAGATAGGAATTTCTCTTCTGAGAGGTACAGGTAACAATAATGTTATTAACAATACTACATCGAATAATCGAAACGGCATCTCTCTCGGTCAGTCCGATGGTAATAGTTTAATAAACAACGTTGCCAATTCGAATAGTCGTTCTGGGATTAGCCTATCCGCTTCTAAGGATAACGTTCTAACTGATAATATCGTGCAGGAGAACGGGGAGGTTGATTTGGGTTTCGGAGCAAGTCAGCTCATCGATTGTGCTAATACAATTCAAGGGACTATTGGTTCTGGCAATAAACCGTTTGAGTATTTTAATTCTGTTGTAGATTTAAACAACAAAACTCTTTCGGGATTAATACTTTGTGATGCTGACGATTCTAAAATTAGTGGTGTAGCAGTTGCTGGTTCAGGTACTAAGAAGAATAACGGTATATCACTCCATTTTACGGATAATTCAATTATTGAGAACACTACTTCATCGGATAATCGCCAAGGCATTTCCTTTTTTAATTCAACTAATAACATTGTTAATAACAGCACCTTCGCAGAGAATGCTCTTCGGGGAATTTTTGTTGTTTCCAGGTCACCGTCTAATGAAATTGTTAATAATAATTTCATTAATAATGCCTTTCCACCTTTTGTTCAGACGAGGAGTGAGAGCGTCTTTAATTTACCCTTACCTGTTGGCGGTAATCACTGGAGTCGTTTCGATTCTCCGGCGGAAGGATGCGGTGATGCTGATAACAACAGTATTTGCGACGCTCCGTTCGTCTTTTCGGGAGGGCAGGATAATTTCCCATTCGTGAATCGGGATGGCTGGAAAATACCTATAGTTAGAGAGCCGGTGGTTATTGTGCCAGGGATTATAGGCACAAAACTAAATAGAGTTTTGGATGGTAAGGAAGTTTGGCCACGAGTAAATACAATGATTACTTCCAGTACCGATGACTATTTAGACGAACTCAAGCTTACTGTAAACGGTACTCAGACGACAGGAAAAGAAATGAACCCTTCTAGAGTTATTGAAGAAGAATCTGTTTTGTTTTTTAACTTTGTATTCTACAAGAACCTCATAGATAACTTCAAAAATCAAGGATACGTGGAAGGCACAACACTTTTCACGGTTCCCTACGACTGGCGACTGGATATTCAAGATGAAGTAAATAGGTTAGACAGTGTAATCCAGCAGGCAATCGCAGAGTCCCTGAACGGCAAGATAGACATTATTGCCCACAGCATGGGAGGCCTGTTGGTAAAAGAGTTATTGGCAAACGCCACAAGCACAGTTTTCGTGAATAAACTTATTCTTGCGGGAGTGCCACAACTAGGTGCATCCGGAACATTTAAAATATTAAATTTCGGTGACAACCTTGGTTTTGAACTTGGACCGATTGATATCTTGAATTCTGAACGAGTGAAAATCATTTCCCAGAACATGCCAGGTGTGCATGAACTTCTTCCAAGCGAGCGATACGTCCAAATAAACGGTGGCTATGTAAAAGATTTTAGAAACGGAATACAGATATTGGACTTTGATCAAACAGAACAATTTATGATTGATGACGGAAGAAACCCTCTCTTGCTTAGTGAAGCCGATGCGTTTCACCAAGGATTAGACAATCAAGCGTTCAATGCACCCGAGGTACACAATATAATGGGGTGCCAAAATCCTGAAACAATTTTTGGATTCAATATTTATGATAACAATGTAATTGATGTAACCCGAGATCAGGGGGATGGCACAGTGCCACTCACGAGTGCCATCAATCTTTCCGGAGATTTTACTAATTATTTTGCTCTTCACAACGAAACAAACATAGATCATCTTGATTTGATACGAGACAGTCGTCCGATTGATCTTATCAATGACATTATCAATGAAACAGGAGATCCTCTACCGCAAGGAATCTCAACATCCACCATTGATTGTTTTGATACACCTGCCGTATCCGGAAACGAAACAACCATATCTTTCAGCCTCCATAGTCCTGCACAGCTTAATGTCTTTGATTCACAAAACAATCATACGGGGTTCAACGAAGATGGTGATATCGACTTGCAAATTCCTGGAAGCAGCTTTGAAACAATAAACGGAAACAGCTTCGCGCTTGTGCCAGCAGGCGACACCTACCGAGTAGAAATCCAAGCGTTATCAGAGGGTGACTTTACCTTGAAAACCAAAACCTTCAACGGCGTCGCGATTATAGACGCGGTGACTTACGTAAACATCCCGCTCCCAAGCAATCAAACTCAGGCAGAACTTACCTTTACAGACACACAAGGAAATTTGACATTGAACGTTGATAATGACGGAGATGATATTATTGATGTTACTTTCCAACCAAACGCTATACTTGACGCTACGAGTAGTTTGGATATTACGCCGCCCGATATCACCATAGTATCTATTCCACCCGAAATCCTCTTGAACACAGACTTCGTGTTTACTTTTAATGCAACTGATGATCTCTCGGGTGTTGAGGTACTCAAAGCCACGCTTGATGGTAACCCTGTAAGCAGCGGAGATACGATTACGTTGTCAGAAGTTGGCGACCACCTTTTCAGAGTTGAGGTTACAGACAAAGCAGGCAACCCCAGAGTAGAAGAAATAGGATTTAAAGTAGTTTATGATTTTGGTGGTTTTCTTTCGCCACTGCAGAAAAAAACTCTGGTATTCCAAGCGGGACGCAGTATACCAGTGAAGTTTCAATTACGAGACGTGAATAATAGTGTTATTTCAAACGCGAGTGCATCTCTCTTTTTCGCTTTTCTCACTAATGGGGAATCAGGCACTTTCCAACCAGCAGTATCAAAAGGAAAAGCAAATATAGAAAATCAATTCAGATTTGATCAAGAAGAACAGCAATATGTCTATAACTTGAATACAAAATCTTTAACTCCTGGAGATTACCGCTTAAGAGTTGATTTAGATGACGAAACCTCGAAATTCATAGACGTAGAACTGCGGAGCAATAAGTAAATAGCAGCCTTTATCTTTCTATTTGATGAGATCTCCGATGCGTTGAGATCCTTATTAGCAGCATTGAACAGATATATAATATGAAAAAATATCTTATTGATTTAGGAGTGGGGTTGCTTTGGGGTTTCGTACTTTTTTTAGGGCCTAGTTTATTTTCTGGACTGTATGGGTTTTTATTTTTTGATAAAATAGGGAATTTGTTTCCATTTCTACAAGGCAACCTTCTCTTAACTCTGTTCTCGTTAAGCCTTGTCTATTTAATACTTTCATTACCGATTTTTATTCTTTACCTTATAACCCCCTTTTATAAGAAGAGCCATCAAGAGCCCCGCCGCCTTCTCCTCTCCCTCTTGTCCTTTTCTTTAGGGGTTTATATTGCTTTATTCTTATACGTCGGAATAGGACTGATTGGTTTCTCGAGAGGTAGTTTTATTTTGTAATCTATGATTAGGTAACGGTCAACTTACTGCACTCGCCTTTGTTCTTGATGAGATCTCTGATGTGTTGTGTTCACTATTAGAATTATTGAGGTAAATATGAATAAAAGGATATATCTATATAGTTTTTTGTTGGGGCTTAAGGAAAGAACATATTTTTATACTTTTCTAGATCGGCTCAAGCCCAATGGACCTTAACCTCAAGAGACCAAAAAATTTGTTTATTGCATTTTTGGTGATTGGCGTTCTTATTGTGGTGGGACAGCGCATCAAGATAGTTAATTTATTCAATCAAACATTCTTTTCTGAAGAAAGCTTAGTTGAGGAAATTTCTTTGAGCGGATCTCTTAGTGCATCTGTTTTGAAAAGTGAATCTTTGGGTGGAACAAACAGGAACACGCGGGGTGGGGTCGTAGTTTCGTGTTTGTCTAACGCGAAGACACCAACCCGCGACAAGGTAATCATTAACGAAGTTGCTTGGATGGGGACTACAGAAAGTTTTAGTAATGAATGGATCGAACTGAAAAACATTTCGAATGATCCCGTCTCCATCTCCGGTTGGCAGTTTATGGATAAAGACGAACAAATAAAAATTATTTTCCCAGACTCGGCCGAAATTCCGACGAGTGGACTTTATCTTTTAGAAAGAGGTGAAGAAGCAATTGCCGGAGTCGAAGCTGACATCATCTACGCCGGTAATTTAAGAAATAGTGAAGAAGGTTTAAGATTATTTAACAATAAATGCGACTTAGTTGATGAAGTTTTAGCAAATCCTGATTGGCCGGCGGGGAATAACAAAGATAAAAGTCCCATGGAGCGGAATATTAAAGATTTTTCTTGGTACACCTCCACTATTATCGGCGGTACTCCGGGGAATGTAAATTCTCAGCCGCCCTTTAATGGATCTTTAGCTGTTTTAAATTTAGATACGGTTACAACCTTAGGCGATGACACCAAAGAGAGTGGAGAATTGGTTGAAGTTGAAGTTACTGTAATCCCGGAACAAAACTTCTCGCCTCCCCCTCCTTTCACTGGCTCGCAAGTATTAATAAGTGAAATAATGGCGGGAATTAACGGTAACGCAAAGCATGAGTTTATTGAACTTTACAATCCGGCGTCAAGTCCGGTTGATTTAAGCGGCTGGACACTGAAAAAGAAAAGTTCAACCGGAAGAGAGTCGTCTCTTGTTGTCTCGAGTCGTTTGGAAAGTAAAATTATTCCGCCCGGGAGCTATTTTCTTCTCGTAAACAGCGGAGGATGGACTGGCAGCATGATACCTGATGTGGAATGGCCCTCTTCATACAACCTTGCTTATACCAACAATGCTATTTCCATCTACAACAAGGATGGAGAAGTAGTTGATGAAGTAAACTGGCAGGAAATCCCGAAAGGTAGGAGCTTCGAACGCCCATCTTGGGTGGACGATCAGTTTATAATTCAAATATCACCCAATCCTCAAGGTTCTAACTAGTCCGAAGAGGGAAAAATTTGCCAACTCGGAAAATTTGTGTCGCCTTGGAAGTTATCCCCAAAAATATGTGTTTCGGCCGCCTTTCAATTTAATTTTAAAAACCTAAAATAAGAAAAGGTCACTCATTAAAGTATTTTAAAGTATTTTAAAGTATTGCAAAGTATTTTAAATTATTGCCACCACTTATAAAATTTTAAAACATGAAAGAGAAAAAAAATACTCTTCGTAGCGAGGTTAAATTAAGCGACGCGAGAATTAACAGAAGTTTTTCGGAAAATGCCTTGAAGATGATGCGCAAGCGTTATCTTTTTACCGACGAAAAAGGTAATCAGGAGACTTCCGCCCAGATGTTTCATCGGATTGCCCGCACTTTAGCTGAAGTTGAGAAAAATTACGGTCACAATGCGCAATTTGTAAAGAAAGTTGAGCGCGACTTCTTTGAAATTATGGCTGGTAAGGAATATACACCCGCTGGGCGGACGATTACAAACGTCGGAACACCTACATCCCTTATCGCGAACTGTATTGTTTTGCCAATTCACGATTCAATGGAGAGTATTTTTCAAACCTTAAAGGATGCATCTCTTCTGCAGCAAGCCGGTTCGGGTTTAGGCTTTTCTCTTGATGAACTCAGGCCGTCAATGTCGCCGACAAAACGGTCGCGAGGTTCCTCGTCCGGTCCGGTTTCATTTTTAAAAATTTACAACGAAGCTTTTAGTACAATTAAACAGCAGGGGCGTCACGGTGCGAACATGGCAATGATGAGCGTTGATCATCCCGACGTTTTGGACTTTATCCGTTCAAAAGCAGTAGAAGGAGAGATTAGAAACTTTAATATATCTATTAAGGTGACTGATAAGTTTATGAGAATGGTGGAGGAGGAACCGGATGAGCAATGGTATTGTACGTGGAAAGGTAAAAAGTCAAAACCCAGTAAAGTTCTTCGGCACCCGAACGGAAGTGTTTACGGGTCAGAGGATATCAACATTACGGTTGGCGAACTTTTTAACGAAATTGTTGAATACGCTTGGACAAACGGGGAACCGGGTATAGTTTTTATTGATACTGTAAACAAATCAAATCCTTTGCCGGGCTTAGGGCGAATTGAGTGTTCTAATCCTTGCGGTGAACAGTTTTTACACTCCTACGATAATTGTAATTTGGGATCGATTAATCTGGCCACCCTTGTTAAAGATAAGCAAGTTGATTACGAGCGACTTAGATTTGTGGTGAAGACTGCAGTACGGTTTATGGATAACGTGATTGATAAGTTTGATTTCCCGGTTAAGAAAGTTACCGCCTTAGCGCGTAAGAATCGCCGGATCGGTTTGGGAATTATGGGGTTTGCTGACATGCTTTTCCAACTCGGCATTAAATACAATTCTGAAGAAGGATACGCTACAGCAGGAAAAATAATGTCAGTCATTCAAGAATCAGCTCATAGAATGTCTCAGGAGCTTGCTGAGGAGAAAGACGTTTTTCCCAATTACCCAAAGAGTATTTTTGCAGAAAAGAAAATAAAAATGAGAAACGCTGCCCTGACTACCATTGCTCCAACTGGTTCTATTGCTATGATGTTTGATTCTTCTTCCGGTGTGGAACCGAACTTTGCTTTAGCCTACATCAAACAAGATAAGGATGGTGTGCAGTACCAATATCTCAATAGATATTTTGAGGAAGAACTTCGGCGTCGGACATTTGATGAGGTAACCATTTCAGAGATTAAAAAGGAGATTGTTAAAACCGGCAGTATTCAAAACCTTGATTATCTACCCCAGGATCTCCGTGATACGTTTGTGGTTGCAATGGATATACCAGGTGAAGATCACATTGGAATGCAGGCCGCGTTTCAAAATCATATTGATAATTCTATTTCCAAGACTATTAATCTCCCGAATAGTGCAACCCGGGAGGACGTTAAGTCCAGCTTTCTTCAGGCGTGGAAGTTGGGGTGCAAGAGCTGCACGGTCTATCGGGACGGCAGCCGCAACATTCAAATTTTAAACCTGGGAACGGGAGAGAATATAAAATCAACCACTGAGGCACCGACAGGAGAGAATTCACCGGAAGAAACTAACCTTGACCTAGAGATAGACAAAGGGAAGCTCTCGCCAAGAGCTCGGCCGATGGTTATGGAGGGAAAGACCTATAGGGTAAAAACCGGCTATGGCAAGCTTTATATCACAGTTAATAATGACGAAACCGGAGTGCCTTTTGAGGTATTCGCGACAATTGGGAAGAGCGGCGGTTTTTTCCAGGAGCAAAGCGAGGGTATTTGCCGGCTTATTTCCTTGTCTCTCCGAGCCGGCATTAAAGTTGAAGAAATTATCGATAACTTAAAAGGCATTCGCGGACCAATGCCTGTGTTTTCTGATAAGGGAACAATTCTTTCATTGCCGGATGCTATCGGGCAAATACTGGAAGAACATGTTCGGAAAGAAATACCAAAAGCGGAACTGCCGGCGGGTTCTAAAGTTTCTGAGGCGGCCGTGGTAGCAGCAAAAGTAGATTTGGATTTTCTTAAGAAAGAAAATGAAATTAAAGGAGAATCACTAGCCGATAACGGAATGATGCCAGGTTGCCCGGATTGTGGTGCGTCCCTTCAGGTAAGTGAAGGGTGCTTGAATTGCCGAAGCTGCGGCTTTACGAGATGTACGTAGTTTAGTTTTTGGGTGGGTCGTTTAATGACGTAACTGAATCCCTTTATAGGGATTTTTTCTTTCTATTTTTTTCGATTTATCTACTTTCCGGCGTCTGGGATTTTCAGCCACTTATTTGCGGTTATGTGCCAGTCGGCCGCATCAACCACCTGTAATGTATCCCAAAGATCTTTGGCTGATTTTGTATAGAGTTTTTCATCGCGGATCATCCTGCGGAACTTCACCCACTTTTTTGGTAATTTAGAACCTCGTTCTTCCAGTTCTTTTATTTCCAAATCAATATCTAGATTATCAGCGTCCTTAATAATTTTTGCTTCTATAGATTCCCTTTTTTCGTATTCTTGGAGAACGTCACTGTAGAAATTTTGAACCTCGGTTCCTTCAAATAAATCGCGTGCTGATGCATTCTCATCTGCATCAACGTAAACCTTTTGAATATAGCTCAAGTCGGTCGTCCTGGTCTCGGCAATGTCGTGAACCAAAGCCATTTTCAAAATTTTTTCCTCATTCTTCACTCCTTCTTTTCTTGCGATAATGAGTGCTAACCAAATAACTCTTAATGTGTGCTCAAGGACGTTGGCGCAGTCCATTCCGAGATGTTGCCTCCACCCTCGTTGGATATTGTGCAGAGAACCTATTTCAAATAGAAACTCAATATCCCTCTTATTATTTTTCTCCATAAAATCATTCAGCTGGTGGACTCATTCCAACACAGGGAGAACCCAACTTCTACCCGACACTCTCTAGTGTTCGTCTTTGCTTTGCAAAATAAACCTATTTGTGTCTTTTGCTGGCTTTTTTTGCCAACATTTCACGCTTTATCGCAAGTCGTTTTTTGGTCTTTTTTGAATGTGATTTTTTTCTTTTTGGTGTTCCTGTGTTTCTTTTCGCCATAGATATAACTATACACTTTATTTATAGCTTCGAACACTGAACGAAATTCGAACTTTTTTCGGGGATATATTCTATAAAGAAAGCTCCTCGCCTCGATTTGAGTCGAAGGGTTCTGCCATAAGCAACAATTTGACAGACAACAAACAGGGGCTATATCATTTGTGCAGAACATACACATTAGGAGGTGTCTAGATGAGCGATCAGGAGAAGTCGGAAAAGAAGAAGATTCCTCCGCACAACTGCGAGGAGCACAAGGTTTCGGACGGCGGAGGGCTTGACCCGCGGAATCCGGGAAAAACGTGGGTTACCACCTACCGTTGCGGGAAATGCGGAGCGTTCTTGGGTCGGGAAACAGAGCAACTCGACTAATTAGTGAGAAAGGCGCTTAGGTATGGTCTCGTTCGTACCTTTCCCTGTTCGAATCCCTACCCACAAAAAACAGAAGTTAAAGAGGAGTGGTTTATGCCACTCCTTTTTAATTTTACTCCCCCTACAGGACGCGTTCAGAACTCTAGATTGGGCTGTTATTAGGAAAGAGTTGCTTGAGTTTGAAGGTGTATAAAAAGGAGTATGTTTATATACCTGATTTGAGGTTGTAATGTATAATTCATAAATGAAACCAACTCCTTTTGTTCGAGTCCTGTTATCGCTTTAGTACTTTTTTTCTGAGTCGAATGGACTTCGGAGTAATTTCCAACAATTCATCATTAGCCATAATTTCTAAACCGCACTCTAAAGTGAGCTTAACCGGAGGTGTCAAATTCAGGGCATCATCGGATCCGGATGCGCGCATGTTGGTTAACTGCTTTCCCTTGGTTGGATTAACGGTCATGTCCATTCCTTTACTGACATTTCCAATAACCATACCTTCATACACTTCTGTGTTTGGGCCAATATAAAGAGTTCCACGATCTTGTAAATTATAAAGGGAAAACCCCAGCGATTTGCCGGTTGCCATCGAAATCATGGAACCAACTTCGCGGTGTTTAATCTCACCCACATGCGGCCGAAAGCCAATAACGCGCGATGCCATGATCCCTTCTCCTCGTGTGTCAATCACAAATTCTGAGCGAAGCCCAAGCAGACCGCGTGTTGGGATTTCAAACGCTAGTCGAGTGTTCATATGATGCGATTTCATTCCTATCATAATTCCTTTACGCTTAGCAACCCTTTTAATAACAACACCGGATAAAGATTCTGGTATGTCAATAATAAGTTCTTCAAATGGCTCAAGGGTCTGCCCCTCCTTTTCTTTTAAAATCACGTGCGGTTGAGAAACTTGTATTTCATAACCTTCGCGGCGCATGTTTTCCAAGAATATTGCGATATGCATTTCTCCGCGTCCATAAACGATATATTGGTCTACTTGGGAAAAATCTATCTTAATTCCAACATTCACCTCTAATTCTTTTTCTAAACGTTCCTTTAACTGTGAGTTTGTTACAAACTTTCCTTCCCGACCGGAAAAAGGGGAGTTATTGACCATAAATCCAAGAGAGAGAGTTGGTTCATCGACGGCGATATGCGGTAAAAGTTCAGCTGATTCATCTATTGCCATTGTGTCGCCAATGTAGATTTCAGGAAATCCTGCAATAACAACAATATCTCCTGCCTCAGCGCGCTCGACTTCTTTTCTTGTAAAACCCTCAAACGTAAAAAGCTTGGTTACTGTACCTTTTTGCACTGTTCCATCAACTCGTTTGATAAAGAGTTGATCCTTTTCTTTTACTGCCCCTTCATAAATACGAGCGATCGCTAAACGACCAAGATAGTTGTCATAATCCAAGTTGAACGATTGCATACGCAATGGTTTATCCGTCTCTGCCGGTGCCGGAGCAATATTTTCTATTATTGCATCAAGTAATGGCGTCATATCTTTTGAATCCTGGTTCAATTCCTTTTTAGCTATCCCACGTTTTCCAACAGTATAAACTGTCTGAAAATTCAGCTGATCATCATTGGCTCCTAAATCCATAAACAGCTCAAGTATTTCCTCAACAGCTTCTTCTGGTTGACTCCCTGGTTTGTCGATTTTATTTAAAACAACCAGCGGTTTAAGGCCAATTTCTAATGATTTTCTCAAAACAAATTTTGTTTGCGGCATGGGACCTTCTTGCGCGTCAACAACAAGAAGCACGGAATCAATTGAGCGCAAAACACGTTCCACTTCTGAACCAAAGTCCGCATGCCCTGGAGTGTCAACAATATTGATCTTTGTGCCTTTATAAAACATGGAAGCATTTTTAGCATAAATTGTAATACCACGCTCTTTTTCCAGCACGTTACTGTCCATACTGACGGACTCATTAGTCGTCGCTCCTGTTTGACGCATTAATGCATCAGTAATTGTTGTTTTCCCATGGTCAACATGGGCAATGATTGCAATGTTTCTTATTTCCATAAAATTATTTCACAGATCATCCTCGGTGACGGGTACTGTTATGACGCTTTCGAGACGATCGTTGGTACTTTTTTGTAGAACTTTGCCTTGGACGATCTCGTCCTGTAAAGTGCTTTCGGCTCCGAGCAAGAAAATGTTTTTTAGGGGTCGTCTTTTTCCTTTCTGGGGGAAGCATTGGCAGAGATAATATTGGCAATGATTTACGGATTAGTCGTTCAATTTTTTTAACATCGGCTTTCTGAGACGAAGTAACAAAAGAAATGGCTTTTCCATAACAGCCTGCTCGTCCGGTTCTTCCGATGCGGTGGACATAATCTTCTGAATTATCCGGGAGATCAAAGTTAATCACTAACGAGATATTTTTCACGTCAATGCCGCGAGCGGCAATATCTGTTGCGACCATGGCACGAAAACGCCCGTTGATAAATCCTTCAAGCGCTGCTTTTCGTTGTGCTTGAGAACGATTGGAATGTATTTCTGTTGCTGTATGACCCATGTTACGAATATCGCGTGCAATACGTTTTGCTCCATATTTAGTTCGTGAAAAAATAAGAGTTGTGTCCTTTTGATATTGTTGCAGTAAAGAATCAAGCAAGCGCATCTTATTCTCTTTTGTGACAACAAATACTTCTTGTTCTACGTTTTCCGCCGACGTCCCTTGTGGAGCAATTTCAATTCTAAGCGGCAGTTTCATAAACGTGCTAGCCAGCAATGAAATGGACTTCGGCATCGTTGCAGAAAATAACATCGTTTGCCGTTCTTTTGGCGCAGTTTGTAGAACTCGTTTAATTTGTGGCAAAAACCCGACGTCAAGCATGCGATCTGCTTCGTCAAGAACAATAATATTTACCTGATTGGGCGTATATATTCTTTGATTCATTAAATCAACCAAGCGTCCCGGAGTAGCAACAACGATATGAGGATTACGTTTCAGAGCTTTCACTTGTGCATATTGAGGAATTCCTCCAATAACTACCGCACAACGCAATCCCAATGGAGTACAGATTTGTTTGAGCGCTCGTTCTACCTGAAGCGCGAGTTCACGTGTAGGAACTAAAACTAACCCCTGTCCCTTAAGCAGAGTAATGCGTTGAATCATCGGTATACCAAACGCCAAAGTCTTTCCTGTTCCGGTTTGGGCAATGCCGACAACATCTTTACCTTCCAAAGCACCTGGAATAACCTGGTGTTGGATTGGTGTTGGGATATTGAATTCCTTTTGTTTGAGGACAGCGAGAAGATTTCTTGCTATCCCAAGGTCGTGAAAGTGACCAGTAAACTGCTCTTTTTTTGTCATAAATTTAATGTGTAACCCGATGTTCTTGGAGGGTCACATGAATGACGCAAAAAGAGTCGAGTTGCTCGGAGTAATTCAACCAAGCTTTGGTCAATAGTATATCAAAAAGATAATATTCTGTCAAGCATTTTCTTTTTTCTGTTTTGAATCCTAACAAGAAATAAAAATACAGGTGACAAAAGCTATCTGGATTTTTACTGCTCCGCAGGCAGGAACAAGTTCCCAAGGGACTCTCACGCGCTCACTAGAGTTCGCTTTTGAAAATCGCAAACCAAAAACACCCACGGGGGTGTTCTGGATTTGCGAGCTCCGCGGGCAGGACTCGAACCTGCAACCTAGTGGTTAACAGCCACCCGCTCTACCGTTGAGCTACCGCGGAATATTACTAATCTACCAAATATTGCAATTAGTGCAAGGTTTAATATAATAGAGCGATGGATAGAAAAGAACTAATTAGAACAATTTACCTATATCGTTGGGGGAAAATTCAGAAAGGGAAACACTCGTAAAACACATGCTGTACCGGCACACTCCGTAGTCGGGGTGTGATTCCCCCGTTAGCTCAGTTGGTAGAGCAGCTGCCTTTTAAGCAGACGGTCGTAGGTTCGAATCCTACACGGGGGACAAGGAAGGTGAGTTTTTTCACAAAGCCGCCCGGCACAACCGAGGCGGCTTTTCTTTAAAATTAGCTCGTGTTATGTTGATTGTGTAGCCCTGAGATACGACCTCTTATTTTGATTAAAGCGTGATTAATTTTATTAAAAAACCGATTGTTATCTTGATTGCCGTGCTGGTTATTGTTTTTGGCGTCTATTTTCTTTTTATAAAAGACAAGAAATCTGCTCACGAGTTTGTCGTCGTTCGACGAGGTGATCTTCTGCAGGAGGTCAGTGTTACGGGTCGGGTGAAACCTGTCGCGGACGTTGACCTCGCCTTCGAAAATAGCGGGAGGATAGCAAGGGCAAGCGTTGACATCGGTGATAAGGTATTTGCCGGTCAGGTTTTAGTTCGGTTGGACAGCTCCGAATTATCCGCCGAATTAACAAAAGCTGAATCAGATTTAGTAACCCAGGAGGCAAAATTAAGTAAGTCAGAAACCGATTTAACTAATCTTTACGCCAGCATTATTGATATTTTAAATGACGCTTTCATCAAAGCTGATGATGCCGTCCGCGCGAAAACAGCCGCAATCTTCAGTGGTTCGAGAACGTCCGCTTATCAATTGACTTTTTCTACATGCGACGATCAGGCAAAGATAGATTCTATTAATGGGCGTCTTGTCTCTGAGAGCATTTTGGATAAATGGGAGACGGAGCTTGCCACGCTGACGAGCGAGTCGTCTGATGCTGAACGTGACCAGGCACTTAAAAACGCCAAAGGGCACCTCATAGACATTAGGGGATTCGTTGATCGATTGAACGACGTGTTGACTGATGATTGTGTGCTCGGTCAAAGCTCATTAGATATCTACCGAACCAACGTTAATAGCAGTCGAACCAATATAAATACTGCTCTGACCAACATCAATGATCAGGAACAGAGCATTAATTCGCAGAAGGCTGCGGTTGTCTCGGAGGAGGCAACAATTAAAAGTTATCAAGCAGCCGTTCAAACTATCAAGGCACAGCTCTCCAAAACCGTTCTTTATTCTCCCATTACCGGTGTTGTCACGGTGCAAAACGCTGAGAGAGGGGAGATTGTAGGTGCCAACGAGGTAATAGTTTCAATTATTTCCATTACCCAACTTGAAATTGAAGCGAATATACCAGAAGCAGATATTGCGAAAGTAGAAATCGGCGATGTGGCAAAGGTAACTCTGGACGCTTACGGCAGCGACGTGATTTTTAATATAGAAGTTGCCGCCATTGATCCTGCAGAAACCATTGTTGAAGGAGTGGCAACATACAAAACTACATTTCAGTTTATAGGAGAGGACGAACGCATTAAATCAGGAATGACTGCTAACATTGACGTGTTAACCGACAAGCGCGAGAACGTTATCACCGTTCCCCAGCGAGCAGTCATTACAAGAAGCGGAGAGAAAATAGTGAGATTGCTTCGCGATGGAATAGTTGAAGAAAGAAAAGTTATTACGGGTCTTCGCGGCTCTCTCGGGAATATAGAAATTATCGAAGGAGTGGAGAGCGGGGATAAAGTTATTATTTTTCTTCAACCTTAGTGCGCCGGGTTTTGGGATTGTTCATATATGCATTTAATTGAGGTAAAAGATTTAGAGAAAACATATTATATTGATAGTGTTCAAACCCCGGCTCTTCGCGGGGTATCTTTTAAAATTAAAGAAGGAGAGTTTGTAGCCATAGTCGGTCCTTCGGGCTCGGGTAAATCAACCCTACTCCATGTTTTAGGGTTTTTAGACAGGCACACGGCGGGCGAGTACCACTTTGATGGCAAAACTATTAATGATTATTCAGAAGAAGAAATTGCCCGTGTAAGGAATAAAGAGATGGGATTTATTTTCCAAACCTTTAATTTACTTCCTCGCACAACCGTTCTTGAGAACGTTAAACTTCCTCTTCTTTATTCCGGTGTTAAAGAGTCGTTGTGGGAGAAAAAAGCTCGGCAGGTTATTGATTCAGTCGGTCTTTCTCATCGGCTTCACCACGAATCTTCTCAGCTCTCAGGTGGAGAAATACAAAGAGTTGCCATTGCCCGCGCTCTTGTAAATAACCCGAGAATTATTTTTGCTGATGAGCCTACCGGTAATCTTGATTCTAAGTCGGGGAAAGTAATCATGGAGCTTATTCAGAAACTTAATAATGACGGGCATACTGTCATATTAATCACGCACGAGACCTACACCGCCAAGCACGCAGAGCGTTTAATCCGCTTAAGCGATGGAGCGATAAAGGAGGACGCTCCCGTTGACCATCGTCTTGTCGCCGCTGACCACTTTACGAAATAAACGCATTTTTCATGTTGATTAAATACAGCGTCAAAACAGCCCTTACGGGACTTATAACCAATAAATCCCGCTCAATTCTCACTATTCTCGGGATTGTAATAGCCATCGCTGCCATCGTGCTTATCGTTTCCATCGGCCAAGGAGCTAAGGATTTGATTTTACAACAAATCCAGGGACTTGGATCAAAAACTATAGTGGTTATTCCTGGCAGAGAGCCGGAGGGGCCCTCTGATTTTGTAAACGTATTTCTAGACTCTTTAAAAGAAAAGGATTATAAACTTTTAAAAAATAAAAACAACGTTCCTGGCGCAGAAGACATCATGCCTTTGGTGATCAGCTCAGTTAAATTATCTTATTTTGATGAGACATACCAAGCTACAATATTGGGCGGCGGAGACGATGAAATAAACAATCTGATGGCCAGAATATTTGATATTTTTCCTGATCGTGGGTCTTTCTTCACGCCGCAAGACGTTTCTTCAAGAGCAAGCGTTATTGTTATAGGCGACAATGTCCGTGAGGAACTTTTTGGAGAAAGCATTAATCCTTTGGGGGAGAAGATAAAAATCAATGGACGCAATTTTAGGGTTATTGGCATTTTACCTTCAAAGGGGCAAGTTTCTTTTTTTAACTTTGATGATATGGTGTTAGCTCCGTACACTACAGCTCAGCAGTACATATTGGGGCGAAAATATTTTGACCGCATTATTGTTGTGGCAAAATCAGAAAAAGTCATTGCGAGAACGGTTAGCGACATAGAGATTACTTTGCGAAGTTCTCATGGTATAACTGATCCAGATAAAGATGATTTTTTTGTTGAAACTCAAGCGGATCTGGTTGAGCGTGTAGGTTTTATTACAAATATTTTAACTTTGTTTTTAGTAACTATTGCTGCCATATCTTTACTTGTTGGCGGAATAGGAATTATGAATATAATGTTGGTTTCCGTTACCGAAAGAACTAAAGAGATAGGTCTTCGTAAGGCGGTGGGAGCGACAAACAAAGACATACTAAGACAATTTTTATTAGAATCGGTTTTACTCACCGCGATCGGCGGGATAGTAGGAATTGCACTTGGGGTAGCGCTCTCTTTTGTTGTCTCTTTAATATTAACTTACTCTCTGGGTCTAAACTGGGAATTTACTTTTCCTCTATCGGCGGCTGCTCTAGGGTTAGGAGTTTCCGCCGCGGTGGGGCTTGTGTTTGGAATCTATCCTGCAAGGCAAGCCGCTAAGAAAACCCCAATAGATGCTCTGCGGTATGAATAAATAAAAGACTTATTAATTCAGATTTATAACGCGTGAACGGAAGTAATATGGTATAATGTTTGTAAATTTAAAAATATATAAAGGTCGGTATTGATAAAGAGAATATTTATATGAAAGGTCTTCATTACGTAACGTATACATTGTTGGTCGTCGGTGGCCTTAACTGGCTGCTTGTTGGTCTTATAGGTTGGGATATTGGTGCTCTTTTCGGTGGAATGGATGCGGTTGTTTCAAGAATTATTTACATTCTTATTGGTGTCTCCGCTGTTGTTGAGATCGTGACTCACAAGAGTTGTTGTCGGGGATGCGGGAAAGGCGCCGCTGCTTCTAGTGCTCCCGTCCCTGGTCAGGGAACGGGCACAACCTAGTAATAACTTATTGAATTTAAATTAACAAAAACGGTCGGTGTTTATGCGCCGATCGTTTTTGTTTGAAAACATCAGGAAATTGTTTCATTATTAATAAATGCTTATTACAAAATTATCGGGTGAGACGGAACAATTCTCTCACAGCAAACTTCAAAGGTCATTAACGAACGCCGGTGCCCCACCCGAACGCGTTAAAGCAATCGTCCGGGAAGTAGAGAAGGGATTGAAAAAAGGGGTGACTACGCAAGAAATTTACCGAAGAGCATTTTCTCTTCTGAAGCGGGAGAAAGGGCCGTTTGCAGCGCGATACAGTTTGAAGAGGGCAATTTTTGAGTTGGGTCCGCATGGATATCCTTTTGAGAAATTTATCGGCAAATTATTGGAAAGAAAAGGGTACAAAGTAGAGATTGGTAAATATATCCGCGGGAAGTGCGTTACCCACGAAGTTGACGTAGTTGCCAAGAAAGAGAACAAACACTTCCTTATTGAGAGTAAATTTCATAATCGGCAAGGTACTAAATCCGACGTGAAAGTGGCGCTCTACATTAAAGCGCGATTTGATGACATCCAAAGTAAATTAAAAAACGTGCCGGGTCACACCGTGTTTCACCAAGTATGGCTTATAACAAACACAAAGTTCACTAGTAATGCAATCCGCTATGCTAACTGCGTGCACATGAAAATGACGGGGTGGAATTATCCGAAGCGTGGGGGTCTTGAAGATCTTATTGAACAATCCGGTCTCCATCCTCTCACAGCTCCTACGAGCTTGTCTTCTCCTCAAAAAAAAGCGCTTCTAAATAAAGGAATTGTTCTTTGTCGGGAAATAATAGAAAAACCCCGACTCCTTAAAGAGATCGGTTTAAGAGGCGATAAACATCAACGAGTGATAGAGGAAATTGAAAGTATATGCTCAGTATAGTTAAAAACAATGAAGAATAAGGAAATAATTGTTGTCGTTGTTATTCTTATTCTCTTTTTGCTGGCCGGATATTTTGCCCGGGAGTATTCTGAAGCCCTAAAAGGACTGATTCAGTTTCAGGGTCCCTCCGGAATGCTGCTATATGTTTTAGGGGCAATAGTGGCGACGGTTATTGCTCCTCTTAGTTTTTTACCCTTTTTACCCGTGGCGGTTGCTCTTTGGGGCAGCTTTATAGCGGCGGTTTTGAGTATTATTGCCTGGACAGCCGGGGCAATAATTGCTTTTACTCTGGCCCGGCGTTACGGTCACCCGCTGGTTCATAAGATTGTGAATATGAAAAAAATTGAACGATTTGAAAATCTGATTCCACCCCAGAATCTTTTCTGGAGCGTTGTTTTTATGCGCGTTGCCTTACCGGTTGACCTTTTAAGTTATGCCCTTGGTCTTTTTACTGAGATGCGTTTTGGTCCGTACGTGCTAGCCACAGTCATAGGAATTACCCCTTTTGCGTTCGTCTTTTCATATCTTGTTGTGATTCCGAGCGCGTTCCAAATAATCGCCCTTGTAATCGGTTTAATCGTCATATTTTTGGGCTACAGGCACGTAAAGAAAAAATATTAATCCTTATTGACTCTTAGTAAGGGTTTTGTAACAATAGAAGTAGAAGTTTTCCAATTAGTCGTTTGTCCACCCGTTCAGAGGAGGTGTGTCATGGACGCTACCACCCTGGGAGCATTTTCCCAACCCGAAGTTCTCATAGCGAGAATGGAAGAAGCCGGGATGAGTCATGGTGTGGAGGCCAGGATTGATCTTCCCAAGGCCCATATGGTCATAGCAGATGGCCAACCCTCAGTTCTCTTCTGTCCTGTGGATCGGATTCGGGTCAGGCGCACGTTGAAACCCGGCAACGGCCGACGGATCAGCGGCGAGGTTGTAGTTCGGGGCCTTGAGTTTCGCAGAGCGGGGCTCCACGATCTCATGAACGTTCTCGTTAGAACGAACGGCCGGGTAGAGCTCATAGTCGACAGGGAGACCGAGGTGTGGCCGACGGTTGATGAGGAGGCCAGGACCGGTGGACTGATCATCCAGGCAACGTGATCATCTTCTCTTTTCTCTGTTGGGTCAGATGTATTATAAAGGTCAGGTGCTGAACATCGCACCTGGCCTTTTCTTTTTTCTTGTAAATTGCCAAGAAATTTAGTGTAATGTAAGAACATATTTATGTTTCACACTCCAAAAATTTACACCGTTGAGAGCGTTACTTCCGGCCATCCGGATAAAGTTTGCGACCAAATATCGGATGCGATTTTAGATGAGTGTTTGAGACAAGATCCAAAAAGCCGCGTTGCAGTTGAAACGTTCGGGAGCCACGGACTTCTTATTTTAGGCGGCGAGGTGACGACAAACGCAGAGGTTAGTTATGAAAACGTTGCAAGACAGGTCTACCGAGACATTGGATACGCCGACAATATTAAAATTATCGTAAACGTCGTTAAACAATCGCCCGACATTGCTCAGGGAGTGGACGTAGGCGGTGCCGGTGATCAGGGAATTATGTACGGCTATGCAACTGATGAGACGCCGGAGTTTCTGCCCCGCGGCATCGTTCTGGTTCACAAAATTACTCACATGTTAGAGGAGTTAAGAAAGAGCGGTGCAATTCCGTGGCTTCAACCCGACGGCAAGGCCCAAGTCACGATTAATGATAGCCACATCAAGACAATCCTTATAAGTACCCAGCACAATGACGCTGTATCACCGGAGGAAATTAAAGAAACGTTAACTCGCGAGCTTATTCAACCAATTATTAAAAACACGGACAACGTGGAGATTCTTATAAATCCCACCGGGAAGTTTGAAAAAGGCGGCTTTGATGCCGATACAGGACTTACCGGCAGAAAAATTATGGTGGATACTTATGGCGGTCTCGTGCCGCACGGCGGCGGATGTTTCTCGGGGAAAGACCCCACTAAAGTGGACCGTTCCGCCGCTTACATGACGCGCTTTGCTGCGAAAAACATTGTTGCAAATGGTCTTGCAAGAAAATGTTTGGTCTCAGTTGCCTATGCCATCGGCCGTGCCGAGCCGCTAGCGGTGGAAGCTCTAAATGAGAAAGGAGAGGATTTAAGTTTATCCGTAAGAGAACATTTTGACTTCCGGCCGGCAGCAATCATTGAACGTTTAAATCTTCTAAGGCCAATCTACCGGTCAACAGCCGCCTACGGCCACTTCGGCAGGCCAAATCTTCCCTGGGAGGAAATTAGTGAAAATTTGTCTTCGCTGCGCTAAGGAGTAATAATAGCCCTAATGAAAGGTAATCGTTTTGAGCGGGGTGGTCCAAGTCCGGAAAGTCCGGAGAGATTTAGAGTGGGCGCTCATACTCTTCCAAGCGAAAGGCGCCCTGAACAGAATCAGGATGTTATCCTTTTAGATAAAGAGAATGGTGTTTTTGCGGTCTTCGACGGGATGGGCGGTCACGCGGCAGGAGAGATGGCGGCACAAGACGCCAAAGAATTTATTGCCGGCCGGCTCAAGGAAATTCCGGATGGTGCCTCTCCCCAAGAAATCGCGGAAGCGATGGAAAGCATTCTTATTGAAGCTAATAAGGAGATTTTTGAAAAAGCAAAAACTGATCCGGACCAATATAGTGGGATGGGTACAACTGCCTCAGTTGTAAAAGTTTGGGAGAGTGGCGATGAGAGAGAAGCGGTTATTGGAAACGTCGGCGACAGCCGGGTGTATAAACTTTCAGCCGACGGTCATTTGGAACAAATTACGCTTGATGATGGGTATTGGCGGAATGAATTTGAAGATGAAAGATTGCGTGAAATTCAGGGTAAGCTCAGTAATTTCACTGATCTTAGTGAGCTAAGCGGTGAAGAGCAAATGGTTTGGAATTTTGAGCACATAATCTCTCAAGCTCTTGGTCCGAAAGAAGAAATCGTGCCGAGAATGCATACTACAAAGGTAAGAAAAGGAGAAAAATTACTTATTGTATCCGACGGCCTTGATAATCTTACCGATAAGAGAAAAGAAGAAATTTTAAGTCAGGCCGGAGGTCCGGAAGAAGCGGCTCAGTCCATGGTTAATGAGGCGAGAATTGCAAGTCGCGAGGATAGGAAAAAGAATCCCCACGCAAAACCAGATGACATGAGCGCGATAGTGGTGGAGTTTTAATATCGGTTTTCCCAACCGAGGTTTATATTGACAAATGCTTTGTCTTATGTTACCTTTGTAGTGGTATTATTGCTAATCTGTAACAAGAAAGGAGCACCGTCATGGTTGACATGGTTGATAAAAATGAGAAACAGCTGGGCGAGCTCTGGGGCGAGTTCTTGGCGCAGAAACCCACCAAAGATGATTTAATTCATGCTGTCAGGATTGTTCCGCATCTTCGGATGCGGGCATGGCAGTTGCTCATGAGCGGAGACGCTCCTGGGGGTCTTCCAACGGATAGAGAACTCGTCTCCCTCATGCAGGAGGTTGGTGAGCTCTATCACACCATTCGGCAGGAGCTCATCGAGCGGAACCCCGGGATAGAGGAGCTCACCGTCCCCTAACGGCTTATGTCTCCCAGTAAAGACCCCACGCAGAGCAACGCGTGGGGTTTTTCATTTTACCTGCCGGCAGTGGGTTGATATGCGGATTTGCTGGTGTCTTCAGTTTGTCCACATATGTGGATGAAGTGAGGACGGTATATCTGAACGGCTCAACGGTGGGTGTCGTTGAGCCGTTTGGGTTTTTAGGCGAAAAAACGAGGTAGAATAAGGGTGTATAATTAATTTAGTGTGGAGGATTGGCCCGTTCGACAAACTCAGGGTAAAAAGAAGTAAAATTATTGTGCCTTGCCCGCCCGGAGCTTTACGCGAAAGAAGGGAGAATTGGATTCCCTTGACTTCTTACAAGATTTATGTTATTTTGTACACAATGAAAAGAGGTGATGGCGGAAATAAAGAATTTAGTGAAAATTTATGAATAAGCAAGAAAGTTTGGAACGAATAATAAAACATTTCAAGAATAAGGATTTTGATATCAGAAAAAAGCATCCTGGTCATTCTCGTTTTATGGATCAAAAGGTGACGCCTGATGTGTTGCAATTTATTGCAGAGTGCATAATCCAGTATACAGGGAGCGTTCCAGGGCCCTTTACCTCACCAGAAATAGAACACTCTGATTACTTTGTTAAAAATGTAACACGAACATTCAATAAGCCGACTCCAAAAGATAAACGTACAAAACATGAATACGATAAATGGCCTGCACAAATAATCCAGACACTTAGATTTGCGAAAGTTCTTGAGGAACACGGCAAAAAAGGTCGCGCAGTTGCATATGTGGTAACCGAATCTGAAATTCTAGAATATATCTCTTTACGATCTCAAAATGCCTATACTTTTCTATTTTATTATTTAACTAAATTACTGAAAGATAGTGGATTCTACAAGCACTTCGAGCGTTATCGTGACCTCTACGTTGCAGGAAAATTAGATAAAGCCGACTTTTATGATTTTAAAAAACGTTTCAAAAGATTTATTTTTGCGTATACCGAAATTAAAAAAGATTACGAACCACGTAGAATTTTTCCCAAAGTGATAAACGTTTTAGCATCAGAGCACCGTATTCCTGGCACTATTCATGGGCACATGAGTAAGTTTCCCTTTATGATGAGTGATTTAATTTATAACCGAATTAATTTTAGAGATAAAGACAAATCAAAACACATATCTCGTCAAGAACAAAAGGAGCAAGAAAAAGATACAAAACAACGTAATAAATCTGTATATCGTATATCCAAAGCAAAAAAACGTATTAAGGAATTACATACTCAAAGTGAGATAAAAGATCAATGGTCAACCGGTAAGGCAACGCAGATACATCATATATTTCCGGAAAAGGAATTTCTACAGCTTGCGGATCGTCTAGAAAATCTTATACGCTTAACTGCTACTCAACACAACGAGAAAGCACATCCGAACAACGATACTTCAGTTATTGATCGGGAGTATCAATATATTTGCTTGATTGAAAAATCCTATAGCGTTGAGGAATCTATCAAAAAAGGAGAATTTGATTATTCACGAGAATCATTTATTGGTGTTATAAACGCTGGGCTTAAGCAAAACATACCTTATGATTCTTCTTTTGAAGAAATCCGTACAGCGCTTAAAAAGATTTATAGCGCTTAGCACCTAACTCCAAAAAAGAATACAGAGTTATTATCTATGTTGAGAGAGCGCGTCCCGTAATTTCTTGCAACTCTATAGAACTCTACAAACTCTTCAGAATTGTAGTAAGCGAGATCTTTTTCAGTAATCTTAACTTTTTCTTTTGGTATCAAAATCGCTACGGAACCATCAACTATCGTGTTTTCCGGTAAAAAACAAGCTCGGGGGTTATAAGTAAGATTAGGAATGAGTACTGCATCGTTGTGATTAATGTATTTTGCAATAACCAGATCGTCATACCTATCCACATATGAGTCGTACTCTGGAATATTCACAATCTGATTACTTCCTATATTTCTTGATTTAAGCACACGAACACGCCCACTCAACCGTGTTATTTTTTTAGTTATTTGTCTATCTCTGTATGCAGTGAAAATTCCGAAACGAAGTTTCGAGGCGACGTTATCGAAAAAGTTGTCTCTATAAACCAGCCAATAAGGAAACTCTTGAGAACAAATATAATTTTGTTCTCTAAAACTAATCTCATTTTTTATATAAGATTCAACTAAAGTTCTGTTATCAACTCCGATTTCCTTTGTATTGATAATAAGACTTATTGTCTCAATTTTTACACCCCTAAATCCTTTCTCCCCATAATCAATAATTTTCTCAATAGCGAATTGTGATACGAATTTGCGGGTGTCGTTGAATTCTGGGGTCGAGAGGAAACTCTTCGGAATAATTAACGCAACTATATCTGCATGATAGATGGCTTTTTCTAAGAAGAACGAAAACAAGTTGTTTGTTTTTTTGTTGTTTTTTCCTTTTTTGTATTCAGACAAGAGAGTATTGTTGTCTGTAAGTTTTCCGAAAGGAGGATTGCCAACCACTATATCATAATGGATATCTTCATTGGCAAATAACCCATTTTGTCCGAACAATAAGAAGTCCTCATTTAGAAAATTTATTTTTATATTTTGAGGAATCTCTAGTTTACGAATTAGAATTTTTAGAATATCAATTGCATTTTTATCTATATCAACGACATCTATCTCTACGTTTGGAACAGATTTATATTTTTCAATGAGAAGTGGAAGAAAATTGCCTGCTCCGACGGACGGTTCCAGAATTCTCACTGATGAATAGTTAGATGCATCTGGTAAGTCCTTAATTATAGTGAAGCAAATATCCTGTCGTGTGTAATAAGCGGCGTGTTTGAATCTGTGAGCATTTGCTAGCTCAATAATCTTTGTTAATTCAGAAAAAGAATAATTTTCAAGATTCTTCTTCAAGAAAACTTTTAGATTTACCAGATTGCTTAGTTGTTTGCTTGCAATGAGTTTTTCGACATCTTTCTCACCAAGTGTTTTGCTTTGGATTGCCGTTTTTATATTCTTGGCGATTTGATTAAAGATAGAAGTAGGAACAGCTTCACCGAGCGATTGGCGAATATTCATTTCCTCTTTTTTCAAAAATTTCCGTTTTTGTTCTACTGTTAAATTATTCAACTCTTTTTCTGGAATGTCGGTCCATTTAAATGAATTAGGAACAGACATCAATTTCATTAATTCCCTAATACTGAAAACCCGGTTATCTACTGGGTGCACTGTTGCTTGACTTGCCAGAATATCATTTCTGGTATGCACACAAGTACCGGGCTTATCCCAAAAGCAACGAGTATATTTATCTCCGTTTTTCTTTATGTTAGGGACAATCTTCCCATTTATAATCTTATGTGGACGTCTTTCAGGCTCTTTGTTATCGAAAGCAGACTCTCCTTCCTTTATTTTCTCAATCCAAGGGAGCATGCGTTTGGCATATGGACGAAAATTATGATAGATATCTCCCTTTTGGACTTCGCCCATCATCTTAAGTGACGGGAGATCACCAATTACCTTATGAATAGTTCTTTCTGGTTGTAGCGCCGGAATAAAGTCGAGAGGAGTTACTTCCTGTAAATCTTTACGTACACCCAAAACCAAAGTTCTAGTTCTGCTAGACGGATTGCCGTAATCCTTGAAGTTTATTATTTGGTAATGAATGTTGTATTTTCCTCCGAGATTTAATTCAATTGTCTCTCTGATTTTTTTATCTTTTCCATCAATGTCAGTGCAAAGACTATTTAAAAATGCTCTCACGTTTTCAAAAATAAAGAATTTTGGCCTTATTTCATCCACAAGTTTAATAGACTCAACAACAAGGGAATTGCGAGCTAATTCGTTCCCCTTTTTATGATTTGCAACAGACATTCCCTGACAAGGAGGTGTTGCAATTAGGATGTCGAGTTCTTTAATTCCATGCTTTATCTTCCAAAATTCAAGTTCTTTTCTGATTTTGTCTTTAGTTTCTTTCTTAATAATATCGTCGGTTATATAACCGTTCTCGTAAAAGCATTTATTGTTGTGTTTTTGTATTTTCAATCGCCGTTCAATGAATTCAACGCTCGCAACACATTCAAAATTCTCAAGTTTAAATCCGTAGCAACCTACTCCCGCACCACTAAAAAGACTTATATAAGTTAAGGGTGTTTTTGGAATCATATTATTTTATTTTTCTTAGAATATTAGTAACCCTCCCTTTTATCTCAATATTCTTTTCATAAAAAGGCTTCATTGTCGGATTCGCCGGTTGCAGTTTCCATTTATTTTTAAGGCGGTAGATTTTTTTCAATGTTGCCTCGTTTTTGTCAGGTAAGTACGCCACGGCAGTTTCGCCGTCGTTGATTTGATTTTGTTCCCGGACTATTACGGTGTCGCCGTCAAAAATACCCTCGCCGATCATACTGTCGCCTTGTACTTTTAAAGCATAATGTCGGCCGCTACGGGAAAGCATTCTTTTCGAAACCTGAATCGGTTCCGGATTTTCAATCGGTTCAATCGGCTCACCAGCAGTGATGACACCAAGTAAGGGAATCTCAACTAAGCCGTTTGATCGGTCATTGTAAATTGTGGCGGATCTTGGTTGGTGTTCTTGTCGGTCGAGATAACCTTTCTTTTTTAAATTTTCTAAATGTTCATGTACGGTTGCCACAGAAGAAACACCAAGATGTTCTGCAATTTCTTCCATAGAGGGGGAGTAGCTGTTCTTTTTGGAGTACTTTTTTATAAAATCAAGAATTTGTTTCTGGCGTTTTGTGAGCATAATTTAATATTCCTCATTAACATTATACCCGAAGGTAAACCGAAAGTTATCCACAGGTAATAAACAGTTAAATCGCATAGTTTCGGTTTATTTTCGGGCCCATCTGTGCTATAATGGTAGAAGAAAGGTCGTAGGCTGCGCCACCGGCGGCCCAAATTATTAATCAAGCAGGTGGGTGAATATAGCAAGATGAGCGAATGGTACAATTTCCCAGGTGACGTTAGTAATGCGCCTACTGACGAGGGCGTCTACATGTTAGCGGCTGGCAGGATTATAGTATACGTTGGGAGAGCCGATAATCTTCGCGAGAGATTATCGCAGCATCCGGACTCAAACAATCCTTGTTTACAGAGGAAAAATATCAGTTACTTCGCGTATGAAGTAACTGGTGATTCTCAAAGGCGAGAACAGGAATTGATTGACCGGCATAACCCAGAGTGCAACCGCACTTAAAAAGAGAAGCGAGGGTTTGCCGGTTTCCCGGCACCCTCGCTCCCCACGCTTTAATTATAACAAAAGGTCGGAGATTTATTTAGAGAATAATAAAAAGTATGCGCAAAAAATTCGGTCCACTCAAAAGTATAAATAAGGCCAATCTTAAAAAAGTACCGAAAGATCAGCCGGGCGTTTATGGGATTTTTGCAAGTAGTGGTAGTGTGCAAAAAATTGGCAGAGCTAAGAAAGGTAGATTACCAATTAGAATTAAAGAAAGTTCTCAAGAAGTTAAAAACTCAAAGAAACAAGCTAAAAAGTTTGCTTTTATTCCCACTCTGACAGTGGAAGATGCTAAAAAGCTGGAAACAAGATTAATCCGGAGTAGGAAGCCACCATTCAATAAGGAAAAGAAAGGTAAATAAGATACCTAAAAATCTAAAGAAAAAGCTGATAGAATACTATTTATGAATAAAGAATTAGGAAAGATCAAAAGAGCGGATTTACGAGAAATTTTTAAGGATGAGGCGCGCGATTTTACTCCATGGCTCCAAAAGAATGTTGGTCAGCTTTCTGATGTTTTAGGTATAGAAATTGGCGAGATTCGGAGAGAGGAAGGTGTGGGAAATTTTAACTGTGACTTAATAGCCATCGAGACGAATAGCGAAGATAAGATCGTTATTGAGAATCAACTAGAGTCAACTAATCATGACCATCTCGGTAAATTAATTACTTATGCCTCAGGCGTAGAAGCGAAATACGTCGTCTGGGTTTCTAAAAGGATAAGAGAAGAACATCAAAAAGCTCTTGAATGGCTTAACGAGAATTCAGGGACCACCACAGTCTATTTCGGCATTGAAGTGTCAGTTATAACTATCGATGATTCGAAACCAGCTGTCAGTCTTAAAGTTGTAGTAGAACCAAATACCTGGAGTAAGGAGTTAAAACAGAAAACTGAAAAAATAGATGAACGGCACCAAAAATATCTACAATTTTTCACTCGTTTAGTATCAGAATATGAAAAAGTTAAGCCAGAATGGGGTCATTTAACATCTCAACCAAGCTCTTGGCTTCAATTCGGCGCTGGTAAGGCAGGATTTAGTTTTGTGTGGGCATTTAGAGGGAGTAATAGATTTGATATTGAGTTATATATTGATACTAAAGATAAAGAAGAAACAAAAAATTATTTTGCAGAATTATCAAAATTCAAAAAAGAAATAGATTCCCAGATACCAGATTTAAGTTGGGAAGAACTTCCGGAACGTCGAGGTTCCAGAATTGCTCTCTATTTTCAAATGCCAACATCTGCTAGAAATATGAATGATGATCAGATGAATCAATTAATAATTTGGGCCATAGAAAAAATGGATCTATTCAAGAAAATCTTTCCGAAATATATTCAAAAATTTGGGAATTAACTAATCCGTCGTGATTCAAAAGAGGGGCTAAAGATTAATTATGGGAACTACCACCAAAGTGTTTGAGCTTATTCCTCTTAACTGGGAAGCATTAGCAGCTATAGCTACATTTTTTGCTGTTATTTTTGCTTTTTATCAACATCGTTCGTATTTAAAACAAGAAGAAAAGAAGATAAAACGAGATGTAGCTAAAGAAATTGTTATACCAATAAGAAAGAGACTATCGGAATTTCTTAATTATTCTCTATCCGATAATCGGTATTACAGAAGTTTTTGGCAAGATTTAGAAAAGTTGAAAAGGGAGTTTCCCTTCCAATATCAATCCCTAGAACCAGACATTAGGCAGTTGACAGAAGACTTTAATATTCGGTTTAGACGTTTTGGTCATCTAAGTATGCAATTACAGCCCCAATTTTTAAAAATTATTAGTGAGTGTCTTAAAAATTTTTTAGATCAAAACAAAATATCGTATCAATTAAATAGTGAAATAGATCCTCCTTCTATGGATGATTATGCTAACGCGCATTGGCGTTGTTCTGTCGGGGGGAAAGAACGTTCGGTTACTTTATACGCTTTGGTAATGAGAAACATAAGTTTTCAAAAGTATCTTAATGAGAGACAAAAAGACGTTGATTTACCGGATACAACAATTGGGAGTATTGTATTTAACATTCCTGAAATGAGAAGTGTCGATTTAGATAAAATGCAATCAAATAAACTATTATCTGAAATCGGTTTACAAATAACTAAAGAAAAAGATTTACGAGATTATAGAAAAGATTGGAAAAATCTACACGAGGCGGGGCAATACTTGTTAATAAAATTTAATTCTTGGCTATCTTTTTAATGCGAAGATCTTAACTAAAAAGTTAAAGAAATGATTGGGAAATGAATTTATGAACAATAAACTTATAAAGAGGAAGATAATTAATAATACAGAGTATCTATTTAGACAGAAATACGGGGTTTTTAGTATTTATAAAACAGATAAGAACGTTACACAAATGCATAAAATGCAAGAAGTTTTTAAATCACGCAACGAAAGTGAGGCAAGAGAATACTGGAAAAACATTAAATAAGATAATTTTTGTACAACATATTAAATATTTACCAACAAAAAATTAGGGGGGTTGATTTTTGCGTGGATGTGCTAGGCTAATAATAGTACCGAGAGGAAATGTAGTTCACCCTACAACACGCGATGGAGGTGCGTGATGAGTATGCCGAAGGATGGCAAATTTCGGAAACCTTCGTTCAGCAACATCGATCCTGTTCCGTACTGCGTCACGGTGGCGCGGACGGGAGACGGTCACGTTCTCGTGAAGCATTCGCAAGCCCCGGAGTCGGCGGAGCCGCAGGAGTACACCGAAGCGGAGTGGAAGGCGTTCACGGATGGAGTCAAGGCAGGCGAGTTCGACATCTGAGCTCATCCCGTCGCAGTAGCAGTTCCAAGAGGGCGACCCAGAGTCGCCCTCTATCTTTTTGTAAAATTTCGAAAGATTTTGGGGTAGAATAGATTTATGGAATCGTCCAGCAAAAAATGGTTCGACTTTACTCACCACAGGTTAGTATAATAAACACATGACTCAATTTTTGATTTTTATTCTCGGTTTGATTGTAGGAGGAGTAGCAGTGTGGCTTATAGTCCAGATGAGCGGGCCGCCGGTTCAAGCAGAAGAAAAGACAGAAGAAAAGAAAACTGAAAAAGAAAAGAAGGTTAAATTAATAGACAGGCAGAGAGAGGAGAAGCAGGAGAATAAAGAAAAGATTTTAAAATTTCTGCAGACGGAGGATAAGATTACGAACGACGACGTGGAGGATATGCTCGGCGTCTCTGACGCGACCGCCACCCGCTATCTGGACGAACTTGAGAAGGAGGGCGTTATTGAACAGGTGGGACGCTCCGGACAAAGCGTATATTATGAACGGCTCAACGACAATCCTCGTTGAGCCGTTGGAGAATTGACCGGATCCGTGTGAAAATTCTCGTCGGCGTGCTAGACTAATCAGTACAATAATGACTGACTCTAAAAAAACAGGGCCGAAAGAAGTTTTCGGCCATCTTTTGGCAATCATCGGGCTTTACGTTTCGGTGATCTCATTTGGTGCGCTTCTTTTCGGACTCGTTAATATTTATTTTCCCGATGTTTTGAATTTTAGGTATGGGCGGTTTGCGGAGCGGTCGCTCAAATGGCCCCTTGCCGTGCTTGTGGTGGTTTTCCCACTTTATCTTTGGCTTACCGCTTATCTCCAAAAGGACCTTGAGAAAAATCCGGAGAAAAAAGAACTTAAGATAAGAAAGTGGCTTCTGTATCTTACACTATTTATAACCTCAATTGTCATTGTTGTAGATTTGATTACGCTTGTTTTCCGTTTCTTGGGCGGTGACCTTACGATTCAATTCATACTCAAGGTCTTAGCGGTTTTTGCGATTGCGCTTGCCGTGTTCGTTTATTACCTTTGGAACATCCGGAAAGATATTCCCGCGTCAAAACATTCAAAGATGAAATGGTTCGTGCGGGGAGTTATTGTGCTCGGCGCCATATTTATTGTTTTCGGCTTTTTCAAAGCAGGATCTCCTTTTGCCGAACGGGTGAGACGGTTTGATGAAAGGCGTGTGCAGAATCTTCAATCTATCCAAAGGGAACTTATAAATTATTGGCAGGCGAAAGAGTCACTGCCGCAGAACTTAAGCGGGCTTCGGGATGACATTCGCGGGTTTGTTCCGCCGAGGGACCCCGAAACGGGGGAGGCGTACAGTTATAGCGTGCTCGGTGACAAACAGTTTGAACTTTGCGCAACTTTTAAAACGTCAAACGAAGGCTTAGAGACGATAGAGGGAAAGCCCCTGCCAGCTCCGCGAGGCGTGAGATCCCCCGTACCCGTACTTATTAGCGAAAGCTGGCTGCATAGCGTGGGGGAGGAATGTTTTAGACGAACAATAGATCCGGATTTATACCCTACTATTAAAGAAAGATAAGCGGTTGTTGCGCCCATTTCTTGTTCAGCGTTCGGAGCTAGATCGTAAGTTTTGTTATAGGTGATAAATTAAACACCATGAAAGAATTTATAATTAACATTATTAAACAAAACGCGATAGATATTATATGGATCGCTATTTTGTTCTTTTTTGGCAGATTGATTTTAAAGTTAATCGTAAAACGGCTGACGCGGATAGTTGATGACGGGGATGACGTGCATACTTCTCAAAAAGAAAAGCGGGCAGAAACTTTGGGTAATATCATTGTATCAATCGGAAATATCGTTATTTACGCCATAATTTTGTTTATGATTTTAAATGTATTCGGTGTGGATATACGGCCGATTTTAGCGGGCGCGGGAATTATTGGATTGGCAATCGGTTTTGGTGCCCAATCACTTGTCAAGGATTTTGTTTCCGGACTGTTTATTTTAATTGAAAATCAATACGGCATAGGCGATAAAGTAAAAATAGGCAGTTCTGAAGGGAATGTTATCAGAATCACAATGCGCTCCACTGTATTAAAAGATGAAGAAAGAAAAATATATTATATATCTAATGGGTCAATTAAAGATGTAATTAATATGTCCCAGCAAAAAAAATCCTCGTAAGATATTTACATCATTTTGACGAGGGGTGAAGTCTCTTACAAGTAAGTGTTTACAAACACGACAACGTCGCGTACGGTAATACTATTATTATGATACAGAAACGTCTTGCTTTATATATTATCTACGGCCTGATAGCGCTCGTTGTTTTTGTCGTACTACCCCTCTTTTTTCGACTGTTAACTGACTGGTACTGGTTTGGAGAAATCGGCTTTAGTAATATTTTTACCACCATACTTTTCTCCAAGATTCTTTTGGGGTTAGCGGTGGGCGTTCTGACCTTTCTCGTTATCTACGGCAATCTAAGGCTCGCCGGGCGACTTGTTGTCTCAAGGCCGCTGGTTGTTCGTCTGCGTGAAGGTGCGCAAGGGGGAGCCATTCAGGTCAAAGAACTTGATGCAGCGAGACACGTTGATAGATTCATCTTGCCGGTCTCGTTGATACTCGGATTTTTTACGGGTCTCATCGGAGCAAGCAGTTGGGAGACGGTGCTGAGATATTTTAACGCAGTGCCTTTTAACACCTTTGATCCGATTTTTGGCCGTGATATTGGCTTTTACTTTTTTGATTTGCCGTTTATTCAGCTTTTGGTCGGGCTTGGGTTTTGGCTTATTACTATTTCTCTCATAGGAGTCGCTGCAAGCTACGCCTTGCGGGGCGCTATTACTTTAAGACAGCCGGTACCGGGCATGAGAGCACTGAAGTCTTTGTTTATGGAAAAGCCGGCCAAAGCCCATCTGTCAATCCTCATCGCTCTTTTGTTTGTTTTAACTAGTTTCAAGATTTATGCCATAAGAATTCCCTCTCTGCTCTACAGTTCTACGGGGTCGTTTATCGGCGCCAACTTTACTGACATTAATGCTGTTCTGCCGTTCCTCAAACTATTTATTTTTGTTGCTATTGTCGCAGCCGTGCTGATAGTGATAAATATTTTCAAAACAAGTAACCGCTTAATTGTTTTAGCCGTCGGCATCTATGTCGCAACTTCTATTTTGGGCGGCGGGGTATACCCTTTCTTCCTGCAAAAACTCGTGGTTTCGCCAAATGAGCTGGTTAAAGAAACTCCTTACATAGAGCATAATATTGCAGCTACGCAAAAAGCATATGCCTTAGACATGGTGATGGAGCGTGATTTAACGGGTGAGGCCGCGCTAACTATGTCTGATATTAACAGCAACCGCTCCACCATTAAAAATGTACGGCTCTGGGACCGTAAACCCCTGCTTGACACATTTGGCCAGCTTCAGGAAATCCGCACTTATTATGATTTTGTTTCCATTGACAACGACCGTTATAACTTAAACGGCGATTACCGCCAGGTTCTGCTTTCTCCAAGAGAGCTTAACTCCACGAGTCTTCCTCAGCGCACCTTTATTAACGAGAGGCTAACCTTTACTCACGGCTTCGGGCTTACTCTTAGTCCTGTTAATGAAGTAACGCCGGAGGGCCTGCCGGTACTGTTTTTAAAAGATCTGCCGCCATCGTCTAGTATAGAATCGCTTGCGGTTAGTAGGCCCGAAATATACTACGGAGAGTTGGCCAGCGACTGGGTTGTGGTTAACACCAAAGCCAAAGAGTTCAATTACCCATCCGGCGAAGAAAATGTCTTTGCAAATTATGAAGGACAGGGGGGCGTGAAAATTAAATCAATTTTCCGCAAAGCGCTGTTTTCTTTGAAATTTGGGTCACTAAAAATTCTTTTGTCCGACGACATAACGAAAGAGTCAAGAATAATGTATCACCGCAATATTGAGGAGAGAGTCGGGCGGGTACTGCCTTTTTTGAGTCTGGATGATGACCCTTACATGGTTGTCACGAAAGATGGCGAGCTGAAATGGATTTATGATGCTTACACGACCTCAGACCGATATCCATACGCTGAGCGGATGAGAGACGTGTTTAGTTCTCTGCCGGGGAAGGAACTAAATTATATAAGAAATTCGGTTAAAGTGGTGATTGACGCCTACGACGGCAGGATGACATTTTATATTGCAGATGAAGACGACCCAATCATTAAAACCTACGCCAAGATTTTCGAAGGTTCGTTCCTGCCGCTTGAACAAATGGATGAAGATTTAAAGGCTCATATTAGATACCCGGAAAATTTATTTATTTACCAGACAGCGCTTTACACGGTCTACCACATGGACGAGGCGCAGATTTTCTATAACAGGGAGGACGAGTGGCAGATACCATTCATTGCCAGCGGTGCGCAGGCCGATCCAATGATACGGCATATGATTATGAAGCTGCCGGGCGAAACCCAGGAAGAGTTTATTCTGATGGTTCCGTTTACACCTCGCGGCAAAGACAACCTCTCGGCCTGGATGGTGGCGCGCAATGACGGAGAATTTTATGGCCAGCTGGTGGTTTACCGTTTCCCCAAACAAAAACTGGTCTTCGGGCCCAAGCAGATTACCAACCGCATCAACCAGGACACGGATATTTCTCGACAGATCTCTCTCTGGGATCAAAGAGGTTCTGAGGTAATCAGAGGAAATCTTTTGGTAATTCCGATTGAAGAGTCTCTCATTTATGTTCAGCCTATTTACCTGCGGGCTGAAGGCGGCAGGATTCCGGAACTTAAAAGAGTGATTGTAGCTCATGAAAACCGCATTGCCATGGAAGAAACCTTGGACTTGGCTTTAGGGAGAGTATTTGGCGGACAAGTTGCAGCGGGGAGAGAGGCGACTGCGGTAACTCCGGACAAACCGGCGATCAGTCAAGATTTAATCCAACAAGCCAAGGATCATTTTGACCGGGCTATGTCTGCTCAGCGCCGCGGCGACTGGGCTTTATATGGTGAGGAAATTAGAAAACTGGGCGAGGTATTTAATAGTGCGAGGTAGTAGCACAAACGGCTCAACGACATTCCTCGTTGAGCCGTTAGAGAAAATTCATGACCCAACAGGAAGCGTTCGATATTTTAAAGCTTGGATACAACGTGTATCTTACGGGCCCCGCCGGAAGCGGAAAAACTTTTTTATTGAACAAGTACATTGAGTATCTGAAAAAGAAAGGGGTTAAGGTTGGCATTACGGCCTCAACGGGCATTGCGGCAACGCACTTAGACGGAAGAACCATACATTCCTGGTCAGGTATAGGTATTAAAGACGAACTTACGGATAAAGATTTGCGCAGTATCTCAAACCGAAGATATTTGCGGGCAAAACTCAGATTGGTAAACGTGCTCATTATAGATGAGATTTCAATGCTTCATTCATTTCGTTTGGATATGGTTGATAAGGTATGTAAAGCAGTGAAGCAGAGTAATGAGCCATTTGGGGGGATGCAGGTGGTATTGTGCGGCGACTTTTTTCAATTACCCCCCGTATGCAGGAACGGCGAGGACCCGAGCTTTGTAAATACATCAGAGGCGTGGAGGGATATGAATATACAAGTTTGTTATTTAGACGAACAGCATAGGCATAAAGACGGGGATTATATGCAGGTTTTAAATGAGATAAGAGACAACAACATTAGTGAGACGGGGCTGCGGTTGTTAATAAACTGCCAGAACAGAGAAATTGAATATGACATTACTGCCACAAAACTTTATACGCACAATGCAGACGTTGATGCGATTAATGATTCCAAACTTGAAGAAATAGATGAAAAAGAGATGGTTTATCAAATGACATCCACCGGTAGTAAGAAATTGGTTGAAAAATTAAAAGACGGTTGTCTTGCGCCGGAGGAATTATTCTTAAAGAAAGGAGCGGTAGTGATGTTTGTAAAGAATAAATTTAGCAGAGGGTTTGTAAATGGAACGCTCGGGGAAGTGGTTAGTTTTGACAGTGAGGATAATCCGATTGTCCAAACCGTCAAGGGCCAGCAGATTACCGCAAATCCTGAAAGCTGGGAAATAGAAGAAAATGGAACCGTAAAAGCAAAGATTGACCAGATACCCCTTCGCCTTGCCTGGGCAATCACGGTTCATAAGAGCCAGGGGATGAGTTTGGACGCGGCAGAAATAGATTTAAGCAGGGCGTTTGAATATGGAATGGGATATGTGGCGTTATCACGCGTGAGATCCCTTAAAGGTTTGAAGCTTGTAGGGATTAATGCATTGGCGCTTCGGGTGAGCGACGGGGCAGTAGCCCTGGATAGCGAGCTTAAACAGACGTCCCAAAGGGTCCTGCAAAACCTCCAAAAACTTGATTGTTTGGAAAAAGAGGAGAAACAAAGGGACTTTTTGGAGGCAATTGCTCTATAGTCCAGAAGGGTTGACATTTATAATATGAATCCCTACTCTTAGGGGGTATTTCAAGAAGTAGAGAGGTGGTCGAGTTCTACAATACAATTAAAACAAAACATTCAAAGACAAAATGGAAGGTGTTATAAAGAGACTTACTGACAGAGGCTTTGGTTTTATCGGAAGAGAAGGAGAAGAGAAAGATTTGTTTTTCCACTCTAACAGCTTGGTTGGAACTGATTTCAACAGCTTAAGGGAGGGAGACAAAGTGAAGTTTGAGGTTGAGCAGTCTGATAAAGGCCCGAATGCTGTTAAAGTAGAAAAGATATAGGTTTTTTCTAAAGTCAGAAACTAAAACAGTCCCGATCGCGCAGATCGGGGCTGTTTTATTTTAGACTTGACATAGTTGTGAAATAATGGTTGACTTATAACAGTATTTTGCTTTTTTTCGCCCTAGCAGTGGAGGCACGAATGGGTTCTCAACACGCCTTTCATGAATCTCACGTAGCAGAGCCCAAGGTCTTTGTCGCGGGCAGGGAGATAATGGTTCGGTGGTTCGGAGTGCCAGAAGAGGATGAGTCGTTGGCGCCGAGGGGCCAGTTCTTTTTTCCTCTTACAAGAAGGTTAGAAGATATTCCTTGGATAGGTGATCCGAGAGAACTTCAAGTTGTTTTTCTGGACCAGGCCAAGAACTTTCCGGACCGGGGAGTTGTGGCCCAGATCGCCGAAGACCAAGCTGATGGAGCAGAAGCTTTGGTAGTAATACTCTGCAGCGATCGTTCCAGAGGGCAGTATCCCAGAGGAGAAGATTTGGGGACGTTTACGTTCGTGAGCGGTATCATGCTGCTCGGCGATTCGAACATCGGATACACCATGCCGCAGCGTTACCAGAACCTTGGCGCTCTCAGCATGGAGTGAGTAGCGCGAGTAGTCCTCAAGCCGCAGAACAGCAGCCGGTTCACGTCATGTGCGTGGACCGGCTTTTATTTTAATTTTTTAAATTGTTAAGGGAATTACTTTTTGATACGATAAGACTAACTCCGCAACATGAATGATAAAGAGAAAAGTATAAAAACCGAAGAAGAGTGGAAAAAAGAACTCACGCCGGAGGGGTATCACGTGATGAGGGAAGCAGGAACCGAGCCGGCTTTTACGGGTGAGTACCATAATACAAAAGAAAAGGGGACATATCGTTGTAGGGCATGCGGGAATGAGCTTTTCTCATCAGAGACGAAGTTCGATTCAGGAACAGGGTGGCCGAGTTTTACCGAACCTGTGAATCGGGAGCAGATTGAGCTCAAGGAAGATAAGAGTCAAGGCAAGACCCGGGTGGAGGTACTCTGCAGACGGTGCGGGGCGCACTTGGGGCATGTGTTTGATGACGGCCCTAAACCCACCGGTAAGCGATTTTGCATTAACTCGGTATCATTAAAACTTGATAAAGAATAATCCTAAATGGAACAGTGCACGGTAGATTCAAAGAGAGGCAGGTGGATTTTGGCGGCGACGATATTGGCAAGCGGGATGGCTTTTTTAATTGGCACAGCTTTGAGTATCGCTTTGCCGACGATCCAAGACGATTTGGGTGCGGGCATTTCCGGAATGCAATGGGTAGTAAGTGCCCATGTTATCGTTCTCGCCTCATTTCTTCTACTTAGCGGTTCATTAGCGGATCATTTTGGCAGGAAGCGCATTTTCAGTTACGGAATTATCGTATTCGTTTTAGGTGCTCTTCTTTCCGCGCTCTCAAAGACAATCGGCGCACTTATTGCTTTTCAGGCACTTGAGGGTTTGGGGGCGGCAATGATGATCCCGGGGAGTTTAGCGATTATAAACGTTTGTTTTGCCGAGTCCCACCGTGGCCGGGCGATAGGGCTCTGGGCAGGGTTGGCCGGCGGGATCGCCGCCTTGGGTCCGCTTTTGGGCGGCTGGCTTGTTGAGACGTTTGGCTGGCAGGCGGTTTTTTACATCAACTTGCCGATTGGTCTTTTAGCGTTTCTTATTACGTTGCGATTTGTGCCGGAGAGCCGAAATCCCGATGCCCGGAAATTAGATTTATTGGGGACACTCTGCATAACCCTGGGTCTTTTTGGCATTGCCTACGGCCTTATTCGGGGGCCGATTGCCGGTTGGAATAATCCATTGGTACTCCTTGGTCTTATTGGTGGGGCGCTCGCGCTTATCCTCTTCGTTATAGTTGAGATGCGCGTGCGCGAGCCGATGGTGCCGCTTAAAATTTTTAAAAACCCCCTTGTTGCCGGCGCCAATCTTGTTACGCTTCTTTTATACTTCGCTCTTAACGGATTAATCTTTTTTCTCGTCTTTAACCTGCAGCAGGTTCAGGGTTATACGCCGATATTTGCGGGCTTGAGTCTTCTGCCGCCCATTATCCTTATAACTTTTCTCTCCGGTCCGGCAGGTTCTCTTGCCGATAAAATTGGTCCGAGATTCCAGATGATTTTGGGCCCGTTCATTGTTGCCTTCGGAATGGCGCTTTTGATTATCCCCGGGGTCAGTGCTAACTATTTCATTCATTTTTTCCCCGGACTCGTACTCTTCGGCGGCGGTATGGCTCTTGTTATTGCGCCGCTTACCAAATCAGCGCTCACCGTAGAGCCGAAGTTTTCCGGGTCGGCATCCGGCGTGAATAATACTGCCTCCCGAATTGCCGCTCTCTTGGCGATTGCAGTTCTGGGCGCCGCTATGGTTTCTGTTTTTACCAGCCGTCTTAACACATCGGTACAAAATTCTTTACTGAGCGGTGAAGAAAAGGTGCAAATTTTAAGCCAGTCGGATAAGCTTGGAGGAATTGAAATTCCTGACACATTCAGCGAGGAGACTCGCGCCGCCGCAGAGGGCATAATTAAAGAATCGTTTGTCTATGGATTCCGCCTAATAATGGGGGTAAGTGCGTTACTGGCACTTCTTGGTTCTGGGATAGCTGCGGTTATGATTCATAATCCAGCTTCCCTAAAGAGACGGGAGTTGACTTGAAAACAGATAACTTTGAGTTATTATTGAAGTAATGGAGATCACCAATGGCGAAGTAAAACAAGGTGATACTTTTGACGTTGGAAGTAAGGTATTAAGAAACGGAATGTATGTTTGCGTTCCCTGCGGTTACAGGTCGGAGTTTAGTAGAGGCGATACATTCCCTAGATGTTTCGATTGTCTTAAAGGAAAGAAATATGAGGGCGATGACTATATAAAAGATCTCGGGTTGTGGGAATTAATAAAAGAAGCTTGAGAAATGCGAAAGCTGCAAGTTGGGTACTGCGCATCGTAGTTGCCGGCGAGTTCATCGGGCACGGCGTTTTTGCCCTGCAAGTAAAACAAGGGTGGATTCCTTACTTCACTTCGGTTGGTATTTCCGCCGGTACCGCTGCAACCCTTATGCCTTTGATCGGTATTATGGACATTGCTCTTGCAGTTCTTATACTTGTTAAGCCAATTCGTCTCATTGTTCTCTGGATGGCTTTATGGGCGTTTTTGACGGCGCTTATCAGACCGATTGCCGGCGAGCCAATTTGGGATTTCGTTGAGCGCTTTGCAAATTGGGGTGCGCCTCTCGCGCTCTTTCTCTTGCTTGATTCACCGAGACGTCTAAAGAGAGGAGAAAATTAGAATGAAGACAAGAGACTTTGTAGGTATTATTGGCATAGTTGCTGTGATTGTCGTTATTGTAGGTCTCTTACAGAAAGTTCAGCTGCTGAATCAGACCGTTCAGTCGTCACAACAGCGAATCGAAAATCTTGAGGAGCAGATTACTGGTTTACAATCTCAGTTGGGAAACCTGAAAAACGGAGAAACCCTTTTTAGTAAAAAGTTTAATAAGACAGTTTCCAATGAACCGTTAAAATTACCACCGTATAGTATTTTACCGAAGCCTAACTACGACTTGCAGGATTTGGCTCTCGGAATTCACAAACTCATCAACCTTAAGAGAAATGAGGCCGGGCTTGCGCCTATTGTGTGGGATGACAAGTTAGCAGAGTTAGCTAGTGATCACAGCCGAGATCAAACCAAAGATAACATTGAACTCACCAATCCTGATTTACTGTGTCACTACCCCCTAATTCGGCACGAAAGTTTTAGCCTCGGCTTTTATCCTAAAGACAGACTGGAGAATCGCGGTATTACTTATCGGGCAAGCGGGGAGAACCTTGCCGTAGTCTCCTTTGTTAAAAATGCGATTTATCGATATCCTGACGACACGCCACCCCTTATCTGCCCTGTAATTGAAAAATTTGAATTCAGTGAAGGTAGTCAAGAAGAGAGGGTTCAACTGTATCAAGAAATTTTAAATGAATCATTGGAAACAGTGAGAACTCTTAGTGCGGTGGAGTGGGTAAACAAGGAATGGTTTTCTAGTGATGAGATAGAAGAAAGGATAGTTGAGGGTTGGATGGAATCCTCCGGACATCGGCAGAATATTTTAAATCCAGAATTCAATTTTGGAGGGGTTGGTGTTATGGAGATAAATGAATTTATGATTATAACCCATGATTTCGTTGGTAAATAGCTTATTACGTCCTTGTGGATTATTTTTTGGCGGCTGATCAGAATATGCTATAATACACGTTATGGATATTTTATTTTTAATAGGTCGGATAATCTTTGGGGGATACTTCATAATGAGTGGGATTAACCACTTTACGAAGCATGAGATGATGGTTGGTTATTCGGAGTCGAAAGGGGTGAAAGGAGCGAGTTTTTGGGTATACGTGAGCGGGCTTGTAATTCTTCTGGGAGGGCTGGGAGTGCTTTTGGGTGTATATATTGGACTCTCGGTACTGCTTTTGGTGGTTTTTCTTCTGGTGACTTCTTTTAAGATGCATGCTTTCTGGACGGTGACCGACCCAATGATGAAGATGCCGGAGATGGTTAATTTTATGAAAAACATGGCGCTCGTTGGTGCAGCTCTCATGATCCTTGGAGTCCCCACTCCTTGGCCTTTCAGTTTATTTCTATAGATTTGTAATTTAGATCAAAGCACCCCAATCTACGGGGTGTTTTGAATAAAATAGATGGCCGTATTGTCCTACACTCTTATTATTTTTGCCGCGTTCGGCGGTTTTTTGCTCTCACTCTACATCCGCCACAAGAAGCAAAGAGGCGAGAAAATGATTTGTATTGTAGGTTCCGACTGTGACTCAGTTGTCCAGAGTGACTACTCGCTATTTTTGGGCATGCCAGTTGAATTACTTGGTCTTTTTTATTACGGCCTAATAGGGATAAGTTACGGAATTTTTCTTGCTGTCCCGCATTTTACCTCTCCTTTGTTAATTTTTAGCGTTCTGGTTTTCTCAACCGTTGCTCTTCTCTTTTCACTCTATCTAATTTTCATTCAAGCATTTGTGCTCCATAGATGGTGCACTTGGTGTTTAATGTCGGCGGGGTTCTCTGCTGTTATTTTTATCTTTGCTCTTGTTGGTTCGGAGTTTGGTTTTATCACCCTTCTTAGTCAGCATCACGAATTAATTGCGGTTCTTCATATAATTAGTGCAGCGGTGGGTTTGGGTAGCGCTACTGTTACCGACGTTCTTTTCTTTAAGTTTTTGAAAGATTTTAAAATTTCTGAGTGGGAAGCAGGGGTCTTGAGAGTATTATCGCAGATAATTTGGTTTGCTTTGGCGGTGGTTGTTATAAGCGGGGTTGGTCTTTATCTTCCGGAGATGGCGGAACTCAACCAAACGCCGAAATTTCTGGTAAAGGTAATCGCGGTACTGGTGATAATTGTTAACGGAGCTTTCTTAAATCTTTTAGTAACCCCCCGGTTAGTAAAAATTTCGTTTGGGAAAAAGCATCATCATGAAATTGGCGAGCTTCATCACACCCGTAAAATTGCCTTTGCTCTCGGGGCAACTTCGATTATTTCCTGGTATTCGGCGTTTATTTTGGGGTCTCTGCGATCACTTGTTATTAACTTCGCGCCGCTTCTTTTGATTTACCTCTCGCTGCTCGCCCTCGGGATAGTAATTAGTCAATTATTTGAGCATTTATTTATTAAAAGATCGGGTGAGTAAATACAAGAGGGAAGAACGAAAGAAAAACCCCGACCTAAGTCGGGGTTTTTATGATTTAACGAAAGTCCCTTCGGAACGATCGGCTCTCACGGTGGCAGTCGTAACACTTTAGCTGGTCAAGTCGGTTTGGATCGGGATCAAAAGGAAGACTAGTTATTTCTTTACTGCATTTTGAACACTTCCAGTTTCCTTGAAAACTTTTCTGCCCGAAACCACCGCCACCACCACCTTCGTCTTGCTGAAACGCCATTTTGCTTTTTTATTTTTTGCGACCTTTTCAGGATTCTAAGCAAAAAGGCATACCAGCCGATTTTAGCTCAAGTTAATCCTCTATAGTTAGTTATTGTAGGGGTGGTGTTCTAGTTCGTCAACCCATATGTTCTATAATTAATTAATGAAATCTTTTCAGAGAGCGTGGGTTGTGGCGGCGGAGATGGGTTACGGGCACATGCGGGCAGCAAGGCCCTTGCGGGGCATTGCTGAGGGCGGAGAGATAATCCCGGCCGACAATTATGAAAATATCCCCGGGCGCGATCGCCGGATTTGGGTAAATTCAAGGAAATTTTATAACTTTATCTCACTCCTTAGCGATAAAGGACCTCCCGGCCGACTAATTTTTAATATTTTTGATTATTTTCAGAAAATTGAGGCAGTGGAAAAGAAGCAAATAAAGCCGACTTTTCAGCTGAAGCAGGGTTATGCGCTAATCAAAGGCGGTTGGGGGAAAGACTTGGTTGAAAAATTAAATGACAAAAGACTTCCTTTGATTACGACTTTTTTCACCATCGGCCAGATGGCCGAGGTTTGGGGTTATAAAGGTGAAATTTATGTTCTCACGACCGATTCTGATATCTCCCGGGTTTGGGCCCCTTTGAATCCAAAAAAGAGCCGGATAAATTATTTGGCCTCAACCCGGCGGGCGGCAGAACACTTAGAAAGTTACGGCGTAAATACCCAAAAAATACATTTGACAGGCTTCCCCTTACCCCGGGAATTAGTGATTAAGTCGCCGCTTTTCAAATCCGAGAAACCTCTTACAATTACTTTTGCCGTGGGCGGGGCCGGCGTCCAGGCAAAAATCGGAAAAGAAATCATCAAGAGTCTTACACCTTTAATCAGGGAAAAGAAAATCATTCTTAACATAATTTTGGGTACTCATCGCAATCTTGTTTCCCAATTTAGAGAAAAACCGGGTGTTCATATTTTCTCCTGCGAGACGAAAGAAGAATACTTTAATTCTTTCAATAAAATTATTTCCGAGACTGACGTTTTGTGGACTAAACCCTCAGAACTCTCGTTTTACGCCGGCTTGGGTTTGCCGGTCATCATCGCTCCGCCTCTGGGAGCGCAGGAGGAAAAAAATAGAGAATGGCTTTTAAAACTTGGAGCGGGAATTGACCAGAGCAATCCCGCTGAAGCTTATAAGTGGCTTCCTAAGCTTTTGAAATCCGGCCAGCTGGCTGAAGCGGCAAAAGCCGGCTTTGAAAAAATTGAAAAAAACGCCGTGGAGAATATTTCTAAAATTGTACTAGGATGACTTGGCTTTGGGTAACAATTATTGCTTACGCTATTTTGGGATTTGTTTCGGTTGTTGACCGATATCTTTTATCCGGGCCCCTGCCCAGTCCCAAGGCCTACACTTTTTACGTGGGTTCCTTAGGAATGTTTGTTTTTCTCTTGACGCCCATTTTTGGGCTCACCGTTCTTCCGGGTTTGGAGATGGCAGTCGCGTTTCTTTCCGGATTTCTTTTTGTGGCCGCGCTCTTCTTTCTTTACTCCGGTCTCCACAAATTTGAGGCATCGCGGGTGGTGCCGGCAATGGGCGGGCTTATTCCCATTTTTACTTTAATTTTCAGTTTTCTTGTTTTTCGGGAAGGGGTAATAAACGGTACTGACCTCGTTGCGTTTATCCTCCTTATTTTTGGGAGTATCACCATAACGATTAAGAGAGAAAAGAAGATAACACTGCCGAGTTTGAAATTTGCCGGTGGCGCGGCACTGCTTTTCGCTCTTTCTTTTGTCCTTGCTAAATATGTTTATCTTACGGCGTCATTCTGGTCGCCTTTTGTCTGGATGCGTGTCGGTGGCTTCATTTTTGCGGCAGGTATTTTTGCTTTTTCGCACGATTTGCGCCGGACACTTTTCACTAAAAAAACTAAGGAACCCAAACGAACAAGGAAAACAGCAGTCATATTTCTAGGTAATCAGGTATTGGGCGCTGGCGGGAGCGTCTTGCAAAACGTTGCCATTTTTCTTGTGCCGGCACTCCATATCGCTTTTGTAAGCGCCCTTGAGGGAATTATTTACGTCTTCGTTCTGATCTACACCGCCCTCGCTTCAATCTTTTTACCGCATTTGATTAATGAAGTTTTCACCAAGAAAACGGCGCTCCAGAAAGCAGTCGCTACGGTTTTGATTGTCGCGGGAATACTGATTCTATCCTTAAGCGGCCAATGACAGCAATTAAACTGCTATGATGCATCACAGAGGCAATACAATGAAAAAAATTATTAAATATATTGCCGTAATCTTATTAATAGTTGTTGTTGCTGCCTTCTCGTTTTTCTTCGTTGGCAGTAATGAACCGAGAGAGGACATCCGTTGGGGAGCGAATTTCTCCTATAAGCATGCTGAAAATCTGGGATTGGATTGGCGGGAAACTTATATCGCGCTCCTTGATGATTTGAAAGTAAGGCGTATCAAACTTATTACCCAATGGAATCTTTTGGAGCCCAATGACGGTCAGTTTGATTTTAGTGATATTGATTGGCAGATTAATGAGGCTGAGCAGCGCGGGGTAAAAGTACTTTTAGTTGCCGGCATGAAGACGCCGCGGTATCCGGAATGCCATATTCCTGACTGGGCAGCAGGTCTTAATAAAGAATCCCGAGAGAATCGGGTGTTAGGGCTTCTAGAGACGGTAGTTCTTCGATATAAGGCATCATCTGCCATCTGGGCATGGCAGGTTGAGAATGAACCGTTATTTCCTTTCGGGAAATGCCCCCCCAAAGACAAAAACTTCTTAAAGGAAGAAGTTAATTTAGTAAAAAAACTTGATCCGACCCGGCCCGTTGTTATCACCGACAGCGGCGAGTGGTCTCTGTGGTTTGATGTGGCAAAGATAGGGGACGTGGTAGGCACGACGCTCTATCGGAAAGTTTGGTTTGATTCCTTAAACATCTACACGCCTTATCCTCTGCCGTCCGTGTTTTACGGCAGAAAAGCTATCCTTATAAAGAAACTTTTCAATAAAGAAGTGATTAACGTTGAACTTCAAGCTGAACCATGGGGACCGATGCTTCTCTATGATTTACCATTAGAAGAACAGGAAAAAACAATGAACCCTGAAAGGTTCAGGAATGTTATAGAGTTTGCTAAGAAAACCGGTCTTCGTGAATTCTATTTTTGGGGAGTAGAATGGTGGTATTGGTCGAAACTGCAGGGTAACGATGTAATTTGGGAAGAGGCGAGGAGTTTGTTTTAGTGTAAATATTTATGTCAGAACAGAGTAATATCTATACCTGTCCGATGCATCCGGACATCCAAAAAGAAAATCCCGGTCTCTGCCCCGAATGCGGAATGAATCTTATTGAGAGTAAATCAAAAAGAAAGAAAAAGGGTACCAAGCATGTTCCTAATGTTTTCGTTCTAAAGTTTTGGGTGAGTTTTATTTTATCCATTCCGGTAGTGTTATATTCCGACATTGTGCAGACGCTTTTTAGTTGGCAGCCGCCGGCTTTCCCTGGATCAAGGTATATACCTTTTTTCCTCGGCTCAATTATATTTTTCTACGGCGGCTGGATTTTTATCGCTAGCGCTTGGAGAGAGCTAAGAGCAAAGCTGCCGGGCATGATGACGCTCATCACTCTTGCGATACTAACCGCCTACATATATAGCGTTTACGTCACTATCGTGGGGAGGGGAAATACGCTCTTTTGGGAGCTTGCGACCTTAATTACTGTGATGCTTTTGGGTCATTGGATTGAGATGAGAGCGGTTCAGGGAGCTCAAGGCGCTTTAAGGGAGCTCTCTAAGCTTCTGCCGGATACAGCCGAGGTTGTACGCGGCGGAAAAACGGCAATTATCCCTTTAAATAAGCTAAAGGTCAGCGATGTTGTCTTTGTAAGACCCGGCGCCAAGATTCCCACTGACGGAATTATAGTGGAAGGGAAATCTGAAGTGGATGAATCAATGGTGACCGGTGAATCAGCGCCGGTTATGAAAAATATCGGCAACGAAACGATCGCCGGCACCTTAAACGGTGACGGGTCTTTAAAGATTAAGGTTACAAAAATTGGCGAACACACATTTTTGGCCGGGGTGGTGCGATTAGTCGCTGAAGCTCAAGCGTCAAAGTCTCGTCTTCAAGTTTTATCTGATCGGGCGGCATTTTATTTAACAATTATTGCAATTGTCTCCGGTGTTGCTGCTTTTGGTTCTTGGATTTTTTTTAGCGAACGAGATTTTGCTTTTGCTATTGAAAGATTAGTGGCAGTTCTTGTAATTGCTTGTCCTCACGCATTAGGTTTGGCAATCCCATTAGTCTCGTCAATCTCTACAACACTTGCTGCTAAGAATGGATTTTTAATACGACAACGGTTATCACTTGAGGCGGCTCGGAATATTGATGTTGTACTCTTTGATAAAACCGGCACTTTAACTAAAGGAGAATATGGCGTGGAAAAAATAATCGCTAATGGCTCAGAAACCAATGATAAACTTTTACAACTTGCCGCATCGGTGGATAGTCATTCAGAACATTTTATTTCAAAAGCAATAGTGAAGGCAGCAGAAGATAAAGGATTGACTATTTTGGAAGTGAAAAATTTTCAAAGAGTACCGGGGAAAGGTGTGAACGGTGATGTTCAAGGAAACAGCGTGCTTGTAGGAGGTGAGGCAATTTTGGGTGAAGCAAAGATAAAAGTTCCCGGCGAGATAAAATTAAAAATAAAAAAACTTACTAAGCAAAGAGAAACGATTGTTTACGTTATCTCTAATAAAAAGTTAATGGGGATAATTTCTTTAAGCGATATAATTCGTGACGAGTCACGCGAAGCTATTTCAGAATTGAAAGCACTCGGAATAAAAACAGCGATGGTTACCGGTGATTCTTATGATGTGGCAGAACGGATTGCTTCGGAGCTGGGAATTGATGAGTATTTTGCAAAAGTTTTACCGGGCGAAAAAGCCGAAAAAGTGAGAATTCTTCAATCAAAAGGATTGAAGGTAGCAATGGTAGGTGATGGGATTAACGACGCTCCTGCTCTCACCCAGGCTGATCTTGGAATCGCGATTGGCGCTGGAACAAACGTGGCGATTGAGTCAGCGGGGATTATTCTCGTCCGCAACGATCCCCGAGATATTACCACTATTATTAGGCTTTCTCGAGCTACTTACTCAAAAATGGTGCAAAACCTGTTTTGGGCAACCGGATATAATGTCATTGCCCTGCCGCTTGCGGCCGGAGTATTTGTATCACAAGGGATTATCCTTCAACCGGCACTTGCCGCACTTCTTATGTCTCTTAGTACGGTGATTGTAGCTGTGAACGCTATGCTTTTGAGGTGGCGAGGATTGAAACGATAGTTGAAAAACTTCGCTAGCAACCTATAATTAGTTTTAAAAATTAAAAGGATATCATTTGTTAAAAAAATATGATTGGAAGAATTGAGTTTTGGTTGTTTATAATTATTGCTTTTGTTCTGGTCTCTTGGATTTACCGTCTTAATTTAATTTCCTAAAAAGAGTTGGTTGAGAAGCTTACTCCCTTAAGATATACTGGGTGTAATGGAAGCAGTACCCGGATACATCCGCGTTACGGGGCGGAGAACAAGAAATATTTTCAATCCTGCCTCAGAAGAGCCGTTTAAACTCAGTCGTTCAAAGATCGAGTTATTTACCGAATGCCCGCGCTGTTTTTATTTAGACCGCCGTTTGGGCGTTGGCCGGCCGCCTGGCTTTCCTTTTACTCTTAATTCTGCAGTTGATACACTCTTAAAAAAAGAATTTGATATTCATCGAACTCGCGGTTCCCGCCACCCCTTGATGGAGGCGTATGAGGTTGATGCAGTACCTTTCATCCATGAGAAGATGAACGAATGGCGGGATAATTTTAAGGGAGTTCAACATTATCACCGACCGACAAATCTGGTTATAACTGGTGCGCTGGATGACATTTGGATTAATAAGGAAGGGGAACTAATGGTAGTAGATTATAAAGCAACAAGCACCAAGAACGAGGTTACCTTAAACGCGAGACACCACGAAGCGTTCAAACGACAGTTGGAAATTTACCAATGGCTCCTGCGTCAGAACGATTTTAAGGTTTCTGATATGGGTTATTTTGTTTATGCAAATGGCGATAAAGATAAGGAGGCTTTTGATGGAAAGTTAGAGTTTAACGTTAAAATCATCCCTTATAAAGGCAGTGATTCTTGGGTAGAAGGAAAAGTTATTGAGGCGCACAAATGTATGATGGGGGAGATACCTGCAAGTTCTCCAACCTGCCCGTATTGTCTCTATCGCGAAGCCGCAGGAGAATATTAGGGTTGGATGGGGTTGACAATTTTTTTTCCGCTGTTATCCTTAAGTAGTTGCTTAAACGTTTAAACTTTTATGGTTATAGGAGGATACAAAATTCAATATCGTCAGGCGGTAACTGAAAACGATCGGAGACTCTCATCCATGTTTAATGCCTTGAGCGATCTTAATCGTTTTCGAGTTTTTAAGCTGCTTGCCCGCCGTCAGAATCTCTGCGTGAGTGACCTCGCCCGCGTTTTAGACGTGAGCGTGCCGGCTGTCTCTCAGCAGCTTAGGATTCTTGAGATGAACGGTCTTGTGAAGAGAGAACGGCGGGGACAGATGATCTGCTATAAAGTTAAAAAGGATGACCCCGTGGTCAAATTCGTTATTAAGATAACAGGTTCAATAAAATAAAAAGGTCGGTCTTGGAAGTTAAACCATTTTATGTCTATAACAGTTTATACAACCCCAACTTGCGTTTATTGCAAGATGATAAAATCTTTCTTAAAAGATCAGAATATTGATTACAGCGAAAAAGACGTTGCCAGTGATGATAAAGCACGAGAAGAGATGATTCAAAAATCAGGTCAACTCGGCGTGCCCGTTGTTGATGTTGACGGTAAAATTATTGTCGGCTTTGACAAGAAAAAATTGTCAGAGTTGTTAGATTTGAAGGAATGAACAAAATTCTTATGGGAGTCGCCGTTTTGGTTATTCTTGTTGGTGCCGGTTTTATAGTGCAGCGGAGTTTTTTTCGCGGCGGATTTGATTTACCGGAAGGCGGCGAAACAGTAAAAGAAACTATTGTTATTAGGGACGGCGAGGTTATTGGAATTGAAGATGGTGTTCAAACGGAAAATATTGATCAGATGAAAAAAGACGGTCAGTTTTTTGAAACTAAAGAAATTATGATTACCGACGGGGTTAAACACAGCATCCCCTTAGAAGAGCTTTTGGGGGGTGGTCCGCCTAAAGATGGAATCCCGTCTATTGATAACCCAAAATTTATCACGACCGGCGAAGCCGATAAGTGGTTGAGCGACGACGAGCCGGGTATTGCTTTTTCATTAGGTAACACTAACCGTTTTTATCCGTATCAAATTATGGTCTGGCACGAGATTGTAAATGATACTGTGGAGGGGAGGCGGGTTCTTATAACTTATTGCCCTCTGTGTCTTACCGGGTTTGTTTTCGATCCGGTAGTTAAAGGAGAGCGGGTGGAGTTTGGAACATCGGGTAAGCTTTGGAAATCGAATCTCGTGATGTATGACCGAAAAACCGACAGTCTTTGGCCGCAAGTGCTGGGGGAGGCAGTGGTTGGGGAGATGACCGGCACTAAACTAAAAACGCTGTCATCCGATCAGGTTCTTTACAGTAATTGGAAAAAACTTTTCCCCAACGGAGAGGTGTTGTCACGCGAGACAGGCGCTAACCGGTTTTACGGATCAAGTCCTTATGGAGATTATTTTTCCGTTACTAACCTTTCTCTCTCGTTAGTGAATCCGACTGACACAAGACTTCCTAATGACGCTTTTGTTTTTGGTATAGTAATAAAAGGAAAAGCGAAGGCTTATAGTACTGAAGCGGTGAAGGCAAAAGGTGAAGTGAAGGATAGCTTCCAAGACACTTCTATTGTTTTAAGATACGATAAAGAACTCGACGTTGTGAGAATGTTTAAGGTTTCTCCAGACGGCAGTGAGGAGCGTATTAATCCTTTCTCGTCTTTCTGGTTCAGTTGGGCCGCTGCCCACCCCGATACGGAATTATATAAATAACTATGAATAAACTAATTTTAGCCGTTGCTGGTATTGTAGTTGTTATCATCATTGGTTTGATAGTAGTTTCCAATACTAGCGAACAGCAGGGTCTACAACCTGGAAGTAGTATAATCTCAGGGCCGCAGGAGCTTGGTAGAGTACCCGATTTTAGTTTGCAAGATTATAACGGTCAAACAGTGAGTCTTGCGGATTTCTCCGGTAAGACCCTTGTTGTGAATTCTTGGGCAGCGTGGTGTCCGTTTTGTAGGAAAGAATTGGTTGATTTTGTGACTGTGCAGAAAGAATTTGGTGATCAAGTGGTATTTATTTCCATTGACCGAGCTGAGTCTCTGAAAGTTGCCAAAAAATATACTGATGAGCTTGGCGTGACTGATGAGTTGGTGTTCTTGCTCGATCCGTCAGATTCGTTTTATAGGTCAATAAATGGTTTTTCGATGCCGGAGACGATCTTTGTTGATCGCGATGGCATAATTCGTATTCACAAGCGAGGTCCGATGGATGTTTCGGAGATTAGGGAAAAGGTTCAATCTATTCTATAAAACACGAGGAATAACTAGAATGCATATAAGCGCTCCAATTCCACCGAACCCTATGGAAGAGTTGGAGAAAAATAAAAAGCGGGCTGAACAAGAACTGAGTGCTAGAGAGTTACGGGGATTCAAAAAGGTCGAGGGTAGTTTAGAAGAAACTAAAACTATTATGAAATGGTCACCAATTTTACATGGAGTTGCAGCTATTGCCGGCATTCTTGGTGTGCTAGCGCTCTTGAGTTTCTGGTTCGGTCTTGCAACAGGCACAACATTTCTTGGCAACACTCCAGAACACGCTTACGATGATGCAGTAGTAATGTTACTTGTCTCGATCGCTTTTGGGATAGGTACGTTAATTCACCAACGGCAAGAAGAAAAATAAACCCTTATGGTAAAAGTTATACAAAAAGAAAGTGGTAAAGAATTATATCAATGCGAGGAATGTGGCTTTAAGTACGAAGATAGTTCGACTTCGCTCACTACAGGCAAGGAATGGGCAGAGAAATGTGAGGTGTGGTGTAAGGAACATAAAAGTTGTAATTTGGAGATCATTAAACACGGCATGCCGCCAGAAAAATCATAAAATGAGTGACCAACACAAGAATTTAGAATTTAATTATATTACTGATGGTATCTACATCGGCACCAACCAGTGTTGTGAGACTCATTTTAATGAAGGATTATTAAAAGAAGGTATTATCGCGGATATTTCTCTTGAAGAAGAGCGTCTTGATGCCCCGTTTGGCGTTGAATTTTACGTTTGGATGCCGGTAAAAGATCACACCCCGCCCTCTCCAGATCAGATTGATTTTGGCGTTGCTGCACTTCAAAAATTGGTGACCTTAGGCAGAAAAATTTACGTTCACTGCAAAAACGGTCATGGTCGGGCAAACACTCTTGTGGCTGCATATCTTATCCGCAAAGGTAAAACGCCAGAGGAAGCAGAAGCTTTTGTAAAAAAGCAGAGACCGGTTACTCATCTCCGAGATATTCAGAGAGAGGCACTCAAGCGCTTTTATGAAAAGACAAAAGAATAATTTATGGACGTAGCGGCACTTATTATCCCAGCATTTATAGCCGGACTTCTCACTTTTATCGCTCCGTGTACTCTACCGCTTGTACCGGGTTATTTGGGTTTTATAAGCGGCGTTTCTTTAGAAGATTTAAAAGATCCCCAAAAATCGAAAAAAGTTCGTTTCAAGATCTTCTTAAATGGTCTTTTTTACGTTATCGGTTTTAGCATAATTTTTATTTTACTTGGCAGTCTTTTCGGCTTGGCGGGTTCTGTTTTAGCAAAGTATCGTATTTTACTCTCTCGCGTTGGAGGCGTATTTGTAATTTTTTTCGGGCTCTATATGGTGCTTAGCATTTTTAAGTTGCCAATCTTCAACTTCTTGAATAGTGATAAACAGATTCGGGTAGGTAAATTTATAAAACCAGGCAACCCTTTTAGTTCTTTAATTTTTGGTTCTGCCTTTGCTTTCGGTTGGACTCCTTGTGTCGGTCCGATTTTAGGGTCTATTCTTCTTTTAGCTTCCGCCTCAACAACCGTTTTACAAGGAGCTTTCCTTCTTTTTGTCTTTTCAATGGGGCTTGCTGTACCTTTTCTTCTTATCGCTATTGGTATTGGCTCGGCTTCTAAGTATCTCAGCAAGATTAGTAGATACTTGGGGTTTGTATCGGTTATAGGGGGAGTTTTTTTGATCTTTCTAGGCGTTTTATTGGTTACAAACCAATTTGCTTTTTGGTTGGCGTATGCTTTCCAGCTTTTTGATTTTATTGATTATGAGATTTTGTTGGATTATTTATAAAGGGCTTTGTCTAAAATTTGAAACCGGAGGCGTACAAATTTTAGGAACAAAACCTTAATTTGTAAAAACTTAGCATGATTAATGAAGCAATCAAAAGTTTCTCTAAGCAATTCATTTACAAGCCCAAGGTTGAAAATCAAGAAAAACTTAAAAAGTTTAGTGGATTCATAGTTGTTGGAATGGGTGGGTCTAATCTTGCTACAGGACTCGTAAAAATTTGGAAACCGCAGCTTAACATTACCATTCATCAGAATTATGGCTTACCCGTCGAACCTAAAGAAGATTTGAGAGATAGCTTGATAATTTTGAGTTCTTACTCCGGCAGCACCGAAGAGGTCATTGATGCATTTCAGAGCGCAGGAGAAGAGGGGCTGGCTAGAGCAGTTATATCTACCGGGGGAGAATTGCTTGATTTGGCAAAAAAAGAGGAAATTGCCTACATCCAAATTCCCGATACCGGGATTGAACCACGGTTAGCTATTGGGTTTAGTTTTAAGGCTCTGCTTAAAATAATGGGAGAGGAAAAGAGTTTGGATGAGGTTAATCAATTACCCGAATCATTTAATCCGGCTTCATACAAAGAAGCAGGCCGCAGTTTAGCAGAAAAACTAGAGGGTTCTATTCCGGTTGTTTATTCATCCGCTCGCAATGGGGCCTTGGCATATGTTTGGAAAGTTTCATTTAATGAGGGTGGAAAAATTCCCTGTTTTTATAATGTGCTGCCGGAATTGAACCACAATGAGATGACAAGCTTCGACGTTACAAAATCAACAAGCGCCCTATCGGAGAAATTTCACTTCATTTTTCTTAGAGACGATAATGACACCCCCCGCATTCTTAAGCGAATGGAGGTATTGGAGAGGTTGTACCGCGACAGAGGTTTCAGAATTAAAACTATAGAACTTGAGGGAGAGTCAGTGCTGCATAAAATTTTCTCCTCAGTGATACTTGTAAACTGGGCTGCATACTATACTGCTCTTCAATATAATGTGGAGCCAGAGCAGGTACCCATGGTGGAGGAATTCAAAAAACTTATTAAATAGAGATATCTACAACCATGATTGAATTTATCGCTACTACGTCAGACTTTATTGGTAAACTACTAATTGCCTATACTGCCCTTCGGGTACACCACAGATTTTTAAGCGAACATAAGGTTGATAGACTTGTGTTTAGGGCAATGAAAAGAGAACAGAGACTTGGTATTTTGGGAATTATTTTTATTGTGGCGGGCTATCTTTTGAAGATAGCGCTTTAACGAGATGGGATTTGAGATTCAGATGAAGGGGGCATACAGCAATGGAAATTCCTAAACACTGGATTAAGATCACCACTGCCCTTATTGCGGTAATTGTTGCTGCGGTTATTTGGTTTATTCCTGAGGATTCTTACGAGATTAAAAATTATCCTTCGGCCGGAGAAACGATAGTTGCTTTCGGTGACAGTTTAGTGGAGGGTGTTGGATCCTCAGCCGGACATGATTTTGTGTCACTTCTCTCAGAAAAGATCGGCGTACCGATTGTGAACGCCGGTCGGAGCGGGGATACAACCAGTATGGCGCTTCAGCGGTTAGGGAGTGATGTACTCTCAAGGGATCCGGACATTGTGCTTGTACTCTTAGGGGGTAATGATTATCTAGAGGGCGTTGCAAAATCCGAGACATTTGGGAACTTAAACCTTATTATTGACCGTATCCAAGAAGAAGGAGCCATAGTTGCTATATTAGCCATTCAAGGGGGGTTATTTCAGGACGATTACCGAGGGAGTTTCACTCGCCTTGCTGAGGAGAAGGGCGCTGCCTACGTTCCGAACGTTCTAAGGGGGATAATCGGGCGAGCTGATCTTTTATCGGACTCGGTTCATCCAAACGATAAGGGGTATAAAATAATGGCTGATCGGATTGAACCCGTTTTACAAGATTTATTGCCTATAAAAGTGTTACAGAGATAAGTCAGATATTTATGTTATTTGATCGGCATCATTTTCATTTTTTCGGTGGTAAAGAACTTAATTCTCTCTATGTAACGATAGGCCTGATTTATTTTGCGGAAGGTCTTATAAGCGTTTTTATCCCGATTTATTTCTGGCAAATTGGTTTTCCGTTTTGGCGTATACTATTTTTTTACCTTCTTAAATCTTTGTTTTTTGTTGCTGTAACATTTTCCTTACTACCGGTAATGAGGAAACTCAGCGATAAAATGATGATGTTTTTGAGTATCCCTTTTATAATTCTTTACTTTTTTGGTTTGGGTTTTATAACCGACATTCCATTCCTTTTTTATATCCTGCCGCTTGTACACGCATTCAGCATGCTCTTTTTTAACGTCGGGTATCATATGGATTTCTCAAGTTCGGTTGACGATGACCATGTAGGCCAGGAAGTTGGTACGCGTTATATGGTTGGAGCATTAACTCAATTCTCTTCACCTTTTATTGGCGGAGTCATTATTGGCTTTTTGGGCTTCCAATATGTATTTCTTATTGGCAGTGGTATTTTGCTTTTGGCCGTGTTGCCGCTTTTCTTCTTTCCGCGTCGGAATCTCTCACCGGATCTGCACATTTCATCTATTCTTACTTTTTTAAAAAGTAAGAGTCTTCGATCTTTTAACTTGTCGGGATTTGGTTATGCGACCGAGATAATGGTTGGTCAAATTGTGTGGCCTATTTTTATTTTTTTGAGCGTTGGCAGTATTCAGAACTTCGGTGGTGTGATATCAATTGGGTTACTGGCGAGTGTAATGGCTATATATTTTGCAGGATTTATGTCAGATGTGGGTCGGAGACGCAAGATTCTTTCCTGGACGACCGGTCTTTTATCGCTTGTGTGGGTGATTCGACCGTTACTTACGGGCGTTGGGGCTATTGTGGGAAGTCACGTCGGTGGTAATGTGGTAAGTTCTGCTCTTATGGTTTCCTGGTCAAGTCAGTACTATAAGATCGCAAGAGCCGTTTCTAATAAGAGTTTATTTATTTTAAGTCGAGAGATACTCTATCATGTCTCTCGCATTCTTTTTTTACCGCTTCTTATAATTCTATCGCTTATATTTTCAACTGGTGGATTTTTCAAGGTGAGCTTCCTCGTAGCTGCAGTACTCGCTCTTTTCTTTCTTTTTGCTAACAAGCAGCACATGAAAGTTCTAAAGGACGAATCTTTATGATACTATTACTACATGGCTTACGAATTACCGAAGTTACCATATCCCTATGATGCCTTAGAACCATACATTGATGCGCGGACGATGGAGGTTCATCACACAAAGCATCACCAAGGGTATGTAGATAAGCTAAACAAAGCGTTAGAAAGACATGCTGATTTAGAGGGTAAGTCTCTCGAGAAATTACTCCAGTCGCTTGACTCGGTTCCGGATAATATTCGCACGGCCGTACGTAGTAATGGTGGTGGTCACTTCAACCATTCACTTTTCTGGAGAGTGATGAGTTCACCAGCAGATGGAGGTGGTGGTGAACCGGGAGGAGATTTAGCTGAAGCGATTATTAAGAAATTTAGTAGTTTCTCAAGCTTTAAAGAAGAATTCACTAAAGCCGCGGTGACCCGTTTTGGCAGTGGTTGGGCATGGCTCTTTATAGATAAAGGAGGTGAATTTGCAATTACATCTACTCCAAACCAGGATAGCCCTATTATGGAAGGACTGAACCCTGTTTTAGGCCTTGATGTCTGGGAGCACGCGTATTATCTGAAATATCAAAACCGGCGACCGGACTACATTGAAGCGTGGTGGAACGTGGTAAATTGGGAGGAGGTTGGGAACAATTTCAAATCAAACGGCTCAACGCGTTGAGCCGTTTAACTCTTCGGAGTTATGGCAGAAATTAATGTTAATGGGAATAAATCATCAAGTGGTGATTTATTCGTTTTTGATATTGAAGTAGTTGAGAATGACACAAAAACAGCTCATACGGTTGAGGTGGGGAAGTCGTATTATGAGAAATTGACCAGTGGGAAGATTACTCCAGAGGAATTAGTGAGGAAATCATTTGAGTTTTTACTTAAGCGAGAACCCAAAGAGTCAATTTTAAAAGAATTTAATATCACAAAAATCTCCTATTATTTTCCTGAGTATGAGGAAGAGATTGCAAATTCTATTTCTCTAAAGTATGAAGAAGAGAAATCTTAAGATAGATGTACCGTGGCTCATTTATGACGGTGATTGCAGTTTTTGTCGTTTGTGGATTGAGCGCTGGAAGGATATCACCGGCGAAGAGGTAAGATACGAGCCTTTTCAGTCCCTCGACAAGCTCGGGACTGACCCTGAGCGAAGTCGAATGGGTCAGGAAGTTTCAAAACTTTTTCCTGAGATTCCACGCGAGAATTTTGTAAAATCTGTCCAGCTTATACTGCCTAACGGCCAGGTTTTTAGCGGTGCCGAGGCAGTATTTTGTTCGCTCAGCTTGGCTCCCGGGTCTCGGGGCAGGTTGTTTTGGCTTTATCAAAATGTTCCCGGTATGCGGTCCATTACCGAATGGCTTTACCGGTTTGTGGCAGAGCACAGGAGCGGTCTTTATAGAGTAACTGTATTTTTATGGGGAAAAGACCTCAGGCGGCCCACCCACTTTTTATCGCGCTGGCTTTTTTTCCGACTCTTGGGAGTAATTTATTTTATTGCTTTTGTATCTTTTTGGCTGCAGATGGGGGGACTTATTGGTGAGAATGGTATTTTGCCGGTTCAGAATTTTCTCCAGGTAGTAGAAGACAATGTTGGTTCTGGGCGTTATTTTTCATTTCCGACTCTTGCGTGGCTTAGCGGTAGCGACACCTTTTTAAACTTCTTGGGCTTAGGGGGAGCGTTTTTATCCATCGCTCTTGTTTTTGGTTTTGCAACGGTGCCGGTTTTAATAATTCTCTGGATGTTCTATTTATCGCTTGTTACGGCGGGTCAGGTTTTTATGTCTTTTCAGTGGGATATTTTACTTTTGGAGATTGGGTTCTTGGCGATTTTTTTCGCTCCACTCCAGATTTTACCCAGGTTTTCCCGAGAATCACCGCCCCCGCGTAGTATTTTGTGGCTTTTTAGATTTCTTTTGTTTCGGCTTGTATTTGCATCGGGCGCGGTAAAACTTTTAAGCGGGGATAAAACGTGGCGGGATTTAACCGCTCTTAGTTTTCATTATGAAACACAGCCGTTGCCGACGCCGCTCGCTTGGTATATGCACCAACTGCCGCTCTGGTTTCATAAGATATCAACTGTTTTTATGTTTACAGTTGAGCTTGCCGTCCCTTTTTTAATTTTTGCGCCGCGGCGACTCCGATTTTTCGCAGCCGGATCAATTGCATTCTTGGAAGTGCTCATTTTGCTTACGGGGAATTACACTTTTTTTAATTTACTAACACTGATTCTCGCTCTTTTACTTTTAGATGACGCCCTCTTGGCCAGGTTTTTCCCAAAACAAATGAAAGAAGAGCTTATAGGAAAAAGAGAGCGAGCAAGGAGCTTTTCTTTTGGGAAATACGCTCTTGGTATCTTTACAGCGGTGATTGTTTTTCTAGGTAGCGTTCAGCTCGTAGGGATGTTTTCTAGTAGTGGTGTGCCGGCAGTGCAGATAGTGAGGCGGATCGCGCCGTTTCATATTGTAAATAACTATGGACTTTTTGCAGTGATGACTACTGCCCGGCCTGAAATTATTATTCAGGGAAGTAATAATGGTGAGGTGTGGGAGGATTACGGATTTAAATACAAACCGGGCGACCCGGAGCGAGCGCCGCCCGTAGTTGCACCACACCAGCCGCGTTTAGACTGGCAGATGTGGTTTGCGGCTCTTTCTCCATACGAACAAAACCCTTGGTTTGTGAATTTTATGGCTCGACTTCTCCAGGGTTCGCCCGAAGTATTGGCGCTTTTGGATAAAAATCCTTTTCCTCTCGAACCCCCACTCTTTGTTCGGGCTGTGCTCTACGACTACCACTTTACTGATTTTCCCACCAAACGCGGTGAGGGGACATGGTGGAGAGGAGAACTTAAGGGCTTATATTTCCCATCGGTTACGCTTAGTGGTTAACGGCGGTGATAGGAAGTAGAGAAGTGTTTATTCCTTCATCAGCCGAAGTTTCCATTCGGATAAATTATCCTCGCTCAAATTAAGAAGGGACAAAAAATATCGAACTCGCTACGCTCAGACAACGATATTTTTCTACTTCTTTAAATTTTCACTCGGTAATTTATGCACCTCATTCCAACGGGCTGATTCAGAAACAAAAACTTCTCTTATTGGTGAAGTGGTGAAAAAATTATCAGCTACTTTTTGAGGTAAGTATCTGAGTGTTGGGGGGAAATTGTGGGTGTGGTAAAATAAAGTTACATATGGAATTAATTGGCGGGAACTTAGATATTTTCTTACGGCTTGTGGCAGCTATGGTTTTGGGCGGCGCGTTGGGTCTTGAGCGTTGGCTTGCCGGGAAAATGGCGGGAGTGAGAACATACGCCCTTATAAGTGTTGGGTCTGCTCTTTTTGTCATTGTCTCAATCGTTGTGTCGGAACAGTTCGTGGGGATTACTGTTTTTGATCCTTTACGGGTGGCTTCTCAAATTGTTGTGGGTATTGGTTTTATTGGTGCCGGTCTAATCATATTTAAAGAATCGAAAGTGAGAGGACTTACAACCGCCGCCGGGCTCTGGGTTGCCGCTGGCATCGGTATGGCTACGGGGTTCGGCTTATATTCAATAGCGGTTTTTACAACCCTACTTACACTATTTATTTTCACCGTTCTTTGGTTTATAGAGAAAAGAGCGATTATCAAGAAAAAGAAACCAGGGTAAGCGGCTTGTGGTGTGGGAGAGTCTTGTGGTTTTGAAAAAGAAAACCCGCCATATCCGAAGACATGGCGGGGAGCAGTGATTTTGCTCGATGCTGGTTATTCCCTCAGAGAGTGGGAAGGAGTTTATGAATGAAGGAACAGCCGTGGTTGGACTGGGGAACGTAGGCGCCGAGTTTCAGTTGATATTTCTTGACCAACTCGGTGAGCGTGCTGCGGAAGTGACTCTGGAAATCTTCGTGCTGGGTCTTGTTGAAAAAACGAGTGTTCGCAATGATCCAGGGGCGTCCCTCCTCGTCGTAGATCACCGTGACACCGTTGTTGTCGTCGTAGGTGTTCGGCGTTCCGTATTTGACGAAGACGTCTCCGATCGCTCCCGGCACCTCGGATGTTCCGAGAGCCGAGAAGAAACCGAGATCCAACAGAACGTGAGAGAGTTTTGTACCCATCTTGCGCCTCCTTAAGGCATCTTGCGGGTCTGCACTCAAGATGAATTCTCAAGCATCTTTTGCGATTTTATCACGTTATCTACCATTTGTCGACGGTGAATATTGTGCCCGGGGTGGGGGTCGAACCCACATGATCTTGCGATCACAGGATTTTGAGTCCTGCGCGTCTGCCAATTCCGCCACCCGGGCAGATTTTTATTGATAATGACACAAAGATAACGTACAGTAAAGATTATGGCTCGTGTTATCGCAATCTGTAATCAGAAAGGCGGTGTTGGGAAAACAACAACGGCGATGAATCTATCAGCCTACCTTGCGATCTCAGGCAGGAAGACACTGCTTATTGATTTTGATCCGCAGTTTAATGCAACGGTTGGTTTGGGTATCCGTCATTTACCCGACGAGACAATCTATCATGTGTTACTTGCTGGGCAAGCGCCGGAGAAAGCCATAAAACAAACATTTCTTGCAAATTTTAATATGGTTCCGGCCTCAGCCGATTTAGCTGGAGCGCTCATAGAATTAGTCAATATGCCCGATCGTGAAAGATATCTTAGAAATTTTGTTGAAAAAGTGAGCCCGGACTACGATTTTGTTTTAATTGATTTGGGTCCCAGTTTAAATCTTTTAACAATAAACGGACTTCTCGCTGCCGATGAGGTAATTATTCCTGTTCAATGTGAGTATTATAGTTTAGAGGGCTTGACCCAACTTTTGGAGACTATTAATCTAATAAAACAAAATCTAGAACACCCCCTAAAGGTAGCGGGAGCACTCCTTACTATGTATGACAAGCGGGAAAAGCTTTCCCGGGAAGTTGCGAGAGAAGTGAGGCGTCGGTTTCCTTACAGGGTCTATAATATTGAAATTCCCCGCTCGGTGGGTCTTGCTGAGGCGCCGAGTTTCCAAAAACCGGTTATATTCCATGCTCCTCAGAGTGCTGGTGCTCTGGCCTACGAGCGGCTGGCGAACGAATTAATTGAGCAAACCTAAACTTGCCCTGAGCGGAGGCCCTATTTGAGCCAGACCGAAGTCGAAGGGTTATCCACAGTTAATATGGGGGTTGACGCACCCTGAGAAACGAGTATCATTTTTTCTTAGTTCGAGCTTTTTGGAGGATGTTTGTTTGATTTCGAGGAGGAGAGCGTACGACTCTGAATTGGTGTCAGGCATTCGTTTTTCTAAAGATCACGAACTACGTGCTTGCGCGTTTTGCTAAAACAGAGGAAGGTAAGCAATTAGTTTTTAGCAATCGGAGTACTTCATATTTCGAGGTGTTCTTTCTTAAGAAATTAATTTATTTTACTCGAAATAAAATTTGAAGGAAACGATTGTAAGAGGCTTGTTGTTCGCCCCTCTGTTTTAGTGTTTATAGTAAACACTTTTCTTTTTAATAAATTAGTAATAACATAAAAACATGTTAGGCAAGGGTTTAGAATCGCTCATACCCAAAAAAAATAGCGACGAGCGACAAACAACAAGTGATCAGGATCAACGGGCGTCTCAGGAAGATAAGACTGAGTATGTTCCGCGGCACGAACATATTAAGTCGTTCGGTTCGGAGCGCCCGAACATAAACGAAGATTTCAGAGAAAGAGTAAAAAGCGTGCAGTCTCATCCACGACCGGTAAAACAGGATGCAGTTTTTCATATTGAGGTAGAAAAAATTAAACCCAACCCCTACCAACCTCGTCGCGACTTTAATGAGGAGAGTTTAGCGGAGCTTGCCCAATCAATTCGCGAGCTTGGCATTATTCAACCTCTTATTGTCACAAAAGTGGAAAAGGAAACAGAAACAGGCGCCGACGTTGAATATCAGCTTGTCGCTGGTGAACGTCGTTTGATGGCAGCGAAACTTGCCGGCCTGGAACGCGTGCCAGCCGTGGTGAAACAAATTAATCTTCACCGCGCTAAACTTGAGATAGCCCTTGTTGAAAATATCCAGCGGAGTAATTTAAATTCACTGGAACGCGCCAGGGGTTATGCCAGGCTCCAAGATGAGTTTGGTTTAACCCAGAGAGATATATCTACTCGTGTTGGTAAGAGCCGGGAAACAGTCGCTAATACCCTCCGTCTTTTAAATCTTCCTACTCAAATTCAGGAAGCCCTTGCTCAAAATAAGATTAACGAGTCTCAAGCAAGAACCCTTCTTGCAATATCTGATATTAGTGAGCAAAACAGAATTTTTCAAAATCTCTTGGCAGGGCAGGTGAGTGTTCAGGGGATCCGGGAGGAGCAAGAATCCCGGTCAGCTGATCCGGAAAAAAAGTATTGGGAGCGGCGGCTTGAAGAGCATTTTGGAGCACCGGTCAAAGTTATGCGACGGAACGGAAAAGGAAAAATGGTTGTCCGGTTTCACTCTAACGAAGAATGGAGGGGGATTTTGGATAAATTACTTGGTTCAGAGAGTGAGTAAAGACTTATCTGTTAAATTTGCACCGTACCTCCCTTGTTTCCGGAATCTTTTTAAGTTTCACGAGTATCTTTTTAATTTTTGACTCAGGTAGTGCATTACACCTAATAGTCACGATAGAGAAAGCCATTCGTTCATCGGTTTGGCTGTTTAAATAGGTGAGATTGATTTTAAATTCAGTAAAGATACTAGTAACCTCTTTTAAATATCCCGGTCGGTCTTTGTTTGTAATTTTAAACTCCATACCCGGAGCCTCGGCTCTTTTCTTAAAACTTTTGAATTTAGAACGGACAAAGCTCTGGATATGGTCTTTGGCAAGTGATGTTTTAGTGAATCGGAGCCAACTTTCTGAAGGTTTTTTGCCGCGTTGGGTCATAATCTCAACCATATCACCGGAATTGAGCTCATAATCTAAAGGGACGATGCGACCGTTAATCTTTGCTCCGATACACTGGTTGCCGATTTCGCTGTGAATCCTATAAGCGAAATCCACGGGAGTTGCTCCGGCCGGCAGATCAATAACATCGTTGTGAGGAGTGATTACGAAAATTCTATCTTTAAAGAACTCAACTTTTAGCGATTCAATAAATTTTTTCTCATCTGAAAATGACTTTTGCCAGTTTCGAAGTTGTTCAACCCATAGAAGTTCTTTACGGGAGGTAACCCCACCCCAGTTTTTAGAATGCTTTTTGGAGCTTTTAATTTGCTGGTATGCCCAATGGGCAGCGATACCGAACTCATTTTCTTCGTGCATTTCTTGGGTGCGGATTTGAAATTCCGTGATTTTGTTGTCTAGGCAAAATACCGTGGTATGGAGACTGCGGTAGCCGTTTGGTTTAGGCGTTGCGATGTAGTCTCTTATTCGACTGGGTAGCGGTGGCCACATTTTATGGATTATACCTAGAGCCGCATAGCAGTCCTCAATGTTTTTCACGATGATTCGGAGTGCTACAAAATCATAAATTTTCTCCGGGTCCATATCATAACGGAGAAGTTTTTTATAGAGGCTTGAATAACGCTTAGCCCGCGAATCTACAATTACCGGGTAGATTCCGTTTTTCTCGAGCAATTTCTTGATGACTGGTTTTATCTTTTCTGCGTATGCTGCTCGTTCTTGGTATTGCTCTTTAACGTTTTCTAACAGCCACTTATATTCCTCTGGGTAAAGGTAGGGGAAGGCGAGATCTGCCAGTTCACCGCTTAGTCCCTGCATGCCGAGCCGGTAGGCGAGCGGGGCGTAAATTTCAGTTGTCTCCCATGCCTTCTGCTTTTGCAGCTCGGGGGGCAGGAATTTAAGGGTTTGCATATTGTGGCGGCGGTCAGCAAGTTTGATGATAACAACGCGCAGATCATTGCTGAATGATAAGATGAACTTTCGCAGAGTTTCCACATCAGGATCTTTATCAGAATATTTAATTTTTTTAAGCTTAGTGAGTCCGCTTACCAGAGACGCTACTTCTTTTCCAAATCTTTTTTCAATGTCCTTGAGAGTATAATCAGTATCTTCGACAACGTCATGAAGAAGAGCCGCGGCTATTGACGGTTCGTAAAGGTTCCATTCATGGACAGTTTTGGCAACTTCCAGGCAGTGGGAGATGTAGGGGTCACCGCTTCTGCGTTTGGTGTCCTTATGGGCCGACCGGGCAAACTCATAAGCTTTTATTACTGCACCACCCGCTGGATACTTTTGGAGCCACTGGGTTGACATAAGTTTTTATTATGGCAGATTATAACGTTTTTGAAAAGAGCGGGGTTGATCCCCCATAACATAAATACTTATGTGGGGGATTGACAAATTTTCCCTACTTACTACGCTTGTAATTAGATAGGGGATGCGCATGCAATTCCGGAGCGAGTTAGTCAGCCGATGACTGCAGCGGATTGCGCATCCCCGCTGCGCTTGAAAAAATATTGGGGTCGCCTCACCAACTGTTTTCGTGTGACGCTCGGATTCAGTTCCCTCGGGGTGAGGTTGTCTGAGGAGGTTTTCTGCCTTCTTGGGCCAACAGCCAGCCCCTCCAGGCTGCTGAAGACCCCTTCTAAATCGCGTGGGGCCGTTAAAGAGGTTTCCTCCGGGGAGCGTTTGGGACTGTTGTAATCGCCTCTGGAGAGCTTCTACCAGTTATTCTTTGGACACAGCTAGCCTTTAGTCCTAAAGGCAAGACTCACTTTTCTCTGATCGCTGGTGGCCCCACGTTTCTACAATCCCAGCGAGCTTCATCGCTCGCTGTATCAGTATCCGCCCTCCGGCAGTTTTGGAGGGCGGCTTTTTTTATATCTAAGGTAAGGGTTTGGGGGTTGACAACTTTTTCCCCTTCCTTATACTGAAGAACTGAATTAGCAGTAAAAGGTCAGGAGTGCTAAAAACTAAAAATTATGAATCTAAAACCTTTATCAAACCGCGTTTTAATTGAACCCGTCGAGGAAGAGCAGAAGACAAAGTCTGGGATTGTTCTTCCCGATACAGTGGAAAAAGAGAGACCCATAAAAGGTAAGATTATTGCGGTGGGACCCGGTAAACTAAACGATAAAGGTGAGCGAATCTCAATGTCAGTTAAGGTCGGTGACGTCGTCCTCTTTAAGAAGTACGGACCGGATGAGTTTGAGCTGGATGATAAGAAATATTTAGTTGGGGACGAGGATGATATTCTCGCAGTTATAGAATAACTTTTAGGCATTAACTTTTCATAAAAAAATGGCAAAGAAAATTTTATTCAATGAAGATGCCCGCGAAGCATTAAAAAAAGGAATTGATAAATTGGCCGAGGCAGTGAAGATGACGCTTGGTCCTCGCGGCCGGGCGGCAGTAATTGAAAAGGGGTATGGTGCTCCTCAAGTGACTTTTGACGGGGTTACGGTTGCAAAGGAAGTAGAACTAGAAGATAAGTACGAGAATCTCGGTGCCGATTTTATTAAGCAGGCAGCCGACAAAACAAATGATAACGTTGGGGACGGGACTTCCACCTCGGTGGTTTTAGCACAAGCCATGATTGATGAGGGGGAGAAAGCGATTCGAGAAAAAGGATTTAACGTTATTCAGCTTTCAGAAGAGTTGAAAAGAGCAAGCGAAGAAGTTATTAAAAAACTTGAAGCGCAGAAAGAGGTAATAAACGACAATAAAAAAATAGAAGAAGTAGCGACGCTGTCATCAAAAGACCGCGGGATTGGGAAGCTTATTGCTGAGGTTATGGGGAAAATTGGTAAAGAAGGTGTGGTAACGGTTGAGGATTCTAATACTATTGGCAACTCGTATGAGATGGTAGAGGGGATGCAGTTTGATCGGGGGTACATCTCGCCTTACATGATTACTAATCAGGAAAGAATGGAGTCCGTGCTTGAAGATCCTTATATTTTAGTTACTGACAAGAAAATATCTTCTATTAATGAGCTTTTACCTCTTTTAGAAAAGATAGTAGCTGGCGGTAAGAAGGAGTTACTGATTATTGCCGACGATGTAGACGGCGAAGCGCTTGCAACACTGGTAGTTAATAAACTTCGGGGAACGTTTAATGTTTTGGCGGTAAAAACCCCAGGTTTTGGAGATCGTCGGAAAGAGATGCTTCAGGATATTGCGGTGGTTACGGGCGCTGAGTTTATATCAGAAGAAGTAGGAAAGAAACTTGAGAATACCGAAATTTCCGACCTTGGTCATGCTCATAAAGTGGTCTCAGATAAAGACAACACTACGATTGTCGGCGGCAAGGGCGACAAGCAGGCGATTGACGACCGTGTTTCTCAGATTAAGTCTCAAATCCAAAAAGCCGATTCTGATTTTGATAAAGAGAAATTCCAGGAACGGTTGGGCAAGCTTGCCGGCGGCGTAGCCATAATCAAAGTTGGTGCGCCCACCGAGTCTGCGCAAAAAGAATTAAAAGACCGTGTGGATGACGCGGTCGCGGCCACAAGAGCTGCGATGGAAGAAGGGATTGTCCCCGGCGGCGGCATCGCGCTTTTTAACGTCACACTAGCTAAATTAGGAGGAGAGTCCTCAGACGAAACAAATACTATTCTCTACAAAACCCTGGAGGCGCCTTTGCGAGCGATTATTAGCAACAGCGGCGAAGAGTCTCCTGAGCAAATTATTGAAAATCTTAAACAAAAGAAATCGGAGCCGGGAAATGAGTGGAAAGGATTTAATGCAATTACAAATACCATAGACGATCTTAAAGAAGCGGGTATTGTTGACCCTCTAAAGGTTACGAAAACCGCTTTCGTGAATGCAGTTTCAGTGGCGAGTAATTATCTAACCGTGGGAGTTGCAATAACCGATATTCCAGAGAAGAAAGATAGTTTGCCCCCCGGCGGCGGTGGAATGCCACCGATGGGAGGTTTCTAAGAGCAAAATTTATACACAGCAAAACAATCGGCTCACACACATGTGAGCCGATTGTTTTTACCCCGAGAGATGCGCTTTTTACTCCTTTAGCGTTTGAGCTTGACAAGCATATACCTCCTGAGATATAAAAGGGGACTATGCGTAGAATAGTGATCTTTACGCTTTTTTTATTGATAGTCCCGGCTCTCTTTACGCCTACTCTAGAGCGAGGGAGGGATATAAGAGTTGACACGCCTGAATATGGGGAGCGTGCCGTTCCAGAAGGGTATTCTCTCTCTGCTGTTTTTACGGCGTATTCGTCAAGTCTCGATGAGACGGATAACACGCCGTTTATTACTGCTTCCGGTGCAGGGGTTCGGGACGGTATAATCGCGAATAACTGCTTGCCATTTGGAACGGAGATTGTGATTCCTGGACTTTTTGATGATAAGGTCTTTGTAGTGGAAGACCGGAAAAATTCACGCTATGGCTGCCAGTGGTTTGATATTTGGTATTCCAGTAAATCTGAAGCAAAACGATTTGGTATAGTACGAAACGCCGAGGTGCTGGTTTTGAATTAATGAGAGTTTTATTGTAGCATTACTCTTATGAGTACTCTTACAATTATCTATATTGTTTTAGGTATCCTTGTTGTAGGGATTATCTGGACCTTTAATAGTTTGGTGCGGTTGAGGGTCCGCGCCAAAGAGGCGTGGTCAGACATTGAGGTACAGCTTAAGCGCCGATACAATTTGATCCCGAATGTGGTGGAAACGGTGAAAGGATATGCTAAACATGAGCGGGGAGTGTTTGAAAAAGTTACCGAGGCACGGACGAGAGCTATGGGAGCAAAAGACCTCCATGATAAAGCCGGTGCGGAGAACATGCTCTCAAGTACCTTAAAGACGCTCTTTGCGGTTTCAGAGAACTATCCTGACTTAAAGGCGAATGCTAATTTCTTAGATCTCCAGAGAGAACTAGCGGATACAGAAAATAAAATTCAGGCAGCGCGAAGATTTTATAACACAATGGTTCGTGATTTGAATACGAAGATTGAAACGTTCCCGCCGAACATTATCGCGCGGCTTTTTAATTTTAAGAAAATAGAATTTTTTGAGACTAAAGAAGAACTTGAGAGAGAACCGGTAAAGGTACGATTTTAGAGTATGGCATCTTTATATACGCACAAGGCGTCTAATATCAGAAAGACGTGGTTGCTCCTTACGGTTTTTTTGATTGTGGTCGTCGGTTTGGGATGGGTGTTTTCTGGAGCTTATGGGAGCCCGGTCATACTGTATTTTGCTGTGGGTTTTAGCGTGATAATGGGCATCACGAGTTTTTGGTATTCGGACAAGATTGTACTCCGGATGTCAAAGGCTCAACCAGTATCAAGGAAAAATGCCCGGGAGCTTTACAATATTGTTGAGAATCTGGCGATTACTGCCGGTCTTCCTCTGCCAAAAATATATTTAATAAATGAACCGGCACCGAATGCTTTTGCTACCGGGAGAGATCCGAAACACGCGGTGGTAGCAGTAACAACCGGACTTCTCGATAAACTAGACCGGTCGGAGCTTGAAGGGGTTATTGCGCATGAACTCTCTCATATTGGTAATCGTGACATGCTTGTTTCCACTGTTGCCGTAATTTTAGTTGGCTTTATTGCGATCTTGTCTGATTTATTTTTACGCTCAATGATTTGGCGAAGCTTTACGGGGAGCAGAAATCGAAGCAGCGGACAGGCGGGAGCCGTGCTAATGCTTGTTGGTATCGCGCTCTCAATCTTGGCGCCAATTGCGGCAATGCTCATGCAACTTGCAATCTCGCGTAAGAGGGAACTTTTAGCTGACGCCTCGGGCGCGCTCCTTACTCGTTACCCTGAAGGACTAGCGAAGGCGCTGGAGAAAATATCTCGGGATCAAACGCCGCTTCGTGTTGCACAAAACACAACCGCGCATCTCTGGCTCGACGATCCATTCAAAGGAAAAAGCAAGAAAGGTTTTTTACATAAATTATTTATGACTCACCCTCCAGTAGAAGAACGTGTAAAGGCATTGCGGGGGATGTCTTCATGAAACATTCTTTCGGAAAGACAGTAGTTATTGCTTTGGGAGGTTCTATTATATATCCCAAGGAGATTGACGTCAGGTTTTTGGGGCAGTTTAAAAGTTTTATTGAAAGTTTTACGAAGAAGGGAATGCGTTTTGTGCTTGTGGTGGGCGGCGGAAAAGTAAGTAGGATATACCAGGCTGCTGCAGCAAAAGTTGCTCCGCTTACCGATGATGATAAGGACTGGTTGGGGATTCATGCTACGCGTTCTAACGCACACCTGGTCCGCACGGTGTTTCGAAAAGTTGCGGACCCTGTGATAGTTGACAGTCGTAATAAGATAAAAAAATTAAAACATCCCGTCACTGTGGCAAGCGGTTGGAGGCCGGGATGGTCTACAGATTATGTAGCAATGGCGATTGCGCATAAACTCGGCGTGAGAGAAGTAGTGATTGCAGGGAAACCCAACGCAGTATATGAGAAAAATCCTGATCGGCACGTGAAGATGGGGCGTATCTCGTGCTTGAGATGGGGTTCTTACCGGGCGCTCATTCCAAAGGAATGGAAACCGGGACTTCATGCTCCGGTTGACCCGGTCGCGGCAAGGTTTGCTGAGAGAAATGGAATAGTAGCCGTTATTGTAGGTGGCCGCCGACTCAAAAATCTTGAGCGCTCATTGCGGGGAGAGAATTTTCAAGGTACGATCATTGAATAATCTTAAGAGAAAAATCTTGGTGGGGTCGCATAGTGGCCTAGTGCGGTTGCTTGGAAAGCAACTATGTCAGAAATGGCATCGTGGGTTCGAATCCCACCCCCACCGCATGAAAACCCCGACCCCCGCTTAAGACACCTGTCGGGTTTCTTAGCTCCCTTCGGT
>JANBVK010000002.1:0-29180 GCA_024239035.1 Patescibacteria group bacterium
AATGAGACGAAGGCGGACTCAAAACCGAGGGTTCTGAGAGAGGCCGATGGACATCGGCCGACGTTCGAATCTCGCTCTTGCCCACCCCCACCGCATGAAAACCCCGACCCCCGCTTAAGACACCTGTCGGGTTTCTTAGCTCCCTTCGGTCGGATCTTCCAGCACGGGGTTTTCATTCAGATTTTCTAAAAGAAAATCTGGTTGGGATTCGAACCTTGACAAAGTGATATTTTAGATACATAATGGTGTATAGTTGTTTTGCAAGTTAACTATGTCTCTATAGAGAAAGAGAGGTGAACCATGCTGAAAGGACTGTTTCGGCCAGGTGTGCCGTTTCCAACCAACGGGCAAGAGGGTGTCGCGTACACTGAGGAACTCGCGGGAGGCATCAAGCTCTGGACAAAGATCGATGCGGTCGTAGTGCCGCTGGCGATTCTACTCTGGGCAACTGGAGTCATCAACACCGTTCTCCTCGGTTTCGCTGCTCTCTTCGCCATCGGCTGCCCCATTATCATGACTCTCGGGTTTTCCATCGGCTGCCTTCAATACCTGAAGCTGAGGGAGTGCTACGAGATCGTGAGGGCGAAACTGGCGGCCTCTTCTCTGTGGGACAGAGTGGGGTGGAGATAGAGAAGGTCATGGTGACTCGCCACACAATCGAGCGATTATAACTCGCTCCAGATGGCTCCATGCTAGCGCGTGGAGCCATTTCTTTTTAGAGAATTTGTCGCCATCTTTCGACTTACTTCGACAGGGCTTAGTACAAGTTACTTAGGACAAAAAGAACAAAATCATTTACACTTTTATTATGCAAGCCGTAGTTTTAGCCGCTGGTGAGGGCGTAAGATTAAAGCCCTTAACCAATTTTATCCCTAAATGCCTTCTTAAGGTCGGCAAGAGAACTATTTTGGAGCATACCCTTTCTCAACTACCTCCTGAGATTAAGGAAGTTATCATTGTTGTCGGTCATCATAAAAATCAAATTAAGGGTAAAATCGGTACCAATTTTGCCGGTCGCCGGGTAAGATATGTTGGACAGACCGAGAAACTCGGCACGGGTCATGCTCTCTCCATTTGTAAAGACATTTTAGACGGTGGCAAGTTCCTCGTGATGATGGGTGACGATTTATATATCAAAAAAGACATAGTGAATTGCCTTCGTAACGATTTGTGTCTTCTTGCTCAAAAACTGGAATCTCCGGAACGCTTCGGGGTTTTAAAGATCGAAAACGGCATCTTAAAAGACGTAGTTGAAAGCCCGAAGTTGTCGGCGGGAACACTCGTAAACTGCGGCACTTACGTTTTGGACAAAAGGATTTTCGATTATCCGCTCGTGCCGATAGGAAAAAGTGAATACGGTTTGCCGCAGACAATAGTCAAAATGGCTTTTGAGCATCCTGTAAAAATCGAAAGAGCCACGTTTTGGATGCCAATTAACACTATTCAAGATTTAAAACAAGCGAATAAATATCTGAGGAAAATCTATCTGTAAGGACAATAAGTCCCGAGAGAACTCTTTACAATCCTTTTCTCTCGTGTTACAATGCGTGTTCTGGAGCGTACCAGAATAAAGAAATAGATGCATATTAGTTTCACACCAGAAATTTTAGGGTCAATTTTTGGGATGCCTGTATCTAATAGTTTAGTGCTCTCGATATTGACCGCTCTAATACTCGTTGTAGGCGGTTTTTTAGTTGTCCATTTTTTACAAGTGATTCCGAAGAAATTCCAGAACGGAGTGGAAATTTTAATTGAAGGAATTCTGGATTTTATGACCCAAATGTTGGGAGACAGAGAGCAGGCAAGGAAATTCTTTCCGTTGGTTGCTTCTATTTTCCTGTTCATAATTTTTAATAACTGGATTGGGGTTTTACCGGGGACGGGATCTTTGGGTGTATACGAGATTGAACAAGGCAGACAAGTTTTTGTACCGTTTTTCCGATCAGCAAGCAGTGATCTAAACATGACGTTCGCCCTCGCCTTGATCTCGGTATTTGCTATCCAATTGTATGGAATTAAGAAGCTTGGTTTTTTTAAACATCTTTCGAAGTTTTTTGTTTTTACTAAGGGACCAATTAATTTTTTTGTAGGTATTCTTGAGTTGATCGGGGAATTTGCAAAAGTGTTGTCTTTTTCTTTCCGGTTATTTGGGAATATTTTTGCAGGAGAGGTATTACTTATTATCATGATGACTCTAGTTCCGATTCTTGTTCCTTTACCTTTCATTCTTCTGGAGTTTTTTGTAGGATTTATTCAGGCATTGGTGTTTGCAATGCTTACGTTGATATTTTTGAAAGTTGCTACAATGGAGGCAACGGAGCATTAATTAAAGGTCGTTCATGACTCATAAAACTAAACAAAACCTATGGAGTTAGAAGCAGTTAAATCAATTGCCGCGGCAATCGCGATCGGATTGGGATCATTGGGTCCCGGCATTGCGATCGGAATATTAGCCGGCAAAGCAATGGAGGCGATCGGAAGAAACCCTGATGCTTCCACGAAGATTCAGACGGCAATGATTCTGGCAATTGCGTTTGCCGAAGCTATCGCAATCTACGCACTGGTCGTTGCATTAATTATTAAGTTCGCCTGAGTCCGGGCCGGCGGGTTTTGCCCGGCTGTTCGAATTAGAGTAATGCAGGAATTATTAAATAATCTTGGAATTAACGGAAAGCTTCTCTTTGCGCAGGCGGTTAATTTCCTTTTGGTGTTATGGCTCTTGAACCGGTTTGTTTTCAAGCGCCTCTTAACTTTCTTGGAGGAACGGAGGGAGCGTATCCAGAAGGGGATCGAGTTAAGTGATCGGGCGACAAAAGAAATGGAGCGAGTGCGGGAGGCAAGAGGACGAGAGTTGGAACAAGCCCGATACGAAGCAACCGAGATACTCTCGGGAGCAAGAGCCTCTGCTCTGCAAAAAGAGAAAGAATTACAAGCTGCGGCTAAGGAAAAAGCAGGAGAGATAATTCACAGGGCCCAGACACAAGGAGAGCGTGAGCGGGCGGATGCGGTCTTAAGAGCGAAGGAAGATATAAGGAGAATGACGGTGAGGGCGACTGAGAAAATACTTGGAAGAAGCGTAAACGACAAAGATAACGAGAAAATGTTGGATGAAGTTTTGGAATATCTTGATGAGGAATATGCACGCGTAAAAAACCCCGCACTTTAATATGATTAAAAATAAAATAAAAACATATGCACAGGCTCTAGTAGAGTCGCTGTCTGATATCAAGGAAAGCGAGGTTGCAGAGCGCGTGGAAAATTTCAAAAAACTTTTAAAAAAAAGAAGAGATTTAAAAATTGCCCCCGCAATTTTTAAGGAATTTGAAAGAATGTGGGATGAGCGAGCGGGAAAAAGAGCAACACTTGTTACGGCAGAACCCTTATCAGGGAAAGCAAGGCGGGCGGTAGAGTTGTCTCTAAAACGTAAGGGATTTCAGTTAAGAGAACGGGTGGATAAGAGCGTGTTAGGGGGAGCAGCACTCTTTTTAGGAGATAACTTTTTAATCGACGGAACGGTTGCAAATAAAGTGAGACAAGTATTTATTAACAGATATGAATAATATCTCTTAATTATGGAGAAAGATTTTATACTCGAAGCATTAAAACGACAGATTGAGGGAGCAGATTTGAGTGTGAAGGGAGAAGAGATAGGAAGAGTTGTAAGCGTGGTAGATGGAATTGTCTACATTGAGGGGCTTCCTAATGTGATGTCCTCTGAGTTAGTGCTTATTGAGCGCTCACGAGGCGATAATAAAAAAGATGCCACACCGGCACTCGTATTAAACCTGGAAGAATATGCGGTAGGGGCCGTAGTATTAGGAGACGATACTTTAATACAAGAAGGAGATGTTGTAAGAAGAACAGAGAAGGTATTATCCGTTCCAGTGGGGAGTCAGCTCTTAGGAAGAGTTGTTAATTCTTTAGGAGTTCCCCTTGATGGCAAAGGAAGCATCAAGGGAGAAAATATGCAGTTGTCGCCGATTGAGAGATCTGCTCCTTCAGTAATAGACAGGGAGCCGGTTTCGACTCCACTTAATACCGGCATTAAGGTAATTGATGCCACAATTCCAATTGGAAGAGGACAAAGAGAACTTATTATTGGAGACCGACAAATCGGAAAGACAGCCCTTGTTGTTGATATTATATTGAATCAACTTAATGAGCCGAAAGAATCCCGACCTATCTGTATTTACGTGGCAATAGGACAGAAATATTCCAAAGTGGCAAATATTGTTAAGGAATTGGAGGATCGGGGGGCGTTAGAGCATACCATCGTTGTGGTTGCGGGGGCTGCAGACCCCGTACCTCTTTGGTATATAGCTCCCTTTGCCGGATGCGCAATGGGAGAATACTTCCGGGATAAGGGGAAAGATGTAGTTGTGATATATGACGATCTTTCCAAGCATGCGTGGGCGTGGCGACAAATCTCCCTGCTTTTAAGAAGACCACCTGGAAGAGAAGCCTACCCCGGAGATATTTTTTACCTGCATTCCCGGCTTCTGGAGAGGTCAGCAAAACTTTCTAAAAAAATGGGAGGGGGATCTTTGACAGCTCTGCCTATCGTGGAGACACAACTAGGGGATATTTCCGCATACATTCCCACGAACGTTATTTCCATCACCGACGGCCAAATCTATCTGGAAACAGACCTTTTCTTTCAAGGACAGAGACCGGCGGTAAACATCGGTCTTTCAGTGTCCCGGGTAGGATCTGAGGCTCAGACAAAAGCAATGAAGAAAGTGGCCTCGAGGCTTAAACTTGAGCTTGCCCAGTACCAAGAGCTTGCTGCGTTTGTCCAGTTCTCGGCTGACCTTGATGAGGCAACGAGAAGAAAAATTGAGAGAGGAGCTCATCTCACCGAGCTTTTACGGCAAGACCAGTACATGGTGATGCCGTTTGAGGAGCAGACATGCGTTTTATTTGCCGGTATCTCAGGTTTGTTTGATGAGATACCTATAGAGAAACTTCGCGATTTTGAAGTAAAATTCTTAGATAATTTAAGAGATAGTCATGCGAATATATTAGGAGAGATACGAAAGACAGGAGACTTTAGTGATAAACTACAAGAAAGAGTAAAACAGATAGTCGAGGAAATGGTTAAAAGCTATGATCTCAAAAAGGCAGATTAAAGATAAAATACAAGTAACCGTAAACATACGGCAGATTACAGGAGCGATGCAGATGGTTGCCGCGACGAAAATGAGAAAAGCCGAAGAAATTGCTCTTCAGGCAAGGCCGTACGCAAAAAAAGCAATGACTCTGCTCCATCATATATTTGCCCACGCCCAACAAGAAGATCTTTTAGAGTTAAGCCCTTTCTTTAAAGTGAAAGAAACTACCGCTTCTCTTCTAAGAGAAGAAAAGATATGCCTGGTGGTAGTGACGTCCGACAAGGGTTTGTGCGGGGCGTTTAATAGTTCGGTTCTGCGGGCTGCCATGCGTTTTAGAGAAGAACACACTAAGGCGGCGCGCTTTGATGTGGTCACCGTAGGGAAGAAAGGAAAAGATTTTTTCCTGAAGCGAGGAGTGCCGATTGCGGCCCGATTTTCTTACCTCTCAGACGCGGTTAACGCATCAGACATTGCCTCGCTTGTAGACTTTGTTATGAATAAATACAAAAGCGGAGAGTACAATAAAATTTTCTTCTGTTCCACGAATTTTATCTCTGCCTTAAATCAAAAAGTAGAAGTGCGCCAGGCGCTTCCACTCTCCCTAGAGAGCTTAGAAAAACTTATTACAGATATTATTCCAAAAACCGGAAGGTATTCAGAAGTTGGGGATGAAGAGAAATTAGAACAAACACCCCAACCTTATTTAATTGAACCTTCCGCAAGAAAAGTATTTGACCAGCTTGTGTCTCTACTTGTGAGAGTTGAAATATTGCATTTTATCCTTGAGTCCAACGCTTCGGAGCATTCAGCAAGAATGATTGCAATGAAAAACGCAACCGAAAATGCGGAAAACTTGATAGAGACGCTTACCTTAGAATTAAACAAGGCAAGACAGAGCGCGATCACCCAGGAACTTGCAGAGATAACAACGGCAAAAGAAGCACTTAGTGCGGAATGAATATGAATAAAGGACAAATCGTACAAATTATGGGTCCCGTAGTTGATGTGGAGTTTCAAGAAAACCTCCCGGCCCTAAAGAACGCCCTAAAAGTAAAAGATAAAGATAGGGAGTTGGTGCTTGAAGTGGCTCAGCATATTGGAGGTAATAGAGTAAGAACAATTGCAATGAGTTCTACCGACGGTCTGAAAAGGAAGCAGGGAGTGGAAGATACGGGTGATTCGATTAAGGTCCCCGTTGGAGAGAAAACCTTAGGAAGAATGTTTAACATTCTTGGGGAGCCCATTGACGGACTGGGAAGCGTTAAAGGTGTAGAGAGATCATCGATTTATGCTCCGGCACCCGCTCTCGATAAACAAAAAGTGGAACCGGAACTTTTTGAAACGGGGATTAAAGTAATTGACCTTCTTTGTCCATTTTTAAAAGGAGGGAAAGTAGGATTGTTCGGCGGCGCGGGAGTGGGAAAAACCGTTCTCTTACAAGAGTTAATTGTTAATACTGCTAAAGGACACGGCGGATATTCGGTGTTTGCCGGAGTAGGAGAACGGACAAGAGAAGGAAACGACCTGTACCGGGAGATGAAAGAGTCCGGAGCCCTGAAGAATACTGCTTTGGTCTTCGGGCAGATGAACGAAGTGCCCGGAGCGCGTTTTCGAACGGCGCTTACCGGGTTACGGATGGCGGAATATTTCCGGGATGAACAAAATAAAGACGTGTTGTTTTTTATTGATAACATCTTTCGTTTTGTCCAGGCCGGGTCTGAGGTGTCGGTATTGTTAGGCAGGATGCCTTCTGCCGTGGGATACCAACCAACGCTTGCAACCGATATGGGAGCTTTGCAGGAGAGAATTACCTCTACCAAGAAAGGTTCTATAACATCAATCCAGGCGATCTACGTTCCCGCAGATGACATTACAGACCCTGCTCCTGCAACCACTTTTAGCCACCTGGATTCAACAGTGGTGTTATCCCGGGAGCTGACGCAGTTGGGAATATACCCCGCAATAGATCCTTTGGCATCACGTTCTTCAGCATTGGACCCGAGAATTATAGGAAAAGAACATTATCGAGTTGCAAGAGAAGTGCAGGAGATTTTGCAAAAATATAAAAAGCTGCAGGATATCATTGCGATTTTAGGGATGGAAGAACTCTCCGATGAAGATAAATTGACAGTTGCAAGAGCAAGGAAAATTCAGCGGTTTCTCTCACAGCCGTTTTCTGTGGCCGAAACCTTTACGGGGAGAGAAGGTAAATACGTGTCTCGGGAAGAGACAATTAGGGGATTCAAGGAAATTATTGAAGGCAAGCATGACGCTAAAGAAGAGTCCGCGTTTTACCTCAAGGGAGCAATTAACGAAGTATAAACATGACATTTCCCCTTCGTATATTTGCATTAGACAGGGAGATTTTTGTGGGAGAGGCTAAAGCGCTTACCATCCCGGGGATGACGGGAGAGTTGCAGGTGCTTCCGCAACATACGCCCTTCATAACCCTATTAAAAACGGGGAACATTACGATAGAGGGAGAGGACAAATATCATAAGGACATCCCAATTGAAGGAGGAGTAGTGGAGGTAAACGAGAAAGAGGTTATTGTATTGGTTCAGTTTTAGAACCTATCTCTATAATAATCCTCAAACGCGTTGCTAAGAAAAATTGAAAATTTCAAGGCTTGCCGAAGAGGCCGTATCAGTAGATACTTCAATGAGGCATAACGCAGAAATTTTCAATTTTGATAGCAACCCGAAGGGATACTGCCAATTTTCTCCATAACTGCGTTGCTCCTCCTCAATGTGCATTTCATGCACACTTTCGTCGTCGCGCCTTGTTCTGAAGAAAAATTGGCAAGTATCGCGTTAGGAATTATTATAGAGATAGGTTCTAGTCCCTAAAATACTAGATTTAAATCTAGTATTAAATCTAGTATTCTTTATGTATGGCAAGAAGAAAGCTTGAGAAGCGCGCAATACGAAATATCCAGCGGTCGCATGGGACTTACTACGTGAGTATCCCGATTGACGTCATGCGTACTCTGCGCTGGCGCGAACGACAAAAGGTGGTGGTAAGGCGATTAGGAAAAAATAGAATTGTTATCTCGGACTGGCCCACCTCCATAAGAAGTAAAAAGGGCTAGTCGTGAAATTCAACTAGCCCTTTTGCCGAGTAATTCGGCGGATCATTGTTCTTTGATGATTGAGAGGAGATCTTCGAATACACCAGCCGCGGTGGCTATAATAGCTCTTTCTCCTTGGCTGATATCAAGCCGGATACCGAAGTTTGCAGCAGGAGTCACAAAATAGATACCCATTGATGTTCCCCGCATTCCGACAAAGAAAGGATTGTCCACCTCAACCGGTTTTATTTCCGCGAGTACCTTTCCCTGGTCGTTTTTCCAGGCCCTTCCCAGAAGCTGGACCCATTTCCCCGCTTGGTGAGCTTTTTGTAGCTCTTCCAGAGCTATATCTCTTATACCAGTGGTTGGTACATCAGCTGGCTTAAGATTGGCACCCATAAGGACGTTTGCAAGAATCACAAGTTTCTTCTGGGTATCATAACCATCCACGTCGTCACTCGGATCACGTTCGGCAATACCGAGCTCTTGGGCTTTAGCTGCGCCCTCATCAAAGCTTTTGCCTTCCTCGAGCATCATGGTGAGTATCTGGTTCGAGGTGGCATTCACTACAATCTGCATCTCCGTGATTTCTGGTTTGGTGATTGACTCGAAAAACTGCCCCCACGGCGGATAACCGGCAAGAACCGTTGCTCCGAAACGGAACTGAACTCCGTGTTCTTTTGCCCCGTCCAGGAGTTCTTGGAAGTGATTAGCTACCGGAGTTTTATTGGAGGTAACTGCGCTCATCCCCCTCGCAAACGCCGCTCTAATCTCCTCTACCGAAGGAACATTTGCTGGGGTGGAAACAAGAAGGATGTCTGCCGGGACCGCTTGGATGAATTCCAGGTTGTTCTTTGTCTCCGAGCCTTTGTTCAAGGTTGAGACAGTTCCTTCTTTACCAACCTTCTCCAGATCTCCAAGCGGAATCCCTTCACCGTTTATGGCATTACCTCTTCTACCAGTGGTGACACCAGTAATCACCAGTTCCACGCCTAATTCTTTGAGCGCCCTTTTTGGCGCCTCCTCCTGCATATACCGGAGGACTGCCAGAGGGACATTACCCAAACCTAAAATGGCCAATCTAATCTTTTTCATAGAGGTTTCTCCTCTTATATATGTTAATACTTCTAATCTATTCTACCATAAGGTTGGGCGCCCGCTGTAATCTAGTTCACAGAATTTTTAGGGATATTGTTTTATACTACAACTAGTAGAACTAAAAAAAGGAGCCAACAAGATGAGTGGAACGAACGGAAAGAAATGGACGCCCGAGAAGGAAATCAACCCGGACACCGTGGGAATTAGCTCATGGTCTCCGAGAAAGATTATCCAATATCGGGTTGAGGAAACTATCAGCATTTACGATGCTCTGCGGGAAGCTATCCCGGCACTTGAGGACGCAGCAGACGTTGTTCTGGAACGGGTCCAAAAAGGGGGACGCGTGGTGACCATCGGAGCCGGGGGCAGCGGAGTTGCAGGAATGAGCGTGATGCGAGAACTCCCGCAAAACCATGGAGCCATTGATCCGGAGCAGTTTACTTATCAGGTGAGTGGCGGACCGCGAATCTTTGAGCCGTTTGGTTGCGAAGAGTTGGAAGACAGTCGGGACGAGGGCGCGAGAGACGTTGGTAATCTCGGGATTACCGATCAGGACGTTGTAATCTGCATCTCGGCAACGGGTCGCACTCCTTATACGCGGGGTGCGGCAGACGAAGCGAAAACAAGGGGTGCTTACACTATCGGACTTTTGTGTCAGACAGATACCGAACTGGAGAGCGAGGTGGACTTACCAGTTGTTTTAAAGATCGGCTCGGAGATGTTTATGGGAGCTACGTGTGAAAAAGCAGCGACTGCTCAGAAGGATGCCCTGGATGCAATCATGGATGTCGTGGTTGTCCTCTTGGGAATTACCGATGATAATCGTTGCCGCGCTCGTTTGGTTCACAGCAAAGCTCGTATCCGAGAAGAATTCTTCGCTAGTCTCTAAGTTTCGGCATACGTACAGTAGCCACCCTGTTTTACGGGGTGGCTTTTTTTATGGTATTGTAATACGAAACCGGCCACCTTGGGAATTTGTATGAGTACTCATCTATCAACCATCAAAAAACTACCAGTTTTTCAGGATTTTTCCGATCAAACACTTAAAGAATTTAGCCATCTCTGCGCTATGCGTAATTTTGGCGAAGGAGAGATGATTTATCTCCGTGGAAGGCAACAAGGAAAAGTTTTTTTGCTAATTTCCGGAAAAGTTAAACTTTATCAGTCCGCTCTAGGCAAAAAGGTGGTAATTCAGGTTTTCAAGCCCGGAGATTTCTTTGGAAACATACCTCTTACTCATACCTACCCGTTACGAGAAGAGAGTTCTGCTCAGGCTAGTCAGGAGAGTACTGTTTGCGTAATTTCCAAACAGGATTTCACTACAATACTGAATAGATCTCCCGAACTAGCCATGACGTTACTAACTGTCCTACGTAATCGTTTACACCAAGCAGAGAGTAAGATCAAAGATTTGGCGATTTCCTCGGCACAAATCAGATTGATTAATGAGCTTATCCGTTACGCCACGCATCATGGACAGAAAATTAACGGTTTTTATAAAATTGAAGAGAAATTAACCCACCAATTACTCTCGGAAATGATAGGTGTTACTCGAGAAACTGTAACCAAAACACTCATAGAACTTAAAAAATTAGGATTTATCAAATATGGTCCCGGGCGGTCAATTATATTGAACCGAGACAAGATAATAAAAAATTGTATTTTGTGTTTGAGGCCTGAAGTTTAGTAATAATCGGTTATGGAAAAGGAAATAGAAAAGTTTCTACAATACGTTTACGACAGAAATCCCAATGAGCCGGAGTTTCATCAGGCGGTTGAGGAAACAGTAAACTCGGTTTATCCGCTTCTTGAAAAAAATCCTAAATATAGAGAGGCAAAAATATTAGAGCGGATTGTTGAACCGGAACGTGTTATTTCTTTTAAGGTGGTGTGGCTTGACGACAAAGATAACGTGCAAGTAAACAGAGGTTACCGGATTCAATTTAATAGCGCCATAGGTCCTTATAAAGGTGGACTGCGTTTTCATCCCAGTGTGAACTTAAGTATTTTAAAGTTTTTGGGATTCGAGCAGATATTTAAAAACAGCTTGACCGGTTTGCCGATGGGAGGAGCTAAGGGCGGATCTGATTTTGACCCGAAGGGGAAATCAGATAATGAGGTGATGCGATTCTGCCAAGCATTTATGTCGGAACTCTTTCGGCACATCGGGTCAAACACAGACATACCCGCCGGAGATATTGGTGTGGGTGCGCGAGAGATCGGTTATCTCTTCGGTCAGTATAAAAGGTTGGCGAACGAGTTTAGCGGAGTGTTAACAGGAAAAGACATTGAGTTTGGGGGAAGTCTTATCAGGCCTGAAGCTACCGGTTATGGAGCGGTTTACTTTGTAGTTGAAATGTTAAAAACCAAGGGCGAGAATCTTGAAGGCAAAACGGTTGCTATTTCCGGCTCGGGTAACGTAGCGCAGCACGCCGCCGAAGAGGCAATTGAGTTAGGTGCTAAAGTTGTTACTATGTCCGATTCTTCCGGGTTCGTCTACGACAAGGATGGTATCACCGGTGAGAAGTTGGCATTTATTATGGATCTGAAAAATAAACGCCGCGGCCGAATTGAAGAATACGCCAAGAAGTACCAGTCAGAATACTACAAAGAAAAAAAACCATGGCAGGAAGTGAAGTTTAACATTGCTCTTCCCTCTGCGACAGAAAATGAGATAGACGAATCAGACGCCCGAAGTTTACTTGATAACGGCGTGGAGCTTGTTGCAGAAGGAGCGAACATGGCTTCCACCAAGGAAGCCGTTCGCCTGTTTCTAGAATCAAAAATTCTATACGGGCCGAGTAAAGCAGTGAATGCCGGCGGGGTTGCCGTCTCGGGACTTGAGATGTCTCAGAATAGTATAAAGACTTCGTGGACCAGAGAAGAAGTATGTAGACGTTTGGAGGAAATTATGAAAAATATTCATAAACAGTGTGTAGAGTACGGAAAACAGGGAAATTACATTAATTATGTGGATGGCGCAAACAAAGCAGGTTTCATAAAAGTTGCTGATGCTATGCTTGATCAGGGCTTAGTGAGTTAGAAGAGCAGGTTTAAACTGTTTTTTCGGGCTTATTTTAAAAGTTTTACAGTAGTATGCGAGATAAAACTCCAAAAGTTTTTCGTTGTCTCTAATAAAGTTAGACGTTTCAGTCGGACTCAGGTCCAACTTTATTGGTGTTAGAGTTATCCACAGTACCCGTACTTAAAACTCTTTGTTTTTCATTTTATAATTATATTGTAAGTTTAAATTTACTAAAGTTCTTTAGTGGCAGCTTAGTCGACTGTCATAACATAAAGAGAAAAGATTTTAAAAATAAAATAGTTTTCTCTAGAATATTAAAATGGCCGTACGAAGAAGGAGGACAGTTAAAAGAGCTGCACCAAAGAGAAGAAGGACAGTTAAAAAAGCTGCACCGAAAAGAAGGAGGACAGTTAAGAAAGCTGCACCAAAGAGAAGGAGGACAGTTAAAAGAGCTGCACCGAAGAGAAGGAGAAGAAGGTAGTTTTTATACTACTCGCGCTACCCCTCCGGCAGTAATGCCGGAGGGGTAGTTTTTTTTACATCTATACTTGTTTGTCGATATTTTGTTTGTTACTATATGGATTATGTTTGAGCGTATTGGAGTAAATTTTTGGCAAGATTCTTTTCTTGGCAATACGGGTCAGGATTATGTAATTGCCCTCGTTGCTTTCGCGGCGTTTCTTTTGATTTTTAAATTATTTCAGAGTTTTCTTTTAAGCCGCCTGAGAAAAATTGCCCTAAAAACTGAGACGGATGTTGATGACGCGCTCATCGGCATTGTCCAGACTCTTAAACCGCCGTTTTATTCTTTTATCGCTTTTTATCTGGCTTTGAACTTTTTGACAATTAGCGGGTTAGCACAGAAGGTGATAAACGTTGTCTTGATTATATGGGTTGTCTATCAGGCGGTGATAGCTCTGCAGGTTCTTGTAGATTACGTTGTAGGAAAACAGGTTAATAAACATAAAGAGAAAGGAACACAAGCAGCGATAGGCGTTATCGGTAAAATAACCAAGGGGTTGCTCTGGGCAGGGGGATTGCTCTTTATGCTTTCTAATTTAGGAATCAACGTCACTTCACTAGTTGCCGGTTTGGGTGTTGGAGGAATTGCCGTTGCATTCGCACTCCAGAACATTTTAAATGATCTCTTCAGTTCTTTTGCAATTTACTTTGACAAACCGTTTGTCGTAGGTGATTTTATTAAAATTGGAGAACATGCCGGCACGGTTGAGAAAGTAGGTATTAAGACAACACGAATACGATCTACTACCGGCGAAGAGTTAATTGTCTCTAACAGAGAGTTGACGTCCACCCGGGTACAAAACTTTAAAAGGTTAAATGAAAGAAGATCAATATTTACCATTGGTGTCGTTTACGAAACGCCGGTTGAGAAACTAAGGAGAATCCCGGGCATTGTACAAGCCATTATTGAATCGCAATCCCTTACTCGTTTTGATAGGGTTCATTTCAAAACCTTTGGTGACTTTTCGTTAAATTTTGAAGTTTCTTATTATGTTCAGACAACCGATTATAAAAAATTCATGGATACTCAAGAGATAGTGAATTTAAAAATTGTAGAAGCGTTTGAGAAAGAGGGGATTTCAATGGCTTACCCAACCCAAACCATTTATCTTGAAAAAACTTGATAATGAGAGTATATTTGAGAGAAGTCTTAAGAAATTGCTAAATTTATGTCAAAAAAATCTGGGATAGTTACTTTTCTGGTTATTATTCTCATCGTCGTCGGCGTTGTGTTTCTATCTAAGGGTGATGAAGAGAGAAACGAGACGATTGTTCCTCCCACGGCTCAAGAAGACACGACCGGGGTTGATGAAGAAAGCCGGGAAAATTTAGTCGTTTATGCTGATGATGGCTTTTCGCCTAGAACAATGACTGTTAGGGTGGGTGATGTTGTAACTTTTGAAAACCGAAGTCAAGTAAGTATGTGGGTGGCATCAGCCCTGCACCCAACGCATGGCCTATATCCAGTCTCCGGCGGTTGCATCGGCAGCGCCTTTGACGCTTGTGAAGGTATAGATTCAGGGTTTTCTTGGTCTTTTACGTTTAATGAAAAAGGGACATGGAAGTATCACGATCACCTGAATGCCCGTTTTACGGGCACGATAGTAGTTGAATAGAACCTCTTTTCATTGATTTCAAGACGCTGAATCGTTAAACTTTGATCAATGGCTCGTGAAACCGACTTAATTAAAGAACGGTTGGATTTAGTTGATTTCTTGCGTTCTTACTTGAAGCTTTTACCTGCTGGCAAGAACCTTAAAGCTCTCTGCCCGTTCCACCAAGAAAAAACTCCGTCGTTTATTGTATCTCCAGAACGTAAAATCTGGCATTGTTTTGGCTGCGGTGAAGGAGGTGATCTTATTACGTTTGCGATGAAGTATGAGAATTTAGAGTTTCCTGAAGCCCTCCGTTTTTTAGCAGAGAAAGCCGGCGTGACTCTACGGAGTATAAATCCAGCCGAGCAGAAACAATTTGGAATTCTCTACGATATTCATGAGGCGGCAAAGAGTTTTTTTAAGCAAGAACTTTTAAAAAACGAGAAAGCCCTAAAATATTTGAAGGATAGAGGGTTGAAAGATAAAACAATTGAGGAATTCGAGTTGGGTTTTGCACCTGCCCCGAAGGGGCCCCTTTGGGGGCAGGGAGAATCACTTACCCTTCATCTTATTAATCTTGGACATGATGTTCACGACATTGTTCGCTCGGGACTTACCCATAAGAACGTAAAAGGATTGCATCGAGACCGGTTTGGGGGACGGATTATATTTCCAATTGTTAATCATGTTGGAAAAGTAGTTGCATTTACCGGACGGCTATTTGAACCCGCCCCGTCAAATGAGATTCCTAAATATCTTAATTCTCCCGAGACGCCAATTTTTAGTAAGTCAAAAATTTTATATGGTTTTAACAAGTCTAAAAATGAAATTGCCAAATCCCACACAGCCTTTTTAGTCGAGGGGCAGATGGATTTTTTACTCGCTTGGCAGTCAGGAGTTCAGAACGCCGTTGCTGTTTCCGGAACGGGACTAACTCCTCATCATTTAGAAAGACTTCGGCGTTTGGCTGATACGATTATTATAAGTTTCGATAATGACGAAGCAGGTTTAAGGGCACTTGAACGCAGTCTGGATATATTCAATAACTTTGATTTTCACGTAAAAGTTGTTGACTTGGGTAAGTTTAGTGATCCAGCTGAAGCGGGCAAAGAAAACCAAGGGTTTTTACTGCAAGCCATCCAAAAAGCTAAACCGGCATTTTCACATATTTTTGATTACTATTTCAAGAAATCCGCCGCTCGGAGTGAGCAATCTGATATTGCTTATAGAAAAAGGTTGCTGCGCAGGTTATTACTGAAAATTAAGAACATTAAAAGTCAGGTTGAGCAGAACATTTGGATTAAAGAGCTCTCGCAAGTTTCTAGTATCTCTGAGACAGCGCTTATGGATGAGCTTCAAAATTTGCCTTCAGCCCGCGATGAGGCCGTTCAGGTTCAGGAATCCGAGACAACTCCCGCCCTAAGAATTGATTTAATAGCAACGCGTCTCCTGTCTTTAGTTTTTGCTGAAAGGAAACTTTTTGATACTCTAATGTCGTCTAGAGAATGGTTGCCTGACCGGTATCAGAGACTAATGGATAATCCTAAAGATGAACAGATCGGCGCATTGGAGATGCGTTCCAGTTATGAGTTTGCTGATAAAGATCCAGCTTTGTTGAGGCACGAATTTGAAGATCTGATTGTACAGTTGCAAATTGAGTCGTTGAAACGGCAGATGGAAGACTTAAGAGGAGAAATAAAACTTGTTCAAGAAGGAGGTGATGAACAAGAACTCTCTGATGTTATGGTTAGATTCAATGTGCTCGCTCAAAAAATTAACGAGCTTAAATAAGGGCAAGGTGCTTATAATTTGTAGGACATTCGGCTGAGCTCAGTCGAAGTCATAAGTTTTTTCACTACGCTCAAAATTTATAAAATTATGCCAAAACAAAAAATTAAGAAAAAAAAGATAAAGAAAAAAGCAGTTGGAGAAAAAACTGCGAAACAAAAGATAACAAAAAAGAGAGAGGTCAAGAAACGGTTAGAAAAGAAAGAAGAAGAGTATCTTCAAGCTCTGGATGATTTAATTCGCCGCGGTCGCGGTCGGGGATTTGTTACCGACGCTGAAGTTTTGAACTACTTCCCAAAAATTGAGAAGAATTTATCATTTTTGGAGGAAGTTTACCATCGTTTAGAAAAAGAGGGTATTAAGATTCGTGAGTCGGGACCCCTGATTAAAAGTGAACAGGAAGAGATCAGTGCTAAAGAACTAAGTGATGCTACAAGGATTAGTCAGAACTTACCCGATGCTGTTCAAATGTATTTGAAAGAGATAGGCCGTACGCCGCTTTTAACCTCTAAAGAGGAGAAAGAATTAGCTAAACGCATTGAAAGAGGTGATGAAACTGCCCGCAAAAATCTGGTTCGAGCAAACCTCCGCTTAGTCGTATCTCTTGCCAAACGTTACGTTAATCGTAGTCCGCATCTTTCCATCCTAGACTTGATTCAAGAAGGTAATATTGGTCTCTCAAGAGCAGTGGATAAGTTTGACTATCACAGGGGCTTTAAATTTTCCACGTATGCTACCTGGTGGATTCGGCAGGCCGTGACGAGGGCTCTGGCGGATTATTCCCGCACTATTCGGATACCCGTCCATATGGTTGAGACCATTACGAAATTCACCCAGACCAAGCGTAAACTGATGCAGGAATTGGGTCGAGAGCCGCTGCCGGAGGAGATTGCGAATGAAATGAGTCTGGAAGTTGAGAAAATACGTTATATCCAGAAAATCTCTCAGGAAGTCATTTCTCTGGAATCTCCTATTGGCGATGATGGCGAAGACTCTACTCTCTCGGATTTTATTAAAGATGAATCAAGCTTGAGCCCCGATCAACTGGCAAGTCATGCATTGCTTAAAGATCAAATCCACGAAATTTTAGCAGACTTAACAGAGCGTGAGCAAAAAATATTATCAATGAGGTTTGGCCTTGAAGATAATATCACTCATACTCTTGAGGAGGTAGGTAAGGTTTTTGGCGTTACCCGCGAGAGAATTCGTCAGATTGAAGCAAAGTCGTTGGAGAAAATCAGGCAGCATCACAAATCGAAAAAGTTGGAAGGATACTAAGGAAGCGAAACTTTTCTTTCCTTCATCGGCCAAAACCTTCGCTCGGTAATTTATATACCTCGCTCCGACAGACCTCTTTAAGAAAGAAAAGTTTCTTGGTAGGATTGGATTATGGAAAGAGTTATGAAGAAATTTATTTTATTCAGTTTAATAGTTAGTTTTCTGGTTTTCGGGCTGAGCGTCTCGGCTCAGGAAAGTGGAGAAGGAGAAGTAGTAATTAATGGTGGAGTGACGGTTGAGGATTTAGGCGTTGGTAAACCAAAAATCTTACCCACCAACCCTTTTTATTTGTTTAAAGAATGGGGTCGGGGAATACGTAGTTTTTTTACGTTTGGAGCCATAGCAAAGACAAGGTTGGAGTTGCGGTTTGTAAATATTAGGGCAGCTGAAATTAAGGTTTTGGAAGAGAAGCGTGGAGATAACCTGAGAGGAATTAAGAAAGCAATTAATAATTATAATAAGAACATTGAACGTCTAAAAAAAAGGATAACGTCATTAAAAGAGACAAGTGAAAACCCCAACGTAGATAACTTTTTAAATTTGCTGGCTGATCGTACCATAAAGCATCAGGAGCTTTTCGAAGAGTTAAGCCTTAAAAAGGAAGCATTAAGAGACACTATTGAGATTGTAAGAGACGGTTTAGATGATGTTAGCGTTGAAGTAATTAAAAAACTGGATAGTCCGGAGAAGTTTAAAATTCGTTTAGAAAAAGCAATTAATAACCAAAGAGAAGATGTTTTAAAAGAGTTTAATGCTATAAACGCATTGGATCGTTTAGAAAAAAAGTTACCAACCGATGCCCAGGCGAAAATTTCCGAGTTGAAGGGGGATTTGATCTTGAAATTTGAGGGACGTTTTAAGGCTGATACAGACGATAATCTTTCTCAAGTTTTAGATAGTTTGTTCATAGCCAGTCCGGAAAAATTGAGAGTATTTGATGAGATTCGGGAAGGGATAACCGATTCAACTCTAAAGAGCCGTCTTAATCTCGTTCGTCAAAATGCTCTTAAAATTTCCGAAGAGGAGGAGATTATTGAGGAACCAGAAGCAAACCTGATTATGAGTCTTGCAAAAGAAGTGATTGATGAACTAGTGGAGAAAATTGATTCCGGTAAGTATTTGGTTTCTGATAAGATAAAACAATTACTCGAGCGGGCTGAATTCAACCTGGATAGAGCTCAGGAGTTTTACAGCGAAGGTCAATACGGGGATGCTTTTAGTCAAGCTACTGCCGCCCAGGCGGCCGCCAAGAACGGTTTAAATCAGCTCTTACAAAGTTCGAGAGAGGAGTTAGCAGAGGACAATCTGTCTTTAAGAATTGAGTTTGATAATTTGGCAGCCAGCGCTAAAAAGAAAAGTTTAACAAGGGATAACAGTCCGAAGCTTTACGATATTTTTGATAGGACGGAAAAGGCAGTTATTGAAGCCGGAACCGTGGATACATTAAGAGACGTGAAAATAATGTTAGCGGAAATTGAGGTGTTAATTAAAAACGGGGCTGAGTAATATGTCTTCAGAGCAAATCAGAAAACTATTCTTAGATTTTTTTGAGAAGCGAGGGCACAAGATGGTGCCTTCTTCGTCTTTGATTCCTGACGATCCATCAGTACTCCTCACAAGCGCCGGTATGCAGCAATTCAAACGCTATTTTACGGGTGAGCTTGACGCCGAGAAAGACTTTGGAGGTAAAAACACCGCATCGATTCAGAAATCTTTCAGAACTTCGGATATTGATGAGGTGGGAGATGAAACTCACCTGACGTTTTTTGAAATGCTTGGTCATTTTTCATTTGGCTACTACTTCAAAAAAGAAACAATTGAGTGGACATATGAGCTTTTGACAAAGATATTCCAAATACCTCCCGAACGTATTTCAGCCACTGTTTTTGGTGGTGACGAAACCGTTCCTTTTGACCAAGAATCATTTGACGCGTGGTCTAAATTATTGCCGCCCGAACGGATCGGGAAGGGTTCGCGGGAAGATAACTTTTGGGGACCGGCGGGTGCCGAGGGACCGTGCGGCGCCTGTAATGAAGTTTATGTTGATGATGTAGAGGTAGCCACTCTTGTGTTTATGGAATATTACTGTCGGCCGGACGGGAGTTTGGAAAAACTGAAGCAAAAAGGAGTGGATGTCGGGTGGGGGTTTGAGCGTCTTGTGGCTACACTCCAGGGCACGGAAAATATTTTTGAGACAGACCTTCTACAACCACTTGTCTCTAAAATTGAAGAATTAGCACCAAAACTTGATGAGCGGACGAAGAGAATATTCACAGACCACATTCGAGGAATCGCATTTCTTATTGGCGACGGATTACGTCCAAGTAATAAGGAAGCGGGTTATATACTGCGGCGGCTGATTCGTCGGATTTTAGGCTTACAGACTAAATATGATGTTCACGCTAGTCTTTTTCTACTGCTTTTAGAGACGATAAGTGAAAAATACTCAGGCTTTTATCCAGAACTTAAAAATACCGATAATATTTTTAAGGTTTTCGAGGACGAGCGGTTTAGGTTCCAAAAAGCGATTCAGGAGGGGATTGCTGAAATTGAAAAGCGCGCCAAAAAGAGCGAGGAAATTGACGCCAAAGTTGCTTTTTATCTTTACGAAACATTCGGTCTACCTCTTGAACTAACCTTGGAGCTTGCGCCAGAAGAACTTACTAAGAATTTAAAAAAAGAAGAGTTTGATAGGGAATTTGAGAAACACCAGAAGACTTCTCGGGCGGGAATGGAAAAGAAGTTTGGCGGCCACGGCCTTGTTTTAAACACCGGTGAACTCAGAGCAGGCAGTAAGGAAGAATTAAATAAAGTTTTGCGGCTTCACACCGCGACCCATCTCCTCCAGCAGGCACTCAGAGATGTGCTGGGAGATTCTGTGGAGCAGAGAGGATCGGACGTTACTGCCGAGCGAACCCGTTTTGACTTTTCGTTTGAGCGGAAAGTGACACCGGAAGAGCTTAAGAAGGTAGAAGATGTAGTAAATCAGAAAATCAAGGAAGATTTACCGGTTAAATTCAAAGAAATGTCTAAGAGTGATGCCGAGAAAACCGGTGCGCTTTATTTCTTTAAGGAAAAATACCCCGACAAGGTTAAGGTATATTATATCGGTGATTCGCTCGAGACCGCATATAGCAAAGAATTCTGCGGTGGACCGCACGTGGAGCACACCGGAATCATTGGAAAATTCAAAATTCTCAAAGAGGAGTCAGTTGCCGCCGGCATTCGCCGCATTCGCGCCGCAGTTGAGTAAGAATTGACCTTTTCACATAAAAGTTTTACTCTACAACTAGAAGCCCTTAAAAAGGAGCGAATCATGATAGGCAAGAGTGATTATACCTGCTGGTTTAGTAAAGACGGTAGAGTAACTTCTTATGGTGCTTCTATGCGAACAATCTTGATAGAGTGGATCAGAAGCGTTTTGAGAAGGAATTTGAGCCGTTCCAATTAAATGGAACGGCTCTGCTATTTTTAGTGATAGAGAATCATAGTTACTTTTATGGTGGGATCAGATTTTATTAATATTATTAAAAAAGGAGGGATAGGTATTTTGCCTACTGATACCATATACGGTCTTGTCGGGTCGGCGCTTTCTAAAAAAGCAGTGGAGCGGATTTATCGGGTGCGGCAGCGAGAAAGGAACAAACCGTTTATTGTACTTATTTCGTCATTCAAGGATTTAAAATTATTCGGCGTGAAGGTTAGTAAAGAGCATTTGAAGATTTTAAAAACACTCTGGCTTGCCCCGAGCGGAGTCGAGGGGCCCGGGCCCACGAGCGTAATCTTACCCGTACCAAATAAGAAATTTTCATATCTTCATCGCGGTGCAAATTCACTTGCCTTCCGCTTATCGAAAAGTAAGCGGCTTATAAGCGTGCTGGAAAAAACCGGGCCTCTTGTTGCGCCAAGCGCTAATCCTGCCGGCAAAACACCGGCTCCTACTATTCAGGCGGCGAGAATATACTTCGGCGACCGGGTAGACTTTTATATTAATGGGGGAGCTCTGCGTGGGAGACCATCAAGTATAGTGGAGATTAAGCGCTAGGCTAGGGTACGATAATCAGTTAAAATGAGTGATATACGATAAGCGGTATTTGAGTATAGGTAGTTATAACTTTTATGAAATCTGAGAAAAAAATTTTCCTTGACCAACAGGATGATCTGGACGCAGCAGTGAATCGTATATCCAAAACCCGGGCCCATATTTTGATTTTAAATATCCCTCGCGGATCCGTACTAGGCAAGTCTCTGGATAATTTCCATATTCTAAAACGCGAAAGTGTTACTGCCGGTAAAGAGATTCTTGTGGAGTCGGTTGATGACTATATTTTAGAGTTGGCTAGTTTAGCCAAGATTGGGGCAGTAAACCCCGTTTTCAAACAACAAGAGAGAATTATTTCTGATATTTTACCTAAGCCCAAGTTTAAGAGAAAAAAACAAGACACTCCTCCCTTAGAACAAGTGGAGGAAAATGTTCCGACCCGCAAAACAGAAAAGAAACCGCATAAAAAAACCCCGTTTAGATGGCGGTGGATAGTTATCTCACTATTTGTGGTTTTGCTCGGCGGCGGGGCGTTCGTTTTGGTGAATAGTATCTTACCCAGAGCTACCGTTGTTATGACTCTAAAGAAATTTCCAACCTCTTTTGATGAGCAAATAGAGATTTCCAGTCAAGCCGTGGATACAAGTTTTAGCGGCAGCAGTATTCGACTTCCCGGCGAACTGCTTACCGCTCGTCGCAATCTTAGCATGAGATTTCCGGCAAGCGGCAAAGAGAAGATCGAAAGAAAAACCAAAGGAGTATTGACCGTTTATAACGCTTACAGCTCTGAACCGCAGGTATTGATAGCAACTACCCGTTTTTTATCTCCTGATGATAAATTATTTAGATTAGATGAACGGGTTGTCGTTCCAGGTGCTAAAATTATTGATGGTAAAATCGTTCCCTCTCAAATTGAAGTTCTGGTCACCGCTGATAAACCGGGTGAAAAATATAACCTTGAGCCGCAGTCGGGTTGGCGCATCCCAGGATTTAAGGGAACACCGCGGTATGAGGGTTTTTACGCTGATGCTCTTAATCCTTTAACGGGTGGCTTTATCGGTGAGGAGCCGGTTCCCACAGAAGAAGACATTGAAAGCGCTAAGGATGCTGTTATAACTTCTCTCAAGAGCGTCCTAGAGAGTCAAATGCTTGTTTTGCTTTCTAATCGTTTCAAGTTGTTTGATGGCGCCCGGGAATTTGAGGTCTTGAGAGAGGAAGTTGAACCGGTAGACGAAGGAGGAAACTTTGGTATTTTTACTGAGGCAGAATTAAGGTATTTGGTTTTTGAAGAAGAGACGTTAAAGGAGACCATTGCGGAAAAAGCTGGAGGTTCTCTGCCGCCAGATCTTCGGATCAGGGATTCAAGCTTTAATTACAGACAAGTAGAAGTTGATCTGGCTCAGGGTGAAATGTCTTTCTTTGTAGATGGCACAATTCTTTTTGAGCCCGACATTGACGTGGAAAATCTTAAAAGTCAGCTTTTTGGTCAGAACGAACAAGAGTTAAGAAGAATCATCCTTTTCTTATCAGGACTTGAAAGAGCTAATATTTCTCTTTGGCCGTTTTGGGTGAACAAGGTGCCTACAAACTCCAAAAGAGTGAAGATTATGGTGGAGTAAGAGATGAGATTGATCCCGTTAGAGATCTACTTCGCCTTCGGCGCGGCGGCAGTCGCTTGGAGCGGCTTATCTCTAACGGGATTGACTTCTAGGTGCGTTTTTGGTAGGATACGGCTACTGAATTCAGGTTAATGAAGTCGGACCAAAAAAGTGTACAAGTTGAGGGTTTTGTCGAGGAGGCACTACCCGGATTGCTTTTTAGAGTTAAGCTTGATAATGGCAATGAGGTTCTAGCTCATTTGGCTGGTAAGATGAGAATTTACCGCATCCGTGTAATACCCGGCGACAGAGTTATTGTTGAGATGCCGAGCATAGAAGATAGGAGAGGAAGAATTGTGAGAAGACTTTAAGGACTTGGTTCTAGAAGTTGGTATGAAAGTTAGGACATCCGTTAAAAAAATTTGTAAAGATTGTAAAACCGTCCGCCGCCGTGGGCGGATTTATGTAGTCTGCAAGAATAATCCAAAGCATAAACAAAGACAAGGATGAGAGTTGTAGGTGTAAATATACCAGACGGTAAAAAAGTAGAGACAGCTCTGACTTATATTTATGGTGTTGGGAGGGAGTCGGCTAATGAAATTTTAAAGGAAGCGGGTGTTGATACTGACAAGCGGGCAAAGAATTTAACAGGAGAAGAGATAAATAAAATCCAATCTATCATTGAAAAGAATTTTAAAATTGAAGGGGAGTTAAGACAAATTGTTAAACAAAACATTAACCGACTAAAAGAAATCCAAACCTATCGGGGAACCCGTCATACAAAACGTCTACCTGCCCGCGGTCAGAGAACAAAAAGTAACGCTAGAGTAGTTAAAGGCCATCTTAGGAAGACGGTCGGGAGCGGGAAGAGAAAAGCAGCCCTTAAATAAGGGCTTGGTTGAAAAATTCTTGCTTCTGCGCTAGAATTTTTCATTACCAAACCTTACCCTGAGCGAAGTCAAGCTCAGCTTGACGAAGTCGAAGGGTTACTTAATGAAATCCTTCGATAAACTCAGGATGCTCAATGTGATAGTAAAATTTACTTCGCATTGAGCTCGTAAATTTTAATCACATTGGCATGGGTAAGAAAAAAATTACTAAAAAAACTAGAGAAGAGCTTATAAAAGAATCTGAAGCCGTAGAGAGTGCATTAACTCGTAAAAGAGGTCAGACTATTAAACAAAAGCACGAGAACGGCAGAATTTACATTCGGGCGTCTTATAACAACACTTTTATTACTGTGACTGATAGTAAAGGGAACGTGGTAACTTGGATGACAGCAGGTTCTTTAGGTTTTTCCGGTCCCAAGAAATCTACCCCATTTGCGGCATCCAAAGTGGCGGGAGCCATTATGGAAAAGATCCAGCGATCTGGACCTTTCAACGTTGATATTTTAGTGAGGGGCGTTGGTGGGGGGCGAGATTCAGCTGTTAGGTCGCTTGCGGCCAAAGGACTTAATATTCTTTCCATCAAAGACGTGACGCCAATTCCTCACAACGGACCCCGAAGGCGCAAGGCTCGACGAGTTTAATATGCGTAGCATAAAAGAAAAAAAAGAAAGAGCTCTGGGGACAAAGCTTTTTTTGAAAGCAGAGCGTTGTAATTCACCTAAATGTGTTATGATTCGGAGACCCTACCGACCGGGTGTTCATGGCCAGAAGCGCAGGCGGGCGCCTTCGGAATACGGCAAACAACTTCAAGAAAAACAGAAAATTCAGATTATTTATGGTTTAACCAACAAACAAATGAAAACTTTGTTTAAGCAGCCAAGAGAGAAATTACTGCTTATATTAGAACAACGTTTAGACAGGGTTGTTTTTCTCTTGGGGCTTGCTCCGTCTTCCAGGGTTGCCAGACAATTGGTTTCGCACGGTCATATCATTGTAAACAACAGGAAGGTGACAATTTCTTCTTATCATGTTAAAGTGGGGGACGTGATTGCAATTCGCCCAGAATCACGCTCTAAAAAGATATTTGAAGACATTGAGTTAAGATTAAAAAAGTATGAACCCCCCACTTGGCTTAAACTTGATAAAAAAGAGTTAAGAGGGGAATGTATTGAGAATCCGAAGGCAGAGGATATTAATTTACCTTTTAATATAAACTTGGTCGGTCAGTTTTATTCACGATAAAGGATTATCGGCATGAAATATACTTATCTAAGTGAAACCGTTAGTGTTAAAAAAGTTTCCGAAAAAGACAACGTAGGGATTTTTCATATTGAGGGTTTATATACGGGTTATGGAATAACTCTTGGTAACGCCTTGCGCCGAACTCTTCTGTCTTCTTTGCCGGGAGCAGCAGTTACCCAAATTAAAATTAAAGGGATTAACCACGAATTTTCCACCATACCAGGAATGGTAGAAGATGTGGTTGAATTTACCCTAAACCTGAAGAAAATTAGGTTTCATTTTTTTGCCGATGAAGCCCAGACATTGCGATTGCACGTCAAGGGAGAGAAGAAGGTGAGTGCAGGGGATATCCAATCTACGACGTTAGTGCAAGTTGTGAATCCCAAGCTTCATTTAGCAACGCTCACTAAAAAAAGCGGAGAGATTGATATAGAGCTGGTAGTAGAAAAAGGATTAGGTTACGTTCCTTCGGAATCCAGGCGTTTAGAACGTTTATCGGTGGGAACAATAGTTCTTGATGCTATTTTTTCACCGGTGGTCCAAGTAGAATTTTCTGTTGAGAATATGCGTGTTGGTGAGCGAACCGATTTTAATCGTTTGAAGATTAAGGTTGAGACTGATGGTTCCATCAATCCCTCGGAGGCACTTCACAAATCAGCTAATGTTTTAAAGGACCACTTTGATAAAGTTTCAACCGTGGCAGTAACTAAGATTGAAGTGAAAGGGCCTGAGAAGAAAGAAAAGAAGAAAAAAGGGAGACCAAAGAAAAGTGAGACATCTTAAAAAGGGAAGAAAATTTGGACGAAAGAAAGGACAACGCAGAGCCTTTTTAAAAGCACTTTCTAATAATTTAATTCAGAAGGAAAAGATTTTAACGACTGAGGCACGAGCTAAGGAACTAAGATCGTTTGTGGAGCGTTTGGTCACGTATGGCAAGAGTCAGAATCTAGCAGGTTTGCGGTTGCTTATTGAGAAGCTTCCCAAGTCCTCGGCACAAAAGATGTATTATGATATTGCTCCTCGTTACCGTGGCAGAAAGGGTGGTTATACACGCGTTTTGAAACATGCTAAGGCAAGAAAAGGCGATGGAGCTAAGATGGCAACTATTGAGTTCGTCTAGGTTCGTCTAAAATTTATAAAATTATGGCAGTTTATACAATTGACGCCAAAGGAAAAAAATTAGGAAGATTAGCCACTGAGATCGCAGTGATTTTACAAGGAAAGAAAAGCCCGTTCTACGAACCTCGTTTAGAAGGCGATGATCGGGTGGTCGTGAATAATGTTCGGGGGATCGTTTTGAGCGGGAGGAAGGCATCGGAGAAGATTTACTATCGCCACGCCGGACAATTAGGTCACCTAAAGAAGAAAAAGTACGAGGAAGTTTTTCAGAAAAATCCCGCCTGGGTATTACGTCATGCTGTTAATTTAATGCTGCCGAAAAATAGACTAAGAGCGAGGAGGATAAAGAAACTTACCATTAAATAGATTATTATGCCAAAAAAAACCTCTTCTAAAACCAGAAAAGTTACCAAAAAAACTAAGACTATAGAGAAACCAGTCAAAAAAGAACGCTATTTCGAAGCAGTAGGAAGAAGAAAAACTGCTGTTGCTCGCGTTCGAGTGTTCGCGGGGGAGTCTTCAAAGAGCACAACTCTTAAGGGTTTAGAGATTATAATCAATAACAAAGACCTTTCTGACTATTTTCCGTTAAAAAAACATCAGGATATTGTTTCTGCTCCGTTTAAAAACCTTTCGCTTAAAGGTTATAAAACAACTATTCTGGCTAAAGGCAGTGGTCTTGGGGCTCAGGCGGAGGCAGCACGTTTAGGCATTGCCCGAGCTTTAATTTTATTGGATCCGTCATGGCGATCAAAATTAAAATTGTTAGGTTTCTTAAAACGCGACCCTCGAATGGTTGAGCGGAAGAAATACGGTTTAAGGAAAGCCAGGAGGCCTCAGCAATGGAGAAAGCGTTAGCTTTCGGCATTGCTGAGATGGAGGGGGTCGGGGAGGAACGGGAAATGAGTTCCTCCCCGTGTTGGAAGATATTAGAAACCGAGGGTTTCTAAGGAGCGTAAGCGACGCAACATTTGGAGAAAACGTTAGTTGAGATCATCCAAGTTAACTTTTAAGAGATCTCCGTTTTTTCTTAAGACGTAGAGATCTTTTCTTACAAGAAAATACTTTTTGACTTCAGTGAATAAAGTGTGGTGGTTCGTTGGTGCGCGAGTATCTAATTCATTCACCATCAAGTTCTCGTCCAAAAAAATGAGAGAGTAATTTAGTGTTTTTGGAATCCAGCTGAATTCTTTAATTTCTTGTCTCTCTTGCCCGTCAACCGGTAGAGGAATTTCGGTGACTGTGCTCGCTTGATACCTTAGGTCGCTTTGGTAGTTACTAAGATAGAATATATTTAATTTGTTGTCGTTTGTGATGAGAGCAACGCGCTTTTCTTTTGGAGAGAGATAGAATTCTTTTATGTTTTCTGCAATAGGAGTGAACGTTTGAGAGGAACGATTGTAGAGCACTAAGCCACCATCAGCAGTTAGGATAAAAACTTTAGTGCCGTTCGGGTTTATGCTCACATCGGATAGTGAAATAATCTTTAGTGGGTATTGGGAAGTAGTTTTTAAGAGAAGACTTACAATTATAAGATTATTGTCTTGATCTGTTAAAAACGCTTCATTGTTGCTTAAATTGACGGTTTTTATACGTTCCATCGTGACAAGTTTTTCCAGTTGGATTTTTTTCAGGTCCAGGGAGTAGAGCGACGTGGAACTAGTAATGAGCAGTTTATTAGGACTGAAAGGATGAACAAAAATTTTTGCTATGGGTACGGTGCCCGGCAGTGATAGTTGGCGCTGTTTTAGAGAATTGAAAAGGTGGCTTAAATTAATGGCAGTAAGGGGGGTATCAAGGTTTATTAAGAAATAGTTTTTGTCTTCGGTCGTAATTATAAGTTTGGATTCCTGATTTGCCAGGACAACACTTTTTCCTCTTAAAACCAATTTATCAAAAATGATTTTATTGTCGTCTTTTTGGTAGATAACCCCTTTGTTAGTTGGCCAAAAGTTTTTTATTTGTTCTGTGATTATAGGTTCAACGGAGATGTTGTTTGGCCAAAGTTTAATTTGACTGGCGGCCGTTACCAAACCAGATTTAACTGATAGGTTTTTTACCCAGTCTTCATAACCGGATTTAGATAGTTTTACAACGTAGTTGCCGGGCGTTAGGTTTTTTATTAAAATACCGCTTTGGATTAGTCCTGAAGAAATGTGTTGAGGGATTTTGTCGTTTATCGTGGGGATTGCGTCATCGGGTGAGAACTTTAAAAAAAGAGCACCTGTTTTTACGATGCTTAGATTATTAATGTCGACAACCCAACCCTGAGCGGTGAGAGTAAGGTAACCGCCGACGACAAAAAAAAGCGATACAAAGATTGCGAAGAGAGTGTTTCGAATACGTCTTTTCATTGGAATTTAAAAGGGTATACTGGGAGGACGGGATAATAACAGCTTAGATGAAATTCATTATCAATGGCAAGCAGCCCCTGAAGGGCGAAGTAAAGCTCGCTGGCGCGAAGAATGCCGCAACAAAACTTTTAGTCGCTTCCTTATTGACTGAGGAGAGTTCTGTGCTGGAGAATTTTCCGTTGATAGGTGATGCCGAGATAACAATTGGCCTTTGCGAGGAACTGGGCAGCGAAATTTTGCGGGATGGTAATACTTTGTCAATCAAAACGCCAGTTGTCAAAAATTCCAAAGTTGGATCGCTCACTCGCCGCAACCGGATTCCAATTTTGGCTTTGGGTCCGCTCCTTGCCCGAGAAGGGACGGCAGAAATACCATTCTTGGGTGGTGACAAGATCGGCGCCCGGCCGGTTGATATTCATTTGGAATCGCTGAAAAAACTCGGTGCGGA
>JANBVK010000002.1:29190-69735 GCA_024239035.1 Patescibacteria group bacterium
TGCGGAAATTATCACTTTCGATAGCTCCTACAAAGCGCGAGCGCCGAGAGGCCTTCACGGCGCCGAAATTACGCTGCGTTTTCCGTCAGTCGGTGCGACCGAAAATACACTTCTCGCCTCGGTTTTGGCTAAAGGGAAGACTGTAATTAGGAACGCAGCCCTTGAACCTGAAATCATAGATTTGATCAAGTTTTTGCAGAAAATGGGCGGAATTGTCGAGCTTGGCGCAAATCGGGTAATTTACATTGAAGGCGTGGAACGTTTACGGGGAGTAAAGCATAGAGTAATACCTGACAGGAATGAAGCGGTTTCTTTTGCTTGTCTTGCCATTGCGACGGACGGCGATATTTTTGTGAAGGATGCCGTTCAGGAACATTTAATAACGTTTTTGAACACCATTCGGAGAATCGGCGGCGATTACGAAGTTAAAGACCAAGGTATCAGGTTTTGGCGAGCCGGCGGTCTCAAGGCCACCAAGGTTGAAACTGACACTCATCCGGGGTTCATGACCGACTGGCAACAGCCGCTTGCCATTCTTCTTACCCAGGCTCGAGGCCTATCGGAAATTCATGAGACCATCTATGAAGACCGCTTCGGTTATACCAAGGACTTGAATTTAATGGGAGCAGATATTAAAGTGATCACAGATTGTTCCGGCAGGACCTGCCGCTTCGCAGGAAAGTTTTCTCACATTGCAGTGATTAGCGGACCGACGCCCCTTCAAGGGACAGAACTTGAAGTGCCGGATTTGAGAGCGGGAATGGCCCACTTAACTGCTGCACTCATTGCCGAAGGCGAGTCTGAAGTTTCAGGCGTGGAAGAAATAGACCGCGGCTATGAGAGAATTGATGAAAGGTTGAAATATCTGGGTGCCGACATTAAAAGAGTAGAATAATTTTCACATCCATGTTTATTCGGAAAATAGGTATAGATCTTGGCACTACCAACACACTGGTTTTCCTACCCGATAAAGGAATAGTTATTAATGAACCAACGGTAGTTGCTCTGCGCAGGCCGGACAATGTTGTCTTGGCTGTTGGTGTTGAAGCAAAAGAAATGGTTGGTAGGACCCCTGATAATATTGTTACCTACAAACCTTTGAAGGATGGGGTTATCGCCGACTACTATATTACCCGAGCGATGCTTAAGTATTTTATTTCAAGAAGTGTCGGCCCCTTAAATATATTTAAACCGGAAGTGGTTATCTCAATCCCAGCTGGCATCACCTCCACTGAATATCGAGCAGTTATGAATGCCGCCAAGGAAGCAGGAGCCAAGGAAGTCTATTTGGTTAAAGAGCCGCTTTTAGCATCTTTAGGAGCAGGTATTCCCATTCATTCTTCAGAAGGTAATATGATTGTTAACATCGGTGGCGGCACCACTGAGGTAGCAGTCATCTCTTTAGGTGGGATTGTCAACTGGTCAAGTTTGAGAGTTGCCGGTAATCGTTTCGATCAAGCTATTGCCGATTACATAAAGAAAAAATACGGTTTGATTATCGGTGAAGGAACAGCAGAAAATATTAAAATTGCAGTCGGGACCGCTCTACCTGGCCGAAGTAAACTTGAGGCTAAGATAAGAGGTCGGGATCTTTTATCAGGCTTGCCGCGGGATTTAGTTGTCAACTCAAACGAGATAGCCGAAGCTGTCAACCCTTATATGGTGGATATTATGGATTCGGTACAGTCTGTTTTTAACATAACACCTCCAGAGTTGGCAGCCGATATTATGGAAAAAGGTATTATTTTATCGGGTGGTAGTTCTCAACTTAGGAACATTGAAGATTTTTTCAAGCGATCTCTGGGAGTTGCGGCCTATACCGCTGAGAATCCGTTCTTTTGCGTCTCTCAAGGTACTGCTACGATTCTTAGTCATTTAGATGTTTATAAAAGAACACTATTAAACAAACGGTGATTGGCATGTTTTTTGGCCACGAAGACAAAATAAAAACTTTTAAAAAACTCGTTCGTGATGATGATTTGTCTCATGCGTATCTTTTTTACGGCTATCCTCAAATAGGTAAATTTTATTTCTCTAGGCTACTGGCGTTTTTTTTAGAGTCCGGTGAATTCGAGATTACCGATAAACCCTTGATCGACGCAAGGATTTTTTCACCCGGCGAAAACAAGGTTATTGGCGTAGAAACAGTGCGGGAATTAAAAAGATTTTTATTTCAAAAACCCCTTAAATCATCTCGCCGTCTAGCCATCATCAATAATGCTAATATGTTAAGCAGAGAAGCGGAGAGCAGTATGTTAAAGATCGTTGAAGAACCGCCGCCGGCCGCAATGATCATTTTTATTGTTCACGACCAGCAGACTCTTTTTACCCCGCTTTTATCTCGGTTAACGTCGGTTTACTTTTCGTCTTTTAGAGAGAACAAGATAGAAGAAATTTTAGCCAAGAATTATAAATTGTCCGCAAATAAGGCAGCAGAGGTTGCTAAGAAATCTTTTGGTCGGATTGGCCGAGCCATCAATCTGATAGAGGGGACCAAAGAGTTATTAACTGAAGATGATTTGAAAAGTGAGATAGAGGATAGAATAATTAATTTATACATTAAAGGCGTCCGTCAGAATTCCCACTTGTTAGCCCAGCTTTTAAATCGTGAAGTGACTCTTTGGCGGTTTAATCTTAATACTAACCTTCAACGAAAAGCCGTGAACAGCCTAGTTAGTGGTAAATGATAGATACTCTGGAAGATTTTAAAACTAAATCCCAGCATATTATCGTAAATTTTAAGCGGGAGCTTAGTAATATTAGAACAAGTCGTCCGACGTCGGCTCTGGTTGAGGATTTGAAAGTAGAATATTACGGTAAGCTGTCGCCAATAAGCAGCGTCGGTTCAATTGGGGTTGAGCCGCCGCGAGACATTATCATTCAGGTTTGGGATAAGGCAGCGATTCAACAGGTAGTGAAGGCAATTGAGACTTCTTCGTTGGGGCTTTCAGTGAGTGTTCAAGGGAATGTTATTAGAGTGCATCTTCCCGAGTTAAGCGAGGAGCGTAGGGAGGAAATTGCCAAGCATGTTAAGCGAATTACTGAAAACTACCGCATTCAAGTACGTAGCTTCCGTGACGAGGCTAATAAGAGTGTTCAGAAGTCTTTTGAGGAGGGTATTTTAGACGAAGACAGAAAGTTTAAATTAAAAAAAGAAATTCAAGACGAGACGGATAAAGTTAATAAAGAAATAGAAAAGTTGCTGGAGAATAAAATCAAAGAAATCCAGCAGTAATACTCCAATAATTAAAACATTATGATAATTTTGCTTGTCATCATCAGTTTATCAATTCTAATCTTAGTCCATGAGTTGGGTCATTTTTTGACTGCTAAATTTTTCGGCGTTAAAGTTGAGGAATTTGGCTTAGGTTTTCCACCTAGACTTTTTAGCAAGCGTGTGGGGGAAACCACCTACAGCGTAAATATTCTGCCTTTCGGCGGGTTTGTGAAAATTTCTGGAGAGGATGGAGATGAAAAACCGCCGACTGAGGAAAGCTTTGTTTCTCAACCGGTCTGGCGCCGATCGGCGATTATACTCGCCGGAGTATTTATGAATGTTTTTTTAGGTTGGTTGATTTTAAGCATGGTGTTTTTTGTAGGTGCCCCGGAACACCTACTTATTGCTGATGTAGCGCCCGAATCGCCGGCCCTTTCAGCAAATCTAAAAAGTGGTGATGTTATTTTAGAAGCGGAACATGAAGGTCAACGTTTAAGCGACCCGATTAAGAGCAGTGATTTAATTAATTTAGTTAATCAATCGCCGAGTGGGTTGTTTCTTCTGAAAGTAATGAGAGGAGAGGAAATTATCGAAACATCTCTTTCTGGTCGTTTAACCCCACCAGAAGGGCAAGGTCCGCTTGGGGTAAGCTTAGTTGATGTCGGTTTTACGTCCGAGCCATTCTTTAGAAGTTTTATTAAAGGATTCATAAGCACCTTTACTATGTTGGGTTTGATTACTGTTGGATTTTTTAACTTCTTCTCTAAATTATTCGTTTCTCCCGAAATCATAGAAACCATTGCCGGGCCGGTTGGTATATTTGCGCTTTCGGCTCAAGCCGGCTCGTTAGGCTTGGTATATCTATTTCAGCTTATGGCGTTTATTTCTTTGAATTTGGCAATTCTTAATTTAATTCCATTTCCAGCATTGGACGGCGGCCGGTTTCTCTTTTTGATGATTGAGAAGATTAAAGGTTCACCTATTTCTCGTCGGATACAGCTTGGACTCAATGCGACTGGCTTTATTGCTCTTATCGTACTCATGATTTTGGTAACCGTGAGAGATATAAGTAAATTAATTAATTAAGTGTTCTTTGTATTTATACAGAGAATACTAGGTTGGCAATAAGCCATTGAGGCTGTAAGATTCAAGTATGGCAGCCGAGAACGATAAAGACGTTATTTATTTTGGTAAAACCGATTTTCGTAATACTAATCGGCTTTTTGGCATTAAACGGAATGACCGCCGCCAGCATGTCTACGTTATTGGTAAGACCGGCACCGGTAAATCAGCTCTCTTGAATAATATGATTGTTCAGGATATCGCCAATGGTGAAGGGGTTTGTGTTGTTGATCCTCACGGAGAACTAGTTGAGAACTTATTAGAAAAAATTCCTGAAGAAAGGATGGATGACGTTGTTTACTTAAACCCGGCCGATACCGATTACCACGTCGGTTTCAATGTATTAGAGTTAACCGATCCTAAGTACAAACATTTGGTTGCATCAGGTCTCATGGGGATTTTTACAAAGATTTGGGCAAATGTGTGGTCGGCCAGAATGGAGTATATTTTGAATAATGCAATTCTTGCCCTTCTGGACACGCCTAATACAACGCTTCTAGGTATAATGAGGATTCTCGTTGATAAGGAATATCGTCAAAAAATTATTGATAATATTAAGGACCCTGTGGTGAAATCGTTCTGGATTCATGAGTATGAAGGGTGGCGTGATCAATTTCGCAATGAGGCCATCGCACCAATTCAGAATAAAGTCGGTCAATTTCTCTCAACCGACTTAATTAGGAATATTGTTGGTCAGTCAAAGAGCACGATTAATATTTTTGATATTATGAATGAGGGAAAGATTTTTTTAGTGAACGTCTCAAAGGGAAGAATTGGGGAGGATAACTCGGCGCTTTTGGGAGGGATGATTATTACTAAGATTCAACTTGCTACCATGGAGCGAGTGAGAATTTCTGAAGAGGAACGGGTGGATTTTTACCTATATGTTGATGAGTTTCAAAATTTTGCTACCGATTCGTTCGCGGGTATTCTTTCCGAGGCGCGAAAGTACCGCCTAAATCTTATTATTGCTCATCAGTACGTTGGTCAGCTTGTAACCGACGTTTCAACAAAAGTGAGAGATTCTATTTTTGGTAATGTGGGAACTGCGATAGTGTTTAGAGTGGGAGCAGCGGATGCTGAATTTTTGGAACCAGAATTTACGCCGGAGTTTACAATCACAGACATCGTTAATCTCCCCAACTACTGCATCTATATAAAATTGATGGTTAATGGCGTGACCTGCCGGCCTTTTTCAGCTAAAACCTTACCCCCCTTTATGGTTAAGTCATCTTCTTTGACTGCAGAAAAAGTTATGCTTAATTCTCGTAAACGTTACGCCAGGCCTCGGAAAGTAGTAGAAGAAGAAATTAAACGCTGGACAGGAATATTAGAGGGCAGTGCTAGGCCCGGTGAAGAGGGGAAATATAAGGTGAATTGTTCTATCTGTAATAAAATCTCTGAAGTACCGTTTGAACCAACACCGGGAAGGCCTGTGTACTGTAAGGATTGTTTAAATAAAATTAAAGCAGGAGAGTTGCAACCTCTTCCGACAAGAACAGTAATAACTGGCCGGACTCAAGAAAAATATCTCACCGATCTTTCTGGTCTGGGCATTGAGTTTGATAAGAAGCCGGCAAAGGTTGAGGTTTCCAGTCAAGCTAAGCAGTCTAAAAATAGAGGTCGGCCTGGGCAAAGAGAGAAGACTTTTGTTAGGGGTGGTTCACCTAACCCTAAAGAACAGAGTGAATCTAAGATCGGGCTTCACGATTTAAAACCTGTAGAAAGGAAAGAACGTCCCAAGAGACCCAAAAGCACGGCTGATGTTGCTGGACTTCGTGAGGCGTTGAGGGATGCATTAGACAAGTCTGGGGGGAAGTAACTAGTAATCTTCTCTGCAGTCGTCTCTACTCAGATAAATATATACTCCTCAAAACCGAAAAGCTTAACGAAAAACAGCGAACTCGCTTCGCTCAAACAGCACTGTTTTTCTACTTTTTTGGTTTCTCGCCCCAAAGGGGCCCCTTCGGGGTTCGTTAATTTATAGCTTCGTTCCGACATACTACAAAGAAGATTACTAGTTACTTCGTTTAGTGAGGTAGGAAAGGGTTTATTAAACTTTCTCTACCCGCTCCGCATACTCACCGGTTTTGGTGTTTACTCGTACGACATCTCCTTCGTTTATGAAGAGAGGAGCGTTTACTTTTGCGCCGGTCTCGAGGATGACTGCCTTTGTTCCACCTGCAGCGGTCGCGCCTCGTATCGTAGGGGGGGCTTCGGTTACTTTTAGATCAACTTTAATGGGTAGCTCGACGTTGATTATTTTGCCGTTAAATTTAAATGCCTTGATCTCGGCATTAGGTTTTAAGTATTTAACTGCGTTTCCTAGGACGTCATCTTTCAATGAAAACCTGTTTTGAGGTTTCCCCGCCTCATGAAACCAGTATTCATTATTATGGTGATAGATAAACTGCACTGGATTTACCTCAATATCAGCCTCCTTAAAGGATTTGTTTTGGTGGGCGGTGTAGTTTAAGACCTTGCCCGTGATTAAATTCTTGATTTTAAGCTGTGCAACCGGTTTCCGCTGCTGCATTCTCATGTAAGTGTACTCTAAAACCTCATACGGCGAGTCGTCTTTAGTAAAGAGAATTCCAACTTTTAGTTCGTTATAAGAAAGCATTGACTTACTTTAAAGATTAAAGAATACTACAAGAAAATGTCAAGAAACAGTAATAAAAAAGTTTGCCCTGAGCGGGGTCGAAGAGTATTCGTTGCTATGTCCGGGGGAGTTGATTCGTCTGTAGCTGCGTTGCTCTTGAAGAACGCGGGTTATAACGTTACCGGCGTATTTATGCGTTGCGTTAGTGGTGAGCTTAGTCGAACCATTAATAGCCCTTCGACTGCGCTCAGGGCGGATTGCACCGCTGAAGCGGATGCAACCGATGCGCGTCGGGTAGCTGCTCATTTGGATATTCCTTTTTACGTTTTTGATTTTGAAGAAGAATATAAGCGTACGGTGGTGGAGTATATGGTTGACGGTTACCGGCAGGGAATAACTCCAAACCCGGATGTAATGTGCAACAAGGAAATTAAATTTGGATTGTTTTTGAAAAAAGCATTGTCGCTTGGGGCTGATTTTATTGCGACTGGGCACTACGTTAGGCTTAGCTGCTCGCTTTTTACGGCTCGTGATACCAACAAAGACCAAAGCTATTTTCTCTGGACTTTGACCCAAAAACAATTAAAGCATTGCCTTTTTCCGATAGGTGATTATCTAAAATCAGAAGTGAGAGAGATAGCGCGAAGAGCGGGACTCCCGACTGCAGAGAAGAAGGATTCGCAGGGAATTTGTTTTTTAGGGAAGGTGACACTTGCAGATTTTCTTAAAAACTATATTCCCGAAGAAAAAGGGTTTGTATTTACAACTGCTGGTGAGAAACTAGGTGAGCATAACGGTGCTTGGTTTTACACTATTGGTCAGAGGCGTATCGGCATTGCTTCAGGGGAACCTGTTTACGTGGCGGATAAAGACGTCAAAACAAATACTATTGTTGTAGCCGAAGACAGCAACAACCCCGCGCTTTACAGAAACGAAATTAATTTAGATGAAGTAAATTTCATAAAACCCCACCCGGTTGGAACAATTCGTCCTTCGACATCGCTCGGGATAAACGCGAATTGGCGAATGGAGATTTTAGCGCGGGTGAGATATAGGCAGCCGCTCACAAAAGCAATTCTCTATAACCTAACGCCTACAACCTATAACCTAAAATTTGACCAGCCGCAAAAATTTATCGCCCCGGGTCAGTCGGCAGTTTTTTACTTGCCCGCCGTAGCCTCGGCGAAGGAGGGTATGAACGAACACGAGATGTTGGGCGGAGGGGTTATCATTTAGAAGCCCACCTAAGGACGGGCAGGTTAGTAATTAGGAATTCTCACTTATGCCCTCTTACGATATTTTCTTTTTTGGCGCGTTCTTTTTTCTAATAGGAGTATTTTTGGCAAGTATTGGGGCGGGGTTTTGGATACTAATTGTTACTTTTCTAGCCGCCGCTATTTTATTACTTTGGTGGTTTTTTCGCAAGAACAGACGTTTTTTATGGCTTGCCGGTCTTTTACTCCTTATTATTGTGGGAGCACTTTATTACACCTGGGATGACGTGCGTTTTAGGCAAAACGTAGATGTGCCTTTTGACGAACAAGTTTCTTTCTCGGGTCTGGTGGTGTCGAATCCGCTTGTAAAGAGCAGCTCGCAAGAGTTTAGACTCAAATTATATCCGGCCCTTGAGGGCAGTATTTTAGTTAAAACAGGACTTTATCCGAGCGTTCGCTATGGCGACGAATTGGACGTTCAGGGCGTAATTGAGCGCCCTTTTTCTATGAGCTACGCTCGTTATCTGGCAAAAGAAAGGATTAGTGGAGTTGTTTCTTTCGCTAAAGTAGAGATAACAGATTCGGATAAGGGGAGCGTAATTAAGAGTCGCCTCTTTGGTATTCGGAACAAGATGATAGCATCTTTTCAAAGAGTGTTGCCGCGTGAAGAGGCGGCGTTTTTGGGTGGATTAACTCTGGGTAGCAGGAGTGAATTTTCCAAAAAGTTCACCGAGGCAATGAGCTTGAGCGGCACCACACACTTGGTGGCGCTCTCCGGTTATAACATAACGATTATTGTGTGGGCGGCTATGGGAGCATTTGTGTGGGTGTTCTCAAGACGTTTATCATTTTTGTTGACTCTTTTTCTTATTATGGGTTTTGTTGTAATGACTGGCGCTGAGGCCTCGGTTGTGAGAGCCGCAATTATGGGCATCTTGGTTCTTTTAGCTTATGAAGTCGGGCGGCTATATGATTTTCGTAACGCAATAATTTTAGCTGGTTTTCTTATGGTTATCCAGAATCCTAAAGTATTAGTTTTTGATATTGGCTTTCAACTCTCTTTTCTAGCACTTCTTGGGATCATATACTTGAGGCCGGCAATCCAGAAATTTCTGCGTACCAAGAAAAATTCTGGATTTTTATCATGGCGAGATAATCTTTTAACTACCGCCTCGGCTCAGCTAATGGTAGCACCGCTTTTGATCATCAACTTTAATAGTTTTTCGCTCACCTCGCTTATTGCAAATGTTCTTGTTTTGGAGTTAATTCCCGTAACGATGGGTTTGGGATTTATAATTGCAGCCGTGTCCCTGCTCTCTTATTACACGTCTTTGGTTTTAGGTTGGGTAGTGTGGGTTCTCTTACGGTTTGAGATTTTAGTGATTGAATTTTTTGCAAAATTGAGTATTCCCTTTGGACCAAATTTGGGTGTCGAGTTGGTTTTTCTCTATTACTTTTTTATTATTGGTTTTATTGTGTATCAAGGACGTGTTCGTATCCCACGTCCTTAAGACGAACCAGCGTTTCATATGTTTGATGTAATAGTCTCTAAACTAGTCTCCCATAAGAATAAGGTTATTATTTTCCTTACAGTTTTAGCTATCTTGGATTTTTTGGTTTTTTGGCAAATTATTATAGTAGCACAGAGCCTTACCAGTCAGGACCTTAAGATATATTTCTTCGACGTCGGGCAGGGAGATAGCCAGTTGGTTCTCTTGCCCGGTGGAGTGAAAACGCTCATTGATGGCGGCCCGCCTAACGGGCGGGTTCTGGAACAGCTAGCCAAGGTATTACCCCCGACCGATCGTTACATTGATTTGGTAATAATGAGTCATCCGCAACTTGATCACCTTGGAGGGCTTATTGAAGTATTGAAGCGATATCGTGTTGGTGTATTTTTGTGGAATGGTCGAGAGGGAAGCGCCGAAGCCTTTTCTGAATTAGAAAGAGCACTTCAGGAAAACTCTGTAGGTCACGTTATTTTAGCTAAAGGGGATAGGATTCATTATCGAGATAGTCATTTTAATGTGATTATGCCGACAACCCAATTCTTAGAGAGCAAGGAATTGAATGACACTTCTCTGGTTCTCGAGTTACTGAGCAAAGAATCAAAAACACTTTTTACTGGAGATATCGGAACAAACGTGGAAAAGGAATTGTTGGGTACATATAAGCAAAATATCGACATCTTAAAAGTCGCTCATCATGGATCAAAGTATTCGTCCGTAGCCAGCTTTCTTCAGGCAGTAAAACCCAAAGTAGCAGTCATAGAGGTCGGAAGAAATAGTTATGGTCATCCGACTCGGCAAGTACTGGATCGATTGCAAGATATTGGTGCGAGTATTTACCGGACAGACCAAGACGGCACCGTTCAATTAGTAATTGACGGTAAGAGTATCAAGGTCTTTAGATGATTTTACCGATTACCACAGTCTGTGGTAAATTTAATACTATGCGTATTCTTTCTGGGGATATTGGTAATTTCGACGGAAAAGAAGTTGAATTAGCCGGCTGGGTGAACGTGCGGCGTGATCACGGCGGGCTTATTTTTATTGACTTGCGGGATAGAAGTGGTGTTGCTCAGATTGTTTTTAATCCTAAAAAAGAAGAAAAACTTCACGAGCAGGCAGAAAAACTTCGTCCAGAGTGGGTAATTCGAATTCGGGGAACGGTGGGTAGGCGGCCAAAAGGAATGGAGAACCCGAAAATTCCAAGCGGTGAGTATGAAGTTTCAGTTTCCAACTTAGAAATTCTTACGGAGGCAAAGACGCCGCCCTTTAACCTCTCCAGCGATGGTACTGAGGTGGGAGAGGAAGTGAGAATGAAATACCGTTATCTGGATTTAAGAAGAGCCCGTTTGCAGAGAAACTTAAGAGAGAGGGCGAAAGTTATTAAATTTATCCGCGATTTTTTAAGTGAACGTAAATTTGTGGAGATAGAGACGCCAATTTTAGGAAAATCAACTCCAGAAGGAGCTCGGGATTACTTGGTGCCTTCCCGGCTTAACTCTGGAAAGTTTTATGCTCTGCCGCAGTCGCCTCAGCAGTATAAGCAGCTTTTGATGGTGGCTGGTTTTGAGAGATATTTTCAAATCGCACGTGCCTTTAGAGACGAGGATACTCGGGGTGACCGCCAACCGGAATTTACCCAACTTGATCTTGAGATGAGCTTTGCATCTCAAGACGAAATCTTGAATTTAACAGAAGAATTATTCACCACGCTCGTGGAAAAACTGTACCCTGATAAGAAAATATTAAAGAAGCCATTTCCCAGAATTACTTATGAGGAGGTGATGAAAGAATATAATTCTGACAGGCCGGATTTACGTGAAGACAAGAAAGATCCTGACGAGCTTGCATTCACCTTTATTGTGGATTTTCCGATGTTTGAAAAGAAGGACGACGGGTCTTTAGGAGTGGTTCATCACCCGTTTACAAAACCGCAAGTTGAAAGCGTCGAAGAATTCGAAACAGCGTTTAAGAAAAATCCGCTATCAATATCCGCTTATCAATATGATCTCGTTCTGAATGGTTATGAAATAGGAGGAGGATCTATGAGAATTCACAACTCGGCATTACTCCAGGCGGTTTTTGAAGCGCTTGGTAATTCACCTGAAAAAGTCCAGGAGAATTTCGGCCACATGCTTGAGGCGTTTGAGTATGGCGTGCCGCCGCACGGCGGGATTGCACCCGGCCTTGACCGTTTTATAATGATTCTTCAAAATGAACCAAACATCCGGGAAGTCATCGCTTTCCCTAAAACCGGTGACGGTAGAGATTTAATGATGGATGCGCCGAGTGAGGTAGATGAAAAACAACTAAAGGAATTGCACTTGAAGGTTAAGAAAGAAAAATAATGAAGGACTTTTCATTTCCTATTTTTAAAACAAAAACTGAGGGAGAGACGCAGACATTCGCCCTAGATGATCCGGTGGAACGCCGGAAGTATTTTGATTTGAAAGCGCGCCCGGAAATTGAGAAACTACGTACGTATTTAAAGAAAAATACATTTGTTGGATTTCTTTTAGGAAAGAAGAATTCGGGGAAAGGAACATATTCAAAACTTTTTGCGGAAGCCATCGGTCCCGAATATATTCAGCATATTTCGGTGGGTGATATTGTAAGGTCCGTGCACTCTGATTTTGAGAATGACTCTAAACGTGGAGACTTGATGGATTTCCTTAAAAAGAAATACAGGGGGTTTGTGCCGCTTGAAGATGCAATTGAGGCACTTCTTGGAAGATCAACAGAAGGACTTCTACCAACAGAACTCATTCTTACATTGGTTGAGCGCGAGATTTCGCGTGTTGGGAGAAAGGCTATATTTATTGACGGGTTTCCGCGTAATCCCGATCAAGTTTCCCACTCACTCTATTTTCGGCATCTTATGGGATATCGAGATGATCCTGATTTTTTCGTGTTTATTGATCTTCCTGAGACAATAATTGACGAGCGGATGCGATATCGCGTTGTCTGTCCAAAGTGTCAGACACCCCGGAATATCAAACTCCTCCGTACAAAGGAAGTAGGATATGATGAAAAGAAGAAAGAATTTTATCTTATCTGCGATAATAGTTCATGCGGCGGGGAGCGCATGGTTCCGAAAGAAGGTGATGAACTTGGGATAGAGGCGGTTCGCGAACGGATTGAAATTGACGATGTAGTGATGCGAATGCTTATGGGTCTTGAAGGAGTGCCGAAGATATTCTTACGGAACGCGATTCCCACTGCCGTTGCGAAAGAATATGTCGATGACTATGAAATTACACCCGCCTATAGATACGATTTGGATTCAAAGTCAAAAAAAGTTCGGATGATTGAAGAGCCGTGGGTAGTAAACGATGAGAAAGGCAATCCGTCATATAGTCTTCTTCCTCCACCCATTGTTGTTTCTTTTATTATTCAAACCGCAAAGATATTAGGCTTATAGTTTTCCACAGGTCTCGGTTTTTAATTTTGTAGTATAATGGTAGTGAATCCCGTTCGTTAGTAGATTCCGGATCAAATGATTATTTTAAGGGATTCCGATGTCGCTCCGACCCGCTGGTTAGTCCGGGGTGTCGGAGGATAGGAAACCCACCTTGATTTCAGCCGGGAATCTCAAAGGAGCGGGGTTTTGTGTTTTTATTAACAATTTAATCACACCTTTCTACACTTTTTCTACATGTTATTGACAATTTTCCGTTGACAAAACATTAATTTGCTTAATAATAAGCACAATCCCGCTTATTAGTTCTGGATCAAGTAGTGCTCGAAAAAAAAGATTTCCTAAATAGTTTCAGTTCGCTGGTTTGTCCAGGCGCTGAGATTGCGGAAACTAACTTATAATACTTCAGCCGGAATTTACTAAGAGCGGGATTTTGTGTTGATTTTTGAGATCTGTGCTAAGGCACGGTTTTTTGTTTTTAGTTTATCTTTGCTTTACTGTATCTCTGTCACCTGATGCTTTTAAGTTGTAGAATATTACTATGAAGAAAAAGATTTTTATCGGCGTTGCCTGGCCATACGTAAACGGTGATATTCACATTGGTCATTTGGCTGGATATTTGCTTCCGGCTGATATTTTCGCGCGTTTTCAGCGTTTTAGGGGTAATGATGTGCTTATGGCTTCAGGATCGGACTGTTTTGGCACACCGATTACAATTGAAGCGGATAAATTAAACATTTCTCCAGAAGAAGTAGTCAGTAAGTATCACCCGCAAATCGTTAAGCTTTTTGAAAAGGTGGGTATTAGTTTTGATATTTATACAAAAACAACGACTGATAATCATAAAGAAGTTGTTCAGGATTTTTTCATTAAGTTGCTGAAAGAAGGATTTATATTTAAGGATAAAACCGGTCAATATTATTCTCCGGAAGACAAAAAGTTTTTACCAGACAGATACGTGGAAGGAAAATGCCCGCATTGCGGCTATGAAGGAGCCCGTTCTGATCAGTGTGAGAATTGCGGGGCTATTTTAGGTGTTGGAGAGCTTGTAGACCCTAAAAGCAAATTAAGCAGCAAATCAGTCCGAATAAAGCCAACAGAGCATTATTTCCTGGACTGGCCAAAACTGCAGGATTTTCTTGAAAAATACGTAGATGAAAAAGGAAAAGGTTGGCGACCGTGGGTACTAAAAGAAACCAGAGGTTGGCTTAAAAAAGGTTTAAAGCCCAGGCCGATAACGCGGGATTTAGATTGGGGAATTGAAATTCCGATTGAGAGGATTCCAAAAGAACTTCAGATGGAAGGAGTGGAGCATAAACGGATTTATGTTTGGTTCGACGCAGTTATAGGTTACTTGTCTGCTTCCATAGAGTGGGCGTCTAAAGAGAGTACGAGAGACTGGAAAGCTTTTTGGTACAACAAAGAAGCGGAACACTCTTATTTTATGGGCAAAGACAATTTGGTATTCCATACGCTTTTTTGGCCGGGCGAACTCTACGGCTATGACGGGAATATCCACTTACCGGATTTTCCGGCCATTAATCAGTTTTTAACTCTTGAAGACCAGAAGTTTTCAAAGAGCAGGGGAATCACGATAGATTCCCGGTATATAACCGAAACCTACGGTTTAGACACCGTTCGATTTTACCTCACGCTTATAGGCCCTGAATCCGCAGATGCAAATTTTAGTTGGTCTGATTTTGTGAGTAAAAACAATGATTTATTAATTGGGAATTTTGGTAATTTTGTGAACCGTACACTCACATTGGCTAAGGATTTAGATTTTAGTAAGGAATTGGAAATTGATGAAAAAGTGGAAACGCGCACACTCGAATTTATCGGTGAAGGACAGTCCGCTCTCGAAAGTCATAAATTTAAAAAGTACACAGAAATTATTCTTGAGCTCTCTAATTTTGGTAACAAATATTTAAGTACCGAGGAGCCATGGTTTTTGAAAGATAAGGATCCAGAGCGTTTTGAGAAAGTTTTACTAAACGCAACCCACATTACGCTTGGCCTTCTTTTGCTTATAAAACCTCTTTTACCGGAATCGTATAAGCTGCTTTCTGGTTTTCTCGGAGTTGATATTAAGAAGTGGGAGGATAGCGAAAAAGAACCTTTGCGTTCACTGCTTACACAAGTTCGTATAAGCGGGACAAAACCTCTTTTTGGAAAAATTGACGAGAGTATTGTTGAGGTTGAGAGAGCAAAAATCAGCCCCTAAGTAAGTAGGGGTTGATTTTTAGTCTTCTTTTTCTTTGTGTGGTTTTTCGGGCTTCGGGAGTGATTCAATGATTCTCTCTGCTCCTTTTTGTTCTTCTAATTTTCTTCTCCGTTCTTGTCCTTCTTCGTGAGCTTTTTGTTCTTCAGGAGTCATCGAAAACCGCCTTCCTTCTCTAGTGAAACGATGCGGTTTAGATTCACCCTCGGATTTGTCAGGTGGCTGTACTCTTTCAAATGACATAGATTAATATTGATTATTTCGCAACTTTCTAGGATTGTATCACAGTCGTTTTTCTTTGTAAATTCTATTGTTTAACCGCGGAGTACCGTAAATATGATGTAGATGATATAGGTAAGGACGAAAACTACGCCCTGCCATTTTTCGAGTCTGTATCTTCTGCCGGTTAAGAGAAATGCTAATAGTAAGACACTCGCAAAGATTACTACTCCTATATCTAAGTTGTTTAAAGGATTAAAGGGCAGGGGTTTAATAATTGAGCTTATTCCTAGTATCCAGAAAAGATTAAAAATGTTTGAACCAACTATAGTTCCTACAGCAATATCTGGATTCTTTTTACGAGCAGCTGCTACCGCGGCCGCAAGCTCTGGCAGGGATGTTCCGATAGCAATAATAGTAAGCCCAATCATTGTTTGGCTTACCCCGAATAGAGTTGCAATGTGCACTGCTCCATCCACTAACCACTTTCCACCCAGCGTAAGTCCCAATAAACCCAGCAGGATAAATGCAATTGCTTTTGATGTTCCAAGTTTCTTAACTTTTTCTCCGCTCTCTGATGCTCCAGTTTTTGCTATACCGAAGCTATAGTACATGAAGACGAAAAAGAAAGACAGAAGAATTAAACCATCTACTCTTGTTAAAATAGAGGGCGCAGTGTTGTCTATTAAAGAATCGTTAATTAAGAAACCAACGACGAATATCGCAAGTAGCGAGAGAGGGATTTCTTTCCGCACCGTATTATGGGGCATGGTAATCGGATAAACGAATGCAGTTACACCGAGAACCAAAAGAATATTTGAAATATTGCTTCCCAGAATATTTCCAATAGCAATCCCAGCATTACCTTGGACACTTGCTACAACGTTTACAAAGAGCTCCGGGGCTGAGGTGCCGAAAGCAACAACCGTAAGACCGATGACGATATTGGAAATCCCAAATCGTTTAGCAACGGACGATGCGCCATCAACAAGCAGGTTTGCTCCTTTGATAAGAAGTACAAATCCGATAATAAAGAGGATGTAGACGAGCATGTTTTATAAGTCGGGGTGGGGGGAATCGGACCCCCGCTACAAGACCCCCAGCCTTGCGTACTACCACTATACTACACCCCGAAAATTCTGATGAGATTTATCTTCCCTTTTTTGTAAGAGTTCTTAAGCAGCGGGTACAGACAAGAGAACGTTTTCCGGAAACCAAAAGGCTGGTCCACTGGAGATTGGCTTTTTTCTTGCTGGTTTTGGTGGGGTTGTAGTGGCCTCGCTTGAGCTTCCGTGTTCCACCCATTTTATAAGATTTTCCGCAACGTTTACATGCTCTCATATTTTAGCTTTTAGCTTATAGCTTTTAGGTCAACACTCATAAATTTTTCTTAACCAAGAACCGTTTCTTTGTAGGTTCTATTACTGAAGTTTAACTCGTAGTACTTTATGATTCCATCGTAGTTGATTTGAAGGATTATGGAATTTTTCGCAGGCTCAATTTTAAACATAACGCTTCCAGACACAGCGCTTTTTGGGGGGATGGAATCGAACGAACCCTCAACTTTAACTAGTTTTTGGGTGATGCCGCCGGCATCAAGATCAAGAAGTTCAAATAGATCTCTAAGCTCAAGCGCACTGTAGGCCGTAGCTTCATTAGTGAAAGCTTTTATATTAATACTCACAGTGCCATTTTCTGCTTTTGATACGCTCTCAACCGTAACCGTGATTTTAGTCTGTGGCGAGAGCAGGGGACTTGATAAGGTTTCAAAGATAATAGCGGTAGGAATTATAATCAGTTTTTCTTCTTTTTGGGAAAGAGCATCCTCGTTTGTCTTAGTTGAAGTTGCTTCGCCCCCGAAAGGGGCCCCTTTGGGGCCGATTACATCATTTCCCTCGTTGGACAACTCCAATGCCAGTTCAAGATTTGTGAGATCGTTTCGCAAACTGTCAATTTCACTGAGAGTTAAATAAAACCCGGCTAAAACAAGCAGTATAAAAATAACTAAGACTAGATATAAATTTTTGTTTCTGCCTCTTTTCACGTTTGTTATTATAGCACTTAAGTAGTTGATAAATCTTCTCTGCAGTCGCCTTCGCTCAGATAAGTATATACTCCTCAAAACAGAAAAGCTTGACGAAAAACAGCGAACTCACTTCGCTCAGACAGCACTGTTTTTCTACTTTTCTGTTTTTCATTCGTTAATTTATAACTTCGCTCCAGCATACTGCAGAAAAGATTATCAGCTACTTTGTGAGGTGCTGAGCAAATGAGTAAAACTTTTCCTTTCTAAAGAAGCCTGTCGGAGGGATAAACATAAATTCCCGAGTGAGAATTCGTAGAAGCTAGAAAAATATCGCTGTCTGAGTCCCAATCTAAGAACTTCGCAAGTTCTTAGATTGGTCGAGTTCGATATTTTTCGTCTCTTCTTAATTTGAACGAGGTGAATTTATTTATTCCGAAGGCTTTGGCTGATGAAGAAACGGAAAAGTTTTACAATATATCCGAACGCTTATATAATATTGAACAATGGAATTAAGATTATTTCTATACGTCATAATTGTGCTATCCGCCGTTTTTCACGAATATGCTCATGCTCTGACAGCATATCGCTTAGGCGACACAACAGCTAAGGATCAAGGCAGGTTGACGCTTAACCCTTTGGCTCACATGGATCTCTTTGGCACGGTTATTATTCCGCTCGTTTTACTTTTTACTTCTGGGATTTTCATCGGTTGGGCAAAGCCCGTTCCTTATAATCCTTATAACTTACGAGATCAGAAGTACGGCTCTTTAAAGGTTGGGGCAGCCGGCCCCTTAGCTAATCTGGTTATAGCCTTAGCATTAGGTTTGGTTGTTAGGTTTTTCCCTTTCATCCCTTTTGATAGCAGTCTTATCTCTCCCTTGTTTTTGGGATTTTTAGGGCTCATTGTTTACATTAATATCTTTTTGGCCTTATTTAATTTAATCCCTTTCCCGCCGCTTGACGGATCAAAGATATTCGCCGATTTGTTTCCCAGGCAATCGCAGTACCTTAGTCGACTCGGTTTTTTCGGAATATTCTTTGCTCTTCTTTTCGCTTTTTGGGTTCTGCCGCCGATTGCTAATCTTATATTCTGGGTTATAACCGGCAAGGGGTTTGTATTTTAATGTTTGACATTTATAGCAAATACTGTACTCTGGACTTTACGTATCTGTGCTGTTCGTGAAGTTACATGGTGATGTAACCCTTCGATAAAACTCAGGGTGCTCAAATTTGTAACTTCGCTACGCTCAGACAAATTTGGCATGCCTACAGTTAATCAACTAATTAGAAAAGCGAGAAAGAAAACCGTTAAGAAAACTAAAACGCCGGCCTTGGGTTTGTATTTTAATAATTTGAAGAATCGGCCGGTAGCTTCCTCTTCACCTTTTAAGCGAGGTGTGTGTCTAAAAGTGTTTACTACTACTCCAAGAAAACCAAACTCAGCCCTTCGGAAAGTAGCTCGAGTGCGTCTCACAAATGGTATGGAAATAACGGCCTACATTCCCGGGGAAGGGCACAACCTTCAGGAACACTCGGTGGTTTTAGTTAGGGGTGGGAGAGTTAAGGATTTGCCTGGCGTGGGATATCATATCGTGAGAGGTGTTCTAGACACCGGTGGAGTGGAAGGGAGAAAACAGCAGAGGAGTAAGTATGGCACAAAGAGACAGAAATAATGTAACCCTTCGACAGGCTCAGGGTGCTGAATTTTTCAGCTACTCGCTTTGCTCATAGGAAAAATTCGCATGCGTAAACGTAGTTCATATAAAAAGAAGGAACACAAACCAGATTACTTACACGGTCGTATTGATATGGGCCGGTTTATTAATTATCTAATGGAGAAAGGTAAAAAAACTATTGCCGAGAAGGCTTTATATGGTGCTCTTGAGGAGGTAGGGAAAAAAACGAAGGAAGATCCGGTTGAAGTGTTTGAAAAAGCGATTCAGAATGCCTCACCAATTTTGGAAGTGCGGTCAAGGCGTGTCGGAGGAGCGAACTACCAAATTCCACAGGAAGTAGATCCGAATCGGCAATTTTTTCTCGCTACCCACTGGATTATTGACGCGGCAAGAAAAAGAAAAGGGAAACCAATCAGCGAGAAATTAGCAGAGGAAATTGTGTCGGCATCAAAAAACGAGGGGGCAGCTGTTAAGAGGAAACAGGATACTCACCGAATGGCGGAAGCAAATCGGGCGTTCGCGAGTTTCTTAAGGCGGCGGCGGTAATACCGATAATATGCCCAGACAGTACCCTATAAAAAAGGTTAGGGACATTGGCATCATTGCTCATATCTCGCGTCGTTCCGACTACAAGTCAGAACTCCCACGAACCCATCGGTTCGTGTGCTCCGCCACAGGAAAACTCCCGTTTTCCCGACCCCTTTCCCGCATCAATATGCGCCTATTTGGAGAATAAAATTTTATGGCAAGGAATTATCCAATTGAAAAAGTTAGGGACATTGGCATCATTGCTCATATTGATGCCGGTAAGACAACCGTAACCGAACGAATCCTTTTCTATACAGGTGTCTCTCATAAGATTGGCGAAGTGCATGAGGGAGATACGGTAATGGATTGGATGGAACAAGAAAGAGAGCGGGGCATTACTATAACCTCTGCTGCGACAACCTGCTTTTGGATTCCAACATATCGTGACGGTGATAAGGATTTCGAGCATAGGATTAATATTATTGATACTCCTGGCCACATTGACTTTACAGTTGAAGTAAAGCGGTCGCTTCGCGTTCTTGATGGTGCAGTAGTTGTATTTGATGGTGTCGCGGGCGTTGAACCGCAGTCGGAGACGAACTGGCATTACGCCGATGAGTACAAAGTGCCTCGTATTTGCTTCATTAATAAATTAGATCGCACTGGAGCAAGTCTTGAGAAAAGTTTTCAGTCAATCTTAGATAGACTTACTCCAAACGCTATTCTTTTACAAATCCCAATTGGTTTGGAAGGTGCCTTTGAAGGGGTCATTGATCTTTTAACAATGAAGGCGTACCGCTTTGAGGGAAAGTTAGGAGAGAACGTTATTGAAGAGGAAATTCCGGAAAATCTTAAAAAGGAGGCAACCGAACGGCGCCATACTCTCATTGAAAAAATTGTAGAGGGAGATGATGCTCTTATGGATATTTATCTGGGAGGAAAGGAGCCGGATCTTCAAAGTTTAAAGAAGGCGTTGCGCAGGGCAACTATTGATAACACCATTGTGCCGGTGCTTTGCGGATCAGCTCTGAAAAATAAGGGGGTGCAACTTGTTCTTGACGCGATACTTGATTATTTACCTGCACCGTCCGATCTACCTCCAACCAAAGGATTGAATCCCAAAACTCACAAAGATGAGGAACGCCGCCCGGACGATAATGAGCCACTTGCGGCGTTAGCGTTTAAGATTGCCACCGATCCTTTTGTGGGGACACTCACGTTTTTCAGGATTTACTCAGGCACAATGAAGCGAGGTAGTTACGTTATGAATACAACGAAGGGCTCTAAGGAACGCATTAGCAGGATTCTTCGAATGCACGCTAATCACCGTGAAGAAGCAGAAGAAATTTATGCCGGTGACTTAGGGGCATTAGTTGGGTTAAAAGACACAACTACAGGGGATACCTTAGCCGATCCAGATCACCAGTTGGTGCTTGAGCGTATTACGTTTCCAGAACCAGTTATATCAGTTCGAATTGAGCCAAAAACTAAAGTTGATCAAGAAAAGATGGGTGTGGCGTTGAAAAGGCTCTCTGATGAAGATCCAACTTTTAAAATAAGCGGCGATCCTGATACCGGTGAGACAATAATTTCCGGCATGGGCGAGCTCCATTTAGAAATTATCGTTGATCGGATGAAGCGGGAGTTCAAAGTTGGAGCGAACGTAGGTCGTCCTCAGGTGGCTTACCGGGAAACCATTAAGAGTACTGCTGAAGCAGAAGGAAAATATATTCGGCAGTCAGGTGGTCGCGGCCAGTACGGTCATGTTTGGTTGAGAGTTGAACCCTTAGAACGGAGCAAAGGTTTTGAATTTGTAAGTGCAATTAAGGGCGGTATTATTCCCCAAGAATATATTCCGGCAGTTGAGAAGGGAATCAGAGAAGCAATAAGCAAAGGAATTCTTGCTGGCTATCCCTTAGTTGATATTAAAGCAACATTATACGACGGTTCGTTTCACGATGTTGATTCTTCGGAAATTGCGTTTAAGATTGCTGCAGCAATGGCATTTCAGGAGGGGAGTCGTCGGGCAAAACTCGTTCTTTTGGAACCAATTATGAAGGTGCAGGTTATTGCCCCACCGGATTTCTTGGGAGATGTAACAGGAGACATTAGTTCAAAACGTGGAAAGATTAAATCAATGGACGAGCGAGGCAACATTCGAGTAGTTGATGCGAATGTTCCTCTTGCTGAGATGTTTGGTTATTCAACTAATCTGCGTTCAATGACTCAGGGTCGCGGATCATTTAACATGGAATTCTCTCATTATGAGGAAGTGCCTCAGAACGTAGCTACAGATATCATTGAAGGGAAGAAACAATAATAATTGTGGAAAATATAGGGGGTTGACACTTTTCATTCTCTGGATAATAATTAGGCTCATTGTATAAACCAGGTCGAAACGTTAACTTATAAAAGCTAAAAAAATGGCAGAGAAAGAAAAATTTAATAGAAATAAACCCCACATTAATGTAGGGACGATTGGCCATGTAGATCACGGTAAGACTACTTTGACGGCGGCCATTACTCACATCCTTCATTTGAAGGGTTTAATTAAAAAAGAGGAAAGCGTCGATGATATTGACAAGGCTCCCGAGGAGAAGAAACGGGGCATTACGATTGCCCTGCACCACTCTGAGTACGAAACAGAGAAGCGTCACTATGCTCACATTGATGCACCGGGGCACGCTGATTACATCAAAAATATGATTACCGGAGCCGCCCAGATGGACGGTGCCGTTCTTGTGGTTTCGGCGGCTGACGGACCTATGCCCCAAACTAGAGAGCATATCCTGCTTGCAAAGCAGGTGGGAGTGCCGGCTATCGTTGTTTTTCTAAACAAAGCGGATACGGTAGATGATAAGGAGCTTGTTGATCTTGTGGAGTCGGAGGTACGTGAACTTTTAAAGAAGTATGAGTTTCCGGGGGATGAGGTGCCGATTATTCGCGGCTCAGCATTAAAGGCACTAAACGTTAAGTCGGCCGATGAAGACGCCGCTAAGCCAATTCTAGATTTGGTTAAAGCGCTGGATGATTATATCCCCGAACCCGTTCGGGACATCGATAAGCCTTTTTTGATGCCCGTTGAAGACGTTTTCTCCATTGAAGGCAGGGGGACGGTTGTAACCGGCAGGGCCGAGAGGGGAATATTGAAGGTAAATGAAGAAGTGGAGATTATAGGTTTGAGACCAACTCAGAAAACGGTAATAACAGGCGTAGAAATGTTTCAAAAACTTTTAGACGAAGCAAGAGCCGGAGACAACGTTGGATTGCTTTTAAGGGGTCTAAAAAAGGAAGATGTAGAAAGAGGACAGGTTATAGCAAAACCCGGTACGGTTACTCCTCATACCGAGTTTGAGGCCGAAGTCTACGTTTTAAGTAAAGAGGAAGGCGGTCGTCACACTCCATTCTTTAAGGGCTATAAACCACAGCTCTACATTAGAACAACGGATGTTACCGGTGAGGTTGTTTTACCGGAAGGTATTGAAATGGTAATGCCAGGCGATACTGTGAAGCTCACAGTTAAATTAATTTCAGAGGTAGCTCTTGAGGAAAAGCAGCGGTTTGCTATAAGGGAAGGCGGGAAAACTGTTGGTGCTGGTGTGGTAATTAAAATTCTTAAATAAACCCTTAAGTTTATGCCCAAGAAAGAGGAGCAACTTTCTAAGGAAAAACTGAGGTTACGCATTAAATCTTACGATGCGAAACTCATTGATTCTTCAGTAAAGCAAATCGTTGAGGCTATCAGACGCCAGGGGGGTGAAGTAATCGGGCCGATTCCGCTGCCCACAGAGATAAGACGTTATACCGTTAACCGTTCTACATTCGTCCACAAAAAATCAAGAGAGCAATTTGAAATGAGAATTCATAAGCGTTTAATTGATATCATAAACCCCAAACAGAAGATAATTGAATCGCTAACAGATCTGAATTTACCCGGTGGTGTGGATGTTGAGATAAAGATGGGGTAGGGGTTGACGCCGAAATAGAGATAGTGTAGGATACGTGCGGGTTAAGCCATATTAATGTATTTAAAACAGCAGGGCTGAGCCCCGCTGTTTTGGTATTATATTAAACCATGACAAAGGTTTTAGCTAAAAAAATAAAAATGACGCAGCTTTGGAGAAATGAAAGAGTTATGCCGGTAACGGTCTTGGAGCTTGATAAAGAGGGAACTCAGTTTCTAAAGGAATTAAAGGAAGGGGATAAGGTTGTAATAAGCGGAGTGAGCAAAGGGAAAGGTTTCCAAGGCGTGGTTAAGCGTCATGGTTTCAAAGGCGGACCTAAAAGTCACGGTCAGAAAGATCGTCTGAGAGCTCCCGGTTCTATTGGTGCCACTGATCCGGGGAGAGTTATTAAAGGAAAAAAGATGGCAGGACATATGGGAGTAAGGCGGGTTACGACTAAGAATTTAGAAGTTACTAAGGTTAAACCGGAAGAAAATATTTTAATGGTAAAAGGAGCAGTACCAGGAATGAGAGGAACTAAAGTGGAAATAAATTATTAGTTATTGCAAGCATGACGATGGATATTTATAACCAGGAAAATAAAAAGTCTGGAACGATGGAAGTTCCTGATAAGATATTTAAAGTAAAGTGGAATCCCGACTTGGTTCATCAAGCTTTACTTGCTCAGCTCGCTAATCGGCGGCGATCGATTGCAAACGTTAAAGATCGGAGTGAGATTAGTGGTGGGGGTAAGAAGCCGTGGCGGCAGAAAGGTACGGGTAGAGCGCGTCACGGGTCAATCCGGTCGCCGATTTGGGTTGGTGGTGGCGTCACTTTCGGTCCGCGGAGAGAAAAGAAATTTAATAAAAAAATTAACAAGAAAATGAAACAAGCGGCGCTTTATTCCCTGTTATCTAGAAAAGCAGCTGACGGCGAAGTACGTATTATTAACGATTTAAAACTCGCGAGTCACAAGACGAAGGATTTAAACAACATCTTAAGAAGTTTTTTTAAAGAGAAATTAAGTGTTTTATTAGTCCCAACAAAAGGTAATAAAGGTATTTCTTTAGCAGCAAGGAATATACCTAAGACGAAAGTCATAAGCCCTAAATCTCTGAATGTTTATGATGGTTTGACTTATAAGTACATTTTTTTTGAAAAAAGCGCGATTAAGGATTTAATTGAAGACCCTCAAAAATGAGCATTCTAAAGCCGTTTAAGAAGAGCAAGAAAACGGATATCGTTTCCGAAGAGATCCAATCTAAAGAGCCGGAAAAAGCGAAAGAAAAACCGATTACTCACAAGACCACCGAGGGTATTCTTAAGAAAATACGGATTAGTGAGAAGGGAACAGATTTAAACAAGAACAATCAGTACGTTTTCTTAGTCCGGAACACTGCCAATAAAAACGAAATCAAAAAAGAGGTTAGTCGTAGATATGATGTTAAGGTCAGTGCAGTAAATATTATTCGCATGCGGGGAAAAGTAAAACGGCTTGGCAGCAAATTTGGCCGCCGTCCCAGTTTTAAGAAAGCTATTATCACCTTAAAACAAGGTCATAAGATAGAAATTACATAGTATGAAAAAATATAAACCAACAACTCCTTCAAGGCGTTCAATGACCGTTCCTGATTATAGTAAGTTATCAAAAGTAAAACCGTTCAAGAGGTTAACGAAGCGCCTAAAAAGTAATGCCGGCCGTAATAGCCAGGGGCGGATTACAGTGCGCCACCAAGGAGGTGGTAGTAAGGCCATGTACCGGATAATAGATTTTAAGCAAGATAAACTCGGAATCTCCGGTCGGATAGAGACCATTGAGTACGATCCTTATAGAACTGCTTTTATTGCTCTTACTCTTTACGAAGACGGTGAACGCAGGTATATTTTAGCGCCACAAAGTCTTAAGGTGGGTGATAAAATTGTAGCTTCAGTAGACGCGCCTTTTGAGGTTGGTAATAGAACCCTCCTGCGGCGGATACCGGTAGGGACGCTTGTTTATAACGTGGAAGTGTTGCCCGGTAAAGGTGGACAATTAGCTCGTTCAGCCGGCACGTCTCTTCAGATTTTAGCTAATGAAGATGGATACACTCATCTCAAGATGCCATCCAAAGAGATTAGGAAAGTACCGTGGAATGGTTATGCTTCCATTGGTCAGGTTTCCAATCCTGAACGTAATTTAATGGTGATTGGGAAGGCGGGACGTTCCCGTCATATGGGTATAAGACCGACCGTTCGTGGCTCAGCAATGAATGCTAGGGACCATCCTTATGGCGGCGGTGAAGGTAAGGCAAAACGAGGGACTAAAAGGCCAAAGACTAAATGGGGCAAGGTTACTGGTGGTCGTAGAACGCGCAAGAAGAAAAAATGGTCAAACAGACTGATTATTAAACGGAGAAAGAAATAATATGAGTCGGTCATCTAAAAAGGGTCCGTACGTGGATTCAAAACTGTTAAAGAAAATTTCAAATTTGAAGCCCGATGATAAAGCGGTTGTTAAAACATGGGCGCGAAATTCTGAAATATCCCCGGAGATGGTGGGATTTACTTTCGGCATCCACAACGGTAAAGATTTTATTGAAGTTAGAGTTACCGAAGATATGGTCGGCCATCGTCTAGGGGAATTTTCTCCGACTAAGAAGTTTTTGCGTCATGGCGGCAAAATTCAGAGAGAGCTGGAGCAAAAATCAAAAGAGAAAAAATAGACACCTATGACTCAAACCGTTGCTGCAAAATTAAAATATCTTCGCATCGCACCGCGTAAAACTCGTTTTATCGCTGACGTTATTAGGGGTTTGCCGGTTAGTGAAGCTGAAGCACAACTTTTACTTTCTCCTCGGCGTGCTAGCGATGCCATTCTAAAACTTCTGCGTTCAGCTGTGGCTGATGCTAAAAATAATCACCAATTGGAATTGTCTAAACTTTACGTTAGGGAAATCAAAGTTGATCAAGGACCAAAGTCCAAAAGGTTTGCCCCTAGAGCTTTCGGCAGAGTTAATTTAATTGAGAAAAAGACAAGTCATGTTACTTTAATTCTGGGTGTTTCTGATAAATTAACTGAACCTAGATTTGTGATTCAAGAAAGCCGTAAAAAAGAAAAAACTAAGATTTCTAAAGAACAGGAGAAAAAAGAACAACAAGAGAAACCTTCCGTTAAAGATGGAACAGTTCCAACAGGAAAAGAAAAACAAGTCCCAGAAGTAAAACCAACGGCTAAGCCGGGATTTTTCAAAAAAGTGTTTAGGAGAAAATCAATATAGCTATAGGTATGGCGCCCCGCCTGCGCCAAGGCTTCGGCGGGGTGCTCATGCTTGCAGCTAAATTTTCAAAGAAAATTTAGACAATCATGGCACAAAAAACAAAACCAACTTCATTCCGATTAGGGCTCACTGCTCCGTGGTCCAGTCAGTGGTTCTTTAAGAAGAACCGACGCTTTTTCATAGAAGAGGACCATCTGATTCGTAAGGTTATTAAGGGTAAAATTCTTACTGCTGGCATTGCTGGTATTGATATTGAGCGGACGGGTGAAGTGATTAAAGTTTCAATTAAATCAAGTCGGCCGGGATTGATCATTGGTCGAGGTGGTAAGGGGATTGAAGAACTGAAAAACGCTTTGCTGAAGACCATGAAATCCTTGCGTCGTAAAAATAAATTTCCAGATAATTTTACTCTAAATCTGAACGTGGAAGAGCTTAAACGCTCTGAAATATCGGCTGCTGTTTCAGCTCAGCAAATTGCTTTTGACCTAGAAAAGAGGATCCCTTATCGGCTTATTATGAGGCGTCAACTAGAAACACTCAAGCAAAATCGCGGTATTAAAGGTGCTAAAATCAGGATGGCAGGAAGGTTAAACGGAGCTGAAATCGCTCGTAGCGAGTGGTCGGCCTATGGCCGGATGCCTTTACAAACCCTGAGAGCACACATTGATTACGGAGAGGCAATTTCATTTACTACTTATGGCACCATTGGTGTTAAGGTGTGGTTATATAAGGGGGAGATCTTTGACAAGAAATCCTAAATTTAGCATGTTACAGCCAAAGAAACAAAAACACAGGAAAATGCAGAAAGGCCGTTCCAGAGGACGACTTAAGGAAACGCGAGGAGTCAGTTTAAGTTTCGGGAGTTTTGGTATTCAAGCTCGCTCGGCAGCATGGATTACTTCTAATCAGATAGAAGCTGCTCGTAGGGCAATTACTCATTCGCTTAAACGTGAAGGGAAAGTTTGGATTAGAATATTTCCCGATAAACCAATTACTAGACTGCCTCCCGAAGTTACGCTTGGTGGAGGCAAGGGCGACGTAGATCATTACGTGGCTCCGGTCAAACCTGGACGAATTCTCTTTGAGATTGATGGTGTTTCTCGGGAAGCGGCTCTTGAGGCGCTGAGAATAGCCGGTCATAAATTGCCGGTTAGAACTAAAATTATTATTAAGGACTTGATATAAATTTTGGATTGGCATGAAAAAGAAAGAACTACAAAGTTTTAAAAACAAACCACTGGTCGAGTTAGATAAAGAGCTCCGTATGAATCGTGAACGGTTAAATAGTTTAAGGTTAGATTTATCTCTAGGGAAGGTGAAGAATATTTCAGAGATAAGAAAAATTAAGAAAAGTATCGCTCAATTTTTAACACTAAAGCGTTTGATCAAGCAACCAGCATCAAAAACAAAAAGTGATATTGCATCATGAATATGCCAACAAATGAGAGTAACAAAAAAATAAAAAGGCGTCTAAAGGGTGTGATAATGTCTGACAAAATGAACAAGACAAGAGTTGTAGCCGTGCATCGGTTAAAGAAACACAAACGTTATCACAAGTATTACAGGACCACCAAAAGGTATAAAGCACATGATGAGAAGAATGAGTATAAGACAGGAGATAAAGTTGTTATCCAAGAATCAAGGCCTTTATCAAAAGAAAAACGCTGGATAGTAATTAGTAAGATATAACTTTTAGTAAGTTAGAAATTTGAGAATATGATCCAAGAACAATCCATATTAAAAGTGGCAGATAATTCGGGAGCGAAAATCGTCCGGTGTTTTAAGGTTTTAGGGGGTAGCCGACGCCGTTATGCAAGAATTGGAGATATTATTGTGGCATCAGTTCGGAGTGCTGAACCAAGAAAACAGGTTAAAAAGAAGGATATTGTTAGAGCTCTCGTTGTGCGGCAGCGTGCTCCTTGGCGCCGGAGAGATGGTTCATATATTCGTTTTGATGAGAACGCCGTAGTTTTGGTTGATAAAAAAGAACCAAGGGCAACTAGAATCTTCGGTCCTATTCCTCGTGAGATTAAAGAAAAAGGATATGATGCTATTGCCTCATTGGCAGAAGAACTTGTGTAGTTGAACCATTCAATAAAAAAATGAAAATACACAAAGGTGACACAGTAAAAGTTTTAGCAGGTAAGGATAAGAGTAAAACCGGCAAGGTTATTAAAGTTAACCCAAATAATAGCAGGGTTACCGTCGAGGGAGTAAATCTCTATAAGAAACACGTTCGTCCAAAACGCCAAGGAGAAAAAGGAGAAATTGTCCAAGTAGTAAGACCGATTAATTCCTCTAATTTGATGCTAGTTTGTTCCAGTTGTAATCGAGCAACACGGGTTGGATATCGGTTAGAAAATGATAAAAAAGTTAGGTACTGTAAAAAATGTAAGAGCTTGCTGTAAAATTATGACAAAAAAAGTTTCTATTAAGAAAAATTTAGAGAAAATTGTTATCAATGTGGGTCTGGGGAGGTTGAGACAGCAATCTAATTTTGAAGAGAAGTCTTTACCCGAGATTATAAAAGAATTAGCCTTGATTACCGGTCAGAAACCTGCCCCAAGGCAAGCCAAGAAATCAATCGCTGGTTTTAAAACTAGGGCCGGAGATATTATTGGTTTACAGGTAACTCTTAGAGGGAAAAGAATGGAGGACTTTTTTACAAGAGTTATAAGTTTTGTTCTGCCTCGGGTCAGAGATTTTAGAGGTTTAGATTTGAAAAACGTGGACACCGGAGGAAATTTAAATATAGGTTTTAGAGAACAATTCGTTTTTCCAGAAATCAGTGCCGATAAATCAAAAGTCAATTTTGGTTTGCAGGTTACTGCAGTCAGTGTTTTTGAAAGTAGAGACGAAGCGATTGATTTTTACAGGTCGATTGGAGTACCATTGAAGAAATCTAATAAGGAGAATACTTAGATATTACTTATGGCAAAGAAATCAGTTGCAGCTCGAGCAAGAAAAAAACCAAAGTTTACAAGCCGCATTGTGCGGCGCTGTTTTCGTTGCAGCCGTGCTCGAGGTTATATGCGAGATTTCAATATGTGCCGTATTTGTTTTAGAGAACTAGCGGGGCGGGGAGAAATTCCCGGGATTAAAAAAGCTTCTTGGTAAAGACCCATGTATATTGATTTATTGATTAAAATTAAAAATGCCCAAGCGGCCGGTAAGAAATCGTTGAAGACTCGATATGTAAAGATAGACTACGCTGTAGCGGAATTACTTCAACGTTCTGGTTTCTTAAAAAAAGTGGAAGTGAAAGGAAAATCTCTTAAGAAGATTATTGAGATTCATATGAATCCAGAAAGACCCATTCAAGGTTTGAAGCTTTTAAGCCGGCCCTCGATGCGTCAGTATAGAGGCTATCGGGATTTTAGAAAAGTTAAGGGAGGTTACGGTTTACTTGTGGTTTCAACACCAAAAGGCATTTTAACTGGCGAACAAGCCAGAAAGGATAAAACTGGCGGCCAGATGCTGTTTGAGGTATGGTAGAAAATTATTATGTCTAGAATCGGTAAACAACCAATTGAAATCCCGGAGGGAATAGAAATACAGATAGCTGAGGACGTGATTTTAGTGAAAAATCCGAAGGGTGAGATTAGTGTGCCGCGTCTTCATGGTATTACGCCTCATCTTGACGTCGAAAGTAAAGAATTACGTTTTGTTCTTGAGGGAACAGGAAAGCAGGCGAGGAGTAATTGGGGAACTCAGCGGTCGCTTACACAGGGTGCGATTGAGGGACTTATAAAAGGTTTTGAAAAGACTCTGTTACTTGAGGGTGTGGGTTATCGTATTACTAAAGAAGGAGAAAACCTTGTTATGAATTTAGGGTTTTCTCACCCGGTGCGGTATGAGACAAAGCCCGGTATTACGTTTGAAGTTGAGAAGAATTCTATTTTGAAAGTTAAAGGCATTAGTAAGGAGTTGGTTGGTCGAGTGGCAGCAGAAATTCGGTCACTCAAAAAACCAGAGCCGTATAAAGGGAAAGGTTTTCGTTATAAAGGTGAGATTGTTCGCCGCAAAGCTGGTAAAAGAGCAGCTACCACTGCTGCTGGTACTACGTAGAAATTATGCAAAAACAGAAGCTGTTAAATAAAGTTAAAGGAAGAAGAAAACAAAGGGTTCGTCTGCGTATTAGAGGTACTTCTTCAAAACCCCGCTTGTCAGTGTTTAGGAGCAATAGTCATATTTATGCTCAACTTATTGATGACACAAAACAAAAAACCTTAGCTTCTGCCTCATCTTTCGAGTTAGAAGCCTCGACACCTAGAGGGAATCGGGGTCCCAGCCGAGGCGTCGGAAAAAAATTAAAAAAAACAGAAGTGGCTGAAAAAGTTGGTAAAGTAATTGCCGAGAAGGCTAAAAAATTAAATATTAAATCAGCCGTTCTGGACAGGGGAGCGTATCGTTATCATGGTAGGGTTAAGTTTTTGACCGAAGGTGCCCGTGAAGAAGGATTGAAGATATAATATATGATACATCAACGTACAAAGAGAATTGTTAGGCAGAAAAGCGAATTTCAGGAAAAGGTACTTGAGATTAGGCGTGTTACTAGAGTTGTTGCTGGAGGTAAACGTTTTAGTTTTAGAGCAACGGTTATTATTGGTGATCAGAAGGGGAAGTTGGGTTTGGGCATTGCTAAAGGTCTTGACGTTGCCTCAGCTATTCAGAAAGCCAAAACTCAAGCTAGAAAGAACCTGGTTTCGGTGTCTTTAAAAGATAGTCGAACTATTTTTTACGATACTGAAGCAAAATATGGAGCGGCAAGAGTCAGATTAAAACCAGCCCGACTCAACCACGGTTTAATCGCCGGCGGTGCCTGCCGAGTTGTTCTGGAGCTTGTGGGAATTAAAGATATCTCAGCTAAGATTTTAGGTAGAACCACTAATAAAATAGCTAATGCTAGAGCAACAATAAAGGCCCTAAGGCAGATTAAAGTGCAAAACGTAAATATCAAAACAAAAGAGCAGAGCCCTAAATAATTTAAGAATTTTCTTTGGTACTTAAATTTTGATTTTTGACTTAATTTTATGCAGATTCATCAATTAAAGTCGTTAAATAAAAGAAAAACTAAACGAATAGGACGTGGCGGTAAACGTGGAACGTATTCTGGTCGAGGTCAGAAGGGTCAGAAATCCCGATCCGGACACCGGATCAGACCGGCAGAGCGTGATCTTTTCTCTAAACTCCCGAAACTCCGGGGCGTGAAGAATAAATCTCTCAGACTCAAACCCGTGGTTATTAACGTTGGTGATTTAGAAAAAATACTAGATAATAATTCTCTTAATAAGAAAATCTTAATTGAGAAAGGAATAGTAAAAAGAATGTCGCGGGAGGTAAAACTTACGGGTAATGGAGAAGTTAAAAAGGCTTTTACAATTGAAGATGTGAAAGTTTCTAAGACAGCCCGGGAAAAGATTGAGAAGGCTGGTGGTACGATTAAATAGTAGCCAATTAGGGTATAATCAGAAAATAATGAACAAACTTATCCAAATTTTTAAGATCCCGGATCTTCGGAAAAAGATTTTAATGGTGTTGTTTTGGCTTTTGGTTTTTAGGGTCTTGGCGGCTATTCCTATCCCGGGAATTGATGTAGCTAGATTGAATGAATTCTTTTCTTCTAATCAAATCTTTGGATTTCTAAATATTTTCTCCGGTGGCGGACTAGCTAACTTGTCGTTGGTGATGCTTGGCGTTGGTCCTTACATTACAGCAGTGATTATTATGCAGCTTCTAACAATTATTTTTCCGAAGCTCAAGAAAGCATACTACGAGGAAGGAGCTGAAGGAAGAGCTAAATTTAACCGTTATTCCAGATATTTAACCGTTCCCTTAGCCGCCCTTCAATCTTATGGATTTTTAAACCTTTTAGCTTCTCAGCAGGTGTTACCTTCTCTATCATTACTGCAGCTCTTAAGCAACGTTGCAGTTATTACTGCCGGCAGCGTCTTCTTAATGTGGATTGGTGAGTTGATATCAGAGTATAAAATGGGTAACGGCGTTTCTTTGATTATCTTCGCCGGTATCGTGGCCAGTTTACCACAGCTTATAACTTCAAGTTTTTTAACCTATACTCCCAGTATTTTACCAACGTACATCGCTTTCGTTATTTTAAGCATCATTATCATTGCCGGTGTTGTTTTTGTTAATGAAGGTGAGCGGAAGATACCGGTTTCTTACGCAAAGCAGGTTCGCGGCAATAAGTTATACGGCGGCGTCGCCACTTATTTACCGCTTAAAGTTAATCAGGCCGGTGTTATTCCTATTATTTTTGCAATTTCTATTTTGCTTTTCCCTCAATTTTTGGCTCAGGCTGTTTCCATTTTTTCTGCTGAACTTTCTCTCCGCTTGAATAGTTTGGTTATCGGTCTTTTTAATAATATATATATTTACAGCTCTCTTTACTTTATTTTGGTTGTTGTTTTCACTTATTTCTACACCGCTATTACTTTTGACCCCAAAGAAATTTCTAAAAACTTGCAGCGTAGTGGGGGCTTTATTCCGGGTATTAGACCGGGGGAGGCGACAGCTGAAACTATTTCTAAAATTGTCCGCCGAATAACTTTTTTTGGTGCGCTGTTCTTGGGAATTGTGGCGATTCTGCCGAACGTAACTCAGATAATAACCGGTATTCAGGCACTCACAATTGGTGGTGCGGCACTCTTGATTGTTGTTGCTGTGGCACTCGATGTGATGAAGCAGGTTGAATCACAGCTTATGGTGAGGGAATACGAGGGAATTTTCTAGAAGTTTGAACCAAAAGTTACCCCCTCGTTCGTAGAAGTCTCCGAGCGTTAAAATGATACTCGCTCGCTTACGAAAATGTACCACCCAGCTCGCTTCGCTCACGTGTACCCGGCACATTTCCTACTCACTCGTTCATTTTTAAACACTCTCCGACATACTCACTCGGAGAAATTTTCGGTTCAATTTTTTTAAAACAAAATTCTAAAAAAGTTTTATTATTTCAGCAGGTTTGAGCTATGATTCAACCAAGGAAAGTTATTGGATTGAGAAAAGGAAAGAGCCGCGGTGCATGGTGCACGCGGCTCTTATTGCGCCCCTCCCTATAACGCGGTTGACGGGTGAAACCGAGGAGTGGGTGGACGATGGGGCAGGACGAGATCTTCTCGCTAACTCTCAACGATATCTCCTCATCACTAACTCCCAAAAACAGAGAGATCTGCGGCGCGCGAGGGAATCCTTCCGCCACATTGATCAAATTCGCCGCACCCACTCCCGATGATCTATCCTCCATAGTACTTATATATTTTATTTTGTCAATTCAATAGTACTCAAAATACAGGAAAACAGTTATTATTAAGGGTATATGGCTAATCAAGCAGTAATAATATATGGTCCTCCGGGATCGGGAAAAGGAACGCAGGCCGAGCTTTTAGTTAGAAAGTTTAGCTTTATTCATTTTGATACTGGGCGATATGGCGAAAGTTTAATATACGCGCCTGGCGCTGAGAAGAATACAGTTCTTCTGCGAGAGAGAGAAAATTTTGAAACTGGTAAATTATTCACCCCTTCGTGGACACTGCGTATTGTGAGTCAGGCTACTCGCCGTATTGCAAAAGCCGGGTTTGGTATTGTCTACAGCGGTTCTCCGCGGACCATGTTTGAAGCTTTTGGTGATAAAAATAATAAAGGATTACTTTCAATTTTGATTAAGCTCTATGGCAAGAAAAATATTATAGTGGTTGAATTAAAAGTTAAGAGTCAGACATCAATAGAGAGGAACAGTAAACGCGTTGTCTGCTCGGTTTGTGGTTTGCCGATTTTGGCCAGTTCAAAAAATAAGAAGTGTTCATTTTGTGCCGGACCTGCAAGAAAAAGAACCCTGGACAAACCGGAGATAATCAAAGTACGCCTTAAGGAATATCGCGAACGGACTTATCCAATTCTAAAGAAAATGAGAAGTCTTGGTTTTAGGATTAGAGAAATTAACGGTGAACCATCCCCGTATAAAGTCTATGAACAAGTTGTGAGAAGATTAGGGTTGCGGCGATGATTCGTTTAAAAAAAGAAAACGACCTTCGGGTTTTAAGAACATCGGGTAGAATTCTTGCATCAGTTCTCCAAAAACTAGAAGAAGAAACGAAAGAAGGAATTGAGCTTATATATCTTGATAAACTTGCCAGAAGGCTTATTAAGAAAGCCGGTGCGAAGCCGGCGTTTTTAGGTTATAAACCGGAGGGTGGAACAAAGCTTTACCCGGCAGCGATTTGTACGTCAGTAAATGAACAAATTGTCCACTGTTTGCCGTCGGAGTATGTCTTGAGAAAAGGAGATGTTTTAAAAATTGACTTTGGCGTGGATTATCAAGGGTACATTACTGATTCGGCTGTAACAGTTGGGATTGGAGAACTTACAGGGAAAGCCAAAGAATTGGTTGATATAACTAAAGAAACCTTAGAAAAAGCGATAGAGGAGTGCAGACCAGGAAAGCATACCGGTGATATTGGTTGGATGATAGAGAAAACAGTCAAAGGTGCCGGTTTTCATGTAATTAAGAATCTGACTGGACACGGTGTTGGTTTTGAACTGCATGAGGACCCGACTGTCTATAACTATGGGAACCGGGGAGAGGGAGTCAAACTTGTGCCCGGTCTCGTCTTGGCAATTGAGCCAATGGTGAGCGTCAGCTCGTCACGCGTGATGCAAAAAAGTGATGATAGTTACGTTACTGAAGACGGCAGCTTGAGCGCTCATTTTGAGCATACTATCGCGATAACGGAAAGTGGGCCTGAGGTTTTAACGAGCCGAGAGTCAGCGTTTGTTTCCGGCTAATTTGTGAGGATTGTGGTTGGGGCAAGTTTTATCACTGCAACGCTCTGGAATTGTTTTTGTTCCCTCCATCATAAGCGATTTGCAGAGCGGGCAGAGATTTCCCGTAGGGCGGGATTTGACGATGAATTTACAGTTTGGGTAATCTGAGCAGCTATAAAATAAACCAAAGCGTCCCCGCCGCTCTGCAATCTCACCGGGGCTGCATTTCGGGCACTTCACTCCCGTTTTTGCTTTTGCTACCTCTTCTTCGCTTTGTTTCACGTATTTGCACTTTGGGTAGTTTCCGCAAGCAATAAACTTTCCATAGCGCCCTTCCCGCTCAAAAAGCTTTCCTTCGCATTTTGGGCAGGTTTCGCCGGTTTCTTTCGGAGCTTCCATCTCCGTTCCGTCTATTTTTAGCGCACCGGTGCACTTTGGAAATTTTTTACAGCTTAAAAACTTCCCGGTGCGGCCTAATTTTATTACCATGCTTGATTTGCACGTAGGGCACTTGAATTTTTTATCTGCGTCTCCTAAATTTGTTATTTTTTCGATGTTCTCTTTTGATTTCAATTCTTTCAGAAAAGGTTTGTAAAAATTACTGAGTGTTTTCTCGTATTCTTTTTTCCCTTCGGCAATTTCATCTAAATCATTTTCCATCTCCGCGGTAAAAGAATCACTTATGTATTTCGCAAAGTTTTTTTCCAAGAAATTACTAACCGCTTCTCCTGTGTCTGTTGGAACAAGCGCTCTTCCTTCTTTTATGACGTATTCTCGTTCGAGAATGGTTCTGATTATTGAGGCGTATGTGCTTGGTCGTCCGATCTCTCTTTTTTCGAGTTCTTTAATAAGACCAGCTTCAGTGTATCTCGGCGGCGGAAGTGTCTCTTTTTGTTCACTCTCTATGTTTAATAAGTTCACAACATCACCTTTATTAAGATCGGGGATTTCTTTATTTTCTCCTCTTGCCTCTTTATCTGCGGAGAACCAACCGGGGAAAAGAATCACACTCCCGTTTATAGAGAAATTCGGGATTACGTTTTCTTCTTCAATATTCGCTGAAAGTTTTGTTCTTAAAGTTTTTGCGTCTGTCATTTGAGAAGCGATTGTTCTCCGCCAAATGAGCTGATAGAGCCTTTTTTGTTCGTCGTTTGCGCCAGCTTCATGTTTTGATATTTTCGTTGGTCTTATTGCTTCATGTGCTTCTTGGGCGCTTTTGCGTTTTGTAGCGTAGGTTCGAGGAGAAAGATATTCTTTCCCAAATACTTTTTCAATTTCAGCATATGTTTGTTTTAGAGCCTCTTTGCCTATAGTTATGCTGTCCGTTCTCATGTAGCTTATGTACCCTGCTTCATACAGTTTTTGTGCCAGAACCATTGTTTTTGAAGGAGAGAACCCGAGCCGTGAACTTGCAGTCTGTTCCAAAGTAGACGTAATAAAAGGAGGGCGTGGAGAACGCTTTACTTCTGTTTGCTTTATAGAAACAATTTTCCAATTTTTATTCTTTTGGGCAATTTCAACAATTCGGTTCGTTTCGTCTTCTGTTTTGGGCTCTTCATCGCATATAAGGGTCAATTCTTCGCCGTTTTTATATTTAAACGTGCCGCTTATCACCCAATATTCCTGGGGCACAAAGATTCGAATTTCCCGTTCCCGCTCCATAACAATACGGAGTGCGGGGGATTGAACGCGTCCGGCAGAGAGACCGTATCTTAATTTTTTCCAAATAAGGCCGCTTAAACCATATCCAACGAGCCGGTCCAGCACTCTCCGGGCTTCCTGTGATCTGCGGAGGTGTTCGTCGATGTTCCGGGGATTTTTCATCGCTTCTTTTACGGCACTCTCCGTAATTTCATAAAAAACAACCCGTTTTGGATTTTTCAGGCCGCATGCTTCTTTGATATGCCAAGCAATTGCTTCTCCTTCTCGATCGGGGTCAGTGGCGAGAATTATCTCTTTTGCTTTTTTAGAGATTGCTTTGAGTTCTCTGACGATTTTTTCTTTCCCTTTTGAGATTTCATAGTGGGGGACAAAACCCGCCGGAATATCAATGGCTTTCTTGTTGCTCTTTGGCAGATCACGAATATGCCCGACGCTTGCGTGGACCTCATAGGTATTGTCTAGGTATTTAGAGATAGTTTTCGCTTTTGAGGGGGACTCTACAATAACTAAATTCATAGTGATTTGAATTTTCCGTTCTTTTCTTCTACCAATTCTTCAAGCATAAGAAAGGTTAGTTTTTGGTTTACGATATGGGTTTCCAGTTTAGTGACTTCAATAATTTTGTCAACTGAAATAGGTTCCTTGTTGTTTTTAACGGTTTCTAGAATCAATTTTTCTTCACTCCCGAGGTTATGTGTTGTTCCGCTCTTCGCGGAGCTTGTGCTCATATTTGCGCCAATTTGCGGTTCTATATTCAAATCTTCCAGAATATCTTTTGCTTTAGTCACTAAGCGGGCGCCGTTCCGGATGAGGAGATGAGATCCTTCGTAATTGGGGTGAGAGGCCGGTCCGGGAGTAATAAAAACCTCTCGTCCTTGGTCGAGGGCGTGCTTGGCGGTGACGAGTGAACCGGAGCGGATTGGCGCTTCAATAACAACCAAAGCGGTGCTAAGACCGCTCACAATACGATTACGTTCCAGGAATTGGTTGGGATAAGCCGGTACTCCAGCCTGGTATTCAGAGAAAATACACCCTCCTTGATTTAGAATTTTCTTGGCCAGGCCGTAGTGTCGGTGAGGATATATGGTATCTAGGCCGTTTGCGAGGACAGCCATTGTTTTACCGCCTCCCGCGAGTGCTCCTTCGTGAGCCGCTCCATCGATGCCGAGAGCAAGTCCGCTTACGACGGTGACACCGGCTCTCACCAGATCGCGGCTTATTTGTTTAGCTATAAGGATTCCTGCCGGGGTTGCTTTTCTTGTCCCAACAACAGAAATAGTTGGTTCTTCTTGATTTGGCAGTTGGCCCAGGTAATAAAGTTCTTTTGGGCTCCCAGGAATTTCTTTGAGTAATGAGAGATATTTATGTTCTCGAACGACAACTTTTTTAATTGATAGGTTCATATAGATTGTGATAAAATACTCATTATTACTCTTGGAATATAATTCATGAAACTATATCATATTCGTATTTTTAAAGAAAAGGTTTTATTGGTTTTTACGGTTTTAAGTCTTGTATTGATGATTTTTAGTTTGGGGCTCGTTTATTTTAACATTAATAAACTTGGCACACCCCTTATTTTACATTTTGATGAATTTAGGGGAGTTGACTTCTTTGGTGAGGGGAAAAACCTGTGGGGGATTTGGCTTACCAGTCTTGTTGCGATTATTATTAACACTTTCTTAGCAAACACGTTTTTTTATCGTGAACGAGCACTCACATACTTGCTCATCGGGAGTGGTTTCCTTATATCTATTTTGACATTAGTAGTGCTCGGAACGATAATTTCTGTTAATTAATATGGAAACAGTCCTTATTATAATTTTATTAGCGCTAATCGCGGGATTTGCCATCTTTTTTTGGTTTTTAACACATCGAAAGGGATTTCTAAAAAGTGATGATCAGTCACTTGTAATGCTCCAAAATCAAATTAACGAACTTAATCGGACACTTGATTTAAAACTTAGTGAATCTACTCGTTTTATGCAACGCCAATTTGGTGAGAGCGCGAAAATTATTAAAGATGTAACTGAGCGTTTAGTTAAATTAGACGAGACTAACAAGCAAGTAGTGAATTTTGCCGATCAATTACAAAGTCTCCAGGATATTCTAAAAAACCCGAAAAGTCGTGGAATCTTGGGCGAATACTATCTGGAGACCGTCTTGAAAAATGTTCTGCCGCCTAACAGTTACCGGATGCAGTATGAGTTTAAGGATGGTACTGTCGTTGACGCGGTGATTTTTATTAAAGATAAGATCATACCCATTGATTCAAAATTCAGCCTGGAGAATTATAATCGGATCCTTGAAACACGAGACGAGACTGAGCGTAAGCGTTTTGAAGATGCCTTTCGGGGAGATCTCAAAAATCGCATCGATGAGACCGCCAAGTATATCAAACCGAGTGAGGGAACAATGGAATTTGCCTTTATGTTCATTCCGGCAGAAGCTGTTTATTACGACTTATTAATCAATAAAGTTGGTTCGGTGAACGCCCGTGATTTAATTGAATATGCAATTGTCGATAAGAAGGTCATCGTAGTCTCGCCGACGTCGTTCTTGGCTTATCTCCAAACCGTGATGCAGGGTTTGAAGGCAATGAAGATTGAGGAATCAGCCAAAGAAATAAAGAAGCGGGTAGAAGAGTTGGGCAGGCATCTTTCAAGTTATGAGACGTACATGAAGAAGTTAGGCACTCATTTGGGCACCACGGTAAACATGTACAATAACGCCTATAAAGAGCTGGGGAAAATTGACAAAGACGTGTTGCGGATAAGCGGGGAGGCAGTAAATATTGAGCCTTCTTCTCTGGATAGACCCGTGCAAGAAGATGAATAGGGACAGGGACAGCGAACTCCTGGATAAAAAGTGGCAAAAGTTTTTAAAGTTACGTCCATTTTTTGCTTACCTTCCATTTGTTGATTTCGTACTTATTGCGGGATCACTCGCCTTCGGTAATGTCCATTCTGATTCTGATTTTGATGTTATTGTGGGCGCCAGGGCCGGCAGGATTTTTACGGTTCGTGGATTTTGTATAGCATTATTTTGGCCGCTAGGATTATTACAAAGACGAAGAGATTTAAAAAAACTTTCCAGCGATAAGATTTGTTTTAATCACTTTGTTACCGAAAAAAGCTACACACTTTCTCCACC
>JANBVK010000003.1:0-30225 GCA_024239035.1 Patescibacteria group bacterium
GATTTAAAAAAACTTTCCAGCGATAAGATTTGTTTTAATCACTTTGTTACCGAAAAAAGCTACACACTTTCTCCACCTTACGATGATTATTGGAAAAAACTTTATCAGAACGTTGTGCCCGTTCTCGGTAAGGAAGAGGCGGTTTATGCCTTCTTTGCCGCAAACAAATGGTCGGACAGAGCAGAGGTTTTTGTAAAGAAAGAATTCTGGAAGTCGATAAAGTTTAATCCTGTGAGAGCGTTTTTTGAATTTCTGCTTCGCGGCCGCTTTGGCGACCTAATTGAGAAGATTGCGAAAAAACTTCAGATGTCGCGTATAGGAACAGAAAAAAGCCGTGAGCGTGGCGAGTTAGGATTTAAGCCACGTCTGATTTACAGCGACGAAGAACTTGAATTTCACCCCGATACTCGCCGGATTGAGGAAATAGTTAAGAAGGAGTTGCATTTTTAACAAGACGTGCTATAATACCCCTGGTGAGTGTTTGATTCCCCTGCGACGATATCGACGGAGGAATCACTCTAATTCCCCCCTCCGATCTCCATTGGAGGGGGGTTTAGTTTATAGCTTTTTTAACAGGAAAAACTAGGCTAAAATATAACCTGTTGGGCGGGGTTTAGGTTGTGTGAGCGGCCGCGGGTTGCGCACTCACTTAAGTAAAACAAAAAAATTAGAGGTCACCACTGCGGTCGCTCACACAACCTAAGAATTTCTCCACCGCGAGAGACGCGGCTCCGTCCTTATTTTTGTATTATGAGTTCGTTTTTTTCGAAAATATTACCTAACTCTAAGCTGAAGCGTCTTGAACAGGCGGTTGGGCTTATTAATGCCGAGGAGGAAAGTTTGCAGAAACTTAGTATTGAAGATTTACGCGAGGCCTCTCTCGCACTACGAGAAAAGATAAAGGGCGGTGAATCAGAAGATGATTTGCTGCCTCAGGCATTTGCATTAGTGCGAGAAGTGAGTCGTCGCACGCTCGGCCAGCGTCATTTTGACGTACAGCTTATGGGCGGCGTGGTATTCCACGAGGGTAAGATTGCTGAAATGCTAACAGGTGAGGGAAAAACTCTTGCTGCAACACTCCCCGCATATTTAAATGCATTGTCGGGCAAGGGGGTTCACGTAGTGACGGTAAATGATTACTTAGCCCGCCGCGATGCAGTATGGATGGGACAAATCTATCATGCTTTAGGTTTGAAGATTTCGTGCTTAGTGCACGATACTGCGTATCTTTATGATCCAAGTTATATTCCCGAAGAAGCCGGCAAGGAACTCGATAAAGAACGGGATGTGCTTGGGAGTTTTAAGGTGGTAGAGAAATTCCTGAGACCGATAACCCGAGGTGAAGCGTACCTTGCTGACATCACCTACGGAACTAATCACGAGTTCGGTTTTGATTTTTTGCGGGATAATTTAGATTTAAATCTCAATAACCGCGTTCAGAGGGAACACAACTACGTTATTATTGACGAGATTGACAGTATTCTTATTGATGAGGCACGAACTCCGCTTATTATCTCTGCGCCGGACAGGCAGTCGAGCGAATACTACAAAACTCTTACTCGCGTCGTTGGAAATTTGAATGCTGAGGAAGATTACGTTGTTGATGAGAAACTACGAGTGGTAAACATCACCGTACCGGGAATTGAGAAAGTTGAAAAAGCGTTAGGAGTATCCAATATTTTTAGTCCGGAGAATTCCCGATTGGTTCACTTCCTGCAGGAGAGTTTAAAAGCGAAGGCGTTATTTGAGCGTGATAAGAATTATGTGGTGAAGAACAATGAGATCATCATTGTGGATGAATTTACCGGCCGGCTGCTTCCCGGCAGGCGCTACTCAGGCGGCTTGCACCAAGCCATTGAAGCTAAGGAAGGGGTGCGCGTTAACGAAGAGAGCCGGACATACGCTCAGGTAACTATTCAGAACTACTTCCGTCTCTATAAGAAAATTGCCGGTATGACGGGGACTGCTCTAACATCCGCTGAAGAGTTTCATAAGGTTTATGGCCTTGATGTGGTAAGCATTCCCACCAACAGGCCCATGGTTCGGGAGGGGTTACCTGATGTCGTCTATAAAACCAGAGAAGCTAAGTACAAGGCTATTGCAGATGAGGTTAAAGTTCGTCACGAGAAGGGTCAACCAATACTTTTGGGCACTACTTCTATCAGTAACAATGAGGTTCTTTCAGTATTCTTAAAAAATGCCGGTGTTCCTCACGAAGTTTTAAACGCAAAAAATAATGAACGAGAAGGAGCAATTATAGCTCAAACGGGAAAAGTTGGCGCGGTGACCGTTGCAACGAATATGGCGGGAAGAGGAGTTGACATCGTCTTAGGAGGAAATCCGCCTGATGACTCCGAGGCGGAGAAGGTAAAAGAGTTCGGCGGACTCCACGTTATCGGGACTGAACGGCACGAGGCAAGAAGGATTGATAATCAGCTTCGGGGAAGAAGCGGCCGGCAGGGAGATCCTGGTTCAAACCAGTTCTTTCTATCGCTCGAAGATGATCTACTACGCATATTTGGTGGTGAGCGGATAGGAAATCTGATGAAAACTTTAAAGTTCCCCGAAGATTTGCCAATTGAGTCAAAGATGGTCTCTAAAGCAGTCAATCAAGCGCAAGCAAAAGTAGAGGGGGCTAATTTTGATATTCGCCGTCACTTGCTTGATTTTGATGATGTGTTGAACAAACAGAGAACCGCAATTTATAAGAGACGGTTGAATTTACTTGAAGCCGGCAGGAAAAATGAAATTAAACCAATTTTAGAAGAAATACTTACTCACTTTGTGAGTACCGTTGAAGGAAACATAAAGAGCCAGGTGAGCGCGGGCACAGTAAAAAAAGAAGATGAAGAGAAAGTGAAAGGACTTCGCGAGAGATTAGGTACCATTCCCGAAAACCTTGAGCCAGAACGATCGGTTATTATCAGTCAGCACCTGGTGAGGATTCTTGATACGCTTTGGGTAGGACATTTAGAGAATTTAGAAGCTTTGAGAGAGTCGGTAAATATCCGAGCATACGCTCAGCATGAGCCGCTTGTTGAGTATCGCCGCGAAGCTCATAAACTATTCAAGGAATTAAACTTCGGTTTTGAGTCGATTGCGTTTAATACAGTGTTTGAAATCTTTAAGGTTGATTTGGAAAGAATCCGAAGTGAGCAGCGTAGAGTGGCAGCTCCTCCTCCGCCACCCGAGGCAAAAAAACTCGGCCGCAACGATCCCTGCTATTGTGGATCAGGTAAGAAATATAAAAAATGCCATGGGAAATGAGATGAAAAATCAAACATCAAGAGAGAAAGCGTTGGCTAAAATGCTTTCACTAATACATAAAAACCCAGGAGTAAGACCCCGTGAGCTGAATAGTCGCTTAAATCGTGAACATTCTGCAGGTCTGCGCAACGCACTTATCAAGAGAGGACTTATCAGGAAAGAGCGAGAAGGGGCGGCGGTGCGTTATTATCCAACGAAAAAATCCGCATGATATTTACCGTATAAGATAAGAAAGTGCAGAGATGTCATGGGAAATAAATCAACTGAAAAATATAAATACGCTGGCGTAATATTAGAAACTATAGATGGAAAATTGATTTTTCAAGAGCGTCCTACCAAGCCAGGAGTAATTCATCCAGGAGAAGTTTCAATTTTTGGTGGAGAAGTGGAGAAAGGAGAAAAGCCGATTGATGCTGCTATCCGTGAGATTAACGAAGAACTTGAGCTTGTACTGAATAAGAAGAATTTAGAATTTCTAGGTATTTACGAAAAAACAAAGAAGATTCATGGAGCCGAAGGGGTATGCTATATCTATATTGCCCGCGGTATTGACCCGCACATGCTTGAGTTAAGGGAGGGCGAGAATATTATATTATTTTCTAGAAAGGAAAACTTTAATAAACATAAATTTACTGTATTGGCTCGTCAATTAATAAAGGATTTCTTTGATAAAAATCCCGCGTGACATTTTACTGGACAGATGGAGTATTAAAAGCGTCATGGAGCATAGGACAACATGATTAAGTGGTTGTACAAAAGGATAATTCGTAGATTGGATCTTTCTAAAGATCAATTAAGAGAGTTAAAGAGTAGACTGACTCCAGAGAGTATCTGTAAAGGTCCTTTTGTGCAAGGAGAAAGGAATTGTCCAAACACAACCGCATTGGCCATAAAAGAGGGGGTGAGTAAGTTTACAGAGTCAGACAAAGTAAGGGGATTGTTAAGAAAATACGGAATCAGTGGTATTGAATTATGGGCATTCTATCTTGTGTTTGATATTCCCTCGACGCTGTCGGATGGGTTTTTCGAAAGTTCAATTAAGGCGATGAAGAGAGTAGTCAATGAGCTAATTCAAGAACAAAAACCGGAATTCAAACCAAAACCGGGCCAGATCGATTATACGGACATTAAAAGAGCGCCGGTAATAAATTGCGTGGTTCAGTATCAGGATAAGATTTTGATTGTGCTGAGAAATTCTGAAATGAAATTTTACCCGGGATATTGGAATGGCATCTCCGGTTTCCTGGACGACGATCAAAGCATTGGGCAAAAAGCGAAAAATGAAATAAAAGAAGAGACCGGTATTGGAGAGGAGAATATAGTTTCTATTAAAGAAGGAAAGGTTTTTGAACAGGACGAGCCAAAGTACAATAAGACTTGGATTGTCCACCCGGTGCTCGTTGAAGTAAATACGGATAAAGTGGAACTAGATTGGGAAGCCGAAAGCTACAAGTGGACTAGAATTGAAGAGGCAAAGAATTTCAAACTTTTGCCGAGCTTTGATAGAGTTTTAGAGGCTTTGTATGGATAAACTGGTTGGCCGGCTGGGATAATGCGCGTGGTTTTGTGGTAAAATTAACGTGAATAGAGCTTATAATTAATGCGGTATGAAAACATTTCGTAAGAGATTAACTACAGAACTAGTGGTTTCTCTAATTACTATTGGAGTATTAGTTATAGGATTGTTGTTTTTCGGTTTCAATGTTGGTAAGTTTACAAAAAAGATCGTTGCTGCACGGCAAGAATTAGCCGAACGGGCAACATCTCTCCAGTCTCTAGCAATCTTGAGATCGGAGTATAGTAATAAAGGAGAGCCCTACCTAAACGTTTTGTATAATATAATTCCCCTTAAAGACGAACTAATTGATCTTTCTAAAGATTTTCAATCGTTGGCTGCTAGCGAAAGGCTTGACTATGGGTTTACTTTTGTAGGAGAAACTCCGGCTACTCCCGGTAATTTAGGATCAGTCCGGTTTAGCTTGAGTTTGGGAGGTAGCCTTAACCAGTTAATAGATTTTATTGAAAACCTTCAGAACTTTCGCTATCTCATTAATCTGGAAAATATCGCTATGAGTGGAGGAGCTTCTCAAACAAGTATGGATATTAAGGGTAGTGTGTTTTTTAGATAAAGATTGTATGAAACTTAGTTTTAAATTTTTTTCAGGGTTGTTTAAATCCGCTTCGTCTAAGCTAGGGAAGAGATATATTTTCTTAGTGATAGCAGTAGTGATGCTCGTAATTGTTGGGGGATTTGTTGTTTATAGCTTAAATTTTTTAGTCTCGAGTTTTAATGAGATTTTGATTTCTCAGTTGGCATCACCTCCAATCTTAAGGTTTGACATTCAGGGCTTTGAGGAGCTAAATTTGATTAGATAACTTACCCCGTTACACTTGGGCACATAGTTCAGTGGTAGAACGCTATCCTGATAAGATAGAGGTCCCAGGTTCGATCCCTGGTGTGCCCACTAAAACGCCTTATGGTGGAAGTTGTTTATGAAGACAATAATTTTGTTGCGGTAAATAAACCCGCAGGTATGCTCGTGCACGGGAGAGGGAATAGTAAATCACAGGTTGCGGATCGCGAAGAAACGTTAGTTAGTTGGCTCTTGCGGCATTATCCGAAAATTAAAAATGTGGGCGACGATCCTCACGAGCGTCCCGGTATTGTCCACCGGTTAGACAAAGATACATCGGGCATACTTATTGTCGCCTTAAATCAGAAAACCTTTAATTATCTAAAAAAACTGTTTCAGGAACATAGAATAAAAAAGACATATATCGCTCTAGTTTACGGTAAATTAAAAGGGAAGGGAGTTATTGATGCGCCAATCGGTTTGAAATCAGGGACAATAAAGCACAGCGTCCGGGCTAAAAGCATGAAAATGGTTAAAGACGCAATAACTGAATATAGAGTTATTAAACATATTGAGAAGAACGGTAAGAGTTTCACTCTTGTCTCGCTCATTCCCAAAACAGGCCGTACACATCAACTTCGGGTACATATGAACTACATCCACCATCCCGTAGTGGGGGATACACTCTACGGTCCGAAAAATAATACATTGGGTTTGAAGCGGCAGTTTTTACATGCCGCTTCAATAGAATTTCCGCTCCCCGGCGGCAGCCGGATTAGGCTGGAGGCTGACCTGCCTGAGGAGCTTAAGAAAATAACGGATAAAGCGGAGGCTTGAATTCCAGTTCAGAAACAGTATACTAGAGGGCAAATATATGGAGGAATCAATTTTGGAACAAATTAAGCCCGGTGCTCGGGTTAAGGTATGGGAAAAAATCAAAGAAAAGGGTAAAGAGCGCAAGAGTTCCTTTGAAGGCATTGTTCTTGCGCGAAAGCACGGCAAGGAAGCGGGAGCAACGTTTACCGTTCGGACGGTTCTTCAGGATGTTGGCGTTGAGAAAATTTATCCCATTCATTCACCGAATATTGCCAAGATTGAAATTATTTCATCTCCCAAGAAAATTCATCGTTCAAAACTTTATTACCTCAGAGGTCTCTCTAGTAAGAAGATAAGAGATAAATTAAGAAAGAAAGTAAAAGCGTAATCTTTGCCCAGATGGCGGAATTGGTATACGCACATGGTTGAGGGCCATGGCTCCTCGGGGCGTGTGGGTTCGAGTCCCACTCTGGGCACAAATGAAAATCCCACCGCAAGGTGGGATTTAATTTTATGCCTGAATTCAAACACGAGAGGGGAGGGTTGACATTTTCCAGGCTATAGGCTATAATGGAGGCCACGGTAAAATAACCGTTTTTCGTATCGTACCTTAACATAAGAGAGGTGTGAGTCATGAAACGAAAGTTCAACCTCGTCCCGGTCGCCATGGCGCTTTTTTTCGGAAGTGCGTTCATGCCCCAAGGGCAGCGGGAGGCCGTCGAGTGTCCTCCAGGCGTACTGGCCGGGACCTACGTGCCGGAGACCGACACGTACTACTTCGGTAGGGGGGACAGTCCGGCGCGCATCGTGGAGAGCTACGGTTCACTGCGGTGGCAGGCGCTTATGGATTTAAACCCCTATCTCGAGGAGCGTTTGAGTTTCGATGTTACGGTCGGCGACCGCACGTACCTCATCTACGCGGATGTGGCAATCTGCGAACCCCTTCAGGGCTTGCAGGTGCTGGGACTTGTCCCGGCTGATCTCGCGGATGAGGAGCCGGAACTGGCAACGACACCGGTTGTTACCCCGCCTCCCCCAACTGAGGTGGAGGTGAATGAGGCGGTCAGTGTCAGTGAGGGTTCCAGCCCGAACTGGTGGATGCTACTTTTCTTCGCCGCAGCCGTAATCGTTTTCTGGCTGTTCTACAATCGGCGGTTTCTCAAGAAGGACGTCGCGGGGCTCGTCGAACAGCGGAATAATGCCAATCGGGTGCTCGGGGAAACGCGGAGGGAGCACACACAGGCGTTTCGGGAACTGAACGAGAGCTACGATCGTCAGCTCGACGAGCAGCGTCAGATCGACTTCGAGGTGCGGCGGAGCACTGCGGCACCGTTGCCCGATGGAGTTGAAGACGCGATGCTTGCCGGACCACCGATGCGTCCGGAAGGCATGACTGAATGGAACCGCGATGAGGTTCTCGAGGAAGCCGCCCGCGCCGCCTATGGGCGGTTGCATCCGGGAGAGGAGACTGATGGTCTCATCTTCGAGCGACAGAACGTGCGGCGGGTGCTCATTTCATCCCGTCCGGGCGAGACCTTCCAGATGACTTTCGGGGACGATGAACTTCGTGAGGTCACGCTGGTGAGGGAACCGGGTTGGATCTTCAATGCCGTGATTCGTCGCGGCGACGAAGTCATTCAGGAGCTTGAGGGCATCTGTGTCGTCGGTTTCTGCGCCAACACTTTCGAGTATCGGAGGAGTTGGATTGTAGGAGCACTCGTGGAACCTTACGAGTATTTGGCGGTCCACTCGGCTCCCGATTGGGAAGCCGTGGAGGCGGAGCGGGTGAGCCGACAGGTCACTCTGCATTCGGTTGGCGATCAAGTCGTAGCGACCATCGGCGGGGAACCTGTCGCTGAGGCCGACTTCTTCGTCATCGAGACTGAAGACGAGGTCGAACCCGGAGAGGATGGCCTCGCAATCGGCAGCCGTATGCGTCTCGTACCGAAGACCGGAGACGAGGCCGAGCCGGAAGCCGAGACCGAGGTGGACACTGAATCCGCGGAGGAAACCGCGGTCACCGCTGGGAGTAAGTAACTCCGGCGAACACCGCCTAAACAGCGGAAGCAAAAGATTGCGGGAGTGTGTAGAAACACACTCCCGCTTTTTGTTTTTTAAAGTTGGATTTTGTTGATGTGTTATGCCCGGAGGACTATAATGAAAATACGTATTTAAATACGTATTTAAATACGTATTTCAAAATTATTTATACTGAGTTTATCGAAGTATGGCGAGGAGGAAACTAAACAAACGAAATATAAGAAAAATCACGCGAGTGGGCGGGACCAGCTTGTCGGTGACGATTCCGGTGGAGTATATCCGCAAGCTGAAATGGCGCGAGCGCCAGAAGGTGGTTGTAAAATTAAGAGGGAAGAAATTAACCATTGAAGACTGGAAAAAGTGATATGAGCATCAAAAACAAGACAATTATTGTGACCGGCGGGAGTGATGGTATTGGAAAACAGATTGTGTTAAGGCTGGCAAAATTGGGGCCGTCGCTCGTGATTGTTGCCTTAAACGAAGACAAGTTAAGAGAGACGGCAAAAGAAGCTGAATCCTTGGGTGCCGCGGAAGTGAAAGCATATTCCTGCGACATCCGCGATGCTGAAAAAGTCACAGAAACGGTTAATCAAATCGCCTCTGATTTCGGCGGGATTGATGTTCTTATAAACAATGCCGGTATCTGGCACAAACGGGGGCAGTTGGATGAGATAGAGATGAAAACAATTAATGATGTCATTCAAACAAATCTTACCGGTCTTATTTACGTCACAAAAGTTGCCCTGCCGTTTTTGAGGAAAAGTGATGAAGCGGCGATTATAAATATTAGTTCAAGGTCTGGGATTACCGCCCAGCCGGGCCAGTCGGTTTATTCACCAAGCAAATGGGGTGTCCACGGATTTACGGAAGTACTCAAGGAAGATTTAAAAGAGACGAAAATAAAAGTTGCCGGCGTTTATCAAGGAGGAGTTCACACAAATTTATTTACGAAAGCCGGTGAGGAAATACCTGCTGAAAGGTCCGAAAAGTTCATGGATCCGGCTGACTTGGCTGATGTTGTCGTTTTCATGCTCACCCGCCCGGATAACATTTGGCTGGATTTTGTGAAGGTGAGTAATTAAAAATTAACAGTGCCTTGCCCGTCCGGAGCTTTACGCGGAGGAGGGGAGGATTGGGAGAAGTGAGAAAAACCGCCGAAAGGCGGTTTTGAGTTATCCGCAGCTTGACTTCCACAATATCATACTTATACTAAAGATAGTCAATAATTTAACTTGAACACATGGCAAAGCAACAACCAAAACGGTCTCCTAAAATGATCACTAGTCTCATCCGGAATCTTCTGGATGAATTAGATTCGGTTACTGGTAGCGGCTCAAAACCTTTGATTTTAAAAGGAAATAAAACTCAGTCTTATGCTCCCCAACATTCGGGGGTACGTTTTTCAATTTGTTATTATATTAAAAAGTTATCAAAGTTATCAAAATTATCACCAATAATTCATAATAATTCCTCTTGACTTCCACAATATCATACTTATACTAAAGATAGTCAATAATTTAACTTGAACACATGGCAAAGCAACAACCAAAACGGTCTCCTAAAATGATCACTAGTCTCATCCGGAATCTTCTGGATGAATTAGATTCGGTTACTGGTAGCGGCTCAAAACCTTTGATTTTAAAAGGAAATAAAACTCAGTCTTATGCTCCCCAACATTCGGGGGTAGTTGGTGGAATTAGATTACTTCACGAAGAGGAATTTTTAAGCGAACCTCGAACCGTCGCTCAAATTGGGCAGGAGTTGAGGAAGAAGGGTTATATTTATCGGCGAGAAGTTGTTTCTATGGCTCTACTTAGACTCGTCCGTCGTGGAATTCTAACCCGGCTTCCTGAGGGGGGAAACTGGAAATACGTCGCGCGAAAATAAAAATAAAAATGAAAATAAACTCATGTTAAAAGAATTAAATCTAAAAATTTTAAAGGAAATGTTAGATAGTTTAGAACAGCGGGTAGCTATTCTGGAAAAAAAAGGTTCTTTACAATCTTTACCACTTTCTTCTAATAAAGTTATAACGCTTGCTGAATTGAGGCGTAATGTAAAAATTAAAAATGGTCAACAATCCATTACAATCATTATTGGATATTACGAAAAAATCTTAAATCAAGGAGCTATTTCTCCAAAAGTTATTGAAGAGGGATGGCTTGAAGGAAAATTCGATGGGAAATATAATTCCGAGTCCTTGCGTCGGGCTATTGCCGACGGTTTAGTTAGAAGACAGGAGAATAGTAGATATGATCTTAGTATTACTGGTGAAAATTTTTTCCAATCACAATTAAATAACACTTAAAACCATGCAAAAAAATACAGATATAAAGAATAGATTTATCGTCGATGAAGATCTACTTGAGAAAGATTCTTTGAATCAGCTAACTGAGAAGCTTCTTAAATGGGTGAAAGTTACAAAAAAAGGTGAAATAATATTCCAGCCTAAGGGACAACTTTTATCTCCGGATAATAAGCTTAGATTCGCTTTAATAGCTAGATATATTGGACATTGTTTTTCCAAGGAAATCTCAGCTGAGCTAAAGGTAGTTGAATTAAGAAACATTATAAATGAAAGCTCCGAAGCTACTGGGTCTCGGATGTCTAAGCTAGGTAAGAAGGAAGGTTTTGCTCGAAAAATTAGATATGGTACTTACGCAGTACGTCCACATCAGATTAAGGAGTTTATAGAGGAAATGGAGTCGAAAGATGCAATAAATAGCTAAAGTACTAATGCCTATTCTTATTTTATAAGTAAGCGTATATGAAAAAGAAAAAACAAAAATCGAGTGTCGCAGAAAAAATTATGAAAGCAATTGATAAGCAATCAAAAGCTGCTGAGGAAATAAGAAAAGAACTCAAGGATAGATTTGGATATAATATAAAACCTAAAGACATAAGAGTAAATTTACTTTATTTATTAAGGAGAGAAAAAATCAAGCGGAAAAAAGAAGGTAAGACATATAAGTATTATATTTAACTTGTTGCGGCTTATGGGTCAAAAAGAAATTAATAAACAAATATTTAGACAGCTTGAGCGGCTTGAAAAAGCCATCTTTGATAATACTAAGCCCAAGAGTGGACCGAATAATGATAATTTTAAAGGTGTGGCCGGCGGAATAAGACTTTTAATTTCCAAGAAATTTTTTGGAATCAAAAAGAAAACGTTTGCTGAAATAAAAAAAGCTCTTAGTAATATAGGTTATCACTCTTCTAGACAAGCTATTCAGGCAGCATTAAATCAGCTAGCTACCACAAAAGGACCGTTAAAAAAAATTAAAGAAGGAAACAAGAATAGCTATGCAGAAAGGAGGTAAAAAAATTGCAACAACTGCAACTAAAGCATTAAAAATTTCTTGGGAAGAAGGAGTTTTTAAAAAATGGGTAAAAATTGCTGACGTAGTTAAGGAATTTTCAAAAAGAGGATATAATTTCCCTTTGGGAAATGTTGATAAGGCCTTACAGCGTGCTAAATATTTAACACGTAAAGGAAGAAAAGGAAATTACGAATATATTCAGAAATATCCTTATTTTAAAGAAAAATAATAACTATGGAAAAGAGAAGTAAAAAAAATGTAAATGCTTCTATTTGTATAGAATTGCTTTGGAAGAAAGGATTTTTTAAGGACGGACGTATCTTGCAGGAGGTTTTGGAATATATAACAGGAAAATGGGAACATAATTTTCCTCCCGCTGATGTTAGTAAAGCACTTAAAAAAGCATCCTTTCTTAGACGCACGGGGAAGCGCCGAGCTTTTCGATATATTCAAAAAATCAGCCCAGTAAGTAAGAAAGTTGCAAATATAGAGGAGGAATTATTCTCTGGTGAATTGGTGAATAAATTTGGAAACAATTTTGAAAATGAACTCAATGATCTCCATTTGAATTTTGGTAATAGTGGAACATGTACGGCTTTTCTTCTACGAAAAATTTTAGAAAAGCTAATCTATATTGTATTCGCACGAAACGGTATTGAATCGAAAATTGAAGATAAAAATTTTCCTGGAGGCTTGGTGGGTCTTGAGAAAATGTTGAAGATTGCCGCCAAAGAAAAGATTCGTGGGATCCCGATCCTAATACCCAAAACAGCTCAAAAAATACAAGGCATTAAGTTTCTAGGCGATGCCTCTGCACATAATCCTTTGGCTACTGTAGATATGGAAACTATTGTGCCACAGATGCCCTACATCATTACGGCTTTTAAAGAATTAGCTGAAAGATTATGACTCCAACAGAAAATTAGGAGAGTAAGTTTATGCCAGCTGTGTCAAATAAAAAGACAGAGGATGTCTTAAGAAAAATTTTAAAAAAGGAAAAGTTTGAAATAGAAGGTAAGAGAAAAAAGCCCGGTGAAACTGGTGTAGATATTATTGCAAGCAAAGCAAAGAAGAAGTATTTTATAGAAGTAATAGGGTATAAGCGTTCTGGACCGCAGCGTACTAGAGATTTTTGTCAGGGATTTTTCCAAACAGTTTCTAGGTTAAATGATGGCGCCAGGCATATTGTCTTTGCTATGCCTATAGAATTTAAAAGAGGTATGTTTCAACGCGTAAATCAATATCGTATTTCTTGGAAAAGAATTGGTAAGGCGTTTCCGGAATTAGAAGTTTGGTTTGTAGATACTGAAAGTGTTCAGTGTGAAACACATAAATGGAAAAACCTGTTAGAATTGTAAAAGGTCGGAGAAATGATTGAGGGGTAGAATTGTTAGAAAAGAATTAGTTGTAGATTTTGAGAGATTGCAATATTTGATAAACTTACCAATACAATATAATGTTTAAAACTCAGCAGGGATATGTATTCGAGACTTTTAGGGACGGCAAAGTCATATTTTATCACGATAGTTATGAGAAACATTGTGGTTATCGTAGTATACTAAGAGGGGAAGAGGGGAGAAATAATATTCAAGATGCATTAATTACACCTCACTACATAACATCGTATTCGGAAATGAGCGCTTCGGGGAGACTTGTCGCTCGTTACAAAATATATCGCACTATTATTCGTGAAATTAGAACAAGTAGGGGTCGTGAGTTGGAATACTGGGAAATATTATTGAAGAAAAACCCCAAAAATAGAAGAAAAATTGCTACTGCTTATATTACGTCCGCCCCGGAATATGCTATTATAAATAATAGAATCGAGAAAAATGTAGAGTATAAGAGACAATTTAGGAAATAAGAAAATGAAGAAAATTAAGAAAAATAAGTATTTTAAATTTATTGAAATGTTATATTCGATGGCTAAAGACGCTCGATGGAAAATGTTTTATGACAAGGAATCAGATTCTTTGTATTGGACAAAAAGGCCTTTTCCGGCAGACGATAAGCTTGCAAAAGTTGCAAGAGAAATTTCTTTTTTCCTTGATAGGAGAGGTAATGTAAATGGACTTATGATTCAGCCGTTTCAAAATAACTTCCTATCTCATAATGAAGAAGTAACAAATATCGGAAGACTTTTTACCTCTAAGAAAGACGATAGTATTTTCACTATACCTGTTGAAAAACGTAAAGAGGCCGAACCGTTGCTAAACGCTTTAACCGCTACCATAAAAAAGGATATTTATAGAGATGCTATTGAAGCGAACTACTCCTTGGAAGATTTAGCGGACTTTTTATCTGTTTCGGTTAAATAGTTTCCGTTTCTGAAATCGGCTCAGATATATCTGAGCCGATTGTGTGTCGCTTTTTAAAATCAAAAGTTATTAAAATAAAGTCCGGATGGTCGCCAAAAAATTAGGGGAGACGTGATTAGGTGATAGGTTGTAGGTGATAACTGATGACAGATTGGAGGAGTGGGGTAGAATAAAGTGATGAAAATTGTATTAATGCATGGTAAGGATACTGATCCGAGTAAGAAATGGTATCCGTGGTTTGCCGAGGAAGTTAAGAAAAGGAATATGGAAATTCTGGCGCCGGAGCTTCCGAAGCCGGAAGACCCTGAAATAGGCGAGTGGCTTGCGGAGTTGGATAAAACCCGACCTGATGAAGACACCATTTTAGTAGGGCACTCCCGGGGAGGAGTTGCGATTCTCCGTTGGTTGGAGAAATTGCCGGAAGGAAAAAGGGTTAGAAAAGTAATATTGATAGGGACTAATTCTGGTAGTTCCGAGAAGATAAACAGAACGGAAAACAATAAAGGATTTTTCAGCGAAGAAGGGTATGATTTTGAAAAAATTAAATCCCATTGCGATGATTTCGTTGTTTTCCATTCAAGAGATGATCAGTGGGTGCCGTTTGAGGCCGGAGAGGAAAACGCAAAAGGGCTGGGCGCTAAATTTTTAAAGTTTGAAGATAGGGGGCATTTTGGAAGGGGAGTTCACGAGATTCCTGAATTAATAAAAGAAATTGAAAATTAATACACCGCCAAAAAATTAAGGGAGATATGAACAATAAAAATTTAAATTGTATCATCATTCACGGGTGTCCGCCGGATAAGAAAAAAGTAATGAATCTGAAGGCGCGGTATGATAAGCATTGGATGCCCTGGATTAAGAAACAATTAACAGAACGAGGCATAAAAACGGAAACGCCGCTTATGCCAAAACCGTGGGAGCCGGTGTATGAAGATTTTAAAAAGGAGTTTGAGAAGTATTCCGTGTCGGAAAATACAATATTAATCGGTCATAGTTGCGGATGCACTTTTTTGGTTCGCTGGCTTGGCGAGTCAAAGCAGAAAATCAAAAAACTTATTCTTGTAGCGCCTTGGAAAATAGAAGAAAGCGCCAGTGAATTAAAAAAGGCATTTTATGAATATGATATTGATACAACTATTAAAGAGAGGGTTGGGGAAATCATAATGTTTACTGCTGATGATGAAAAAGAGGATGGCAAAAAAGGCTTGAAGATGTTTAATGAAGCAATAGGAGGTAAGGTGATTAATCTCAAGGGCAGGGGCCACTATATTTTAAGAGATATGGGGACGGAAGAATTCCCGGAGTTGTTGAAAGAGATAATTAAGTGACCGAAAAGGGGATTAATTTGCCACAGACAACCTAATCTGATAAGATTTTCGCGGTACATAGACATTACTTTTTCTTTGACATCCGAATAAAGGGAGATAATCATGGCTGAGTCAATTAATTTGAGAGTGAACGCGTTTCTTCCAGAAGGGACTACGCAGCCAATTCCGGTTTTTGAGATTGGGATTCAAAACGGTGAAGAGGCGTATGCAATACCTGCTGGTTCGTGGAACGAATTCCGACACATTCTGGAGATTCTTGGTGGGGTGTTTAGAGTGCTCGGACACTCTGATATTCAAATCCCACATTTCGATGAGAAATGGGTCATGGATCAGCTTCGTCAAGAAGGCTCATTCCAGCTTTTTCCCGGAAAAAGCCCTGTTTGAGAATGAGAATTGGAGCGTATATCAGACCAGAGAAAAGAGCCCTCTTCCAGAGACGGCTCTTTTTGCTTTTTAGGCGTGAAAATTGGCTTAAAACCTAGGTTTTTTACCCGTTTTTTCGTTGTTTTTTAGGGGTAATTCTGGTAAAATTAAGGTACCCGTTAAGGTGGGTATTTTTAATTGTTTTGCCTGTGAAAGCTAGCTCGTAGAGCAGGATTTGAGCAGCTGTAAAACAATTATCCTGAGTCACCGAAGGATTACTACAAGCAACTCTTCGATCCGCCAGTTGGCGGTCTCAGAGTGCTTAATTTTTTAACCTCACTTCGTTTCGGGAAAAATTAGCATGTCAAAATCAAAAGAAAAACCGTCATATAGCGCCAAGGATATCTACGTATTGGAAGGCCTGGATCCGGTTCGTAAGCGGCCGGGGATGTACATAGGCTCTACCGGCGCCGATGGTCTTCATCACCTCATCTGGGAGGTGGTAGATAACTCCATTGATGAGGCAATGGCAGGTCATGCCAAGAATATTAAAGTTGAGCTTTTGAAGAATAATAGAGTTGCGGTTACCGATGACGGCCGGGGGATTCCGGTTGATACCCACAAACAAACTAAAAAATCAGCCCTAGAGACCGTGATGACTACACTCCATGCGGGCGGTAAGTTTGGCGGCGAGTCGTATAAAGTCGCAGGCGGATTACACGGCGTGGGAGTCTCTGTGGTAAATGCTCTCTCAAAATGGCTGAGGGTAGAGGTGTGCCGTAATGGAAGCCAGTACGTGCAGGAATATAATTACGGAAAACCGAAAAGCAAGGTAAAAAAAATAGGTTCATGTAAGAATACCGGCACGAAAGTTATCTTTGACCCGGACCCGGAAGTTTTTTTAAACATAGATTTTAATCTTAATAAGATTTTAGACCACCTTCGCCAGCAAGCGTACCTTACAAAAGGCGTGAATATTGATGTGGTGGATGAAAGAGAAAATTCGCATGCCGGTGGACCAACATATTACGGTTTTTGCTTTGAGGGTGGTTTGAGTTCTTATGTGAAATATCTGGTTGGTAATACACCTGTTATCCAAGATAATCTATTCTACGTTCATAAGAACCGTGAGAATATTGAGGTTGAGGTGGCATTCACTTACACGAACGACCTGGAGGGGGAAGAGTTAAGTTTTGCCAATAACATTTACACCCCCGACGGCGGTATGCACATTACCGGGTTTAGGTCGGCTCTTACGAGAACTCTAAATGATTTTGCAAGGAGTAATAATCATCTTAAAGAATCAGACGATAATTTAACCGGTGAAGATATAAGAGAAGGGTTAACGGCGGCAGTTTCCATAAAGTTGAGAGAGCCTCAGTTTGAAGGCCAAACTAAAGCCCGCTTAGGCAACCCGGAGGCAAGAACGGTAGTAGAAGCAGTAGTGGGAGAAACTCTGAAAGAATTTTTGGAGCGACATTCGGTTGATGCCCGCCGGATAATTGAGAAAAATCTCCTGGCGGCAAAAGCCAGAAAAGCCGCAAAAGCTGCAAAAGACACGGTGTTACGTAAAGGAGCGCTTGAGGGATTAACTTTGCCGGGAAAGCTTGCCGATTGCAGTTCCAGAAATCCAGAAGAATCAGAACTTTTTATAGTGGAGGGAGACTCAGCCGGCGGGAGTGCTAAGGGCGGGCGAGATCGGCGAACGCAGGCTATCTTGCCGCTTCGGGGAAAAATCTTAAACGTAGAAAAATCACGGATTGATAAGATGCTTTTGAATAAAGAGATTAAGTCACTTGTTATCGCTCTCGGTACTGCAATTTCTGAAAATTTTGACATCAGCAAATTAAGATATCATAAAATTATAATAATGACCGATGCTGATATTGACGGCGCTCACATCAGAACTCTCCTTTTAACTCTTTTTTACCGCTACTTCGTGAAAATTATTGAGGGTGGTTATCTCTATATCGCTCAACCGCCTCTTTACCGATTACAGAAAGGCAAGGAAGTACAATATGCCTACAGTGACAAGGAAAGGGATAAAATCCTGGAAAGATTAGGTTCTGAAAGGGTAAATATTCAGCGTTACAAGGGTCTTGGAGAAATGAATCCTTCGCAGCTTTGGGAGACGACGATGAACCCAGATGACCGTTTGTTAATGCGAGTTGAGATTGGAGACGCCGTTAAAGCAGACAAACTATTTGATGTGCTGATGGGCCAAACAGTAGAGCCAAGGAAAAACTTTATTCAAGCCCACGCTACCTCCGTCAGGAACTTAGATATTTAGTACTCTTGACCCGCTTACCTTTATAAGGTTTAATAAGATTCACGTATTGAGAATAGAATGGTTATGATACAGAAACTAAAATCTTTCATTCATGAATCCCGGCGAGAGTTTAGAAAAGTTAACTGGCCGACCAAGCAAGAGACGACTCGCTTTACTATTTTTGTGGTTGGTTTTTCGCTGGCGGTAGCAGCTTTTTTAGGACTCTTAGATTTTATTTTTATTCGTTTATTAAAGGGATTAATATTATAGAAGCGGATCTACGCGGAAAAATACGAAAATATGACGGAACAAGGTACAAAAACAGAACGCCAATGGTATGCAATTCATACTTACGCCGGTTATGAAGATGCGGTTGCTCGTTATCTGAAACAGAGAATTGAATCTATGGCAATGACCGACAAGATTTTTAACGTGATTGTTCCGAAAGAAGTGAAGATTAAAGTTAGGGGAGGCAAGCGCCATACAGTAGAGGAAAAAATCTATCCCGGTTATGTACTTGTTGAGATGGTGCATGATACCGATTCGTGGTATGTTGTCCGGAATACACCGCGGGTGACCGGGTTTGTCGGTTCGAACCCGGCGGTGCCAACACCCCTATCAAAAGAAGAGATTGACGGATTAATGGCGCGCATGGGGAAGAAAGAGCCTACATTCAAAGTTGATTTTAAAATCAACGAGATGGTTAAAATTGTTGATGGCCCGTTTAAGGAACACGACGGTAAGGTTTCACAAATTGATGAAGAGAAGGGAAAAGTGAAAGTGTTGGTGCCTATTTTTGGCCGCGAGACTTTAGTAGAATTAGATACGCTGCAGGTGCAGAAAACTTAAACAATCATGGCAAAACCAATTAAAACAACACTAAAACTACAAATTCCTGCCGGGCAGGCAAATCCTGCACCGTCGTCGCTTCGCTCCTCCCTAACACCCAGCGGTTTTAGTATTTCCGCCACGGGAAAACTCCCGTTTTCCCGACCCCTTTCCCAGGAGCCGGATTTGCTTTCTAAATTAGTGTTACTAAGTCTATGAGTAAACCTGTTAAAACAGTAATTAAGCTTCAGATACCAGCTGGGAAGGCGAATCCTGCTCCTCCCATTGGGCCGGCGCTTGGGCAGCATGGAGTGAACATTCAGCAGTTCTGCCAGCGGTTTAATGAGGCTACCAAAGATATGGCCGGCGACGTGATTCCTGCCGAGATTACGATTTATGAAGACAGGAGTTTTGACTTTAAATTGAAGACGCCGCCGGCGTCAGCACTCTTGAAAAAAGCTGCAGGGATTGAGAAAGGTTCCGGTGAGCCGCATAAGACCAAGGTTGGTAAAGTAACTCGGGAGGATTTGCGAAAAATAGCCGAAAGGAAGATGGTGGATTTAAATACCGACAGCATTGAAGCGGCAGAGAAAATAATCGAAGGAACGGCAAAGAATATGGGAATTACCGTCGAGTAATTGACGGTAATTCCCATATTCTTGAAGAGGGGGTCGGGGAGAAGTATTCTCCCCGTGTAGGAATGACCAAGCACTCAATGCTTTGAGTGCTTGGGGACTCAAAACCGAGGGTTTTGAGGGAGCGAGTGAATACGAGCGACGGAATATGGGTTACGGTTGAGTAATTATTGCGCCTTTCGTTATTGTAATTTATATTTTTCTTTCAACTCTTCAATATTTCCTTTTTGAATAAGCTCAATTTCTTCCTCTTCCTCTTCTGATTGTGTTTCTTTGCGTCTTATAAATCCTTCAATAATGTCTTTTTTGTGGTAACGGCTTTTAACAATCTCCACCTTTTCATCTAATTTTTCAAAAACGATTTGGCAGAATCGTTCGCCGGGGTACAGTCTTACTGTCTGACTGTGGGTATTGTTTTTGATTGGTACGGCAAGCTGACCCTCGTAGCCGGAGTCAATAATGCCGGTGAGGTCCACCGAGAGGCCTTTGCGGTTTGTGGATGAGCGGGGATAGAGAATAGCCATTAAATCATCCGGTACTTTAATGGATTCAAGCGTTGAGACTAAAACGTGCTCTCCCGGGAGTAAGTCAAAAAATTGGCCTTTCTCAAGTTCCAAGGCGTCGAGGTATTGCGACTTATCTTTGTCAAAGTGGTCAATGTGGAGAGCTTCCCGACCTCTTTCCGTGTGTTTCCAAATTTTGGGAATTAAAAAAGTGTAGCCAAGCCGCAAGTCAACAGTATGGGCCTGAATTTGGAAAGAATCCAAATCAGGCTTAAATACAATCTCTCCCTTTTTAATGTATTCCAAAATTTTCTTTTTCGTGATGATTGCCATGTTAATTTTTCACGGAATATTCCAATACTAGTGTATTTGGTCCGATTTGTGTATGGGAAGCAAGTTCAATAGCAAGGAAAACTTTTTCATCAAAGAGAGGCAGGCCGTCTCCGAAGACAACTCCTTCTACCGTGAGAATAAGCGTGTTTACCACTCCTGCTTTGGCAAAAAGAGTGTATATTGACGAGCCGCCGGCGATAGCGACCTCTTTTACCCCCTCTTTTTTGAGCCGTTCTATAAGTTCCCGCGGGGGCTCATTCGTTGTTTCCGCACCGCCGTATTTTTTTGACCGCGAGTAAATGATGGAGCGGCGGCCGGGGAGCGGCTTTGCGCCGAAAGTTTCAAAGGTTTTTGAACCCATAATGACGACGCCCGCTTGTTTAGTGCGTTCCATGAAGTGCCGGGTGTCTTCTTTGCTTGTCCAGCGGGTTGAGGGTTCCTGTGTTTCCCTGGCAATAAATCCGTCGGCAGAGAGAGCCGCAATAATAAAAACATTCATAAAATCAAAGAGCAATTTTTAAGCCGGTTATTTTCGGAAGAGGGTGATATTGTTTCTCCAAGTTTTCTACAATTTCAGTAATAACGGACGCGTCTTTTTTTTCAGCCCGTTCAAAAGTATTTTCTGGGAGATTAACTTTAATCGGGGGGTGGTTGTTTTTACGGGAGAGGATTTTGTTAGCGCCTTCATAGTGATTTTCATAGATATGGGCGTTTGAAATGGAGTGAGAGTATGTTCCAACTCCGACATTCAATTTTTGCGCCAAAATATACTGGAGAAGGCAAAAGCCCGCCACGTCAAAAGGGAAGCCGAGAATCATATCATTGGAACGGATAGTGTTATGCAAGTGAAGTTTCCCGCCGATAACGTTCACGGTAAAAGTGTAGGGGCAGGGTACATTTTTTTTCTTGAACAGGCTTAATCCGTCTTGTGCCGGGTCCCAGGCGACGATTACGCCGTGGCGCGAGCTTGGCTCCTGTTCTAAAAGCTCAATAAGTTTGGTAATCTGATCCCTGCCAAAATGTTTTCTCCAGCGGTATCCGTAAGCAACTGTGACGACGTCATTCGGGTTGGTGAAAGAGTCCCATATTTTCGTGAAATTGCGCAGGAGTTCCTCCGGTTTTCTTGAACCGGTGAGAAACCAAATCTGCTCGGCAACCGGAGCGGTAACGGGGATTTTCCGCAGAGTGAGAAGAGGGAAACCGTCTTCTTCAGGATTAATTTTAAAATGTATTCCCGGCAAGGCCTTAGTGCGGAGCTTGGTTCTTTCGGAATATTCTTCAATGCCATGCTCCACGAGGTTTCGGATGAGGTTCTGATAAATTTCGTCAAACTTCATCATGGTCGTTTAGATGACATTATATCCGAAAGAAGGTAGGATATCTAGAAATGAACGTAAAATATCCGTATCTTCCGGAGAGTAAAAAGTTTTTGTATGTTTCGGAGGATAATCCCTTTATGCAGGCTGCGAAGGAAACCGCCCGTGTCCTTTCAACCGACAAAATGCAGTCAACGGGAGCGGTAGTGGTGAAAGACAACAAGATTCTCGGCAGGGGAGCAAATCAGGTTTTATTAAAACATCCGAAACTTCAGGAATTTCATAGGAAGGGATTTTGTCCGCGGAAAGCGCTGAAAATTAAATCAGGAACAAAGTACTGGATGTGTTTGGGTTGTAGTACCAATAAAGACCATGCCGAGTCTCAAGCAATTGATGATGCGAAAAATAAAGGGAATGATACAACTGGAGCAGACCTTTATTTGTGGGGACATTGGTGGTGTTGTAAACCGTGTTGGGACAATATAATTGCAGCGGGGATTGGTAATACCTATCTTCTTGAGGGAAGCGAGAGGCTTTTTAACGCGGAGAGTAAAGATAATGTTATAGGCAGACAATTTAACTGATTATGGGTAAAAGTAAAAAAGGAAAACTTATTGTAATAGACGGTATTGACGGATCAGGTAAAGCGACACAATCAACTCTCTTAAAAAAAAGATTGCGGAGGGAGGGTATTAAAGTCAGAACGATTGATTTTCCCCGCTATGAAAATAATTTCTTCGGCAAAATCATCGGAGATTATTTAGCCGGAACATTCGGGGATTTTATTCAAGTTGACCCCCGCATTGCTTCCGTTTTGTATGCTGCGGACAGATTTGAATCGGGTGATAAAATACAGGCCTGGCTCTCAGCGGGTTATGTTGTGCTCACGGACAGATATGTAAGCGCGAACCAGATTCACCAAGGAGGGAAAATCAGTTCTCCTCAGAAAAGAAAGAAGTTTCTGAAGTGGCTTGATGTTATGGAGTATGACGTATTTAAGATTCCTCGCCCCGATTTGGTGATTTATTTGGACGTGCCTTATGAGGTGAGTCGGGAGTGGCTTCGGAAAAAAGTAGCCCGGAGGAGCAAAAAGTATCTCAAAGGCAGGAGGGATGTGGCGGAAGATAATTTAATTCATTTGCGCAATTCCAGAGCTAGCGCTTTAAATTTAGAGAAAGCAAACAAGAACTGGCGGAAAATTTCCTGCTGTAAAGGAATGGTTTGTATGTCTCCGGAAGAAGTACACGAGCACGTATTCAAGCTTGTAAAGAAAAAATTGGGCTAAACTTATGAACTTAGTTAAGAAGCCAAAAATTATTTCTGACCCGATTCTTGGCGTAATAGAAGTGACTCGAATTCTTCCTCTTTTGGATATTCAGGTTTTTCAGTCGCTTGCCTTCAAGTATCAGTTGGGTCTTAATGCTCTTATTTTTCCGGCAGCCACCCATACCAGAAAAGAGCATTCCCTAGGCGCTTATGAGAGAACCAGAAGACTGACTGAGGATTGGCTAAATTATAACTTTATCAATAAAGATGAAGCATTTGCCTTGCAGATTTATGCGCTCTATCACGACATTGGTCACGGCCCTTTTTCTCACGTGACCGAAAGCTTAGGCAGTATTAATCACAAGATTCGCGGCATTCAGATAGTTGAGTCGTTAAAAGATTTAATTGAGTCGGTCGGCTGTAATTTTAATCTTTTTCATGATTTTATGTCTCACAAAAATCCTCTTCACCTTGCAGTTAGCGATAAGAATTTAGGCACGGAAAAATTTGATTATCTTGAGAGAGATGCTTTTTATGCTATTTATGAGCGCCCGGGCGTCGGGTACCTTTCAAAACATATTTATTTTATTGATGGCAGGCTTGTTGTTGATGAGACAGCCATTGATCAGGCGAAAGCAATTCAGGAATTTTACATCAAGCTTTCAAAAAACGTTTATCTGCGGAAAAAAGGCTCTATTCTTCACCGTCTTATTGAGAAGATGACCGGATATCTGATTGAGGACGGTCTTCAAGAAGAGGAACTTTTTAATTTAACCGATTTTGGCTTGCTCGGCCGCTTTGAGGTTTCAGAACACAAGGCAGTCAAATTTTATTACGACAGGTTTATAGCCGGTGTTTTTCCAAAACTCACTCTTGAGTTTAAATATCATACCGCCGGAACAAAAGATTTAACCGAGAAGCCCATTAAAGTTATGGGGTTAGATGATGAAATTTTTAATTCAATAATAGCATCTGATTTTGTGAAAAATCCTAAAAAACTTAATGAGCTTGAAAGGAAAATAAGCGAACTTACGGATGTTCCGGAAAATTCGCTCGTTATCGTCCCGCCGTTTTCCAAAGAACGTTTTGTCCCGGAAGATATCAATGTTTACAGTCGGGAAGGAAAAACAACGCTTCTCAGTGAAATTTATCCTAATCACTTTCAGGCAATGCAGGAGTATGGCCGTTCCCACATCGGTCTTAGGGTGTGTGTTTACGGAGATTATCGGAGAAAGTTGTATAATGAAGCCGATAAGGTGAAAAATTATCTTATGTCTATTATAAGTAAATAAAAATGTCTTATCTTCCGACAATTGGTCTTGAAATTCACGTAGGGCTTAAAACGCGCACAAAAATGTTCTGTGCCTGCCTGAACGACCCTGACGAGAAACATCCTAACATCAATGTTTGCCCCGTTTGCCTTGGCCACCCGGGGACGTTGCCTACAATTAACAAAAAGGCGGTAGATGCCGTTATTAAACTGGGTTTGGCTCTGGGCGGTAAAGTTGCAGCCGATTCCCATTTTGACAGAAAAAGTTATTTTTATCCGGATCTGCCTAAAGGCTACCAAATTTCACAGCACGAGGAACCGCTCATAACAGGAGGAATTTTAAAAGGAATCCGCATTCGGAGAATACACCTTGAAGAAGATGCCGGTAGATTATTGCATGAGAGTTCTTCGACTGACTCGGGAGAACCAGCATCACTGGTTGATTTCAATCGCGCAGGAGTTCCTCTTATGGAACTCGTAACGGAACCGGACATTAAGAATGCCGATGAAGCAGTAGCTTTTGCAAGAGAGCTGCGTTTGATTGTAAGATATCTTGGGATTTCCGATGCAGACATGGAAAAGGGGAATATGCGGATTGAAGCAAATATGAGTTTATCTGCCAACCAGCAAAAAGGCACTAAGGTAGAAGTTAAAAACATTAATTCCTTTAAGGCAGTTCACAGTGCCATTCGCTATGAATTGGAACGGCAAGAGGAAATTTTGAAGAAAGGCGGGAAAATATCACAAGAAACAAGAGGGTGGGATGAGACAAAACAGAAAACAGTGAGCCAGCGTTCCAAAGAAAAAACTCAAGATTACCGCTACTTTCCCGAACCGGACTTGCCGCCGCTTGATTTAAAAGAGTTTGACATTGAATCAATAAAAGTGAGCATCCTGGAATTACCGGAAGCAAAACGACATCGTTTTGTTCAGGAGTTCGGTTTTAACATAGGAGCAGTTGAAACTCTTATTGAAAATAAAGAAACTGCTGACTTTTTTGAAGCAGCTGCATCAGAATTAAAATCCAAAATATCAAATACTGACTACAAAATACTTTACAACTACTTCACAAGCGACTTGCGCGGCATTATGAACGAAAAGGGGACAGGAATTGATGAATTAAAAATTACGCCGGAGCACTTTGCTCATTTAGCAGCCATAACCGAAAAAGGAGAATTATCCAGCCGTTTAGCTAAAAAACTTCTCCTTAAGATGTTTGAGACAGGTGATGATCCGGAGGTTCTGAAACGGGAAGAGGGAATGGACCTGATAAGCAACGAGCAGGCGTTGGAACTGGTAGTTAAGAAAATTATAGAGAATAATCCGAAACCGGTAGAGGATTACAAAAAAGGCAAGGAACAAGCGCTTCAGTTTCTTATTGGCCAGGTAATGGCCAAGACTAAAGGACAAGCCAGCCCCAGTGTTGTTGCAGAAGTGTTTAAGAAGCTCTTAAAATAAATTTTTTGACTAGTTTTTCAGCTTCCTTTGCTGTTTTTAACCAGTGAATTTCTTTATTGCGCTTGAACCAACTTACCTGACGTTTGGCGTATTGCCGTATTTCTTTCTCCAGTATCTGTATCATTTCTTTTTTTGTGATTAATCCCCGAAGATAACGGCTTATAAAGCGGTATTCTAACCCCAGTTCATCGAGGCGTCTCCAGCTTACCCCTCTTTTATGGAGATTTTCTACTTCTTTTATCATCCCCTCACGTATGCGTTTCTCTACTCTTTTTTTGATTCTTGATTTTAATTCTTCAGGCGGGAGGCGAATGCCGATTTTCAATACTCTATATGAGGTTTTCTTTTCTTGTTCTAAGGGACGAACCGGTTTCCCGGTCTCTATCACAATCTCCAGCGCACGGATGAGCCGCCGTTTATTATATTTATCAATAGTTATTGCTCTTTCCGGGTCTAATAATTGGAGTTTGGAGAAGAGCTTCTCAGCGGATTGTTTTTCTAATTCCCGGCGGAGTTTTTGGTTTGGCTTCACCGACGGCAGTTTGTAGCCGTGAATTAGGGCGTCAATATAAAAACCCGTACCGCCGCAGATAATTGGAAGCTTTCCTTTGGCTAAGATTTTTTCAATAGCTTCTTTCCCGAGTTTCTGATATTCGGCGGCCGTAAACGTCCGTTTAGGAGAAGCAACGTCTAAAAGATAATGAGGTATGCCACTCATCTCTTTTTTGGTGATTTTCCCGGAGCCGATGTTCAGACCCTTGTAAACCTGCCGTGAGTCGGCAGAGACAATTTCTCCGTTGAATTCTTCGGCAAGTTTGACCGCTAATTCACTTTTTCCGGAAGCGGTAGGTCCCACTATCGCGACAATGTTTAACTGGTTTGGGTGAGTTATTTTCAACGAGATGTCTTTTCGGTAATTTCTTTAAGGAGTTTTTTTAGAAAAATTTCTACTGATAAGACGTTTGTAGTTTTTTTATGACGTTCTCGCACGCTCACGGTCTTTGCTTTCACTTCTTTTTCACCGACGGTGAGGATGTATGGGATTTTCTGAAGCTCTGCATTTCTCACGCGTTTGCCGAGTGTTTCATCTGAAGATGTAAGCTCTACCCGCACACCGTGTTCTTTTAGGGCATCACATACTTTCTCCGCGTATCTCTTCTGTTTTCTGCTAACCGCCAGCACTGTTGCCTGTATCGGCGCAAGCCACACAGGAAAATTTCCGGCATAGTGCTCAATAAGAAATGCCATTGTTCTCTCAATTGCCCCGATAGAGGAGCGGTGAATAACAACCGGCTGCTCCAATTTGCCTTTCTCGTTTATGTATTCAAGCTTGAAACGAGCCGGGAGACAGAAGTCGTATTGTACTGTAAAGGCAGTATCTTCTTTCCCGTTTATGTTTCTCATTTGAATGTCAATTTTTGGACCGTAGAAAGCGGCTTCGTCCTTCGCTTCTACGTATGGAGCTTTCGTTTCCTTTAATACTTGTCGAAGCACCCGCTCCCCCAGGACCCAATTTTTAGGGCTATCGTAGTATTTCTTCTTGTTTGCGCGGTTTCCAAGAGAAAGGCGGAACCAGTAATCTTTTCCTTTTGTGAGGCCGAGTTTTTGAGCGGTAAAGTTGATAAGATCAATTACGTCTTTGACGACGTTTACGGTTTGTTCCTTTCTGCAGAAAATATGCGAGTCAGCGAGACAGAAACTTCTCACTCTCATGAGTCCGGTAAGCTCTCCGGATTTTTCATATCGATACAGCTTCGCCACTTCCGCAATTTTTAAAGGAAGTTCTTTATAGCTCTTCGGCCTGTTTTTATAGAGCATAAAATGATGAGGACATGACATGGGGCGCAATACCAGCTTATCTTCATCAACTTGCATAACAGGATACATAGAGTCCTTAAAATACGGATAGTGGCCGGAGATCTCATAGAGTTTTACGCGCGCAATATCAGGAGTGTACACGTGGTGGTATCCGCGTTTAATTTCTTCTTCAATAATAAAGTGTTCCAGTTCACGGCGCACAGTTGCCCCTTTTTCAGTAAAGAGAGGCAGGCCGGACCCTACTTCTTCTGCAAAAATAAAAAGGTCCAGACTCTTGCCTAATTTCCTGTGGTCTCTTTTCTCAGCTTCCCCACGCATTTTGAGGTGCGCATCAAGTTCTTTTTTTGTATTAAACGCAAGTCCGTAAATGCGAGTAAGCATTGGTTTCTTTTCATCTCCTCTCCAATATGCGCCGGCGATTCTGTCTAACATAAAAGCATCCGGGTCAATTTCACCGGCATTTTTCACGTGGCCGCCGCGACAGAGGTCTATGAAAGCATCACCTGTTTTATACGCCTTGAGTTGTTTTTTTTCTTTCACAAACTCTTTAATAAGATCTAACTTAAATGGTTGGTTCTTAAAGAGTTTTCTAGCTTCTACAGGAGTAACTTTTTTCCCAACAAAAGTAAGTCTTCTTTTTATGAGTTCTCTCATTGTTTTCTTAAGCTTTCTCAGGTCTTTTGGGGTAAGGGGGTGGGGAAATTTAAAATCGTAATAAAACCCGTTTTCAATTGCGGGTCCGATGCCTAATTTTGCCTTCGGAAACTTTTCTAACGCCGCCGCAGCTAAGAGGTGAGCAAGAGAATGTCGGATATGTTCAAGGTTTTTCTTCATGTTGTTTCTATAATTCTTTCACTGCGTTGCAGATAAGTTTTGGTTCGCCGCCCTTAAAAGAGAGTCGACCGTTTACTATCACCGCCTTATTTTCTTTCCAAATGTTCGGGTTTTTGGAGATGGTGTCGGCAAATACCAGAATTTCTATAGCGTCACTTGTGTCCTCGATAGTCACAAAAAGCATTGGTTGGCCGGTTTTTGTTGAAATTTGATGTACGCCCGTGATGACACCGGCAACTGAAAGACGTGAAACGTGCGGATCTTCTTCGTCTAACTCCGTAACTTCCTTGATGGGTTTAGCACGATTTTTTACTTTGGCTGCGTAATCGCTAAACGGGTGGTCGGTAATGTAGAGTCCCAAGAGTTCTTTTTCCCAAGTTAGCATTGTTTTTTTATCAACTTCGCCTTCCTCTCCAGGTTTTATAGAAGACAGTTTTGGGGTGTCTCCGAAGAGAGTGTTCTGGTTACTGCCTTTTAGTTTCTTGGAGGCTTGGTTGAATTTAATAAGCTCGTCAATGCTTTTAAGGGTCTCCCCGCGCGGAATGCCCAAAGAATCAAAAGTGCCGCACTTCACAAGACTCTCTAAAGATTTTTTATTAAGATCGCGGTGATGGATCCGATTCAAGAAGTCGCTCAAGTCAGCAAAAGGACCGCCGCGGCTCCGTTCATCAATTATAACATCCACTATGTTTGCTCCGATATTTTTAATCGCCAGAAGGCCAAAACGGATATCTTTGTCATGGGCGGCAAAATCTTGAAAGCTTAGGTTAATGTCCGGTGGTAAAACGTTAATACCTAAACGCCGAGCTTCATTAATTAGAAAATTAATTCTCTCAACGTCACTACCGGAGACATTAAGCAGGCTCGTCATGAACTCAACCGGGAAGTGGGCTTTTAGGTATGCGGTTTGATAACTAATTGTTGCATAAGAGGCACCGTGGCTCCGGTTAAAGCCGTAGCGGGCGAAAGGAGGAAAAAGTTTCCAAATTTTCTGCGCCGTTTGTTCGTCAATGCCGTTATTAATCATCCCGCTTAATAGTTTTTCTTTTTGTTCTTCAAGAAGGCTTTTTATTTTTTTGCCTATTGCTTTACGGAGAGTGTCCGCTTCAGCCAGAGTGAAGCCCGCCAGGTCCCGGGCAATTCGCATCATCTGTTCTTGATATAAACCGATGCCGTAAGTTTTCTTTAAAATTGGCTCTAACCTCGGATGGAGGTAGGTCACTTCTTCACGGCCGAGTTTCCTCGCGATATAATGGGGGACCATCCCCGCGTCAAGTGTGCCGGGTCGGTAAAGAGAAATCATTGCAATAATGTCTTCAAATTCGGATGGTTTGAGCTGTTTTAAAAAATGGCGTATTCCGGAAGATTCAAGTTGAAAAATGCCGGTGGTCTCACCGCTTTTTAAAAGTTCAAATGTTTTCTTATCGTCTAATGGCAAATTATTGATATCAATATCAACGTTATGTATTTCTTTGATAAGCCGCAGAGCTTTTTCAATAATAGTTAAGTTTTTCAGTCCCAGTAAATCTATTTTTAGGAGTCCTAGATCCTCAATGCTATGCATCTCAAACTGAGTGATTACAGAGTCATCTCCCTGTGGTGCCCTTTGGAGAGGCACAACATTAGTAAGCGGTTTTGGAGATATAACGACACCGCAAGCGTGGACCGATGCGTGTCGGACCGTGCCCTCAAGTTTAAGAGCGGATTCCAGAATTTTTTGCGCATCTTCATTAGTATCAAACATTTGTTTCAATTCAGGCACTTTCTCCAAGGCTTGTTTTAGGGGCGTGTTGAAAGGGATAAGTTTGGCAATCTGGTCGCATAATCCGTAGGGCATACCGAGTGCCCTCCCAGTATCACGAATGGCAGCCCGGGCCATCATTGTCCCA
>JANBVK010000003.1:30235-32378 GCA_024239035.1 Patescibacteria group bacterium
AAAGTTATAATCTGGGCTACCCGATCAGCTCCATATTTTTCCTTAATGTAGGCAAGTACTTCATCGCGGCGAGTGTCCGTGAAATCTATGTCTATGTCCGGCACCTGGATTCGATCAGGGTTTAAGAATCGCTCAAAGAGAAGTTCGTATTTTAGGGGGTCAACGTCAGTAATTCCCAAAATATAGGAGACCAAGCTCCCGGCAGCCGAGCCCCGGCCGGGGCCGACAACAATGCCGTGTTCTTTAGCCCAATTCACAAAATCCTGGACAATCAAGAAGTAATCGGCGAAACCCGTCTTTTCAATGACTTTAAGTTCAATCTCCAGTCGATCGCGGATAGCCGGTGTCGCTTTAGTGAAGCGGGAAGGAAGCCGTTTGTTAACCAATTTTTCCAAGTAATCGTTGGCGTCTGTGTCCGCAGGAAGAGGAAATTTTGGCAGGTGTGGATCACCTAGTTTAATTTCTAGATTGCATTTTTTTGCAATTAGAACAGAGTTATCTACCGCTTCCGGAAAGTCTTTGAAAACTTCAATCATCTCTTCGGGACTGCGAAATGAAATGTCATAATTTTTAAGGCTCAACCGGTCTTCGTCATCAAGCTTGGTATTTGTCTGCACGGCCAGCAATATCTCGTGGGCAGTGCGGTCATCTTTTTGAACATAATGAACGTCTTGGGTACCGACTATCGGTACGTTCGTTTTTTTAGAAAGATCGGAGATGAGTTTGTGAAGTTCGGGTGCGTGCGGTTGGATTTCCAAGTAAAAATCTTCTCCGAAGAGAGATTGATACCAGCGAGTGGCAGATTCAGCTTCTTCAATTTTGTCGTGCGCTAAGAGCTTGGCTATTTCTCCCGAGAAACAACCCGACAAACAAATTAGACCCTTGTGATATTTACTTAAGAGTTCTTTGTCAATTCTGGGTTTGTAATAGAATCCTTTAAGGTTGGCGATAGTGACAAGTTGAATAAGATTTTGCCAACCAACACCGTCTTTAGCAAGAAGGATTAAATGGTGCCGCGTCTCATCAATTTTAGGTCTTTTGTTCAGGTGGCCGTTGGGGGCGACGTATGCTTCAACGCCGATAATAGGCTTAATGCCGGCTTTTTTTGCTTTTTTGTAGAACTCAACGGCGCCATAAAGGTTGCCGTGGTCGGTAAGGGCCAGGGCGCTCATGCCGAGTTCTTTGGTTTTATTCACGAGATCGTCAATTTTAGCCAGTCCATCCAGAAGTGAATAGTGACTGTGTGTATGTAGATGGACGAATTTCATGTCAACATTATTATAACTGAAGGACGCAGGAGAAGGGAAGGTGGATATGACGATTTTTTAAACGTAAGATAAAGGAAATGAACGGTAGAAAGTTTATTATTGGAATAGATGAAGTTGGACGGGGAGCACTTGCCGGCCCCGTAGTTGTGGCAGCAGTAATTATTCCCAAGACATTACGTCTCCGGAGCAGGAAACTTGGCCGACTTAGGGACTCAAAACGTCTCACCCCTCGCAGGCGCGAGATTTGGTTTGATTATCTGAGTGAGCACCCGAGCATTTTTTATGCAGTCGCAAGGACAGCTCCGGGTGTGATTGATAGAGTAAACGTAACTGAGGCGGCAAATATTGCTGCTACCCGAGCATTTAAAAAATTACTCGCTAACCATAAAGGCGTAACTAATAAGTTAAAAGTTTTTCTAGACGGAGGCTTGTATTTACGGGGGACCCCTAACCCTCCCACCACAAAAACCCTCGTGCGAGGTGACGAGAAAATAAACGCCATTAAACTTGCTTCAATTATTGCTAAAGTTATAAGAGATCATTATATGGTCCGGCTCCATAAGAAACACCCCGTGTACTCCTTTCACAAACACAAGGGTTATGGAACAAAGAAACATAAAAATGCCATTAAGAAGCATGGGCCGAGCCCGACGCATAGATTGACGTTTTTATGAAAATAAGTTAAATTTAGACAACATTGATATGGGAGGCGTACCAAAGCAACATCATTCAAAATCTAAGGTTGGCAGGCGGCGGTCGCAGTTAGGTCTGAAGAAGATAAATGTTTCTGTCTGTCTTAACTGCAAAGGACCTACATTGCCTCACAAAGTTTGTTCGCAATGTGGAGTGTATAAGAAGGCGAGTAAAGTGCAGGG
>JANBVK010000003.1:32478-37156 GCA_024239035.1 Patescibacteria group bacterium
AACTGCAAAGGACCTACATTGCCTCACAAAGTTTGTTCGCAATGTGGAGTGTATAAGAAGGCGAGTAAAGTGCAGGGGGCTGTTGATAATGTTAAAAAGTAAACCTTATTGGCATGGCAACTCGACATCTGGCAAGAACTATCGTTCTCCAATCGTTCTACGAATGGGATTTTTACGATCGTGGAGTTGATCTCGAAAAAATAGTAGAACGCAACATAGAGAACTTCGGCCAGGGCATAGACGAGCCTGAATTCGTGTGGAAGATAGTTAAGGGAATTATTGAACACATGCCAGAAATTGATAAAGTTATTGAAAAAGCGGCACCCGAATGGCCAATAAATAAAATTGCCGTTATTGACAGGAACGTCTTACGTTTAGGTCTTTATGAGTTGCTTTATGCTGATAAAGATGAGGTTCCTCCAAAGGTCGCTATTAATGAAGCGATTGAGATTGCTAAAAACTACAGCGGTTCAAACTCCCCCAAGTTTATAAATGGGGTGTTGGGAACGGTGTATAGAGAAATGCAAGAAAAAGAGAGTAATCGCTAATATACTAATCTAAAATTAAATATACAAAGCTAGTATATTTATCTTTCATTCGTATGTTCGTGATTGTTCCCGCACAATTGTGGCTTCAGATTCATCTAAACTAGAACAAAAATTAGGCATCCAGTTCAAAGACAAAAATCTTCTTAAGGAGGCGTTGACTCACCGTTCTTACTTGAATGAATATCCCGGGGCTTCAGTTTCACATAATGAACGCTTGGAGTACCTTGGGGATGCAGTATTAGAACTCATCACAACTGAGCATCTTTTTCGTACATACCCCGATTACCAAGAGGGGCGACTCACTAGTTTGAGGGCAGCGCTGGTAAATTATCAAATGCTCAGCAGAGTGGCTAGAGAAATTGATTTAGAAAATTATCTTTTACTTTCACGAGGCGAGTCAAAAGACGTGGGGAGAGCTCGTGATGCAATTCTCGCTAACGCTCTTGAAGCCTTAATTGGCGCTTTTTATATTGATCAGGGTTATGAATCAACCAGAGCACTAATTAAAGAAATTGTTTTAAAACATTTAGGAGAAGTTATTGAACAAGAACTCTACCGTGATCCTAAAAGCACGCTCCAAGAAGTTGTTCAACAGAAACTAAAAATCACACCAACCTACAAAGTACTCAAAGAACAGGGACCAGACCATAAGAGAGAATTCTTGGTGGGAGTTTTCTTTGGAGATGAGCTGAAAGCTCAAGGCCCCGGCGCGTCAAAACAAGAAGCAGAACTAGAAGCGGCTAAGGCCGCCCTTGCCGCACTAAAAAATCATGCATAACGTTCTAAAGCGCATAGAGCTCCAGGGGTTTAAATCATTTGCCGGAAAAACGGTGCTGGATTTCCCGGCACGGGTTGTCGCCATAGTCGGTCCTAACGGTTCGGGTAAGAGTAACATCATTGATGCTCTCAGGTGGGTTTTGGGTGAGCGCGAAGCAAAGAAACTAAGAGGAGATACTCTGGACAATTTAATTTTCGCCGGCAATGCAAAAAAATCTGCAGTCGGCTTGGTAAGAGTTGCTCTTTATCTTGATAATCGCAAGAGAGGTTTTCCTCTGGATACGGAAGAGATAATGCTTGTTAGGAAGGCTGATCGGTCAGGCACGAGCGAATTTACCTGGAACGAAAGTGAAATTAAATTAAAAGATTTGGCTCCGATTCTTGCCAGGGGCAGGTTGGGCAGCCGGGGACTGACTATTATTGGCCAGGGCCAGAGCGATATTTTCGTGCGTTCAAGCCCCGAAGAGAGGAGAATGATGATTGAAGAAATTTTAGGCCTTAAAGAGTTTAGGTTAAAAAAGCACGCCTGCGAACGGAGATTAAGAGCAAGCAGGATAAATATGGATAAAGTGCAAGCAATGATTAATGAATTGAGTCCCCATCTGCGTTTTCTAAGGAAGCAGCGGACGCGTTTTGAAAAGCGGAGTGAAATTGAAAATAAATTAAGAAATTTTGAAAACGAATATTTTTCTTTTCATTATCATAAACTTAAAGGCACCCTTGCCAGGGCATTAGAGCCAATCACTCAATTTTTAGAAGAGCAAAAGACGAGAGAAAAAGAAATTAAGGTTTTAGAGGAAGGATTGAGGATGGTTAGTGAAAAGACGAGTGGATTAAGTAAAGCCAAGGACATAAGACGTACGCTGACTGAATTGTTTGATGAAAAATCCACTATCCGGAAAGATTTAGGCCGGTTGGAAGCAAGAATTGAATTCCAACAACCTGTTTCTTCCAACAACCCTTCTTTAACGGATATTACAGACACCGTCCAAACGCTTACCAAGGAGATTGAGTCAGCAATTCTTTGGGATAGTATGAGCGATATCAAAGACGCGCTTGGGAGTTGGCTCCGAAGATTAAAAGACTTATTTAAAAAAGGTTTGGCCAGTGATAGTTCTGATTTAGTGGTAAGCCGGAAAAAGCTTGAGCATGATATTGCCGCAATTGATGCAAAAATTAAGGGTTTGCGCGGAGAAGAGGAGCAATTGGCGCAGGAATGGGAGTCTGCGAATCAGGAGTTCAGAGAACAAGTAGAACAGCTTGAGTTGAAGAAAAATGAATTTCGAGAACTGGAACAAAAAACACAAACTCAGTTTTTTGAAAAAGAGAGATTTCAATTAAGGCTCAGTGAGTTAGAACGAGAATGGCAATCATTCGGGCACTCAATAGACGAGCTAAGAAACATCACTAAAATTTCTAAAGAGATAGATTCTTCGGGTTTGGAGAAAAAGATGGTGCGCTTAAGAACTGAACTTGCGGCAATAGGAGAAATTGATGAGGGTTTAGTACATGAAGCAAAAGAAAGCGAAGATCGTTATGAGTTTTTAAGTCGGGAGTTAGCAGACCTAAAAAAAGCAGTATCTGATCTTAAAAATTTAATTAAAGACCTGGATGAGAAAATTCATTCCGATTTCAGAAGCTCCTTTCGAAAAATAAACGAGGAATTTAATAAATATTTTCGCCTGATGTTCGGGGAGGGGAAAGCTAAGTTAAAACTCCAGACTTATAAATCAAAGGATATAAACCTGGAAGAGGGAGCGGAAATTACAACTGATGAGGACGAAGAAAATCAAGAATTGAGAGCCGGAGTGGAGATTGATTTAAGCGTGCCCAGAAAAAGCATTAAAGGTATTGATATGCTCTCGGGAGGAGAGAAAAGCCTTACTTCTTTAGCTGCGCTTTTTGCATTGATCTCAGTAAGTCCGCCGCCGTTTCTGGTTCTTGACGAAATTGACGCCGCTCTTGATGAAAAGAACACTCAACGATTTGCAGAACTCGTCAAAGAATTCTCTAAGAAAACCCAATTTGTTCTTGTAACTCACAATAGAGCTACGATGGAAGCGGCCGATGCGCTCTATGGTATTACGATGGGTGACGATGGAGTGTCAAAAGTTCTCTCTTTAAAACTCGAGGAAGCGGTATGATATAATCACATTATATGACCAAGAAGACAGGAGTCATTTTGATAATTACATTCTCAGTAATAACCTCGGTATTGGTAATCAGTTTCCTGATTCAAGACATAACCCGAGCCGCTGGCCACGACCTCCAGCAGATTCACTATCGTTGGAGGAATGATGATGGAAATGAGAACGGGTGGTTAAGAAAAACAGTGGATGCAGGAGGCGATATGGGTAAGTACACCTCCCTCGATGCCATCGACGCCAACACTATTTACATAAGCTATTTTGATGACACCAACAACGATCTCAGATTCGCCAGTACCACTAATGGTGGAACAAGCTGGGCAACGACAACGGTGGATGCAGGAGGTTTTGTTGGTACATACACCTCCCTCAATGCCATCGACGCCAACACTATTTTCATAAGCTATTATGATGCCACCAATGGTGATCTCAGATTCGCCAGTACCACTAATGGTGGAACAAGCTGGGCAACAACAACGGTGGATGCAGGAGGTTCTGTTGGTACATACACCTCCCTCGATGCCATCGACGCCAATACTATTTTCATAAGCTATTATGATGCCACCAATGGTGATCTCAGATTCGCCAGTACCACTAATGGTGGAACAAGCTGGGCAACAACAACGGTGGATGCAGGAGGTTCTGTTGGTACATACACCTCCCTCGATGCCATCGACGCCAATACTATTTTCATAAGCTATGAAGATAATACTAATCTTGACCTCAGATTCGCTTCATCATCCGACGGCGGGACCACTTGGGCAACGACAACGGTGGACTCAGAAGGTTTTGTTGGTTCATTCACCTCCCTTGATGCGTTAGATGCTAACACCGTTTTTATAAGTTACTTTGATTCCACCAATGGTGATCTCAGATTCGCTTCATCATCCGATGGTGGAACAAGCTGGGCAACAACAACGGTGGATGCAGGAGGTCCTTTTGTTTTATACACCTCTCTTGATGCCATCGACGCCAACACTATTTTCATAAGCTATTCTGCGGATGGCGATCTCAGATTCGCCAGTACCACTAATGGTGGAACAAGCTGGGCAACCACGTCTGTGGATACAGCAGGTGACGTTGGCTCACACACCTCCCTCGATGCCATAGATGCCAATACTATTTTCATAAGCTATTATGATGCCACCAATGATGATCTCAGATTCGCAAACGCCACCACCACAGCCTCTTTTGCCGCAGACGAAG
>JANBVK010000004.1 GCA_024239035.1 Patescibacteria group bacterium
TAGGATATTTGTTGATGACAGTACTGTTTGAATTGGCATTCATAGGGGGTGCTGCAGTAGTTACCGATTTTGATGTTCGGTTCGGAAGATTGGAGGATGAGTCGGTTGAAGATTTCTAAGTTTTGCATGACAAGGGAGTATTCGTGATCTATTAGAGATGTTGCATCTTCGATTATGAAAAGATTGGTCAGGTTAGGGTAGGTGCAGGAGCGGTTTAGGTGCATGAGAAAGGTCTTGTTGATCGGAAGGTTCGAGCCTTCAAGTACGTAGCGTTGGACGGCTAGGTCGGGGAGGTGTTCCTTTTTGACTTTTGTTGTTGATTTAACTTCGATTATGTTCCAGGTGTTGTCAGGTAATTTTGTTAGGATGTCTACACGGAGGAATGTGTTATCGTGCAAGAAGGCGGGTTCGAATAGTACTGTAGCGCCGGATGAAATAGCGGCTTCTGTCTCTCGAAGGGCTTCTGTGGTTTCATAATATGGAGCGGTTATAAGGATACCGTTTGGGAATTGTTTTTGAGCAAGTAAGCCGATGTCAGTTCCTGTCTGGAAGATTCTTTCTTGGGAAGGGGTAGGTGGAGTAGCTTTGGCGGGATAGTGAATTTGAAGCCAGAGTTTCTTTTGGCACTGGAGGGTGGAGAGATATTTTGATTTTGATAGGCGTAGGTCCATCAGTTTACCTAAAAGGTATAATAATCTAAAAATAGTACGAATAGAAGAATATGTACTATAATTTAGTCTACTAGTAAATTAAATGTTTCCTCTTGAAAGCATGCTTTCTTTTTACGCTTCCTCTTCTTATGTGCATTACTCTTTTATTTTAAAGGTGGTGTACACCAAACAAGAACACTTTTTGCTCTTGATACTCTTAATAATAAAAAATGATAAAAAATTAAATACATTTTTGAAGACTTGGAATGAGCATAGTACAATAAAAGGCTAAATAGATCCATGTATAGGGTGATAAGCAATTTAGGCAAGATATTCCGCTAATAATTCGTCCACAGCGGAATTTCTATTATCTTTATCACGGTCATAGTCGCCGACATAGATACGTTCTGGCTTTACAATAACCTTGAATGGCTCTTCAATAGTATCGCCATCGCGATTTTTTAGAAGTTGCATTGTGGCTTCCTTTGTCTTCTTGAATTCTTCATCGTAGTAGATTGAGACGCAAATATCAGCTGCTTTCTCAATTTCGGATGCTTCTGAAAATGCTGTTAAATCGTATTCTCCTTTTGAACGCTTGTCCTTATTGCTTTCCCCCTGGTTTTTTGTTGATTGATAGGCTGCACGAGAAAATTGTGAAAGAAAAAAGACAGTCAATCCTTTATTGCGGAATCGCATAGCTAATTCTTTCCCCCAACGTGCATAGTTTGCTGTGTTATAGAAAATATCACTTTGTGACTTGCTTGCAAGCCTACCTAAGTTTTGTCAGTAATCAAAAATGACAAAATCAAGTCCATTAGGTGCATGTAAGTCAATTTTTATAAGCAATGCTTCGAAAGTAGATGGTTTATAATCAATTAGATCACGCTGGTCTAAAATATAAATCTTGCCATGTTGTTTTTCAAAATCAGGTTTCACGATATTAAAAAGAAAAGATTCTTCGTCTTTAGTAAGTTGAGTATTTCGTAATTTGCTCCAAACTATTCTTAGGTTATATTCCCTGAATTTGGGGTTGTTAGCATGTCGCACTAACAGACGAGAAATAATTTCCATTTTCGTCATTTCTGTGGAGATGAAGCAACCATTATATTTAAGGTTAATGCAATTTTCATAGAGAATGTTTAGAGAATACGTTGTTTTAAGGTTACCAGTGAAAGCACCTATCGTAACCAATTTGCCGGGTGGTATGCCCCCAACTGCTTTATCCAATTTTATTATGTATAATATTGGGCCCGTAAAACTGTTTTTTCTATATTCGTAATAAGATTTGAAATCAAACTGTTCGATGGTTGGGGGAAGAGATGACTCAGACGTTGCAAAAGAATTAGTTATTATCTCTTGAGCTGCTGATAAACCATCTCTTTCTGCTGTTGAATAAGCTTTACGGCAAGAATCTTGGAACTTTTGTATTTTTATATAATTAATGAGTTTTTCTAAGATGAGATTATATTCGTTTGAGGGAATAGAATTTTTTTTCATACAGTATGAAATTAACTGTAGGTTATCATCTTTGAACAGAATTTTTAAATATTCCGATGATGGATAAGTTCCTTCTTTGATAACATGCTCGTGTATTTTTTGAATAAGTTCCTGATATAGAAGGTATGGGAAGATATAATCTGGAATAGAGGTAAAGTTATTTAATTTTTCTTTGGGGCTTAACTTTTCTGATAGCAAGTTTGTAAAGATAGATTCGATGATTATATTGATTTTATAAGGTATCTCCATTTCTATTCTACCTCCTGTAATTCTGTTGATGGGAATGATGAAATATGATTTTCGTTAATGATGTTATGAATCGTATGATAGTTGGTTTTTAGGATATTGTAAGGAAGTGAACTGAGAATCCATAGTACTTTATTTTTATTGGTAAACAATGATATATAATCTGATAGGATAATGCTAAAAAAGCTTGAATCTGATGTGACTTTGGCATATGGAAAGTGAACAATATTGAGTATATGGAGTTTTTCACTTGAATATAATAATTGCGAGATTGATTTATGTAGAGGATGATTTCCGAATTGAATATCAGATAATTCTCTGAATGGTAAGTAGAGATACAGTTGTGGAAAATATTGTATAAGAGCCTTTTTCATAGAGATTATATTGTTAGGTGAAAATTGTAAGTATAAGCTCTTGAAGGGGAGCGGGGGTGATTTACTATTTGCTTTGAAGTGGGTAGGTAACGGGGAAAGATATTCCTTTATTTTCAATATTTCGATATGGGGACATTGAAGGTAACGTGCTTTGTTGTCTTTTTCTAGATTGTAATTAGGGTTGGTTATGATGCCTTCACCTTTGCATACTGGGCAGATTGAAGAGTTCGAAGTGAGGATTTCCTTGTAGATTTCTGGTATCTGAAGTTTATTTTTTGTTTCTTCCGACATAATAGCTCCTTGTTTGTTGGTTTATATATTTCATGACGGTATTACATTTGATTTCCAAGATTTTTAAGCCAGTCCCTGACAACTGCATTAGGCCAGTAACGTTTGGTTCCGATACGAATTGCTTTCTTGATAGGAGGAAGAAGATGTTTTTGGTTTATGAGAGTATTGTATGGAATACCTGAAATTCTCGATAAAGCACGAGTATCGAAATATTCTTGGGATGGATGAATTATTTGTTTTAGATTAGAGATGTCCTCTTTAATACTTTTAATTTCTTCTAATATGATTTGAAACTCCGGTATTTGCATTTGGATACTTCTCCGCCTTTGCTTAATGGGAAAGGTAGTATCTCTTGTTTGCCGGGTCAATTAGTACGAAGTTTGAAATGAAGGAAAAGGGATTATCTGTTCAGTTATCCAATATCAATAGATCGATCTATACGGTTAGCCCTTTGACTTAAGAAAGTGTTTGATTGTAATTTTATAGTATGCTAAGGCATGGCTTCTTATGGACAATAATCATGTCGCTTTGAAATGGATGCACAGCTATCTGGATGAGTTGGTCTTTAGTTAAAACCGGAGGGAAATGATTATGACTGTTTTTCAAATTTATTTTGGGCTGACCGGTGCAAGTAAAATAATACCGCATGATAAATTAATACAAAAGAAATCAAATGTATATACGGCACAATATACTTTGCTGATTTGCAAATGAGATTATAGGTGGAGGTTGAAATGCGTGGACTCGCAGAATTCAAGTTATTGAGTACAACGAGGCAATTTCCTCATGATCCTGGTAGTTTCGGAGAGATGTTTAGTAATAGCGAAGATTGCTATACGTACATGTTTTACGCGAAATGGCCAGATGATTTTGAGTGTCCTTTGTGTAAAGAAAGGATACAGGAAGGAAGTGTTATTTATAATATGAAAGTAAAAGAGGACGGGCGTTTCGTCGTATGTCCTCGTTGTAAGAAAGATGTGGACGTGACAGAGGGAACTGTGATCAGAAGATCCAGATACAGTGTGACAGAGGGAACTGTGAACAGAAAATCCAGATACAGTGTCTTAGCGCTATTTTGGGGAGCTTTCTATCTGGCAGCTTACCCAATGCCCCTCCATGCAAAGACAAACTCTTATTTGTCCAATATGGATATCCAAAGGAAATTAAAGCCTTTTGGGATAAATAATTCCCGTTCGGTGCTTGGTCTGCTTTCACAGATTAGAAAGAAAATAATGAAATATGGTTTTCTTAGACTTGATACAAGTGCGGGGAAATTAATTGAGGTTTGGAAGGATACTATCACTTTGAGAAAACGTAAGCGAAGTAAGAATATAGAAGGGGTAAAGGTTCCAGTTGTTGTAATGGTAGAGGAATATGAATATCAGTATGCTAGAGATCCAATAGTGAATAGGGTGCGGATTGAGATAAGTAACGATAATGATCAAACAAATGAGATTGTCAAATTAATAGAGGACAATATTTCGGAGGAAGTGGAATCTGAAAGAGTTATCCATGAGAGAGGAGATCTGGTAAAAAAGAGGTGTAAAAGTGGAGTCGAGGTTTATGAGGCGAAGGTGTTTGTCGAAATCAGGAGAAAGCCCGTTAGGATTAAGCTAATTGAAAGCATGGGGATTTCAGAGGAACTTGAAAAGCGAGGATATGAGGTTAAAAAGGTAGGAGAAAACAAAATGGTTGGTTCAAGAAAGGTGGTTGCGGATTTGAAAAAATTTCTGAAGACGCATCATGGCATTGATAAGGAAAATCTTGAGCTGTATTTGAAAGAATACATACTGCTGTATGAATTTGAACGGATAGAAACAAAGATTGTGTTAGCTAGTGATAGTAGAAGAAGGGAAAAACGTTTTCGGGTTGCCTTAGGATTGAGTATTGATTAGATGCCAGACAGATTTGAACGTGAAAATATATCTGATGGTGATGGTGGGATGGATTGGGTTTTGGATTTATTTCAGGAAGAATAAATAATGGATTGATAAAGAGGGTTGATGAAATGGGTTTTTATGGTAAGGGAATGCGGATTAGCAAAGATGAAGTTATTGATGAGTTTTTACATGTATTTAAACCATATAGGGCGAGGTTTATTCAAAAGGATGATGAAGATAGTGAGGTTGTGACTATTAATGGGAGATTGTCAGATGGGATGATTTGGAAGGGATTAGTGGGGGAGGTGATTGTTGGGTGGTATATGGCGTGTATGACACCAATGTTTGGTGTTGATGTGGATGATCATATTGGTATTGCGTGGAAAGATGATAAGCCATCAGAGTCACTTAGATCGACGCTTGATGAAGTGGTAAAGCGGGTGGGGAAGGTGCCAAGTGTTATTTTCAAGAGTAAGAGAGGGGTGCATTGTTATTGGTGTATGAATAAGGAATTGCCGGCATTGCTTATTGAGAAATTAATAAAAAATAAGTTAAGTGATTTAACCGTTGAGTTGTTACCGTTGCCTAATCAAGCGCTGAGGATTCCTAGGATAGATTGGTGTCTCGATGTAGAATCTCTTGAGATTAAAAAATTTGAGGGATTTAAGGGGAGGAAGTATGAACCAACAGAGTTGTTTGGAGATGATTGGAGAGCTGAAACGATTCGAGAAAATGTAAGAAAGAATAAAAAGTTTGGCTTGAGTTATGTGAGGGGTGGGGAGTTGTCGGATAGAAAGAGGCGTAAAATTGAGGAGGTTGAAAGGGGAGTTGGGGGGTTTAAGAATGGGGAGACGAATGAGACGTATAAAAGATTGTGTGGAATGTATTTCGGGTATGGATTGAGTGAGGAGGAGGCTTTTAAGAGGTTTCGAAATATTGTTCAAAAGTCACATGGGTATACTGGCGGTTTGACGAATGTAGAGGAGTTAGGAAGGAGGATAAGGAGTACTTATAGATGTTTGGCTGATAAGAAGGATGGAGTTAGAAGTAAAGATGAAGAAGTTCGATTAGAAGAGGGTATTGATGGATTGATTGATGGATTGATTGATGGTGGAGAGTGGAGGAAGAGAAGGGAGAAGAAAGTGCGAAGGTTTATGAGTGAGCTGATTGGGTGGAAGGAGTATATCGATGAGATTAGATTAGATACGGTGAAGTTAGTCTATTGGAATTATATTTATCCATTTTCTTACAAGTTTTTCAAGGAAGGATTATATCCTTTACCGTCTGAAATGATGAGAAGTTGGGATTATATGTATCCAGAGATTATAGATTTTTTGAAAAGGGAGGGCGTATTGAGAGAATCACAGCATAGGTATTCTACGGGTGCCGGGTATTGTAAGCATTATTTTATAAATGTAACTCGGGTATATAAATTGATTGCTAAGTTGTCATTTGTTGGAAGACTTTTGGTAAAAGCAAATAATTAAGATATTCGTGGATTGTATTGATAACAAATTGTCAAAGATATGTGTGACAAAATATTTTGGAGGATTGAAATGAGTAATATTCTAATGTGTGTTAATTCAGACAAAGATAGAGAAGGATTGATAGGATGTGTTCGGCAGGTAAAAGAATGCATGTTAATTGGTGTTGAACCGCTGGAAGAAGTTGATGATGGAGGCTGTTTAAAGGAAATTGATTGGGCAATTACTGAGTATTCTAATGATCGTAGATATTTGAAGATTTCGAAGTATGATGATTTTGGTCAGAGAAAATACCTAACAAAATAAAATATAATAAAATAGTATATGACTACAAATATTTAGGGGCGGATTTGATACAAGGGAATTATAAAGTATTTGATGTTAAAAATAGTCTTTGTGATGAAGGAGTTATTTCTTATAAGTATGACGAGAATGGACAATTGATTGAAAAAGATTGTCAATTAGATAATAACATAATTCATAACAGTATTGCTGGTAGATTTGTATATCAATATGATGACGAAGGAAGGATTGTTCACGAATTGTGTTTTGATTGTACATCTGGAGAGACAATCTATAAGTATAATGATGGAGGAGTGTTGACATCAAGAAGATGGCAACACCTTGGGTGGGATGATTTCATTGAATGTGAGTATACATACGATATGGAGGGAAGTCTGGTAAAAGAAAGGTGTTTGGATGGTAATGATTATTTTGGAAGCGGGGAAGAGTATGTGTATGATAAATGTGGGAATATTATTCAATACTATTATGATAATGAATTGATATCGCGGTTCAAGTATAAATATGATTCAAAGGGTAATTGGGTCCGGAAGGTGGAGTTTGTGGTTGATAGAAGGTCTGATGATAAAATTAGCCAAGCGAATTGTATTATGAGAAATATTTTATATTGGAAGGAAGGATAATGATGGATAATGTATCTGTGTATGTAGATGGTGGTTGCAAAGGCAATCCTGGTCCGGGTGGCTGGGCGTATCTGATATTTTCGGGGGATGAGCGGAGGAAGGATTCTGGCGGAGTTATTGAGACGACAAATAACCGGATGGAGTTAATGGCTGCGATTAAGGCGCTTGGGGCGGTAGCGAGTGAGGTCAACTGGGCCGGGCGAAGTGTATATGTCTATTCCGACTCTCAGTATGTATGTAAAGGAATGAGTGAGTGGATGATGACATGGGAGAGGAATAATTGGAGAATGAAAGATGGGAATCCTGTAAAGAATAAAGATTTGTGGTTTGAATTACAGAAGATATCTTATGCGCTGAATACTGTGCGCTGGAAGTGGATTCAGGGTCATGGCAAGAACAGACCAAATGGAATATGTGATCAAATGGTGCAAAAGGAGATTAAGAATCTTTTTAGTTTAGCAAGGTGAAAAAGAAGTAGGGAAGAGAATTTATTTTTAGTGTATATTTTATTGGGTGTAGAGGGTACCAGTTGTATAAAATGTTTCAGGATTTTATAACGTTGTCGGTCCACACAACGATATTACAGATCTTTTTTGAAGATCATGCCAATACAGTGGCTGTTGTAGACGTCCGCCACAGTTGAATAGCCGAAATAGAATTGTAAATGGTTTAGTGATTGGTGCCATGACCGTATAAATCTTCGATAATATTGGCAATTTCTGCCAGATCCTTCGTTGTAAGGTGAGTATAGCCTTGCTGAACTCTTGTAAGAATAGGGATTGCCGAATGAGATGACCATCCGAGAAATGCCTGAACTTTAATAGCGTCAGCCCCGACTGCAAGAAGGTGTGTATTAAGGCTATGGCGCAAACTATGTGGTATTAGGGTATATTCGTTCAGACTCTTGTAACGGTACACTTTGCGATGACTCTTCGTACCGTCCTGCTTTATTTGATCATATTCACGCACCACTTCCTTCTTTACAATACCCATCCGAGTAAGGGCTTCATAAAAATTCTTCCGCCACCAAGTAGGTCCAAAGGGAGATCCGTCAAGATCTGAGAATACCCAAGTATCTTGATCTCTTCCTATTTTCTCAAAACGTTTTCTTAATAAATCCGTTAGGGATTGTGGCAGAGGAATATCCCTTGTCTTATTCCATTTAGGCAGGCCAAGTTCGGTAGTAATATTATCCTTCCATGCACGATGGATAAGAGCAGCCTCATTCTTGAGATCTACCTTATCCCACTTCAAAGCACGTATTTCTCCAGAACGGGTCCCAGTATAGGCTGCGAAGTAAAACAGATCATAAGCATGACCTGTTGTGAAATATCCCGGTCGTTTTCGGAAGAGTTCCCTAATTTCCTCAAAGGATAATATTCCGGTTTCGTTTTCTCGTAATTGACGTTGCCGATTTTATGTCCGGTATCTCGATCAATCTCTTCCCTAAAATAGGCTTCGCTGAAGATCGTTTTAACCGTATCTATAACCTTGTTAACCGTATTGGGACCCACTTTTTCGAGAAGGCGTTCACGAAGGTCTAAGATATCCCGCCGCTTAATTGAACGAAAGGACAGCTTTGCGAAGGGATCAGGAAAGACATACTTTTCAAGCCACCTACGGGATTTCTCAACATGACTCCGCCCCATACTCTTACCTTCATTTAGGCGCCTTTGGGTGCGTGGACAGGTTTTCCAGGTGAAATATGGTTCTGCATACTCCCGAAAGGAGATTTCATCAAGATGATGGTCAGGGGCATAGAGTTTGTCTATATACTCCTTGATGGAATCCCTTGCCTCATATTTGGTGAGTTTGCCTGTACTTCTCTGAATCTGTTTTCCCGTCTTATCACGATAGGCGAAGTAGTAATACTTGGAGTTCGAGCGTTTGAAAGGCTCAGGGTAACGGAGCATAATTATATAATAGTTGTAAATCTGTTAACAGTGCAAGAAAAAAATCATAAAAAAAGCCTTGCCGGTATTCTTATATTTTCTTATCCTGCAAGGCTTTATTAAGCTCCCCCGGACAGACTCGAACTGCCGACCTAGTGGTTAACAGTCAATTAAAAGGATTATACACAATTATCAGTATTTGTCAACAATAGGTAATTCTATATGTTTTAGGGACTTGGTTTATTAGCATATATATGGATTAGTTTATGTTTATTAGTAAAAATTCTACAAATTTTCTACAGTGAATTAATCAAGATGGAACTGATTACCATGTGCCAACTGTTCCGCTTATATCCACACGCAATGAACCTGTGACATCAACGCTCATAAATGATGGAAAATCTTGTATCTCTTGATACATCGTTTCTGCTGAGCCTACTGCATCTTTTACAGAATAAGAAATATTGTATAAACCACCAGCCAAATCACGCATTCCTTTCGCCAATATCAACGCAGATACAATTAATGCGACACTTATCAAAAGAGCAGGTAATATTCTAATCAATGTTCTTTTCATGGCTTCTCCTTTTTCTCTGAAGAACTCATTTTTGAAAAAGAAGGAGATGGATCAGAATTAGAAACGATTTGTTTTGGGGGATTGTCGCCCCAATATGCTTTTAATGCTGCTATTGTGCCATTTTTTATTGCTGCTTTGAAAACATAATACATAATAAAAAGCACAACAGCATAAGAAATAATAAAAAATAACGCTATGCCAACACCGTCATAATCCATTTTATATCTCCTTTATCTTTTATCAGGATTTCCCTGATTATTACCTTCTAAATACCTTTGAAGTCCGTCTTATTTTGATTGTTTCAACAAGGACTCTACAAGAGAATAAGCTGTATCCGCCGCAACCATTAAATCATATTCGCGGCTGAAGCCTAAACCAAATGCACCTGTACAGTTCGCAATCAGGCGTCCTGTCGTGAAATCATAGAACGTTACTGAAACTACGGATTCCATACTACTTTGAGATATTGACAGAGAAACTTCAACAAGACGTTTTTTATACTTATTAGCTAGTAATGGAGCCTGCTTATTCCCAACCATAATGAAACCATTCCTAGAAAGTGCGTTATAGACTTTAACTTCCATTCTTGCTAGACCGGCACTACCGGTTACAGGTAGCATGGTTGCATAATCATAGACGCCTAGATCTGCTCCTGGTGTAATTATAGTTTCGCTAGGTGTGTAGCACGAATTAAGAAGGGCAATTGTAATGACCATAGCTATCAAGAAAATCCGTTTCTTCACCACGCAGTCCTCCTTGCTCTAACTATGCCCTATCCCCACTGTTCCGCAGTCAGGCTTTCCCCTATTTTCCTATCAGGAAAAGTCCGATATTACTTGTATGTTCTATCATTAAGATACTTTCTAGCCTTAAAAAAATCTATGGTGTATTTGGTCGAGTATACCGATTCTCGAAAATGGGAAAGACTAATCATTTGTTTAGGCTCCCTTCTCTTTTTTGACTGATTTCATTAGAAAACTCCAACTTACATTTTTTAATATATTCATCAATTGAAGCTCTCATAAAGCTACTTCTAGTCCATTTACCACCAGATGCATTATTTTTTAGGTCTACAAAATAATCAATCTCGTTTTTTAATTCCGGCGTCATGTAAACTGAAAAGTTCTCTCCTTTAGCCATAGTAACATATTATAACATATTCAATAAAAAAGTCAATTATTTTTTAAAAAAAGTGCTTTGCCTATTGACAAGTATGTTAGATCATGTTAGATTAGATTAGAACAACAGGGAGGGAACACTTGGAAGCAATTAAAATCAGGTTTTTTAGGATGAACAAACGGAATTTACAGCAGTTTCAACCCACAATTCCTCGGAATTGGCTAGAAGAAGTAGGTCTAAAAGAAGGCGACAGGGTAAATCTTCTCAGAGACGCCGAAGATCGGCTGATCCTTGTCCCAGAAAAGCATGAGCAAACCTCATGAATAGTGGATTTGATATCAAGTTACTGAGCCAGAAGACGGGGATCGGCGAGGCGAAACTTAAAAAGATTCTTCAACGACATCCTGAATTACAAGAAGTCCCTTATTCGTTTAAAGCGGGCGGCAACCGTGTTTTTCTGCCCGCTTTCGTTGGTTGGCTAAAGAAATATGAGGGTTTATGTGTAGATAGGGACAGAAGTGACAATTCTGTCCCTTCTGTCCCTCACCTCCCTAACGGTTCTCAAATGCGAGAATTACGGCTACTGGTTGAGAAGGGGATTATAAACAAAGAGCACGCTCATATCATGCTCGGCCTTTCTCCTTCTGTGACTATTGGCACGCAACAATCACAGCCCGAAAAAAAGACCGTCTACCTGCCTTCTCTTCCTACCAAAGATGAACAAACGGACATGCTGATCGGTCGCCGGGTGCGGGCCAAACAAGCCCGAAAATTTGAGGATCATAAAACGCAAATTAGATTATTCGAGGATGGGGCATGAAACAACTCCTAACAATAGATGAAGCTTGTAAACTACTAACACTCTCTAAGCCCACCATCTATCGAATGACCTGTTTAAAGAAAATACCTCACATCAAACTAGGTCAAAGGGTGATGTTTGATGAGGATGAACTAGAAGAATGGCTTGAACAATACAAAGTGGCAATATGACGTATCTGCCCCGGGCCGGTTCCACCTCCTTTCCGGCCTGGGGATTTTAGGGGGGGATGAGATGAGTTTAATTATTTTTATACTAGTTATTTTTTTAGCAATAGGTTATGGGATTCAAATTTGGGATGAATATAAGAAGGAAAGAAATGGGAGCTAGGAAACGAATCAAAGTTATTACCGTGGCTCATAAAGATTTTGTCTCGCTGAAAAAATCCTATCAGGGCCTACTCAAGAAACTATTCTATGGTGATGTAACTCTCAAAAACTCTCTGAAATCTCATTTTGAACTATTACAGGAATACGAGAAATTACGCTATTTCTGGCTTGTCCAGTTTTTGGCCTGGCTACACATTGTACCGAGGGAAAAATGAAACGGAAATACTTTGCATTTTATTTCGCCGGCGGGAACTACGATCTCACTTACGAGACCGACGGCGAAGGTAAAACAGAAACTATAGAAAAAGTCCGCAGTGCGCTGCGGGGAAGGAGGCTGGCCGACTTACGGATGGATAAAACGGTATCTCTGGTTCAAGGCGACTAGGGATACCGTTCACCGGGGAGGGGATTGAACCTTCACGCCTTTCCCCTCCCCTTTAAAAACCAATGGAGGTGAACGGTATGGAAAGTTTGATACACGGGCTGCGGTCCCGCAAGGATATCCGGTTCAATAATGAGCTGGTAGAAATCAATGGTGTATGGCTGGCGTGCTCCGGTATTCGCAAACCCGGTTACAATTCGTCTTTCGACGATCCGGGAGAGGACGCCTATATTGAAAATCTCACAATCAGATCAATGAACGACAAACAGGATATCTATGATGTACTCGACCTGGAAGTGATTGACAAGATTTGCAATCAGATAGTTGACCGGGTAGAAGAACCATATCGAGAGAGGGAGGATTGAAGCGGATATGGCTAAACAAACTAAGGAAATTACAAAGACAAAGCCTAAAAGAGTTGCAAGAAAAACGAATGTAGCCCTGCCAGCGCCCCGGTTGACTAGCAAGGAACTACTCAAGACATATCTGGCCGAGCGCAAGAACATCCTTAAGTTCGTCAACTCTCAGCTCATAGACGACATAGATTATGGCCACACAGCTTTCAAGACAGATGGATCGCCGAAGGGCCGTAAATGCCTAAAAAAACCGGGTGCTGAAAAAATTGCCATTCACCTACAGTTGGATCCGGTATTTATTCCGGATCACGATACCTGGCAGATGCTTGGGGCCCCGGACGGTACAGTCGTTTATATTTGCTTCCTGCTAACCAGGACAGATAAACGGGAAGCATTGAAACAGCTCAAAGCTTTAGGGATCGAGAGCAAGCTAGAGATATATCACAATCTGGCCGTCGCGGAAGGTCGTGGCGCTAAATCGATTGCTGGCACTTACAAGGGTGCGGAACGGATGAATACTATAATCAAAATCGCTCAGAAGTGCTCTCAGATAGATGCGGTTCTCCGGGTGGAGGGTCTAAGTGAAATCTTCGATCAGGACACTCTTGATGAGAATGGTAATGCGGTTGATTTCGGCAAAGGAAACGGCAACAAGCGTGATTATGAGCAACCTCGAGAAACGCGGGATGTTACTCCGCAAAAAGAAGAACAACCAAAAACGGATATTGGAAAGTTGCACAGCGAGATCATCGAAATGCTTGAAATAGCCCCTTCTGGAGCAAAGAAGGCATTTACCAACATTGCCCGCGACAGTCTACAAAAAAATGATTATAAGCGGATGGAAAGCGCTTGTCGAACTGTGAAATCCCAGTATTCATACTGGAATAAAAACAAAGGAGCATAAAATGGAAGCTACTAAGGAATTAATACTTGCCGACCCTAAGCAGATACAAACCGAGTACAACGAAAAAGCCAAAGCAATTACTGTGATGCTGATGGATTTTCAGGCAGATTATACTATCAAAGCACAGACTTTGGCTGCCGAAGTGAAAAACATTACGGTCAATTCAAAGCCAACCTATGACAAGTGCTTGGCGAAAGTTGATGAAACTAAAATATTACAAAAAGAAATTAAAGGTTTCATCAAGCCTTTTAAGGATCTTGCTCACAAAGTCTGGAAAACTTTTTGCAAAATAGAATTAGACACCCTTTCACCCTTCGTCACACAGGAAAGTAATACTAAGCAAAAGGCTGGCAAGTGGTTTCTAGAAGAACAGCGCAAAGCCGAAGAAAGAGCTCGCAAAGAACGTGAACGGTTGGCCAAGGAGGCTGAGGAAAAAGCCCGGAAGGAGCGAGAACGTCTGGCAAAAGAAGCAGCCGAGAAACAGATCGAAGAAGCAAAAAAGCTCTATGCGGAAGGTCAAGCTCTGGAAGCGGAGAAAACTCTGGAGCGGCCCGTGGAGGTCCCCGATGTGATCCCCGATGTAGTTCCCAGAGTTGAAGTTGAAAACCGAGCAGCTGGGGCAGGTTTCTCGATGGTCGATAATTGGAAAGCCATTGTAATCGAGATTGATCAGCTTGATCGGCGGTACATGCTACCCGATATGGAAACCTTGAACAGAATGGCAAAAGCTCTGAGAGGAAAGAATCCGCCGGCAGGGGTGCAGTTTGTCAACGAGGCTTACGCAAAGAAAGCCAGTCGGTAATCAGGCCGAGGCCTGGGGCTCGACTCCCCGGGCTGGCTGTATGAATCTATATTACGATGACGAGCTCCATATATATTTGATAGACGGCGAAGTCGTACCTGGACTGACCGATATCTTCATGGACTTGGGTATCATCAATATACGATGGTATACCGAAGGATCCAGGGATAGAGGGACTGCCGTCCACAAGATCACCGAGATGTATGACAGGGGATCCTTGGACATGAATTCAGTGGATCCTCGCTTGATAGGATTCCTGGAGGGTTACAAGTTATTCCATGAAGAAGTAAAACCGAAGGTTCTTGAAATTGAATTACCGGTCGGACATAGGTTGCTCAGGTATGCTAGTAAGATTGACCGGATATACAATATTAAAAACATCGGCAAGGCAATTGTAGATCTGAAATCGGGGGCTAAAGAACGTTGGCATAAATTACAGTTGAGCGCCCAGCATATGGCATATTCAAAAGAACCATTGTCGCTTTTCGATCTATACCTCAAATCGAACGGCACATATAAATTGGAACAGCAAGAGCATGATGAGAACACCTGGCTTTCGATGGTGAATGTTTATAACTGGAAACATAACAAATGAAGGCCCGTTTTAAGTCCCGCCAAATTAAGACCGGTAAAATGAACGAATTGCATCTAGTGATCGAAGATCATCACGAGCAGGTTTTTCATTTCCTCAAGAAGAAGGCAGATTGGGAGGAAAAGACCGGTTGGGAACGGTCTCTTGATGTGGAAATAGGTGCTCATTACCGCAAACGTACCGTTGAACAGAATAATTTAAGGTGGGAGCTCTGCACCCGGATTGCCGCAAAGATAGATCAAACCCCCGAAGATGTTGAACTAGGCATAAAAGAAATCTATTACCCGCGCAAAGAAGTCATGGATGGTCTGTGGGTTCCGATGCCGAGTGCCGAACAAACGACAGTACAATTTGCTCAAGTGTTGGAAGTTACGATCAATAAGGCTTTTGAGGTCGGTGCAGATATTTACGATATTTGGATTCTATTCACTGAATGGCGGTTTGGCCAGGAACGGGATCCCCTGGAAGGAACTTATGAAAACAGAGACGATTATAAAGAAAAACATCCATGTTGCGAGGCCTGCGGAGAGTTTCTCCTTGTCAAAGATAATGAAGGAGTGCAAAGGCACACGGGATCTATCACACATATTGTCAGCGTCGGGTCTGGAGGACAGGACAAAGATTTCAACTGGTTCATTATGTGCGGCAAGTGTCATATCCCATTCCAACATCAAAAGGGATGGACCAGTTTCCTTGCTAAATATTCACATATTGCAAAAAAGGTTCAGAGAGCAAGAGAAAGATGTGGTAAAAAACCGCTTGATATACCTGATGAAGTCACGGTACAGATCGAAGAACCGAAGGAATCGACTGTTCCGGATCATCCTGTTGATCTGGAAACGCAAGCGGGGATGGTAAAGCGGGTCTTTCAGGGCGAAGTCATAGAGGGTGAAATAATCCCTTCGGAGCAATCACTAGAGGATCAGGACGACGCGCAAAGGGAAATGATGATGAACAAGATTGAGAGTATGAAAAATAAATCAAAAACCCAACTCATTAAATACTATGAGAAATCAAGCGGTCAAAAAAACATGTTTGATGAAAAACTGGAACCGCATGTGGATGTAAAAAAAGCACAGCACAAGGACGACGAAACAATTCCAAAAGAACTGGATATTTTTTAGATGGGGATAAAGAAATGACAAAAGCTAAAGCCCGCCTGGCTCATCAAACAGCCAAAAAGAAAACCTGGACTGAATTCTCTAAATATATCCGCACCCGCGACTGTCTTCAGTCAACCGGGCGATCCTATTATGGCAAGTGCTTTACATGTGGTCGAATAACCGAGTTTGCCTATCTACAGGCCGGGCATTTCATATCTGGCCGTAATGGCTCAATACTTTTCGACGAGCGTGGTTGTCACGCGCAATGTGCCTACTGCAATACTGGATTGGATGGAAACAAAAGGGCATACGAAAAGAAGATGCAACAATTATACGATTTGGAAACTATAGACAAGCTCAGAATTTTGGCTGGCCAAGTAAGGAAGTACAGCGTCGGGGAACTGGAACAACTTGCGATTTACTATCGAGAAAAAACGACGGAACTAATAAATGGAAATTAATCCAGCAGCATCACAGCGTTTCGGCCTGGGTGCTGTCTGGAAATAGGAGGGAATCGTGGCACATATAGGATGTAAATATTTGGATTACGAAGACCATTTTCCCGGTTGCGAACTGATAACGATTGAATCCCACGGCTGGAAATATTGGCAACGAGGAAAGGTATGGACAGAAGGCCCAGGGAATGAAGGCAATCCTAAAAATGTCCAATTTTGCAAGAACCGTGGTCGGATTAATGAGATTTTTGCCTGTATCAATTCTGATGAAATGGGTTGCTATGAAGCACAGGAGGGGAAATCATGAGTAAGCACACGCCGGGGCCATGGATAGCTGAAGATAGGCCGGGAGTGGGCTGGATTGTTCGGTGGGGCAATCTCGAATCCCAGGTCTGCTCTCTGCGGTGGGTAGGAGGTCCCCATCTTCCCGAGGTAGACAGGATTGTTGAGGCGGACGCCCGCCTGATAGCCGCCGCACCGGATCTGCTAGATGTATGCAAGAAAACCATTGCTCGCCCCGAGGAGGTACAGCGAATCATGCGTGCAAATAATCTTAAGATTGATAATATGGATGATCCTTATCAAGGATTGGCCTTCACCTTATATACAATGCTTGTGGAAAGTGCAAATGAGGCAGAGGCCGCCATCGCCAAAGTTGAGGAATCCCCATGAACTGTAAAAAATGTGGAGCAGAGACTTATCATCGGCATTTATGTCATGCGTGTCTTGATAAATGGCAAGAAACTCGATTAAAAGCATTCCAACAGGCAGAAAGCGAACTAGGGAAATTGTGCGCAGGAAATCATAAGGAATTGACGAGAAGAGTCAAAGAACTTGAGAAGGAATCCCCATGAATGATGACACTCGACCATTTCCAATTCAGGGGGATCCTTGGCATAGAGATGAAAACTGATCAAATCCATATTGGAGGAAATGATATGAGCGAGAATAAGTTGCAAGAAATACAAGAATGGCTCAAAGAAACAAAACTGTCAGCTTTTGGCGATATTCGACCGAGCAATGCAGCACGAAATCATTTCGATTGGCTCATTGCCGAGATAAAGCAAGCCCGGGCCGAAAATCTGAAATTGATAGAAGCAAATGGTGAGGTGGCCATTTTGTATATTAATGCTTTAGCCGAAGTGAAACGGTTGAAAGATGAAGTTAATATTTGACAGTGGCGTTGCGCTATTAGCTGGTAATCCTTTCTTAGAAAGTAATCCGGCAATTAAAGTCTTTGGAGGAAAGGAAAATGGGAAAGATCAATACCGGAGTTTCTGGGGGATTTGCCTCTAGAGCCGAGAAAGAAGCTCACGATCGAGACATGGAAAGGAGGGGATACGGCCGTGAAGGCTCTAGGACTGATAAGGGTTCTAAGAAGGAGGAGGCGGAGGAAAAATAACCGCTAGAGAGAAAGTGTACAAGCAGTCGATGGCGCAAGACGTTAATGGCACAGGCTGGGGCTCACGCTTGAGAACAAGTATTGGATGTGTGTTCTCCGAGGTAGGGTAACCGCCGCCCTGCCCGACTGCTTTATTCTAAGACTAGGAGAGAGATATGAGTAAGTCAGTATGTGAACCTGATCGTAAGAATTTAACCAAACGACTTCCCGATCGCACATGTGAGATG
>JANBVK010000005.1 GCA_024239035.1 Patescibacteria group bacterium
ACGATATCGAAACAACCCTGCCCTACGAAGACAACACCGTAGATAAAATTTACTGTTCACACGCTCTAGAACATTGTGCAATGGTGGCTGTACCAAAAATGTTAAAAGATTGGGAAAGAGTGTTAACAAAAGGTGGAGGTATAGAAATCATTGTACCAGAAATAGAAGCATGTATGAGAACGTTTCTAGAAGCAGAAGAGACAGATCCTGCAAAATGGTCTTGGAAAATAGAATATATACTTGGCGGACAACATCATCAGTCTGGACAACAGTTGCATAAGTCAGCATTTACACCAACTTGGTTAAAAGCATTATTAGAAAGAGCTGATTTAGTCGTCGACAAAATCAACATTATTCACAATGGACGCAATGATTGCATCCATTTAAACGCACATAAAAAAAATGAGTAAAGCATTAGTGACGGGTGGAGCTGGTTTTATTGGCTCGCATCTGTCAGACAAATTAATAAATCTTGGTTTTGAAGTAACGATAGTAGACGACTTGAGTACTGGTAGTTTAGAAAACATACCAAGTGTAGCAAGATTTGAAGACTTAGACGTAAACGGTGAGGGTGCTAAAGAGAAATTGATAGAATTAGCAAAAGACACAGATTACATTTTTCATTTAGCAGCAATACCAAGAACACAATATTGTGTTGAAAACCCCATTGAGTGTCATCACGCAAATGTCACTGGCACTCTTAACGTTTTAGAAGCAGCAGTTAAAAATAAAGTAAAGAAATTTATACTTTCTTCATCGTGTGGTATTTACGGACCACAAGAAAAACTTCCCATTGACGAAAACGCGCCAATCAATATGGGAACACCATATTCTGTACAGAAATATATGCAGGAACTCTACGTAGGTTTGTACAATGAATTATACAATGTACCAGCAGTAATGCTTAGATATTTCAATGTATACGGCACGAAAAGACAGACTGAAAAAGGTTCATACCCTAACGTATTAGCTGCATTCTCTAAACAGAAAAAAGAGCATGGTAAAATATACGTGACAGGCGATGGTGAACAAAGCAGAGACATGATTCATGTATTTGATGTTGTCGACGCAAACATAACAGCTATGTATTCAGACTTGAAAGACTGCGAGGCATTTAATATAGGCACTGGTAAAGCAGCATCTATTAACGAAATGGCTAAATATTTCGAATGCCCAATAGAATATATAGAACCAAGACCAGGTGAAGCGAAGCATCTTTATTCTGATACTTCTAAGGCCGAAAAATTATTAGATTGGAAAGCCAAAATCTCTTTTGAAGAGGGGATGCGCGGCTATATAAACGATACAACAAAATGAAAACATTAGTATTTGGTGGGCAAGGTTTCATTGGCAGTCATGTCATTGATAATTTGCTCGAAAAAGGACATAGCGTTACAATTTTCGATAGACGAACAGATAAGTGGATGTGGGACGAATGCGGTTGGAACGATAAAGACGTTACATTTCGATTAGGAGACATTAAAGATAGAGATGCAGTAATTGATGCAGTTGCACACTGTGATAATGTCATTAATCTCGCAGGTCTTCTTGGAACACAGGAAATGATAGAAAATCCAATACCTACAGTTGAAGTAAATATTCTTGGTGCATTAAATGTATTTGATGCAATTAGAATGCATAAGAAGAGAGGATTTCAGATTGCAGTAGGTAATTACTGGATGAATAATCCGTACTCTCTTACAAAAAACACGACAGAAAGATTTGCTCTTATGTATAATAAAGAGCATGGTACGGACATTCGTATTCTTCGTGGTATGAATGTTTACGGTGAAAGACAGAAACATAGACCAATTAGAAAAATCTTTCCAAATCTTGTTATTCCAGCATTGCTTGGAAAAGACATTACTATTTACGGAACTGGAGAACAAGTCATGGATTTGATTTATGCTCCAGATATCTCTGAAATGATCGTGCGAGTCGCAACAAATGATAACATACCGAATGATATAATATTTGAAGGCGGGGTTGGTGGTGCGATGACTATTAACATGGCAGTCGATGCAGTACTCAAAGCAACAAATTCAACGTCAACTGTAAATCGTGTACCAATGAGACCAGGAGAAGACAAAACGTCTGTTGTTGAAATATCAGAACAGGGATGGAAAGACTTAGAAACACACATTGGTTATTCGAAAGAAGATTTAACACCAATAGACGAAGCAATTGCAAAATCTGTCGAATGGTATAAAGAACATTTAGACGACTTCCCCTGGGACGAATAAAAACAATATGAAAATATCTCTTATTTCACCTATCATGTCGCTTAGTGAAGAGCTAGCGAACATGACAAAACAAATGATACACGACGTTCGTGAGGGTATGATCGATGAATGTGAGCTTATCATTATTGACAATGCGTCCACGCATGGTTCAGAATACATGAAAGAGGGAGCAGATATATATGTGAGGTTAGAAGAAAATAGAGGTTGGGGTGGTGGTATAAACGTCGGCATGAAACTTGCAACTGGAGAATATTTCGTGTTTGTTAATAATGATATAACTATAAATCAGACGGGTTGGGCTGAAAAATTGATTGGACGCTTCGAATCTAAACCAAAGATAGGCACTATATCTATGAACGGAAGCGGTGGATTCAGTGGTGCTTTTTTCGCAATCAGAAGAGAGATTTACGACAAAATCGGTGGATTCGACGAAGAGAATTTTCCATTAGGGCACGCCCAAGACTGTGACTATCTCTATCGTTTAATGTATGAAGGCTGGGATGACAACGTTCTTCTGATCGATGGTTATAGACACTATGGTCGAAAAACTTACAACCAACATCAGTTCAAAGACAAATATCTACACCACGATAATTTTGCTAAAAGCGACTTCAAGAAGAAATGGGGTTTCACTGAAAGAGAATGGGAAGCAAGAGGTCATCTAGATTGGCGAAGAAGAATAGAATTAGACCCCAGCTTGGATAGATATAACGAGTTACCTGCACCCATCTAATATGAAAAATAAACTTATCATTTCGTATGACGATCTCTGGGAAGGAAACGACCATTGGGAAGAGTTCGAAAAATTTGCACAAGAATTTCCGGATTTAAAAATAACATTCTTTGTTATAACTGGTAATTGTTCTGAAGAATTTCTGAAGAAAATAAAAAGACCTTGGTCTCAACTTGTATTTCACAGTTGGGAACATTCTGGTGCTTGGCAGCATTGGACAGTAGAAGAAACTAAAGAGTGGTTGTTGAAATTCCAAGAATATGGTTTTGAAAAAGGATTTAAAGCACCAGCTTACAAATGGTCAGATAATCATTTTAAAGCGTGCGACGAATTAGATTTTTGGACTTGCTCATCACCAACAGTGCCAGTCAGAAATAAAAAATATTGGTACACATATCCTAAAGATGGAGAAGTAATGACATATGACGATTATTATGAGTACTATGACCATCTGCAGAATAAGAATTTTTCAGAATGTTTAGATAAATTAAAAAAATTCTGTACAGAAATCAAGCCAGAGTTTAAGTTTATTTCTGAAGTCGTAAAGACACAATGAAAAACGACACAATACATATAATAGGAAACGAATTTTCAAGAGGTATAGGTCAGAGTTTAGAATGGTGGAAATATAGACTATCTCTTTACGAGCACTACACATTAAATAGTATAGTCAATCAAACTAATCAGAATTTCTATTTAATGATGTTAGTTGACTACAGATTCCCACTGAAAGAAGAACTAGAAAAAATATTGAAATGTTCGGGTCTAAAATATCTCTTAATTGATAAATCTGTAGAAGGCGATTTTGAAGATAAGATGAATACTATGCCAGATTTTAAGTACGTTTTTTCGACAAGAATTGATTCAGACGATCTATTTAGAAAAGACGCTGTTGAAGAAATTCAGTGCTTCGAATATAGTTGGAGACGAGCATTAGTGTTTCAAAAGGGATATTGTTACGATTGTATAGACAATAGATTGCAACACTACAAAGTACAATCTCCTCCCAACACGACAATAATGTATCCCAAAGATGTTTTCTTAGATGAAACTAAAAGAAGAGAATATTTAGATATACATGGACACGATCAAGTTTTTTCAGAATTAGATTCTATCGTTCTTTCAGAAAACAAGTACATGATATTGGTGCACAAACACAATAGAAGATCTGTATATGTTGTCGGAGAACAAGCGACTGAATTGGGAAGACTCACAATACCAGAAAATGAGCATGAGGACATTCTGAAAGATTTTAACATTAATAATAAAACACACAAAAAAGTATGGAAAGAGTAACAGAAGAAAACATAAACACAAAAGAATATTGGGACGGTTTCGCAAATGACGCGTACACTGAAGCAGACAGAAACAGAGGTGGTAATATTTGTCGTTTTTCGAATATAGTTGAATTTATACCACCGAATGCAAAAGTACTAGATGTGGGATGTCTGAATGGAAATCTTTATAATTTTATTCAAGAAAAACGCAGAAATATAAATTCATTCACGGGAATAGATTTATCAGAAAAGTTAATAGAATTAGCAGCTACCAGATTTCCAGAGCAAGCCTGGAAAGTAGCAGACTGTCATTCTCTGCCATTCGAAGATAACTCTTTCGATGTTGTCACTGCATTAGAAATAATAGAACATATTGAAGAGCCAGAAAAACTAATTCAAGAAATGATGAGAGTTACTCGCCCAAACGGTTCAGTTATTATAACAACGCCAAATAACAACTTTGTAAAAGATGCAGCACACATATGGTCTTATTCTACAACAGATGTCTTTAATTTATTAAGTGAAATTAGCAAGAATATACAGATAATGAAAATATGTTCGACGGATAGATATATATTGGCTAGAGCGATTATAGAATTTACTAATGATCTACCAACATAAAACATGACTACAAATAAAAAAGAATGCTTTGTCGTGGGTACGCGGCCAGACATAATAAAAATGGCACCTCTGATCAAAAAAATGAATCCGTATGTAATACATTCTGGACAACACAGAGAACTTGCAGACGAAGCATTTAAGATATTTGACATAAAACCCGATACTGATTTAGACTTAATGGAAGCGAATCAGACAATTATTAGCTTTATGGTTAAGGGAGCTTCTGCTATTAGCAGAGTAGTCGAAGAAATAAAACCCAAAAGAATATGGGTGCTTGGTGATACTATGACAGCATTGATCACGTCTTGGGTTGCATTTGCTCTCGAAATACCATTAGTACATGTCGAAGCAGGATTGCGGACACACGATAAAAGAAATCCATATCCAGAAGAAATATTTAGAGTAATGATAGACCAGATAGCTGATATAATGTTTACTCCAACAAAAACGAACACAAAGAACTTGAATAAGGAAAGAGTCACGGGAGATATTCATCAAGTAGGTAATCTTATAGTAGATGCTTTAGAAATGATAAAACCAACTCTATCAGAAAAAAGACCAATCGAAGAACCATACGTTCTAATGACAATGCATAGAAGAGAAAGCTTTCAGAAAGACATGGGTAACGTATTTGGTGCTGTCAAAGAACTTTCTAAAAAAATGAAAGTAATTTATCCGATTCACCCAAATCCAAACGTAAGAAAAGTAGCAAAGGAAATTGGTATTACTACAATAGACCCGCTGAACTACACTGACTTTCTGTGGTATTTGAAACACTGTGAATTCGTTATGACTGACTCTGGTGGAATACAAGAAGAAGTGCCATCGTTTGATAAACCGATTTTAATTTTAAGAAAAGTAACTGAGAGACAGGAAATATTAAAGAGCAAGCTGGCTTTTCTTTCTTCACTAGAAAGTAAAGATGTGTATGAAAAAGTTAGAATACTTTCTAAAATGAAAGATGTTAAGTATAATAGCAATCCGTTTGGTGATGGTAAGACAGCTGATAGAATTATAAAAATAATAGAAGAAAAATATGAATAAAACTATAGTAGTATTTGGACAGTCGAGAAGCGGTACTACTGTTCTGATGGAAATATTACATAATTTAGGTGTCAGTGTTGGTGAATTATTTATGAAAACCAAGATGAATAGAAATGGAAGTTACGAAGAGTTGGGTATAGGGAATTGTCTATGGAGACAAGAGAGGAGACTATTCCCTAGAAGTGGAGAACAAATAGCAGCAACGCGAGACAAATATGTATACGAATTACAGAATAAAAATGACTATTCAGTATTAAGAGAAGAATTTCGTAAAAAGGTCGTTGTCAGAAACAAAGTCTATGATGACTGGGCATTCAAAAATCCAGTTTTCATTCACCAGTGGAGAGTACTAACAGACTTGTTAGAGAATCCACACTTTATAATTGTAAAACGTAATTTAGAATCAAACGCTAAGTCTTTTAGCAAATGGACGGATTATTCTATAGAAGAAAGTTTAGAAATAATTAATTTTAGAAACACATTGGTCGATGCTTTCATCAAAGAAACAACATATCCAAAAATTATCGTTAACTACGAAGAATTAATAGAAAATGTTCATGAATCTATTCAAAAAATCGCAGACTTCGTCGGTAGAAAACCGACAGAAAAAGCAGAAGACTGCATCAAAAAAGAAGCGAAAAACTTCTAAATCTAAAATATGTGTAATTACCCTTACACACAATAGACCAGAGTATATCGAACGCTCTTTCGAAAGTTTATATAAAAGAGCGGGTATGAAGATAGACCATTACGTGTTTGATGACTGTTCCGATATACAAACAAAAGAGACTCTTCTAAGATTAAAACAAAAATACGACTTCAATCTGTTCTTGAACAAAGAAAGAGTTGGTATTTTCAAACGTCTATATCTATCTTTATTTAACATTCCTCTAGACTACGATTATTATGTTAAATTTGACAGTGATGTAGAAATATTAAGTGATAATTTCTTTCCAGAAATATTAGACGTATTTAATTATCCAGAAAAAGTCAGTGGTACTATGCCAAGAATCGAAGGTGTACGAAATGTAGATAGATATGATACAACAATACAGTTTTATGCTGGACATGCTATAAAATATGATGCAGCAGCAACTTCTGGTTGTTGTATGGTTTTTACTAACAAAATATTTAATTCTTTTCCACGAAAAACTCTCGAAGAATTAAAAATACTCGAAGACAAATGGGGAGTTGATTCTGTATTATATGATCATGCACAAAAAGTAGGAAAGTTTATTGCAGTCGAAGACTTAAGTGTGTATCACATAGATAACGCTTATGGACAAAGAAGAGTCAACAATTCTTATTTTACGGATAGGAAAAGATGGAATATAATAGATAATGACGAGGTATGGTTTATGAAAGTATCAGAATTGATTGCTCCGCAGTATTTAGATAGAGTAACATTTGATAAAGTGAAGAGATCGTCCACTAATTTTGAAGAGTTCATTATTAATTGTAAACAGTATCTGGAAGACAAAGATGGGTTTGAAATAATAATGGACGACGAAGACAAACAAATGAAAAAAGAAGACAAAAAACCAGTATATCTCAAAAAGATGTATAAAGTAACGTCTCCACTTAATTTTGGTAAAGACCCACATATGACGCATGGGACTTTTAAGTATTTTTCACAAATACCCAAATGGGCAATAAACAATGTAAAAGTAGTGATTGAAACAGAAGACGTACCAGTAGACAAAGATACTGAAGAAGTCAAGACAAAGGGGAAAAGAAAACAAAAGGACATAACGTTACATATTTCGGAAAAAAATGGTAAAATTAAAAGGAATTGTGCTAAATGTGAATATGAAACATACAGCGAGAAATGGTTAGAGAGGCACATTCAGAAAAAACACAGTTAAGCCCTACAATTAGATAAGAGGTCGGCCTAATTGTATTAGAAACATTAATATTAAGCTTCTTTAAAGAATATGCGAGTAAAAGTAAAATTTATAACACCAATGATGAAGAACGGCAAGTTAAGAAAGCCAGGAGACGTTCTTGAAATTGACGCATCGTCAGCAGCACTTCTTGCATCGAAAGATTGCGTAGAAATTCCTGGATATACTGTTAAGAAAGTAACGAGAGAAGTCGTTGTAGACGCACTTATTCCAAACGAAGAAGCTGACAAGTAAATATGATTAATTCAACAAAAACAGATAGAACACTGATGAAGGGTCACATTAAGATCGAATTGTTCGACGAAGAAGGAAATCTTAAAAGCATCGTTGAGAAAGATAACACGTTCATGGCAGTAGGAGATGCTCACGTAGCAGACCAGTTAGACGTTTCACCAGATGAAGCAGCAATGGGGTTTATGTCCGTTGGTACTGGTTCAACTGCATTCACAACTGCAAGTACTACTCTAAACTCAGAAATTGACAAGAACGCGTTGAACAGCTCTTATCCGGACCAAGCTATCGGCGCAGCTGACAATGATATTGTCTACAAAGCAAACTGGGCAGCAGGCGACGCAACTGGAGCGATCACTGAAGCTGGTATCTTCAACTCCTCAGTAACTGACGCGGGAACAATGCTTGCAGCTTCAACCTTTTCTGTTATTAACAAAGGTGCGAGCGACACATTGACAATCACTTGGACAGTTACGGTCGGAGCTAGCTAATCACTCTTGTCGTGTATCTATACGGTACATTACTTGCGTAGTTGGCTGTTCGAACAGCTACCTAACACATCCTCGATTTGGGTACTCAAGCCTCTCTCAAAGTACCGAAGTCGGGGTAGAGAGGTCGTGTTAGTAAAAACAGTTTAATGTTTATAACATGCAAAATAAAAAAATAAAAATTACAATTGGGGTTCCTAACTCTAATGAATATCTGCATCGTCGATTTGTGCAAAGTCTGATGAGTCTTCAATATCCGATAAACGCGGAAATTGATTTCAACATGATATTCGGTTACCAACTCCCATTTGCAAGAAATAGAATAGTGCAAGAAGCAATGAAGAATGGATCAGACTATATCTTTTTCATTGATGCCGATATGGTGTTTCCAGCAGACATGCTTACTAGATTATTAAAGCACGACGTACCGATGGTAAATGCTTTAGCTTTTAGAAGAATCAAACCACACTACCCTTGTATTTTCAAATGGAACGAAAAAGAAGGATGTTATGAAACATCAGCATACACAAAAGGATTATTAGAAGTAGACGCGACTGGAATGCCCGCACATTTAATACACATAGATGTATTTAGAAAAATGAAGCAACCTTGGTATTATTACAGAGATCATCAGTTTTCGTCAGACTTGACTTTTTGTGAAAATGCAAAAAAACTTGGATATAAAATTTTAATTGACACAGACTTAAAAATTGGTCACATTGGAGAAGAAATTGTTATAACAGAAGAATTTTACTTCAACCACTTAAGCCCAGAGGCAAAGGAAGAGTGGAATAAAGACATGAGAGAGCATCTTAAAAGTCAGCGTGCCGATTTTAAAGAAAATAATCCAAGTCATGAAAAAAATATACCTTTCAATACTTAACGAGGGATGGATTCGTTCAGAACTCGCGATAAAACTACCAAGATGGCTAGATGAAGTAAGACAGAGATATACTGTCCACTTCGAGTCATCTTTTTTGAGACCAATCGCCCACAATAGGAATACTATTGTGAAGCGTTTTTTAGAATCAGACAGCGATTACTTATTACAGATTGATTCTGATAATGTACCACCTAAAAATCCACTAGAATTGGCTGATCTAAACAAAGACATAGTTAGTTGTCCAGTTTGGATATATCAAGAAAAACCAATTCTAAACATATACAGAGAAAAGGACGATTATTTAGTGCCAGTAGACCCTAACGAGCATTCAGGCTTAATCGAAGTTGATGCTACGGGAACTGGCGTTTTATTATGCTCTAGAAGCGCTCTAGAACCCTTGGAGAGACC
>JANBVK010000006.1:0-1776 GCA_024239035.1 Patescibacteria group bacterium
CCCGTCGCTGTTGTATCGTGTGATAAAATAGTTCCTGCAATTAAATCATCGTGAGAAATAGCTGCCGGAAGTAAATGCTCATTAGCTACGAAGTCAGAGAATTGGTCGTGTCCTGCTCCACCTCCTGTTATTGCATTTCCTCCTGTTGCAAAGTCTCCATTACTTAAATTAAAGCCAGAATTATTAATTGTTAATCTTGTGCTCCCTCCAGTAACAAAATTAAATTGGTCTGGGGTAAATTGTATTTCTGTGTCAGCATCACCTACGTGTTTAATGTCAGTTTCTACATTTAAGTTATCTGCTGTTACGTTTCCAGTAGTTGTTAGATTTCCTGCTTTGAAATCAAAATTTCCTCCTACTGAAATAGTTAGTCTCTCAATATCTTGAGTGAATAAACCCATGTCTTTGTTACCAGTTCTTTCAAGAAAAGGTTCTTGAAGTCCTATTCCTCCTCTACTTAGAATTAATTTATCAGCTCTAACATTTCCTCCTACAACATCTAATGCTTCGATTGGAGTAGTTGTTCCAATCCCAACTTTTCCTCTAAAATTCCATACTTCATTTCCTACTCTTATTTCAGAAAGATTAGGTATTTGATAATCATCTCCTGCTGGAAGAACAGGATGTTTAACATTTCTACCGAGTTGCCTATCAACAAGAGTCTTTGCACTTGGCGGTCTGCCTCTAGGCATTTAAATCAACTCTATCTTTTTTAATAATGTTGACAGCTTCTTCAGGAATCAAAGATAATATTTTGCCATCGTCTCTTGTTGGGTCTTCGGTTCTTATGTCAGCCTGACCTCTTCCGTCTGCCATTTTACGCCGCCTTTACAACTACAGCAAACATTCTTTCACCATCAAAACTCATAGAAATATCATCAGCAACTAATGTTTCAGCAACTTTTAATTGAGAAGTCATGTTAGTATACTGAGGGTCTAGTACAGCAGCACTTACAGCAGTTCCATTATTAGCTCCTGCCCAACTGTCTAAAAGGTCAACACCCCATTCCCAGTTGGAAATTTGTAAAGCATCTGTAGCAGCAGATTGTGGTCTTTCTGCATAATCATTTTTTACTTCAGCAGCAGTTAAAGCTGCGTTCCAATGTCTTACCCTTCCAATAGCCCCTGCAAAGTCTTGAGTTGTTGAAGTATTTGCATCTAGTATCCCAATGTTAGCAGCATCTATTCCACTCATTTGGTCAAACCATGAAGTTAAATCTGTTGCTGTTGTGTCGGTCATAGCGACAGCAACCCCATTAACATATAATGTTGGTCTTGTTGCATTTTGAACAACTGCGACATGAGTCCATACATGAGGTTCAACTACAACAGCAGTGCTTATAACATCTAAGTCTGTAGTTGCAGCATCAGAAACCACTATGCTTAGTTTTCCAGAAATAATACCAAAATCAATAAACTCATCTGCATTAACATCTCCTGCTGCTATGATTGTATAACTCGCATCCTTTGCTTCGGGCATTACCCACGCTGTGATTGTTCCAACAGTATCAGCAGCTGTTTGTCTATCAGTTCCCCAAGCATCAACTTGAACAAAATCATCTACACCTTCTAAAACTATTGCTGGTCTTGGATTATGTTTTTCAGCAAATATCTTTATATCTCCAGCTGCCATTTTAGTTATCCGCTATTATTCCAGCTTTCTCTAAAGCAAGAATTATAGAATTTATTGTAGCATCAACATCACCATTACCTGATACGTCAGTAATAGCTGCTGATCTTATATCTTCACCGTCTTCGACCATTATTTAACTCCTT
>JANBVK010000006.1:1786-9550 GCA_024239035.1 Patescibacteria group bacterium
ATTCCTTTAGATTTAGTATCGGCCTTAACTTCAACTTGTTTCTCAGCTTCTTTGAATTTAGGATATTTCTCCCCAAAGATTTTAAGAGCATTTTTGGCTTTGAATATAATTAATTCCTTTCTCTTTGATCCAACTTTATTAATAAAATCCCCCATAGTAGACCATCCACCTTCACCCTTTTCTTTCCCTAATGGATTAGGGTTTGCCTCAATTTTATAATCAAAATCCCTTTCAGTAAATTCTCCAGAAGCAAGCCACGTCAAACGTGCATGATGTTTTTCAAGATTAGCAAGTGTCATTATGTTGCTGTATTGGAAATTAGAGCGATATATTCAGGTCTTACTAACAGAGTAATTCCATTAGTTCCCATTCTAAGTTTTCTTCCAATTTGTTCCTCCGTAATTATACTTGTCTTTAATCCTGAGAACTCTTTATAGATTGCTCCTCTTTCCAGGTTTGCAACCATAGCAAAATCAGCAGTTACATTATCCGAGATTATAACCTGTTTACTATCAAACATTAACAAAGGCTTATTATCTACAAGTTGGCTTGAGAATCCCGGAAAGCTAGAACCTTTAGTAGTAACTAACCAAACCTTTAAGTTTTTATGATCCTTTGGATTTAAGTAAACTTTTAAGACTGGACTTCTGTTTGTTCCTTCCCTTATTAATTGTTCTGCTTCTGCAACATCTTCATAAGGATTCTGTCCACTTGTTGCATCCCACGCTGCAGTAGACGTCACGTCGTTAATGGTTGATGGGGCCTGTGATTCACTTACAACATCCCATATATCTTTATCTCTATCAAATCCTATAGCATCAGTTAAATCTTCAGCTGTGTTTAAGAATACTTGAACGTCACTATCAGTTTCATCTTCCATGTCAATCATCTCAGAGTCTAGTAAATATTTCTTAGTAAAAGAACTATTCCTGGTCCACGTTCTACGGAGGATGAATGGCCTTGCCCCGTAGGCAATAGCTGAAATCTTAGCAGGAGTTGTCATTGTTAAAAGTCCTGAAGTCTTTTGATACCATCTAATTTCTCTAGAAGCTGTACTTTCATTTTTTACTTCACCCTTAAATATACTTGCTTCTTCAAGCATATCCTTACTAACTTTATCAATATTCAATCCTCGGATTTCTGCTTGGCCTGCTCCGTCTACCATTATTCAGTTTCCTTTTTTTTATCTTCTGTTTCAGTCTCTGATTCCTCAGTATCTTGCTCAACAGTTTTTTTATTTTCATCCATTTTGATTATTAAGCTAAGTCCACTGCTCTAGGCTTTAATTCATATACAAATCTTACTCCAGTTGAAGCTGTCTCCAGACATATTCCTACAATTTGTTCAGAATTAACATCAGCGTCGACTAGTCTATTTGCGGGACTTGTGGCTGCGTCCATTTGTATTGCTTCTCCTAATGTTACTCCTGCGACTCCGGCAGTTGCTCTAAAGATTCCCCCTCTATAAATAGAAACGCTAGCACTAGCTTCGGCAGCGGTTACTTCAGTATGAACAACACCCGCACAAATATCTCCGTCTCCTGCTGCAAGAGCAGCAGTCATTGGGTTAGTCATTTTTAGAATTTGTCCTTGTTCAAATGCGTCACCTGTTGCTTTTAAAAAATTAATAGGAACTTCTGTCTCAACAAGAAGATCGTGTTCATCTGCCATGCACTAATTTTACCTTAGTTCCTATTTAAATCTTTGGGAAATCAGCGTTTTATCTTAGTTTCACAAAATTTAAGAAATTCCTTTTGAACCTTAAGAGTTAGCTCTTTTTGTTTGATGTTTGCCCTACAACCTTTTATAAATTTTTGATGGACTTCTCTAGCTGACATCTTTAATTCTTCCTTAGATTTACTAATAGAACCTTTGAGTTGTTTGATGTAGCCTTTGCCCTCTTCTGCTTGATGCCACCAAATAGCTTCTTCTTCACTATCTGCTATAAGTGTCCCTTTTCCTAGATCAGTTACCAAATTCAGTCTTTCCTGTGGCGATTTCTTTTTCTACTCTCGCTCTGTATTCTTTAGGAGTTTCTTCCTTTGGTTTTACAGTTGGCTGACCTGCTTCTGTTCTTTAATTCTCTGGCCCTGCTGCTCAATGAGTTCAGTTGTCTCTGACTTATCCCCTTCTCCAGAATCTTCTGCTGACTGCTCTTCTTTTTTATCTTCATCTGTCATCTTGCTACTTCCTGAATGAATCCAATAAAGATACCCAGGGCATAAATGCTTCCTGTTATATATGCCAGCACAATTCCTGTCTTTAACCATCCACTCAAATCATTAAATTTTATATTCATTTTTAACCTCCTTACAAGAGACCAAAATTTAGATTGCTTGGTCTGTTATCATTAGCGATTTTTAATGCTTCTTTCCTGTATGCTATCCAGAAGTCTGCTATGGCCTTCCTGTCTTTTTCTTCCAGTCTCCTTTGATTTTCTTTTTCTTTTCTCCAGAACGCAGCGTCTTTATTTCTTGCGTCTCTCTCTGCTTCCCTTTCCCACTCAACCATTTGTTTTCTTTGCTCGTTATAATAATCTATATTTGCTTTCTCCTGTTCTGCCTGCTCTTCTCTTACCCTACTCCACTTCGCATCTTCTGATTCTCCTGTTTCAAGCTGGATTATGGCATCTGCCATTAATTTGTTATTCACTATTGCCTGCGCTCTTATTGCATTCATTTTATTTCTAAATGCCGTGACTATGTTCGCTCCCGGGATTAATCTTGCTATCTGCTCCCATATATTCTTATCTACTATTTCTGCCTGTATTTCCTGGAATTGTCTTATTGTTTCAGGGTCTCCCGTATTTATTGCCGACCTCGATGAGAATCCTAAAATCTCCCCTGCTTCTGTCTGTGCCCATTCAGCCCAGGGATATGTTCCTATCATAGCGCCTATTGCTGCTACAACATACGCTGGTTTCTTTAGTTGTATAGCTATCTTTGAAATCATGGAGATAGAGCTTGCTATTGTCTTTGGGTTTGTAGCAACCTTTCCGATAAGAGCTCCTGTTTTGGATAAAGTCAGTGTCTTTGCTGCTATAGAAAATCCAGGAGCAAAAATAGCTGCTTTTTGAAGACCATCAAATATTCTTTCCCTGCCTTCAACAGAATTTATGTCATCTAATCTGATTGATGTTGTATCTTCATCCAGCGCCAGTTTAGTTTTCTGAATGTTCTTGTTTACATTTGCCAGGAGTTTTGATAATATCCCTGTCTTTTGTTCCGGTCTCTCTGCTTTGATTGGGGCTTTTGCTGTTATTGTTGGAAGCACTGTTCTTCTCTGTTTCTTTCTCCTTTCTTCCCTTGGCTCTCTTCTTCTTTCAATCTCCCTGGACTCTTTAGCACTCTGTCCTCCTGGTCTTCCCTGCTGAGCAGAGGATTCCCTGATAAGATTAGCTTCTCTCTGTGATACTTTCCTCGTCGTGGCTTGTCCCAATGTAAGCCTTTTTTTCTTGTGTGTCATTTTATTTTAGTTTGATTTGTGGTAATTGAACACCGATTGCCAGGGCAACTATGCCTATTACAGTTGTAAGCAGAAGTCCATTAACTCCCTGATACAATGCGAACATTTCCATTGCTGTTATGGATAATATTCCTGTCATCACGACTGACTTATCAATTTTGTTTTGTGTCATTATTGTCCTGCTCCTGCAGTTGTTTCGTTAGGCTGAACAGTAGTTGGTTCCTCGTCTTTCTTCTCATCTGAAAGCAATTCATTTTCCAGGCTGACTGGGAACTCCAGTTCTATTACCTTGTTTAGTTGACTAAGCACCTGCTCTTCCATATACAGTTGCCTTCCTTCTATATTTTGCTGGTAAGCCAGATAAACTATTGATGAGGCTTTTTCTGTGAATTCACTGCTTCCACCAACGACTATTTTAGGAACTTTACCTACCTGATAGAACAGGTTGTCAAGATAATTAATCCATTGCATTGGGTTCAGTGTTGCGTTTGCTGCCATTGCCATAGGTTCAATTTCTACAGCCCCTGTTGGAAGATATAAGTTTTCTCCGTCTGCGTTTGCTTTATCAGCCTTTGTCTTGAATGTTGCGATTTCTGCTGTGTCATCAGTATCAAGTTTGAATATCCAGCGAGGAACTACATATCTGTGCATTGTTGTCTTGTTGTCTTTCATGGCTTCATTCTTCATGTCCATGATCAGCTTTAGCTTCTGGATTATTCCTCTGCCATGGATCTCATCTGCAACCCTGTTTCTTTGCAGGAAGAATATTTGGTCTGCTTCAAATTTCATGTCTGGTTTTCCTTTAGTCTTGGACATTTGTGAGAAGTGAGTTATTACTCCTTCCCTGTTTGCATGATGTTTCATCACGCTTGGGTCCAGAGGCCTTAGATTTAAAAGATTACCTTCTTCATCAAGTATTATCTGCGCATAAAAGTTTCCTCCTATTGACATTACCCTGTCTGCGTTTTCTAGGATTGTGTTGAATGTATCAAATCCATTTCCTTTTATTGTGTCCAGCTGCATTGTTGTTGCTTCATCTGCCCTGAATCCCTTTCCAACAGTCCATGTTGCTGCAGTGTCTATAATTGCTGTTATCTCAGGGATTTTCTCGTCTGTGTAATATCCAAAGTATTCATCCCATCTGTTGTCGAACCATATTGTTTCTTTTTGGTCCTGCGGACCATCAGTTGTTTCTGAACTTACTGAGAAGTCTTTGACTACATTGGTCAAATCGCTTGCGACTGCGCTTCCGATGTCTGTTTCTGGCATTTTATTTTATCCTCATTATCCAAACCACATCATAGAATGGCGGTCTGTTTTCTGCATTTGAGGCAGCGTTTGTTGATGGCATTGCGTTGCTGTGACCCCAATCCCCGGCTCCTGAAGCTGTAAATGTCGTATCTAATGAAATTGTGTGCGTGTGAGCCATTGTATCGCTTCCGCCTGTTCCTCCACTCGTAGAATTTCCTCTTGGGAACTGATTGTCTCCATTTAAATCCGGAAGTGTTGCGCCATCATAGACACTATCTGCATCACTCAATACAGAACCATCACATTCTACATAACCAGTTGGTAATGCAGGTGTGCTTGCAAATGATTTTAACCATGGAAGAATTGTTCCAATAGGAACAGCTTCTGCTGATGCAAGAGCTGATGTTGGTGTTTCCCTGACATCTCCCTGTCCTAATATTTTTCCCGGTATTTCTAAAACCATATTTGTTCCCTCTCTGACCATGGAACTCCATGATTGTTTATTATTGATTCTGCGCTCATTCTCATGCCACCATAAATGACTTCAGCCAGCAGCCTGCCCCACTTTTCAACTCGCTGTTTTGATAATAGTATTTCAACCATTTTTCCCAGGATTCGGTCTTCCAGCCATGACTGGCTTTCTTTTCCGCCTCTTTCATCCAGTTCAGGAGCTGCTAGGTCTTGCATCCTAATTGGAAAATCAAAATCTCTTTCTGGGATTTCAACCCTGATAGTATCTCCATCTGTGACCTTGATCACTTTTGCTGTGAAATCTTCTGTTATCTGCTTGTGTGGACTATCGAAATAATAGATTTGCATCTGGGGGTTTGTCAGTTCTGGAAATCTTTTGAAATCATGTGCCATTATGTATCTTCTCCTCTAATGAATGTCTGTGCTTTCTTGTCTCTGATTATTGATAACCCTCTTAGCATTCCATCTCTCAGGACATTGATTTTGTCTTCAAATTCTATCCTGTTCATCAATCCATCCTGTCCTGTTGGTTTATAACGGAGACCTTCGATAGCTATGAAACTTGAGACTATGTCAGAAAAGATACCTTTCACATCTGCATTCGGAGAACCAGCAAACCAGTCAGAGAAATTGTCTCTTGCCACGGCGTTTACCATGCTTTCTGCCCTGAGACCTGCAGCAGTTTTCATTGCGTCTGTGAAATTTGTTGAGATATTATCACCCAGCTTTTCATTTATCTCTGCCTCTGTGGACATGATGCTTGTGACTACCATGAGTTTTTCAGCGTATCCAAATTTTTAAACCTTTGTTTTTTGCCACCCATACTGCTCTTACTATTCCTTCACATATGTGAGCGTAAGTTCCCCAATATCTTTTTGTTCCGCCTTCTTTGAATTCAATCTGGATGCTTTCGAAAGATTGTTTTACCGCGCCTTCATCGAAACATTTTAGTTCTCCTCTCCATCCCATTTCTTCAACTAGGTCATACATATATTCTTTCAGGAGTTTGGTTTTCTTTCCGTCTTTCATGTGTTCTGTCGGTCTTTGGGAGTTATCAAGGGCTACTATGCATCGTTTTAGTGATGTGTTCTCCAGCATGTAGCTGAAAGTTCCACTGCCTAGGCCTCCTGAGTCGAATCCTATAGAGCGGCGGTTGTAGTTGAATCTGGCTTTCAGGTTTTCAATCTGGCGTTCGATTTTCGGTCCTTCTATTGTGTTTGAATAGATATTCAGCGTCTGAGAGATTCTTTGGGTATTGTTGGCATCAAAACCTTCGAATGTTGTATCATCAGGACCAGCGCCTGCTACATCTATTCCTAAAAACTGATTATTTTTTGAGAAGATAACTTCTTCCTTGTTTATTGTGCATACCTTTTTCACCCATTCTTCACTGAATTTTCTGTTGTAGTCATCTATGAATTCTCCGAGATATTCTGTCGCGAAGGCTACAGGTGACATTTCTGCTTGTTTTCTGTCTAAGAATGCTTTTGTGTGGCGGGGGCAATCACGGGCTGATATTTGCATTCTCATATAGCTTTCATTTTTACTGGCTTTCCAGAAGAAACCTCTTTTACCCTGCGGTGTTGATAATAGTATTGTCCTGCCTTTTGTTACTGATATTACCGGTTCGATGGCTTCCCATGCTCTATCCGGGACAAAAGCTGCCTCGTCTATTATTAACATGGTTGCTGAATAGCCCCTCATGCCTGCTCCAGTGTCTCCTATTGGCCGGCAGAGGATTTTGCTGCCATTCTTCAGTTCCATGTAATTAATTCTTACTGTTCCCTTGATTTTGCTTTTGGCTTTGGCTTCTATATATTCATGGATTTTTCTGAAAATTAATTGGGCTTGGTCTATAACATAGGCTCCTATTAGGATGAATGAGTTTGGGATATTTATTGCTGTGTCTCCTGCCAGGATAGATGTGCCTGTTGACTTGCCGTTCTGTCTTCCGCTTATGACAATAACATTACCCTTTGATTTAACCAGGTCTTTTTGCCAGGGGTCCAGGGTTAGCCAGGGTTTTGTTAAGTCGTAGTCCATGGGATTTTAAAATATATTATATATATAAATTCTCTGTGTGTTGTCCTACCAAACAAAAACACAAAAAACTCAATAACCGCTAACTAACAATATATACTACATACATTACATACATTACATACATCTTATTTCCCCGAGCGAAGCGAGCGAAGGACTGAGCGAGCTTTACAAGTCAAAAGATTTACATAGACCCGCGTAATACACCAAACACGCGGGGATTGATAAATCTTTTGTACTGCCATCAATCAAAGAAAGACTTAAAATGCGACTGAGTCATTAAGACGAAGGAGTTTTATGTCTTTCTTGGCCTGTAAGGCCTTTTACTTCACAAATCAATTATAAAGTGCCTTTAGAATTACTATAGACCTTGCGTACAGAGACTTGCTTGACGCAAGGTCAAAGCATTTAAAGTATTTAAACGTATTGTGAAGTAGGGCACTTACAAGGGAGAGATATTCGAAACACGCAGTGTTTCGGCATCGCCTTTGATGCTATAGGAAATTATTTAAAGAGAGGCTGCTTCCTAATACTGTTT
>JANBVK010000007.1 GCA_024239035.1 Patescibacteria group bacterium
AATAAGGTGCTTGCTGGCAATCTTGACAAAGGGGTGCTTGGTCGTCGGATGGACCTACTTAAAACTCATCCCGGCGTCGGTCCTGTAGTTGCCTGCCAGTTTGCGACAGAGTTGTTTCATTACAAGGATTTCGGCTCGACCAGGCAGTTGTATAAATATCTCGGGCTAAGCCCTCGTGTCAGTCAGAGCGGCGAAAGAAGCAATAGCGGTTCAATTAATAAAGCTGCTAACGGGCGTTTGCGAAATAACCTGGTTCAGGCAGCGTGGAGTTGGGTTCGTACTGACATCGAAGCTAAAAAGTGTTTTTATCGTATTTGCGAAAACTGCGGCGGTATCAGACAAAAAGCTATTGTTGCGATGGCACGTAAGATGTCCGGGCATTTGTGGGCGATGCTGATGAACGATCAGCCGTATGATGAAAATAAGGCGAAATGTCGTCATAATAATGAAAGGTAAAAAAAAAAGAAGTTTTGGCCTTCGGCCAGGCTATTAAATTCTTTTCAAACGCCCCCCAACCGAAGCCAGATTCTTGTGGGGGCCTGATAAAAAGGTTAAGCTCAATATCAATTGCAGATCACGCCTGCGTCTTGTGCCATGAGCACGTTCAAAGATTGTGACTGCATTGTGATTTATAACGAAAAATTAACATGTGCAATTGAGCACGAATAACAGAACGAGCGAAAAAACCTTTACATGGAAGGTATGTCTGTGGAAATGTAAGAAAAAAATAAAAAAAGTTATTTTGTACTTGAAGGATGGCCTCATAACAGACGCAGAGACGCAGAGAGAAGTTAAAAGAAAAAGCATAAAAGCAAAAGATTAAAAAATATTTCGCGCAGAGACGCAAAGACGCAAAGAAAAGATTAAAAGCAAAAGAATGTTTAATGAATAATGTTTAATCCGCCAAAGGCGGACTTCGCTTCGCTCAGCACACAGAATGTCTAATGGTGGAATCGGCTACGCCGATGCTGATTTTGAAAATGAGGTGATTTTAAAATTGGGCTTGTGAATGTATTCACATAAAAATGTACCGGACCCCTTAAATTTTCTCTTTAATTTTCCTTGATTGTATTCTTATGACAAGAAAAAAACCTTCTAAAAAACAAAAAAGGAAGATTAGAAAGCAACAGAAAGCTAATTATTCTAAGCACCGTAAGCATAGAGCGAATGAGAAGCAAACGCCTTGGGCTCCAGTCAAAATGAAAATGTTTGAACTACCAGATCCATTTCCTGATGACTTATCTCAATCAAAAAGAAAAGAGATATTTAAGAAATATGTTAAGGATGCCAAAGAGTGCTTTGATATGAAGTATCCACTATTAGAACGGTGGTTTGAAGAATACGATCCATTGTACTTATTATCTTTTTGTGCAGTTTATTTCCTTTCTTGCCCTGAAGGTATTGATCGGGAGGCTTTGGGGGAACAAGAATTCTTTTGTCATTACCTAGAGATATTACAAGCTTTTGCGCTTATTAATGAACGATGCGATTCTGCTCAGCCATTACTTGAAAAACAAAATCAATTTATGGATGAAATGAAAGAAATCGGCGATACGATGCAAGTAAGGCTTTTTGATATGGTAGGTGAAATTGAAGAAGACACTGACATTCATAAGCAAGAATTACGTTTTAGTATGATGGCAGCCACAACAGCGGTTAGAAACTGGGCATATTTCTACCAGATGGAAAGAGTGGCTACAGACTTAGCAAGATTAGTAAGAGACAGATTTTTTAATAAGTATGGTTTAGAATCAGACAAAATAATAAGAATGCTTTTTCAATTATGCTCCTTAGTGGAAGATAAATTAAATACACATTTAAATAAAACTAAAACCTTCTTCAAAAAGAAAACACTTCCCGAGATTATAGCTTCATACAACATCGCTTTTCCTGAAAACGTTCCAATCAAAGGGAAAGATTTAGATACGATGTGGGAGTTAGCTAACAAAGATATCAAAAAACTTAAACTAATGTTAATCTGTCATTCAGATTTAAAACTACAAGACATATACACTTTTACATTAAATGACATTGCAGATGCTTATGGCGACAGGACAAAGACTAAGAAATTACAATATTTACTTGATAAATGGTCGTTTTGTTTTGGTGATTTAAAAAATCAAAATAAAGAATATATAATCATGGACAACCCTGTACATCATAAGCCTTTCATAAAGACTGATGATTCTGTATATTTTTCTTCTGCCATTGGTATGTTGCCGCATATATCGATTTCTCTATTGGAAGAAATCATATTCGAAGACGCTGTATGGAAAAAAGAATACACAGACGAACTAAAATCTAAATATCTTGAGAAAGAAGTTGAGCGTTTATGTATGAAATATTTCCCAACCGCTTCTATATTCAGAGGTAGTTGTTGGGGTAATCCGAATGACGACAAAGCCTATGAGAATGATTTATGTGTTGTGTTGGATAATTTCGCTATAATAATTGAGTCTAAATCAGGCTTAATGTCACCTGCCGCGAGAAGGGGTGCCCCTAAAAGTCTAAAGGAAAATCTAACAAAGCTAGTTATTGAACCTGCCCTTCAAGCAAATAGATTCATAGATTTTTTAAAAAGCAATAAACGATTGCATAAGTTTAGCACTATACGAGGTGTTGTAAATGAGATAGATAGTTCTTTGATTGATTATTATATACCATTAAGCATAACTTTAGAACAAATGGGAGGCATCGTTAGTAACCTTAAAAATTTAATAGATGCAGGCATGGTCGACAAAAAAATTAATGAACTGGCACCTTCAATGTGTTTGACTGATTTCGAGATTGTCATGGATACTCTATCATTAGAGGCAAGCAGGGTACACTATTTATCTAGGAGAAGAGAATTTGAATATAATGTAAATTACACGGGTGATGAAATTAGCCTCTTGGCTTTCTATTTAGACAATGGTTTTAACATAGGTGACACTGAATTCAAAAAAGGCATCTCTATGAATATAAGTCTCAAGTCGAAAGAACTTGATCCATACTTTATAGCTAAAGGTGATGGAAAAATCTTAGAAAAGCCAAAGCTCGCAATGACCAAATGGTGGGAAGACATGCTGGGTTACATTAATAAACGAAAAAAAAGGAATTGGGTGACGAATTCTTATATTTTACTTAGTACCACAATTGACCAGCAGAAAGAGTTTGAATTACGTTTCAAAGGACTCAAAAAACTTATAAAGAGGGGGAAGGCACCGCATAGGCACACTTGGATAATCTTCTTGTCAGGATGTAAAAAAAGGTCCCATCTTATTATTGGCTTTCCTTATAATACAACTGACAAAGAGTTAAGAAATGATTTAATGGCTGAAAGCCTATCCCCTGACAATGACGTAGGTGAAGTACTAGGTGCGTTATGCATAGGTCAAAATATTGATACTGCTGATTATCCATATAGCGTTTTAGGTGGTAGGAATGAAAATAAATTATTTATTGATTGAGGAAATTAAGGGGTCAGGAGCTTTTTAGTTGACACGAAGAAACCATATAAATATTGTTCGATGAGAGGAAATAATGAAACGTATTCTTAGCATTCTATACCTGCTTCTTTATCTGGTCATTAACGCAGCAGCGATGTCTGACAATTCTGCCCCAGAATTTCCGCTATGGTTTGCCGCCTTAGATCTAATTATTCGCAGTACTACAGCCGTTTGCATCTTGCTGTACATCATTCGTTATCGCCCTGAGAAGCTACGTGCCTTGTGGAAACTGTTCCCAATAGCCCTGGTCCTGTTCGAACTGTTTGCGTGGTACTATGAATTATTTGTGTATGCAGACCCTTCTGACACGCCTCTTCTAATCACTGTTGTCACAATCATCGTATCAATTTTCATTTTCCCCTCATGGTATATGTGTTTTCGATTTGGATATCTCAAAGAAGTCAGAAGAAATTCAGATAACAATACAATCGACGGAGAACTAAAGGTTCCCGGATAACTAAAAGAGAATTAAAAGGTGTCAGGCAGCGCTTCGATTGACAATTTTCTGTTTTGTGGTTTCTGTTGGGTAGAGGGACATTGACAATTGCGATGTCAGGGCTGGCGCCTTGCGCGGGAATGACAGGGATGGGCGTATTTATTTTCTGTTTTGTGAATCGTCTTTTTTTGTCGTATTGGTTTGGACCCCCGAACGCAGGGTTCGAGGGCTAAGTGAAGCGGATGATTGCCTGCGGCAATCGTTTTTTTCTGGAATTGTCGATTATTGGGTTTTTTAGTGTGTTCTTTTTATTGTGTTTTGTCCGTACTTTTTGTTTATATTGTCCAGCGTTGTGTCTATCGTTGTTTGCTTTTTTTGTTTTGGGTTTGTGAATAAGCTTAGTTGGCCCTTGCTTTGTTCTGTGAGGTTCGAGGCTGCGAAACCTATCAGGCGCAATGGAGAGAGGGATTTGTTTTTCCATTTGTTGAAGATCGATTCGGCGGCGCTTGCGAGAGTTTTTGTTGTGCTGGTTGGGGCGGGCAAGGATTGGCTTCTTGTTATTGTTTTGAAGTTTGCGTAACGCAGTTTCAGGGTTATTGTTTTGGCTTTTAAGTCTTTGGCTCGGAGGCGGGCGGCTACTTTTTCTGTCTGCTGCATTATGGCCGAAAGTAATACTTCAGTGTCGGCTGTGTCTTTGGCGAAAGTGTATTCCTGGGAAATACTTTTCGGGTTGGCTGGGAGAGTTACGGGGCGGTTGCCTTTTGCGTTTGCGAGATCGAGGAGAGTTTCAGTGAATGAACCTGCCAGCGGTCGCAATCGCCCTGGGGGAGTTTGTCTTAGCTGGGCTATGGTTTGTATTTCGTGGGTTTTTAGTTTTTGGGCGAGGACCTTGCCTACTCCGAAGATTTTTGATACTGGTAAGGGGTCGAGTATCTGTTGGGCGTTTTGCTCTGTTATTATTGTAAAGCCGTCCGGTTTTTCGAGGTCGGAGGCTAGTTTGGCGAGGAATTTGTTGGGCGCGATGCCGATTGAGGCTATGAGGTTTAGTTCTTCTTTGATGGCTTGCTTGATCGCGGTGCCGATGTTTTCAGCGGATTTGTAGAGGGCTATGGAGCCGGTTACGTCGAGGAATGCTTCGTCTAGTGAGATGGGTTCGATGAGGTCGGTGTATCGGGCGAAGATCGACATTATCTGGTCGGATACTTCGGCGTAGCGTGACATTCTGTTTGGGCGGACAATGAGGTTGGGGCATTTTTTCAGAGCGGTTGACATTGGCATTGCCGAAAATATGCCGAATTTGCGGGCTTGGTAGGAAGCGGCTGCGACGCCGCCGCGACCTTCGGGGGTGCCTCCGACGACGAGGGGTTTTCCGGCGAGGTCGGGGTAGTCAAGAACCTCGACGGAGGCAAAAAACGCGTCCATGTCGACGTGGATTATATTTTTTCTATAAGACATAAGTTATTGATATTACAAGAGCTAAGCAGCCCAATCTTCTCTGATTATAGCCTTTAGAATCGCTTTTGTAAATTATGTTTGACAACATGTCTGTCTTATAGTTTAATCTGCCTGCGTCTACAAATCTATTCCATTAAAAAATTATATACCAGGAGAGTTCACTATGCCGAAACGCAAAGACATCCACAAAGTAATGATTATTGGTTCAGGTCCGATTATTATTGGTCAAGCTTGTGAATTTGACTATTCGGGTACTCAAGCGTGTAAGGCGCTTCGCAGTTTGGGATATGAGATAGTTCTGGTGAATTCAAACCCGGCTACGATCATGACAGACCCAGAGATGGCAGATGTAACCTATATTGAGCCATTAAATTTGAAAACTATGACAAAGATCATTGAAAAGGAACGGCCTGATGCTCTTTTGCCGAATCTTGGGGGTCAAACGGGGCTGAATCTGTCTTCAGAATTGCACAAAGCGGGTGTGCTGGAGAAATATGGTGTAAAGGTAATAGGGATACAGATCGATGCTATCGAACGCGGTGAAGACCGGATAGAGTTCAAAAAGACCATGGCTGGCCTGGGTATTGAAATGCCTAAAAGTGAGCCTGCTTACAGTGTTGAAGAAGCGGAGGAAATTGCAAAAGATCTTGGTTATCCTATTGTAATTCGTCCGGCCTACACTATGGGAGGAACCGGTGGTGGTCTGTGCTATAACGTTGATGAGTTAAGAACTATTGCCGCGAGAGGAATCTCGGCAAGTATGGTCAGCCAAATCCTGGTAGAAGAATCCGTCCTGGGATGGGAAGAGTTGGAACTGGAAGTGGTCAGGGATACGAAGGGGCAAAAAATAACCGTCTGTTTCATCGAAAATGTCGATGCTATGGGAGTACATACGGGGGATTCGTATTGCACTGCTCCGATGTTGACTATAAGCAAAGAATTGCAGGAAAAACTTCAGAAATACTCTTACGATATCGTCGATGCGATCGGGATTATCGGTGGGACCAATACACAGTTTGCTCACGATCCGGAAACCGGGCGCGTTGTAATAATTGAGATCAATCCGCGGACATCACGATCATCTGCTCTGGCGTCAAAGGCCACGGGATTTCCTATTGCGATGGTGTCCTCACTGTTGGCGGCCGGTCTTACACTCGATGAGATCCCTTACTGGCGGGACGGTACGCTCGAAAAGTATACTCCTTCCGGCGATTATGTTGTGGTTAAGTTCGCGCGATGGGCATTTGAAAAATTCAAAGGTTCTGAAGATAAACTCGGGACGCAAATGCGGGCTGTCGGTGAAGTGATGAGTATCGGTAAAAACTATAAGGAAGCCTTCCTTAAAGCGATTCGTTCTTTGGAAAACGGCAGATATGGACTTGGCTTTGCGAAAAACTTTAACGAACTGTCGCTTGATGAGTTGATGATATTGGTTAGCACAGCTACCAGTGAGCGCCAGTTTATTATGTATGAGGCGATTCGCAAGGGAGCAACTGTCGAAATATTGCATGAACGAACGCACATTAAAGCGTGGTTTATCGAGCAAATGGTCGAATTGGTAGAGCTTGAAGAAAAACTGTTGAAATATAAAGGTAAATCAATTCCTGATGACCTCTTAACTGAAGCGAAAAAAGACGGTTTTGCCGACCGGTACCTTTCACAGATTCTCGGAGTCAGCGAAGATAAAATTCGCAAGCATAGGACAAAGCTTGGTGTTGTTGAAGGTTGGGAGCCGGTGGCGGTCAGCGGCGTGGAAGACGCAGCTTATTATTTCTCGACGTACAATGCGCCGGATAAGGTCGGGGTGACTAAAAATCGTAAGATCATGATCCTTGGCGGTGGTCCTAACAGGATCGGACAGGGTATCGAATTCGACTATTGCTGTGTACATGCCGCTTTCACGTTGCGTGATGAGGGAATGGAAACGATAATGGTCAACTGTAACCCTGAGACAGTTTCTACTGACTACGATACATCTGATAAGCTGTATTTCGAGCCGCTGACGGTAGAAGATGTATTGAGTATTTACGAAAAGGAAAAACCCGAAGGTGTTATTGCTCAGTTTGGCGGGCAAACACCGTTAAATATTGCACGACAACTCGAAGAAGCCGGCGTTACGATAATAGGAACCTCTCCAGAGACAATTGATTTGGCCGAAGACCGTGATCGATTCCGTGAGATGATGGAAAGACTCAATATCCCAATGTCCGAATCTGGTATGGCCAGCAATCTTGATCAGGCACTGGAAATCGCCAAGCGGATCGATTATCCGCTGATGGTTCGTCCTTCGTATGTTCTTGGCGGTCGCGGGATGGAAGTTGTTCACGATGAAGATATGCTGCGTGAGTATGTAGCTGCCGCTGTGGAAATAACTCCGGAAAGACCGATCCTGATAGATAAGTTTCTCGTTAATGCGATCGAAGCAGAAGCCGATGCCATCGCCGATGGAACCGATGCCTTTGTTCCGGCGGTTATGGAACACATCGAACTTGCCGGCGTACACTCCGGTGATTCGGCCTGTGTTATTCCTCCGGTATCAATCCCGCAAAAACATATCGATACGATTTGCGAGTACACCCGCAAAATTGCCGTCGAGATGAATGTTGTCGGTCTGATGAATATGCAGTACGCAATCGCCGAAGATATTGTTTATGTTTTGGAAGCTAATCCGCGAGCGTCGAGAACCGTTCCGCTGGTCTCAAAGGTTTGCGGGATATCAATGGCGAGGATAGCGACACAGATTATGCTCGGCAAGAAACTCGCTGATTTGGACCTAAAGCATGTAACGGTTCCTCATTTCGGCGTTAAAGAAGCAGTGTTCCCATTTAATATGTTTCAGGAAGTTGACCCCCTGCTCGGTCCTGAAATGCGTTCAACGGGCGAAGTGTTGGGAATGGCGGATTCGTTCGGTATGGCTTTCTTTAAGGCTCAGGAAGCAACAAAACTTGCTTTGCCTTCAGAGGGTACCGTTTTGATAACAGTGGCCGAGGCGGACAAAACATCAATTTTAGATACAGCCAAAGTCTTCAGTGAGATTGGTTTTAATATCCTGGCAACAGAAGGGACATACAAGCATTTAACTGCAAATGGTATAAATGCAGAGCACATTCTTAAGGTGCATGAGGGCAGGCCGAATATTGTTGATGCGATTAAAAACGATGAGATCCAATTGATAGTAAACACCCCCATAGGCAAGCGAAGTCAATACGACGATTCTTACATTAGAAAAGCTGCTATCAAGTATAAGATCCCGTATATAACGACAGCTACTGCGGCGGCGGCTACGGCCAAAGGCATCGCTGCAAGACAAGGTAAAGAGGATATTGTGAAATCTCTTCAAGAGTATCATGCCGATCTTACCCTGGTTTGTGATAGTCATTAGTTGATCTGAAGTGAATTTCTTTGCGGCGCCTGCGTCTGTGGCCCGTACTCAATTCCTGGTCCATTCCTTGTGGGATTATGCGTGTAAAGTGAATACGCAGGACCTATAGTATATGTATAGCTAAAATGTCTCTGGGAGACATCGCGGAACTTATTTTTCTGATACGGAGTTAGGCTTTTAGTTATCAGATATGGGTAGGGGTAGGTTTTTTTTGGGTAGCTGGTCCTGAGTCTGGGTTGGCTTGGTTTTGCGAGGTTTGGCGTGTTTAGCTGAGGGATATTGTTAATTGCTTCGTCTGGGTCGGCGCTTTCCTCCTTCGCCATTCTACTTCGCCGTAGGCTACGAAGAAACCGGCTATGACGAGACAGGTC
>JANBVK010000008.1 GCA_024239035.1 Patescibacteria group bacterium
ACGACGTCGAGGCATTGAGGAAGTACGTGCTGAATTGCTTGAGAAAGTTATTGTATATAATTTTTGTAGGGCGATTGCTTTAAGGCAACGGGCAAAGAAAAAAAATAAGAACGCTGCTTAATAAATCATAAAAAAAATAAAAAGTATTTTTTAGGGCGAGGCATGTCTAAATTTATAAAAAAAGCAAAATTGAGAAAAAAATATTTATCTAACGCACCGGGGAGAATAAGAACTGTGACTGAATATCTAAGTCCACCGGCGCTTAGCCTTAGAATTTGCTAAATTTGGCAAATATTTTAGCTTTTCGAGAAGGGTCTAGTTATTAACGTGAAAATTGTTGTATTTACTAGAAATATGCTCGACAAAGTTCTGTTGAAAAGCGTATAGGAGATCTTTGATGTTGCTCCTTTATCAAACACAGATGTTGTTCAGCTGTTCGAATGGTACTCAAATCTTGAAAACAGACTGGGCATTATTACAGATGTAATGCCATTGGCGGACAAGAAACGGATGGCGTCCTTTGTAAGCCTGCGTCTTGTTCCAATATTGGTGGAAGCGGCATCCATCACGGATACTGTGCTACGTGCATTATTCCCAGATAGGACGACCAAGCCAAATGGGAAACCTATAACAAAGAAAGGTGCAGGTTGGTGAAAATAAGCCTTGATAGACTAACAGAGAAGGACCTTTTTGGTAGATATTTAATAAAGGCACCGAATGGTGGACGATTTAATGGATACTATCGCTCTCTTGATGTAATTCGTCCTTTACTCGATAGCCAAGAATGGCTAACGAGCGTTACGGGATTCTACATCAATGTTGCAGGAGAGTTCGATTCTGTAAGATTATCCTATTTTACTTCTCGCCCCGACCAAACAAACGAGGTGGTGAATCGATTCGCCATGCAACATAAGCTTGAAAAAGTTGAACCAATGGCGAGAGCTCATACCGTTTCGATATCTCAAGAATATGGCGGAGAAGAACTCCGATTTCGAAAATACCTATCAACATATGCTTTGATTGGTCTAGAAATAATGGAAGCGGATCTTCTTAACGCACGTTGTCTATTCGCAACATTTCGCTGGCAGGTAATGAGAGCACGACAACCATATCGGCCACATTTCATAACAACGTTTGAAAGTCAAAGCTCATTCTACAATTCACTTCTGAATGAGCAAAAAGAACAATTCTGGCAGGATCTAGCACATTGGCCTAATCCACCACAAGTCGATTGGGCGCACCTGTTCGTAAATATGGTTTTAGGTTGCGATTGGAATGGCCCAAAAATCTGGCCTATGTTTCTAACTCAACAACCAGCACTGCCTATTCAAGAGATTAATAAAATAACAATAGAATTAGGTTTTGAGATCCCACATGATTGGCATCCATAACTTGACAGGTGCGCATTTATGATAATCCTTTAGATTCTTCGTTTGTTATTGCCTGACAGAGGGATAATTGTTTATCATGTTTTATCCAAATCTATCCGTTCCAGTTGATAATCCAAAAGGCATCTTAATCACTTGAGGGACGCCACATACAGGATGTGGTTTTTTAAATTGCTTACTCTGGCTGATCTATGCGGAAATACACCTTTCCTTTAATGTTGCGGTCAGGAAAACTATCTTCCGCAGACGTGAAAGCCCATGAATCTTCATGATCTATCATGAATTGCCATAAGATTAATCCAAATAAATAGCCTGCATCCTCTATGTTTTCATCGCAAGCCCAGTAGATAGGTTCATACGGGGTATCAGTCCAAACAGATCCCGGAACGAAACTTGAACAATCTACTTCTTTATCTTCAAAATGACCGGAAAGCGTATCTCTAATCCGCTGATAATCTTCAGGAGTCATATTTTCCATTTTTTCAGTGAAAAACCGCTGGCGTCTCCTCGGAATTGAAATAATCTGTCTCATTTGTGCATCGCCGCTAATTGAATAAAGCATTACAGTTCTCCTTCAACATAGATTTTTTTTCATTTCCTATACGATTCAGATTGTATTTCTCAGTTGAACAGTTTAACAAAAATGATAGATTTTGATTCGACGGACAGCAGCGTATCTCCGGCTTCTTTCTGCTTATTGAGTTTCGTTAATGAATTTAAAAGCACCAGTTCAATATCCTCTGTATTTCCTATTAGACAGGAGGAAAAAGAATTATAAGATTGTCCCATATCCCAGAACCTAAACTTGAGCTAAAACTGAGAGCGGAAGCACGTTGCCCTCACTGCAATTGGCCGCTTGAACGACTGCCTGAAAAACCTATTCGATGTCCGAATTGCTTAAGAAGTTTAAAACCACTAAAGATGCCAAACTGAACACCATAGCTCAAATCAATGAAATAGGCATTTTCAAGACAAATCACATGTATGAAATGACCCCTCTAGCTTTCCCTTCAATATGAAATTCCTCTATATTGGCGAGAAACGGACTGTAGGAGTTGTTTATGGATTCTAATATTACCTGCTTTCCTTCATAGATTATTTTCTTAATCAGGACTTCGGAATTGTTCACACATACAACGATATCCCCGGAAGTCGCAGAATTAGCTTTCTGAACCATAACTAAATCTCCGTCATTGATTTTAGGAGCCATAGAATCACCTTTTGCACGGAGTATATATGCTTGATCCACAGGAAAACTTATCATTCTTGATGAAATCGCTATTCGATCAATCGGTTTATCATCTAAAATAGAACCCTTTGGATTACAAGCGCCTTGGCCATATAAGTTTAGGAATGTCACCTGTTTTTCTGGCTCATCCGCAATAATCTGAAAGTCCTGGGGATTATAAGGATTTCTTTTTAAATAGCCCTTCTTCTCAAGTTGTATTAGATGGTGGTAAACAACACTCGTTGATGACACCTCTAATAGCGCTTGTAAGTCTCGTATGGTTAACGGATCACCAAAATTCTTCTTAAGAATCCCAAGCAGCTTTTCCTGTTTTTCGTGTAACGCCTTCATATAAGAATCATACAATCCTTGTAGAACAAATTCAAGAACAAATTTGACTCGTTCTACTTTTAGTATTATTTTTTATCCAATATCATCCTAAAACGGGAGGGATATTCATGGGATTTCTAAAGTCTGAATATATTGATGATGTCATGTATTCATACAAAATAGACCATATTACTGATAGTGGAGGAGATAAAAATGGCACATAGAATACTTTTTTACCCGGTTGGAAATGGAGATACAAGTCAGATAATACTTGAAAACGGAAAACGTATTCTCTTCGATTTCAGGCACATAAAAAAAACAGAGGAAGAGGAAGGGCCAGAAATTAATTTAAAGAATCGGCTAAGTAATGAATTAAAAGATTCTAACCGGTCGGCATTTGATGTAGTTGCTTTTACACATTCAGATAAAGATCATATTGAAAATAGTACAGAATTTTTCGAACTCTTGCATGCTGATAAATATCAAGATGATAATCGAATAAGAATTGATACTTTGTGGGTACCTGCATCGATGATATTAGAAACAGCTACAACTGATGAACAAAGCTCTGAATTTATAATCTGGCGACAAGAAGCAAGGTTTAGATTAAAAGAAGGTAAAGGCATCCGTGTTTTTTCAAAACCTGACAGGTTGAAGGACTGGCTTAAAGATAACGGCCTTACTATAGAATCTCGGAAACATCTAATTACAGATGCTGGTCAAATTGTACCAGATTTTACTCTTGAAGAAGACGATGTTGAATTTTTTTGTCACTCTCCATTTATAAAGCATGTAGATGAAGGTGAAGAGCTAAGGAATGAAGGTGCCCTCATTTTTAATATAAGGTTTAAAAAGGGTCTGAATAAATACAATTACCTTTCAATAGGTGATTCAGAGTACTCAGTATTGGAAGATATTGTGTCGATAACAAAAAGCAATAACAATACAGATCGCCTTGCTTGGGATTTATTTAATATACCTCATCACTGTAGCTATAAAGCTTTAAGCGATGAAAAAGGAGAAGAAATTACAATCCCTACGCCACTAGTAGAAGAACTTCTATTGTCTGGTAACGATGGAGCTTATTTGGTTAGTTCTAGTAATTCAATTAAGGATGATGAAGAAAGTAGGCAGCAAATACAACCTCCCCATATCCAAGCAAGAAAATGCTATGCAAAGTACCTGACTAAAAACAATGGCTGCAAGTTGCTAGTCACAATGGAAGAATCAGAAGAATCAGATCCAAAGCCTAGTGAATTTTGCATTGACGATGAGGGTATAACATTAGCAAAAGGATCGATTTCAGTAGCACATATCATTACTTCTAAGCCCGCGCCAAGGGCTGGATAGTGAAGAACTATATAAACTTTGGATCTTCAGTTTCAGGAAATTATGAATTGATTGAGCCTGTTCGTATTCTATATAATGCATGTCGCAACCATCCTGATTTTAAAGTATTGGCTATTCGATCAAAGTGCGATACAATTGAGGTAGATTGCTGCAATGACCAAGTTCCAAGCCGCAATAGTGTTGGAATAAAAAACCGTGAACGTTTAGCCTTAATTTATAACAAAGATAATACCTATCCTTATGAAGTAAGAGCTCTCCGCAAAGATTTTCCAGTGACACTACATCAGAATCATGTACCAGATGGAGAACCAGCTTCATTATGCATATATTTCGAACCATGGACTGCGATTGAACGAACTTGGACTCCGCAGTTATTTCTTCAAAGAATATTGTGGTGGCTAAAAGAGACAGCAGGAGATACCCTGCATAGAGAGGATCAACCTCTTGAACAACTCTATTTTAAGAGTCCCATAGAACTAGTATTGCCGGTTGATTTTGAAGAGAAATTACAGAAAAGAAATCAAACATTTCAAATATATTATTCTACCAAGCCAAAAAAAGATTTAATTATTCTTCGTGGCGATTTTTTTCAACAAAATCAGAGAGACAAGCACATTTCTGAAGAAATTAAATTTGAATGTATTGCTATTTCTCCATCTCCGGTGCTACATGCTCCAATTAGTAAATTCCCCAAAACACTTGGTGAACTTAACGATCAATTTGTTGAGCGGGGATCAGAAATCTATAACGCATTGAAAGAAGAAATAAAACGTGGGATTTCATCTGATGGAATAGAATCTCCATCTGGGAATATGGGTACATTACTAATTTTAAATGCAAAAGTGAAGAGAGATAAAGATGCAATTCCCGAGAAAAAAGAAATAAAGGGATTTTTTATCAATGGTAAAACTTGCGCTAACCTTGGTGAAGCTTGTGGGGTTTTGTCCAAAATTCCTGATGGCAGATATTATAAAGTTAAAATTATAGGTAGAAATACTGATTTAATTGATAGCTGGAAAGAGATTATAATTGAACCTATAGAAATTGTGTCACCTCTAAATAGGCAATCTGCACAAATATTGTCAAAAACAGACGAGAAAACCTCGAACTTCAAAGGGGTGTTAGCTGGAGTTGGCGCACTTGGGTCTGCCTTAGCAGATATCTGGTCAAAAGAAGCATGGGGACAATGGACATATATAGATGATGATTATTTAAAGCCACACAACATCGTTCGACATATTGCACGTGACAAAAATATTGGACAAAGAAAAACTGATACTGTTAGTGCGTATACTTCAGGAAATTTTCATCCCGGGTATATTAATAGCAACGCCATTTTTGGCAAAGCTAATGATTTTATAAATTGCAAAATAGATTCAGCGTTGAAATCTTCAAAACTATTTATAGATGCAACAACAACTTTGGAGGTTCCTCGTGATATCGCTGTAAGTAATTTTGCGGTGAGAGCTGCATCGGTGTTTATTACCCCGTCGGGGAAAAGCTCTGTACTTTTACTTGAGGATAAAGATAGAACAATACGATTGGATTCACTCGAGGCTCAATATTATCGAGCAATGATAAATAGTACTTGGGGGAAAAATCACTTAAGCGGTCACCAAGGACAAATCTGGGTCGGGACAGGATGTAGAAATGCTTCCATGATAATTGCACAAGATCTTATTTTATTGCATGCAGCTACGCTTGCTAGGCAAACAAGATTTTTACAAAGTTATTTCGATGCTGCAATAAGGATATATGAAGTTGTTGAAGATAATGGAGCCATGAATAGCTATGATATACCTGTACATGAAGTGAAGAATTGTAGGATAGGAAATTGGGAAATCGTATGGGATGAGGTGATATATAATAAAATAGCATTATTAAGAAGAGAAAATTTGCCAAATGAAACCGGGGGACTAATTGTGGGATTTACTGATCAAAAACAAAACCGGATATACATAGTTGATATTTTAGAAGCACCTATTGACAGTGAATCAAGTCCTACTAGTTTTATTAGAGGCATAAACGGAGCGAATGTAGAGCTAAATAAAATTGCAGATAAAACAGCTAATGTAGTTGAATATATAGGGGAATGGCATTCGCATCCGCGGAATTCATCTGCTATTCCAAGTAATTATGATTTATCACTTTTAAAGTATCTTTCAGATAATTTGTTCAAAGAAGGAAAACCTGGCCTAATAGTTATTGCAGGTGAAGATGAGTTGAGCATATGCATAAACGGAAGAGGGTAAAATGACGGAAAAGGAGGGTATAGGAGTAGCATTATCTGGTGGAGGTGTAAGAGCAGTTGTATTCCATGCTGGTGTTTTCAAGTGGTTGTCCGAAGAAAATGAATTACAGAATGTGTTATACATCTCCTCTGTTTCTGGGGGAAGCCTACTTGTTGGTTTGGTTTTTCACTTCAATAATTACAAATGGCCGAGTTCAGAAGAATATCTTACTACCGTTTTGCCTTCCATTTGTAGTCTTCTAACTAAAGCGTCTCTTCAATCAGAAGCTTTAAGAAATCTTGTATTTAAACCTTGGAATTGGAGGTATATTCTTTCCCGGGCTAATATTATATCAAATACAATTGAATCACTGTGGGACATAAAAGCAGTAATGAGAGACCTACCAGTGTCACCGATGTGGGCTATAAATGGAACAACCGGTGAAAATGGTAGAAGATTCAGAATAAAAAGAAATGATTTTGGTGACTATGAAACCGGTTACGCAGACATATCTAGTTTTAAGCTTGCGGATGCGATGTCTGTATCAGCAGCGTTCCCCGTTGGCATTGGACCTTTCGCATTAAAAACTAAGGGATTCAATTGGAAAAAGCAGAAAAACTGGGATTCAGACGAATCAAAAGAAAATATCAATCCTCCTTTTAAAAAAATGCATTTATATGATGGTGGTGTATATGATAATCTAGGCATTGAACCATTATTTGATATTGGAAATCAAAAAATAAAAAAGCAAGAAAATGGTGCGCTAAAAAAAATAATTGTTTCCGATGCAAGTACTCCTTTAGTTAGAAAAAAAATACCAAGTCCTATCAGTCCGTTTAGAATTAAAAGATTAATTGACATCATGCTAGATCAAGTTAGATCTTTAAGAGTTCGCTCATTTGTAAACTTTATTAAAAACAATCCTGGCAAAGGAGCATATTATCAACTAGGATCAGATCCTACCGCATCGATAAAGAAATATGGGGATCTGAATATTAAATCTGTATCGAAATTATTTAGCAGTAACTGGTTGGACACATATTCCATTCATGAGATCTCCACATATCCAACAACATTAAATAGAATGATGTCTAAAGATATAAGTCTTCTTATTCGCCATGGATATGAAACTGCTAAATGGAATGATTGTCTTTGGAAAATAAATAACAACAACACAATTGAAGAAAGTTGAGTCTATGCCTATCCGGTTGTTGCCCAATTGGGAAATGAGGAGGGACTTCGGCGAAGATTGCTCCGTATCAAAGTGGTCCGCGCCCATCAACAACGATGAATTCAGTTCTTCCATCCCAAATGTCTCAAATCTCAACTCATTTTGGCGCCGGGTAATGCGCAATGCTGCTTTGAATGTGCATTTTGGGCAACAACCGGATAGGCATGGTTGAGTCTTATGGGCGTCAAAGACAACATGGCTGCGCTGTTCGAGAAAAAAAGGCTATTCGACTACGATTCTCGACGATGTTGATATCTTTAGGATCGATTGGTATTACCTTTCTCAACCTATTAGATGATAAGGATTTCAGACAGAAAAAATAAGACTAATGGCCTCTTATACCGTATTTAGTGGCCGATCCCCTTGGCGGAGAGTAATAGTACCCATTCCTTAGCTCGTTTACTGCTGGTCTGTTAACGGTTCCTTATACTGTTACTTCCTCACTTCCGCTTGGAGATCGCGCCGGCCCCTTCAGGCCAAGATGAATGGTAGAAAGAGCATCCCGGTAATCTACTAGGGGTGAGACCCGGTTATGCCGGGACAGGCCTGCCGTACGATAAAGGCGGCCAGGAGAAAGGCGAACCGGTCCAGCCGAATCAGGCGCCCGGCCCCGTCGGCAAGATGGGAAGATAGGTTCACCTCGCCTCGGACAATATCCAGATCCGCCAGCAGGCCCCGGACGTTTTCGGTGAAGTTCGTCTGCTCCCGCCGTGGAAGCTGTTTCAGAAAATCGTATAAACGCTGCCTGTCTACACGAGGATTGGGGCAAAGAGCAATCTCGTCTCTCAGGCGGGAAATGCCCGCAGTGCTGCTTTCGAGGAAACTGATGTAGAAAGAATAGAACCAGTCGCTGATCTCAAGAATTCCGGACATAGCCAGAATGAGCTCGTCTCTGAGGAACGGTGAGCTCTTGTCCTCCAGTTTGTGCAGCAGGATGGGGAGCGAGGCGGGGTTCTGAAAAAGCTCCATAGCCCAGGCACCGTGGATGATAAGGCGAGGGTTTCGCGTTTTGGCAATGATGCTTTCGATGGCGGGGATGCTGTCCCGGTCATCCAACCTCGCTAAAGAAGCAATGCATTTGGCGGCCAGGAAGTAGTCCTTGGAGTGAAGATTCTTACGCAGCGATTTCACTCCTTCGGTCACTTTTCTCCTGCCGATGATGTCCGCGGCCAGATGAGCAGTGGTGAAGGCATGGTTTTTAACCTCGGACAGGAGCGCCCGGACCACCTCTCGATCGAGGGGCAGTGTGTTCAGGGCATTCAGGGCGTCGGCGCGCACACTGAAGCGGGGCGACTTTAAA
>JANBVK010000009.1 GCA_024239035.1 Patescibacteria group bacterium
GGCTCTTGCGTTTCACTAAACTCGCGAAAGCATTGTATTTTCTTGGGTTTACAGTAACGCTCATTGCCTTCGGATATAGATGGTATCAAGTTCGTCACATCCCAATGCAGAATCTCTTCGAAGTCTTTTTGACTCTGGGCATGTTGATTTATCCATTATCTGTATTTTGCAGAAAAACACTTCAAGTTGGCGGCGAAACCACAGATGCTCTTATAGCGGCAATATTGCTTGTCCCTGCCGGTTTTATATTCAATGCTCAACCACAGGAATTGCCGCCTGCCCTACAGAGTTGGCTTTTTGCTCCACACGTCGCCGTATATATGCTCTCATACGTGATCATGACAAAAGCAGCAGTTCAGGCTTTCTGCCAACTGTTCCGTAGTTCCACTTATCAGCATAAACAACTAATTTCTTTCGAACAGGCTTCTTATCGAATGGTTTGCTTTGGCTTTCCACTGCTGACGCTCGGCTTGCTCCTGGGAAGTTGGTGGGGCAAATTAGCATGGGGTGACTATTGGGGCTGGGATCCCAAAGAAATGTGGTCATTGGCTTCCTGGCTGGTATATGTCGGCTATTTTCATTTCAGATATATGTTTGGCAAAAAGTATCCTCATATTAACAGTATCTGGGTCGTCTTTGGCATAGCCGTCATTTTAATAACACTTCTGTGGGTGAATCTGTCCAAACTGTTTCCGGGATTGCATAGCTACGCAAATTGAGCCAAGAACTTATGTCTCAACGGATACATTGCCGAACACTACCACAAAGTGATGGTGAAATTATATGCTATGAGCGTTTGGTCAGATGGATGCCAAAAAGACATCAGTATGCTCGTTTTTAAGCTGAAAATGCTTTTATAAACAGATTTAAGGCAGCACCCTTTCCTCACGGTAAAAGTTTTGCAACTGAAATTTTATGCAACGGTCAATTTTTGGGGACTATAAATGCGTTTTTTTTCGTTATAATAATAGTATAAGGAAGTTACTTAATGGAAAATCAAACAGACATATTCATGCGGTACATCCAACCACACTGGAAAGTGCTGCATATTGTCGCACGGCAGTATGTCGTTTCCCAGGCAGATGCTAGTGATCTGGTTCAGGAAACGCTTCTGAAGGCATGGAAGAGCTTTTCATCTACAGATGAAAGAGAATATCGTCGGGCGTGGTTGTTTATAATTATGAGAAATATAGTACTGGATTGGCAGAAAAGAGATAAACGTAGAATAAAACTTTCCCCGATTGCACATTCCGAATTAACTGAGATTGCTGCCTCCGATTTGAATGAACCGCTTTGCCAAATGCCTGTGATGGATGAAGAGTGGTTTTTGCAGTTTGTTGATGACCATATCGTAGCAGCGTTAGATGCGATCGACCCTGCTTTTCGTGAAGTGATTATCTTGTCGGCGGCAGGAGGATTAAAGTATATCGAAATCGCCAAGGTACTCGATTGCCCTCTGGGTACTGTTATGTCGCGAATGGCTCGGGCCAGGAAGAAGCTGCGAGAATGCTTAGCTGATTTTGCTTGTCAGCCTAAAAAAGGAACTGGAAAGGTGGAACGAAAATGATATGTAGCGAAACAAGTGAATATTTATTTGCGTTTCTTGACAATGAACTAGGGGCGTCCTTGAGCATGGATTTCCAGCATCATATCGATCACTGCGCCGTATGTGCACGTGAGGTTGAAATTGAGCGGGCTATTCATGGACAACTGGCTTGTGCATTAAAAACACAGGGCTCGGAAATACCTTTCAACAAGCATGTCGTCAAGCAAATCATTAGACAGAACAAAACGTCAGTAGAGCCGCGTCGTTTGGTGTTGAGGCGTACTTTTTTAGCAGCCTGTGCAGCCGTCATCGTTGCAGTTTGTATAGCATCTCATTTTGTGATGCAGTATGCAGGTGATACCAAAAATCACAGCGAGTTTGTTAATCTTGTTGTCGGTGACTTTAAGCATTTTCTTCAAGAGGGCCAACCCATACATTTTGCCTCGTCTAACGCTAACGCTGCTTCTGATTGGCTAATGCGACAGACCGATCTTGAGGTGATCATACCAAGTGTTAACGGAACAAACTGCAAGTTGATCGGGGCTCGTAAATGTGAAATACAAGGAGACCCCGCAGCATTTGTCGTATATGAAATGCATGGAACACCAATATCGTTATTAGCTCTCACTGGCAGGAGCGATTCGCTCAAACAGATGGATCAGATTGAGTATAATGGCCGAATCCATTGGGTGGATCATTTTAAAGATATCTCGGTTGTAGCATATCGCCAAAACAACCTTATTTATACAATGGTTTCGAAACTAGACAAGCATGAATTGATTCACTTCCTTTCCGGAGCAGTTGATGAAAGCGATTGAAGTCGGTCTAAAAAACTCTGCGAGCTTTGATCCTATGACAAGAAAGTCTATTCATGAGTAGGGCAAATAATAAAAAATCTAAGGTGCTCTTTTTGCTGTTTTTGGCTTTTGCAATGGGTGCAACAGATGCGTTTTTTCGCTGGCGAAGGAACTACCAAAGCCCAGCATCTGTCATGGCCCGTTGCCTGCGCCTCTGGCAGTCAGATGAAACAGCCAAAATCGGTGGCTTGCCTGTCCTGATCGATCAATTGGATTCTCAGAATCCTGCCAACCGCTGGGCTGCTGCTGCAACCCTTTCTCGTACCGGCTGCCAGCAAGCTGTTCCGTTTTTGATCCAGGCAATGGCTGATGATTACGGTACTGGACGGACATGTGTAATGGCACAAAGTCTTGGTATACTCTCGGATAGGCGGGCTGTACCTGCCCTGATCAAAGCCCTGGACCATCCATCAAATGAAGATCTTCGCGTCTGTGCTAGCCAGGCATTGGGACGCATCGGCGATACACGGGCAATAGAACCTTTGACCAAGGCCTTTCGATCAAATCGCGTCAGCTTTTCGGCGTTGAAGGCTCTGGGTCAAATTGGTACTCCCCAAGCAGAATCATTCCTGAAAAGTATTGTGCGAAACTCGCCTGATTCAATAGATGTGGTTATGGCAAAGGATGCTCTTAAAGACATCGATATCGGTAAGAAACGCAATGACAGCTCCCACCTGGAGGCTTTGTTATACACGGCTCGAGGCCAGAGACGTCGGTGGATTGTTGATCTAATGGCTAGAAACGGCCAGATAGAAGTAATTGAGATACTGACCAAGTTGCTCGCTAATGATAATGAAAGTGCTGAAATTCGAGGCATCGCTGCTGCTGGACTTGTTTTGAGGGGATATGATTCATTTGCTGCTTTGCATAAACTAGCCGAAAGCCAAAGCAGTCAAGCGCGCCGTCTTGTCCAGGCTGCAATTCTTCGGATCGAAACGAATACGAGCACGGCAGAGAAATCTGGCCAGAAGTATTTCAATTCTTTTGCTGAATTGTCAGGATTCGACAAAATAGATGATTCAATTATCAATGCAATAGGTTCAACTAATGAATAAGCTTTTTATACGTGCAGCATTTGCAATAATTATTACGTGTATGTTCTCATCTCTTTTGTTAGGAGGGCAGATTACATGGCTCAAGAATATGGATGCTGCGTTGCAACAAGCAGGCAAAGCAAATAAACTCGTACTTGTGAATTTATACGCTGATTGGTGTGGTTTCTGTCGGCGGATGGACCAGACCACATTTACAGATAAAACTGTGATCCGGAAGATGAATGCTTTTGTTCCCGTAAAGATCAATACTGATATAGAGAAAAAGATCGCGGAAGAATATGTAGTCAACGGCTTGCCTACTACTGTTATCCTGGATTCGAAAGGCAGGATTATTTTAGTCGGCGAAGGTTACATGCGTTCGAACGATTTCATCAAAATGATGGATTTTGCTGTAAAGACGATAACTGACCTTAAACAAAATCTTAAAGAGCTCGAATCAGATCCCAATAACTGGAACCAGGCACTGGAATTTTCTCAAAAAAGTCTTGAACTTCAACGTTTCAAGGATGCTTTGCCCTGGCTTGAACGGATTATTGAACATGCACCAAAAGAACAAACTGATGTCCGCGCCTGGGCAAACTTTGATTTAGCCATAGTCAAAGCTTCGATGGGTAATCCGATTGCATCAGTTGATTATGCCGAGACGGTTATGAATGTTTATTCTGATCATGAGGCTGCTGATCAGACCCGGAAAATTTTCCCGGAAATTCTCTATTATGCCGGAGAAAAAGCTCAGGAACAGGGCAATCAAAAAGAAGCACGTGCGTATTATCAGCGTATCGTCACGGAATTTCCAAATTCTCAACTATCCAAAGCTGCCCGTGAAAGATTGGACCAGGAAACACGTACAGGTGCTTCTGCCAGCGAAATTGAAATATCCGAATGGCTGCGTGGTAAGGCAACGTCGCTGCAAAAACTGCGGGGTAAGGTCGTGCTACTTGACTTTTTTCAGATTATCTGCCCAGGTTGTCATCGTGTGCATCCTCATATCCTCCAGATGCAGGAAAAATATGGCAAAGACGGTCTTCAGGTCATTGGTATCGCA
>JANBVK010000010.1 GCA_024239035.1 Patescibacteria group bacterium
CCACTGCTGTAAAGCTCCATCCGAATCCAGCATCGTAGGTCCATAATGTTGTGTTACTTGTTTTATCAAAGAAATAAAATTGACCATCCAAAAATCTTCCTGTTGATGCAATGTAGTATCCGTCCGCCGAAATTGCCACTTCGGCTGAAGAATACTGTGTATCATAATTCCACAATTCCGTAATAGCTGATTCTATCTGATCATCTTTAAATTTATATTCATGGTTAGCTTGTTGAGTGTCAAATGATGAATCTATAATAAGATTTAAGAAGAAAAATAAGAATACTAAATATAATATATAATTTCTTGAGTTTATAAGATAACATTTTTTTTATAATTTTAATCTTCTGATACCCTCGTATGACGACGACATTATTTCAGACTACTTCGTTTTTGTTTCAAATCATAAAATTTCTTTAACTCTTGATGTGTAATCAATTAATTTCATGTAATAGTATTGCTCCTTCCAGAATTGGTGTAGTGCCTAACTGTCAAGTCATTATATCAAGCTAAAATCTGTAGGAAATATGAAATAACCGATCAGCTTAAATAATTGTATGACCTAATATAATACATGGTTCATTTGATCAAAAAAGTAATTAAAGGCAATACCTACCTTTACCTCGCAGCGAGTGCCAGGATTGATGGAAAACCAAAAAGAATTTGGCAAAAATATCTTGGTCCCGAAGATAAATTCAATGAATTAACAGAATTGCTCATGGATCTCGAGCCTAGCATTAAGACGCTTGATTTTGGACTCCCGATTGCGCTCTTGCAATTAGTTAAAGAACTCGGGCTCATTGAGATCATCGATGAGTGCACGAGCAAGCGAGCTCAAGGCTTATCTGTAGGGCAGTATGTTGTCTTAGCAACCATCAACAGGTGCGTGAAGCCTACTTCAAAGGCGAAACTCCGTCGTTGGTTTGAACATACCGCCCTTTTCAAGGAGTTTCCGCCCATTGACACGTATTTAGATTCTATGGCTTATACAAACCACTTCAAGTACTTAACAGCGGAAGTTATCGAGCTAATCGAAACGCGTATTAATAAAAAGCTAATTGACGTGTTTAACGTGTCCATGAACACGTTATTTTACGACCCGACTAACTTTTTCACTTATATCAACCCCAAGAAGAGAGTAGAACTTCCTAGACATGGACATTCCAAGGAAAACCGTTTCACGCTCAACTTGGTTGGGTTGACCTTGTTTTGTACCAAGGATGGGGGATTGCCCGTACTTCACGACATATATCCTGGAAATGTTCAAGATGCTAAGGTATTCAAAGAACAGGTTCCGCACCTACTTGAGAGGTTAAAGCGAGTGGGCATCGATCCCAAGGAGATTTGCCTTGTATTTGATAAGGGAAACCTTTCTCCAGAAGCTTTTGAGCAAATTAATGATGCCAATATTCGGTTTGTCTGTTCAATCCGTCCTAGCACGCGAAAAGAATTTGACGACTTAACACCTGCTGATTTTTCTCTCGAAAAACTCCCGAATGGAAAGGAGATCGGCGTGCTCGAATTTGACAGACAATTGTATGGGCCACATGACAGACTTTTGGTGGTGTATAATCCCCGAATGAAAGCATGGCAAGAAAAGAATCTCACGCTAAAACTGGAAAAGAAAATCGAAGCTGTTCACGAGTGGTTTAAAGATCGTTTGAATGTGAAAAAATGGAGGAAACCTGGGGCAGTTGAGAAAAAAATCCAAGGTATCCTTAAGACTAAAAAGCATCTCGAGTTGGTAGATTACTCTGTTTCCGGTACGGTTGCGAATGTCAGATACAAGATTAAAATCAACGAAAAAGCGCTGAAAAATCACCTTGATACTCTCGGGAAGAGCTTTTTTCTATCCAATCATCCCAGCATGGACCCCCTAGATGTTGTGTGGTTATATCGGCAACAATACACCGTAGAAAAGGCGTTTAAATACATCAAGTCCCCCCATCTCTTATCCGTAAGACCGATGTTCCATTGGACGGATGATAGCATCCGCGGGCATTTATTCACCTGCGTTCTTGGGCTATTACTCTTAACGCTCTTGACCCGAAAAATACAGCTCGAATTTAAACAAATGAGTATTTGGAATATCGTTGAGTATCTTTCAGAAATCGAGCTAGCAATTATCGAGTACGAGGGATCCAAAAAGACTATCAAAAAGATTGTTGAAATTTCTCCAGAGGCTGCGGAATTGTCTAAATTTTTAGAGCTCGAAGCTTTTATATAAATTTTTCTTCGTGTGGTGCCTAACTTTTTTATCACATTTATAGAGAATGCCATCTTTCATAGTTACAGAGAAAAAAAAACTTGAGTTTTTGATAACTTATAAACTCAAGAAATTAGATAAATTAAATACAATTATATCCATGAATGTACATAGAACCAGATAGTACAATATTAAATCTGGTAGCATACAAAGAAAGGTGAAAAACATGTCAGAATTAAAAATAGATGCAATTGGAAAGAGTTGTCCTATGCCCGTTATATTAGTTAAAAGAAAACTAAAAACAATGACTTCTGGACAAACTATCGAACTTTTAGCAGACGACATAGGCGCGAAAAAAGATATTCCAGCCCTTTTAAAGAGAACTGGAGACAAATTGGTTGAAGCCAGAGAAGAAGGACGAACTCTAATATTTATAATTAAAAAATCATAGAGAAGGTGTTAGTATGGTAAAGAAAATGAACTTTATTGTAAAGGATCATAACTTTGAGAAGTTTTACATGATGGTAATCCTCGGAAGTACTGGTGACGCCATGGATATCGAAATGAACTTTTTCTTCACGTTTTGGGGACTCTTTACTTTAAAAAAAAAGTCAAAACCCCGAGTAAGAAATATTCCTTGGCGAGGAATCCCGATGCCTACCAATAGAATGGCTACATGGATGTTTAAAAAGAGGTTGAAAAAGGCTGGCTTTGAAGATCCTTGGACTATGGTAAAAGAGGGTGTAGATAATGGTAACA
>JANBVK010000011.1 GCA_024239035.1 Patescibacteria group bacterium
CCATTTTTATCTGATTAGGAGTGAGACGATATTTTTTCTTAGCTATACCCCAATAGTTAGCTTTAGTGTGCTTTTTTTTATTACCCATTATGTAAGATTGTTTTTTCTTTATATTAATCCAATAGCTGTTAAATTCAAAATTAATTGAGGTAAAAACAATGACAGATTTAAGTCAAATAAAAGCAATAACAAGCAGGCAGATCACCCTATTACAACAGAATGGTATTAGTACAGCGGAAGGACTTGCAATGTCCCCTATCTCAGAAGTTAGTGCGATTGACGGATTAAGTGATAAATCATCGAAGAAGCTAATTTGGAATGCACGAGATGCATTAGGAATGACAGAATTTACAGCAGCTTCAGAAATCCACGAAAATACTGAGTATATTGTTACTGGATCCAAAGGATTAAACGAAATTTTAGGAGGGGGTGTTCATACCGGAAAGATTACTGAAGTTTTCGGAGCATTCAAATCAGGAAAGACAGCTTTAGCCCATACAATTGCGGTGGCAGTTCAGTTGCCAAAAGAGAGAGGAGGTCTAGGAGGTTCAGTGGTGTATCTTGATACAGAAAATACATTTTCTAAGGAAAAAATTATACGAATAGCTAAGAGATTCGGTCTCAAGCCTAACGATGTTCTTTCTCATATTTTTCCGGCAAGGATATATAGTTCTGATCATCAAATTCAGATGGTTCATAAAACAGAAGCACTCTGCCGAGATAGGAATGTAAGGCTTATTGTTGTAGATAGTCTTATGGCCTTATTTCGGGCCGAATATGTAGGTATCGGAATGCTCGCCAGACGTCAAGGCGTAATAAATAATATGCTCCATAGCATTTCTCGTATTGCTGAAGTATATAATTGTGCTATACTACTTACTAATCAGGTTTCTACTAAGATGCTTGGCTCTTTCTCGTCAAATGATGCAATTGGAGGAAATATTGTAGCTCATGCGTGTCATTTTAGGATTCAATTCAAATCAAAGGGATTTTCAGCTAATAGTTCTCTCCAGAGAAGGGCCGTGATTGTAGATGCTCCTGACTTACCTCCTAATGACTGCGAATTTTTCATAACAAGTGTAGGGATTGCCGATACAGATAAGATTGAGAAAGAGGTACAATCCAACCCAGAACCATTTATTCTTGAGCAACTCTATGAAGAAGATGAGAGTGAAGAACAATCTAGCGGAAACGGAAAAGTTATCCCTATATCGAATATAGCAGGTATTGGAGCAGGTACAGCTAAAAAGCTTAAGGACCAAGGGATTGAGAATGTCGAAGCCCTATTAAATTGCGAATCTAAAAAGATTGCTGCGGAAATCAATGGTATCTCTGATAAAATGATTGACAAGTACAAGAAGTCTGCTAAAGCATTAGTATCTTAAGTTCTAAATATTTTTTTTATTTTCTTTTTTTGGTTTGGACCAGTTCTACTTGCTTTTTTTATATCTTTCCTTATATTTTTCAGACATATGCTTAATAGACAAATCAAAATGAGATTAAAAAAATGTAGATAAAAAAAAGTAATTATTTTCTAATATCGAGTTTTGCCTTACTCTCATTCTTATTATAGAGATAAAGTACAGCAAGACATGCCATTACTCCGATGACTATTAGCCCCATAACAATTCCAGCTTCTATTGGTATGGAGAATGTGGTTGTATATTCGTTCTCAGGAGACTCTATAATAGTATCATTCTCTTCAAGATTCTGGGCAATAGAATAGTCATCAGAAATAAGGTACGCAAGATTAATGTAGGGCTCAGTAATTAACACTTTTATAGTAAATGTATAAAGCCCGTTTGCTGCCGTACCAAAGAATGTCCAGTTAAGTGCATCTACTCCCGCAAGACCATTATTTTCATAGATATAAAAATTATTTAAAGAAGGATCCGAGATGTTTATATGCACACTTTCAATAGAATCCAAGTCAGCTATGGAAGAGACTCGCCCCAAACTAATGCGATA
>JANBVK010000012.1:0-389 GCA_024239035.1 Patescibacteria group bacterium
AAATTCAAGTCTTTAATATCGTTTAGCCACACATCAATTTCTCCAATTAGATCCATGAATGCATTTCCAGCAACGAAAAACTTGTCTGATAAATTCATGAAATTTATCCATCCCATTGTTCTTTGAAATCTTTCAACAGGATCTAATGAATGAGAAACAACTGATTTAGGATGACCTTCTGGATTATCTTCCATGCTCATTATTAATCACCATTTCTAAATGTTTCATACAATATTCCTGATAACCGTCTGCAAGTATAGGACAACCTTTTACTATGCATGGATGCTTTTTTGAGATCATAATAATCTGAATGTTCCTTGTAGTGTGCCATAGACATTGTTTGCATAATGATTAGTGTAGAAATTTATTCGTCCACTACCTGTTACTCC
>JANBVK010000012.1:399-1126 GCA_024239035.1 Patescibacteria group bacterium
CCTGCCAAGAATTTACATCCATTTACAATACATGGATGATTTTTTGACAGATCGAACTGTACTTTTGAATCCATTATAATCTGAACGTTCCTTGCAGTGTACCATAGACATTGTTTGCATGATGATCAGCATAGAAGTTTATTCTACCTTCACCTGTAACACCTGCAAACTTTCCTGTTGAATCTGTTGTTTCAAATGTACCAAACACAAAAGACATGTAGCCATACTCACATTTTTTTCCATCAAAGTCAAGATACACTTTTGTTTCTTTACTATCTAAAACTAATTTTCCAACAATTGTTATACAGTTAATGTTGTAAGTCATATCTCTTCCATCTTTTTCAAAATCACCAAGTAAAGTAAATGTCTGTTTGTCACTACTTATTCTATAATCTCCTTCTGCATAGATTGATTTGTGATCAAACTTTCCTTCAAAGTCTCCTACTAATGCAACATCGTGATAAGATGCCTCTGCATCTGGAATAAAAAATGATAATGCAAATACTAATGTAAATAAAATTATATTTACATACAAAGTAATTTTCAAAAACTTCCAGTCTTTTTCTGTTACTTGTTCTTTAGAACTCATCTTATCTTAGTTACCAATCTTCTTCTTGGAACTCCGTATTCTTCTTCAATTACAATTTGCATTACAGAGTTTACAACTTCTTGTGCTGAATGGAAATCACCCTTCTTTGCATCTTCAATTTTTTTCTTAAAGTATCCT